>NZ_JBPXKP010000002.1:0-428010 GCF_054558675.1 Aquirufa sp. TARAVU-A1A
CCTTCTTGTTGTCGGCAATTACACGATCATGTTCTGCGTCTTTGTCATCTCCAGCTTTCTTGTTATCTGCAATCGATTTCTCATGCGCAGCATCCTTATCGTCTGATGCCTTCTTGTTGTCGGCAATTACACGATCATGTTCTGCGTCTTTGTCATCTCCAGCTTTCTTGTTATCTGCAATCGATTTCTCATGGGCAGCATCCTTATCGTCTGATGCCTTCTTGTTGTCGGCAATTACACGATCATGTTCTGCGTCTTTGTCATCTCCAGCTTTCTTGTTATCTGCAATCGATTTCTCATGCGCAGCATCCTTATCGTCTGATGCCTTCTTGTTGTCGGCAATTACACGATCATGTTCTGCGTCTTTGTCATCTCCAGCTTTCTTGTTATCTGCAATCGATTTCTCATGCGCAGCATCCTTATCGTCTGATGCCTTCTTGTTGTCGGCAATCTCGTTTCCAAGTCCGTCCTCACGTCCAATGGCACGATTTTTCTCTTTTTCTACTTCATCATGATTTGCATCACCGCGCGTATCTACTAACGATTTAACATAAGTAGCAACTGACTTAACCGTTGGATATTTTTCATCCGAATCCTTGTCTGTAGCAACATCTGTCGACTTATTCGCCAAAACCTCTTTCTTCAATTCCTCCGCTTTCGCGCGACGAACCTCAGCATACAAGGAATCTAAACCAGCATTTGATTTACCGTCAACATACGTTTTCACCGACTTAACTGTCGGATATTTCTCATCCGAATCCTTATCTGTAGCAACGTCAGTCGATTTATTCGCCAAAACTTCTTTCTTTAATTCCTCCGCTTTCGCGCGACGAACCTCAGCATACAAGGAATCTAAACCAGCATTTGATTTACCGTCAACATAGGTTTTCACCGACTTAACTGTCGGATATTTCTCATCCGAATCCTTGTCTGTATCAACATCTGTTGACTTATTGGCCAAAACCTCTTTCTTCAATTCCTCCGCTTTCGCGCGACGAACCTCAGCATACAAGGAATCTAAACCAGCATTTGATTTACCGTCAACATAGGTTTTCACCGACTTAACTGTCGGATATTTCTCATCCGAATCCTTATCTGTATCAACATCTGTCGATTTATTCGCCAAAACCTCTTTCTTCAATTCCTCGGATTTCGCGCGACGTACCTCAGCATACAAGGAATCTAAACCAGCGTTCGACTTACCGTCAACGTAGGTTTTCACCGACTTAACTGTCGGATATTTTTCATCTGAATCCTTATCAGTAACTACGTCTGTCGATTTATTCGCCAAAACCTCTTTCTTCAATTCCTCGGATTTCGCACGTGCAATTTCAGCTGCTAATGAATCAGATCCGCTCGTTGAACGGGAATCTATATAATCTTTGACCGATTTAACAGTCGGGTATTTTACTTCAGAATTTGCGTATTTAATTAAATCTGATGTTTTATTAATGATATCTTCTTTCTTTAATTCTTCGGATTTTGCACGAGCAATTTCTGCGGCTAGTGAATCTGAACCACTGGTTGAACGAGAGTCCACATAGTCTTTCACCGACTTGATTGTAGGATATTTCGTTGTTGATCCACCATCTTTTACGAAATCCGATGTTTTGTTAATCACATCTTCTTTCTTCAATTCTTCAGCTTTGGCTCGAGCAATCTCGGAAGCTAATGAATCAGCACCACTGGTTGAACGAGAGTCCACATAGTCTTTCACCGACTTGATTGTAGGATATTTAGTGGTAGATCCACCATCCTTCACGAAATCCGATGTTTTATTAATCACATCTTCTTTCTTCAATTCCTCAGCTTTCGCACGTGCAATCTCAGATGCTAATGAATCAGCACCGCTGGTTGAACGAGAATCCACATAGTCTTTCACCGACTTGATTGTAGGGTATTTAATGGTGGATCCACCATCTTTTACGAAATCCGATGTTTTATTAATCACATCTTCTTTCAATAATTCAACTGCCTTTGCACGAACAATTTCAGAAGCTAAAGAATCAGATCCGCTTGTTGAACGAGCATCAACATAATCCTTAACCGCTTTGATTGTCGGATATTTATCATTAGAACCTCCATCATTGACAAAATCAGAAGTCTTATTCGATACATTTTCTTTGTTAAGCAAACCAGGAACTGTCGGATTATCATATGTTCCCCCTAAATCATTTTTCAACTGAATCGAACCTGAAATTAAATTAGTCGCATTGGGTAAGGTTACAGATGTCTCTGTTGCACCGCCACTTAATGTGATGACATTTTTGGCATCATTGATAGAAATCGTTTGTACCTCGGATGTTAAGGAATTAATTGTTGCAGCATCAACATAATTCTTAACTGCTAATACACTTGGGTATTTTTCTGCATTCGCATTATCCTTCGTGATAGAAACTACTTTATTATTTACTTCTTCTTTGCCATTAATTACAGCATTCAAATTTTTTCCTAAGGTATTGTTATCTACATATTCTTTGATCGCTTTTACCGTAGGATATTTTGAGTCTGAGTTCGCATCTGTAATAACATCAGCAGATTTATTAGAAACATTTTCTTTCCCGTCAATAACCAACTGGGTGTCTTTACTCAAGGCAGATTCCAAAACAAATTGCTTAACTGCACTTACTGAAGGGTAATTAACATTCGGATTGGGATCTGTTTTAATATTCGATGATTTATTTAGGCGATCCTCTTTGGCATCCACTGTAGCTTGTAACGCAATGCCCTGGGTTGCCTGATCGACATAGTCCTTCACAGCTTTCACAGAAGGATATTTATTCGAACTTAAGCGATCATCAATAACACTATTGGACTTATTACCCGCATTTTCATAGGTATTAGCCACTTGATCCACTTTCGCTTTTGTGTCATTAACTTGATTAGTAATATTCGTTATTTGATTCGTTACATAGGTTTGATTCGCTGTAATCTGATTACCCTGTTGTTCGATCTTGGTCCCTTGGTTATTAACTGTTACAGAAATGTCACCAATTTTTTTCGAATTATCAGCTGTCACTTTTTCATTATCTGAAATAGCTTGATTGATAATTAAGAACTTTGAAATCGCATCTTTTTGGTTTTGATCAATTTCGTTTTTGATTGGATCTAAATCCTTGTTGACAATATAACCTACGTCATTATTGAAGTAGGAGAGGGTAGTAGGTGTATCACGCACATTTTTGTATTCAACGGATTCCGCATACAAAGCATAAGCCGTGTAATTAAAAGGCTGAACACTCGCAGTAGAAAAGTTCTTCCCACCATCGAAACTCAAATCAACACGTAATTGCTTGACATTCGCATCCCATTTGATTGCATCAAAAGTCCGATAGGTTGCTGTTGTGGCCTGTGTGGACAAACCGGAAGCAGATCCAATTAAACCATTACCAATCGTCAAGTTGATTAAACCATATTCATCCGTGGTTGCCTGGTGAAATTCTTCATAATCGACTGAACCCGATTTGGATAAAAGGGTAAAGCGAACGTTTACCTTACCGTTCTTCAACGGTTGGCCGGTAATCGATGTACCAGGAATCTCAATAGGCTTGGGATCCATGATAACAGCTTGATAATTAAGACTTTTCGTTTGCCCGTAGGACAAAATGGGAAAAGCCACGAGGCAAATTAAACGTAGATAATTTTTCATGTTTTTAGAACGTTTTATTAATTACTTTGAAATCTTAATACCAAAACTGATGGCATCATTGAGAAAATTTAAAGTTGGCTTCCCAACTTGATTAGGGTGAAAAGTTTGCATTCGATTGTATTCCAAAAATGCGCTAATGCGATCATTTAGTTTTTTGTGCACCTGGGCCGACAATCCAGCAAATAGCTGAATATCAGCAAATTGACTATCATTAGTTAAATCAATATATCGGTTTGCCAACGCTTGGTTTCCTTGAATTAATTTAAAACCCGCAAGTCTGCTGTGTAGACTTAAGGACCATTTTTTGAAGGAAGGTGTGTAAATACCTAAACCTCCAGATATGCCTACATAATTCGTTTGATACGAAAAGGCAATGTTTTGGTCATCACCTACCGCATTAAATTGATTGGCTTCCACCTGCACATCTAAATGAACTAAGGACAGAAATTTTGCTAATCTCTGTCGTTGAGAAAAATAGATGGCCTTTTTACTAGAGGAACTGTAATCCTTCGTCGTATCCAACAAAAGAAGTTCTGACCCGATTTGAAATCTGGATCCAGAACCTCTTTTTAGGAAATCCACATCTACACCATCTGAATTTTTAAACAGATAGGTCGAAACATTTGTCCCTACAGACAAATTGTAACTCTGTGCCCTGATATCGCCTATGATTCCGCACACCAGTGCGAAGAAGATAAGCATCAAGACCAATGCTTTGATGTAAAAAAGTGAAATTTTCATGGGGCAATGTTTTAATTGATTTTAGAACTCCGTTTGAAGTGACTGGCCGACTTATCGTTTTTTCTAAGTCTTCCACTCATTCAACGGCACAAACCTACCTCAATAAAAAAGGACCAAAAAACGGTTTAAATGCGTGTTTTGGACTAATTCGGAAATCTAGTACATGGCATTTAGTACATGCGGTTT
This sequence comes from Aquirufa sp. TARAVU-A1A, assembly GCF_054558675.1. Classification (NCBI taxonomy): domain Bacteria; kingdom Pseudomonadati; phylum Bacteroidota; class Cytophagia; order Cytophagales; family Flectobacillaceae; genus Aquirufa; species Aquirufa sp. TARAVU-A1A. The sequence goes on from NZ_JBPXKP010000002.1 coordinate 4,577, forward strand.
AAAATGATGCCTTGTACTGCATTTTAAAAGATTCAAGTCCAAGAAAAGAAAGCGAATAACTGATGTTCACACATCTACCCGATAAAAAATGATGGAAATCAGGTTTGAAAAAATATTATTTCCCGCTTTTTCATGATTTAATTCAGGCCAAAACGCCACAATTAGGAGATCATCATGACTTGAAAACAGAAAAATCAACGAAAAAGCGACTTATTTTGATTACAAAATCAAGCGAAAAGCACATACTTAGGCGCTGAGAATCGGATATTTGAAAGCATTTAAGCATTCCCCTGCGAATTTGGGAGCTCTACATCTTAGGCCATATTGAATCTCGTTAGCATATAGAATCACTTAGGTAAATGCTAAATAATAAGCTATCAATTGATTACTATGATTTGAAAGGGATAAGCTTATAGGTAAGGTATTCAACAAAAAAATCCCTCTCAACACAGCATTGAGAGGGATTAAGTACAAAGACGAATCTATTTATTTTAACTAAAACCTAGGGTAATAACCATTGATTCTTGTGGAACACTTTTCAAATATTCAGAGGGAGTCATACCCGTTTTCTTTCTAAATGAATTAACAAAATTAGATCTTGATAGAAAACCACATGTGTAAGCAATCGATTCAAGCGTCAGGTTTTTGGCCTTACCTTCTTTTATTAATTCAATGGCATAATCTATTCTGGCATTATTTTTCCAATCATTAAAGTTAATCCCCAAGTAGTTATTATAATAAGCCGTTAATTGATGATAAGGAATATTCGTATCCTGTGTAATAATGGACAACGTAAATCCTGGTTGTAAATAAGGCTTTTGTTTGAAATATTCAGCCAACTTGCGTGAGATTAACACATTCGTGCTTTCTGATTCAGAAGTTTCAGGTACCAAATTTCGTTCCACGTCTGGCGTGTTATCATTAAATACTAGTTTTTCAGGCGCGTATTCTTTTTTCAATACCCTTCTTCTGCTCACATTATATACAACATTTGGGAAAAAGAAAATGGCCGAATTCATAATTAAAAGGAACAAGGTAGGAAGGAGCATAAATACTTTAACCTCATTTACATCCTGAACCTTATAGGCTCCATGCTGAGCGAACAAGCCAATCAAAAATGAAGTCAAAAAATTCATCCCGGCACAAATGATTAATAATAAATACCAATGGATACTCGAAGTTACCGTCGCCTTTTCATGGGCCAAGTAACTTTCCTTTTGATTGAGATATAATTTAAAAGCGGCAACACAATAGCTAAATCCAATCAAGGGCCTCAACAGTAACTGATATTGAATAGGATATAGTAGGGTTTTCAATTGAATTAATTTAAATGGATTTAAAATCAGCGCTCGAATAAATTCAATTTTAAATTCTGGACTTAAAAATAAATGGGGAGTGATATTCACTAACGATATGGCAAAGGGTAATAAATGAATGAGCTCTGATCGCTTGAATCCCTCAGGCTCATTAGGTAACATGGACTTCTTTATATATAGGTAGAGTAATGGAGCGGATAAATTAAACAGGGGGATAGCACCCGGAATAAAATAATAAAGAATATAAGGATGGTTTACGTAAAAGATAAAATTTCGAGTGAGAGAAAAAATACTCACGGTTAGAAAGAATAAGCTTAAATAAATGTTCAACTTATTCTCATTTTTAGTGTTGATGATCAATAAGGCTGACACCAACAAGCCAAAGAGAGATACAATTTCAAACATAGTATAAATAATTATTATAGAACACGGAGTAAGTTAAAACTTAATCTACTATACGAAACTCATCATTTAAAACTAAACCCAGCCACTCTTGACGCTCAATAATTGTATCGAAATTAGAAATCAAGTCAAAGGGGAGGTACTTAAATTGAAATCAGCAACATTTTGAGGGTATTTTAACCGAATACTAAATGAAATATAGATTTTCAGTCATTGAGATAAATTACCCAATGAACCAAATCACAAAAAAGTACCTTATAATAATTGTCAGCAAAAGCCTTACTAATTACTTTTTATTGTAATTCGCTAGATATTCCGAAGGGGTAATTCCCATTACTTTTTTAAAGGCATCTAGAAAATTAGCGCGTGAACGGTAGCCACATTGTAAAGAGATAGATTCGAGTGTTAATAGTTCTGCATGGCCCGCATTAATTAGCTCCACGGCATAATTAATACGCTGTTCATTCTTCCACTCATTAAAAGTTAACGCATAGCGCGTTTTAATAAAGTATGATATCTGATGTACAGGTAATTTGGTACCTTCGGAAATCATATTCAACGAAAAACCAGCCTTTAAATAAGGTTGATCTTCTATATAAGCCGAAAATAAACGCTCGATTTCATCTAAATCGTATTTGGTCGATTCCGCATCCTGAAGTGTTGAGTTTCTAAACTTGACAATTCGATCTGATTTAGATTTTTCAATAAAATATTTCTCAAAAACTAATTTAGGATGAAAGAGTGCCGCCAAAATAAAAAAGGCATTTGCATATCGGGGGGAAGCCACAAGTTTATTAATTTCTAATCCATTTTTATTATAAATAAGGTATTCAGGATTTAAGCGTAAACCCACCATGATCGTCATTGCATAAAAGCCAAATCCAGTTAAAAAGAATAAACAATAATATCCATAGTGGTAACCACGTTCACTTTTAATTCGAAATTGATTTGCTTTAAAGCTGTTATAAAACAAACGAAAGGAAGCCAATAAATATAAAAATGACTGAAACATGCGAAAAATAACATGCGCATAATAGGGTACAAACAAGGTCGGGGCACGAAAACCGTACATTGGATTGTTTAAAAAAGAGTTGATAAATTCTTTTTTATCATGCGAGTCCATGAATATATAGGGAGTGGCGTTGATAAAAAATAGCAAAGAAGGCAAAAAGTAAAGTAAATAATATTTTTTAAACTTAAAATTTGGCTGAAATACCGAAGCAAAATACAGATACATTAAAGGCCCAGCCGCCATATTCATCAAGATTGAAAATGGATAAACTTTGGTTACTAGCCAACTGAACTCACTCGACAATAGGGCAAAAGATGTTACCGCAAAAAAGGAGTGACAAAAAACAAAAAGAGCAAAATAAAAATTGGGACCATAGCGTTCTGCCCGATTTAGGAAAATCAATATAGACAGAACAATACCCAGTATGGTTACAAATAATATCATATAATTAGAACACTAATTAGGATGCGCAAACAATAAATCGCACTATTCAAATCCCGAAAAACAAATTAGGTCTAATTTGACCCATTGTCAAGTGTAGGCATGTACAAATTTGTACAAATGCCATTAAACAACTCAATTATTTATCAAACGGTCGATACTTCGTTAATACATGTCCAAGTACATCCTTTTTATAGAACAAAACAACCTTAAATTTTCCTTGGGTGTAATTTTCTGCTTGATCAAAAAAATGGATTGAATTAGGGTTACCACTTTGGCCACCGGCCAACAAACTATAGGCTTTTATTTTAGGACCAAATTCAACAGCAGCGACAAAACTATTCCCATTCACACCATACCATTTTTTTGAGCCTTGATAGGGCTTACTTGTGTAAGAGGGCAGTTGGCCCCAAGCAGAGGAAGTAAAGGCCACAGGAAGACTTGGTTTCAAATCATCGAACATTACGGTATTGGATATACGTTGGAACCGGTTGACTTCCCCCCATGTTATTTTCCATGTACCAAATTGCTGTTCTACATTCAACTTTGCTTTTGATAAGGCATCCAATAAAACATCAGCTGATGCTTCATTCGCAAATTGAGTAAAGTTGATTACCGGATCCGTTTCGCCACCAAAAGTTCTGATTTTCGGAATGGCGGGAAGAAGTAATGAAGCCCAACGAATTGCCATATGCTGAGCTATCGAATTAACTTGGGCATTTCGGTCCCAGGCAGCTAAACTATCCACCAATTCTTTCAAATCAGGTCTAGGACTTTTCGCGTAAGCCTTAACGATACCAGGGATGAGCACATCAAATGCTGCTAAATGTCGATCGTATCCAACCTTGATTAAATCATTCACATCGAAGCCGGTATGATTTGAAAATAAGCGAACCGCATTTTTATCCCGGAAGTTTTCTCCATCCGGTGCCATGTAGGCCGGATAATTCGATCGTAAAGGACTTGCGCTACCCGAAACGGTAAAAGGTGTCGAATTACAATTTTGAATCCAACCGGTAACGGGATTTACTATATGAACTAATTCATTCACCGGGTGTAAACCTTTCCAATCATTTGCAGAGCGTGTTCCATCTTGCACGAGGCCCCAATCCTTTTTAGGATCGCGAATAGGCACAAAATTTCCATGCCAATAGGCAATATTCCCTTTATTATCTGCATAAACGGTATTATTGGACGTATTAGCACGCATGTCCATCACCTGTTGGTAGGATTTCAAGCCGGTGGTTTTTGTTCTCAACCAACTCTGCTCTAGACTTACCAAGGAACGATTATACGACCGGACCGAAATCCATTTTCCATCCCTTTGGGCCATTACCGCGCCGCGATGCGTAAAGTAAGCCGTAATTTCGCGCGGCTGAATTTCACCTTTAACCTGTAAACGGATTTTCTTGATTTGCAACGGACGCCACGAACCGTCCAACAAATAATAGGGGATACCTTGACGCATTTCGACTTGCTCCTGATACATATCGGAAACATCTACTTGACTCGAGGTATGCATCCAGCCTCCATATTGATTGAAACCCTGGTACACAAAAAATTGGCCCCAAGTTACCGCGCCATAGACATTCATTCCAGCCTCACTATTCACGTGAATCTCGGGTCGGAAATAAAATGTTACATGCGGGTTAATATACAGCAGTGCATTTCCCGACTTAGATAAATTCTTACCTATGGCAAAGCCATTAGAACCCGTTAAATCTTCATCCGCAACATGTTCACGATGCGATGCGATTGCGGTATTTAAGCCATAAAATGCACCAACTTCTTTTTCTGTAACATCACCTGTAGAAATCGCCCCAATCGAGCCATCCGTCCATAATAGTGGATACCAAGGCTCAAAGTGCGTCAACAAAGCTGGTTTAACTTCGGGATGTTTGAATAGATAATAATTGATACCGTCGGCATATGCAACCAGCAATTTCTTGAGCCAAGCTGGACTCTTCTGATAATCCGCCTTGGCCTCTTCGGGATCAATAATTAAACGGAGGTACAAATCATTCGCCAATTGCTTTTCTCCTTCAATCTCAGATAATCGACCTAATTTTTCAATGTAATTACGTTCTACACGAGAGAAATCATCTTCACATTGTGCATACAACATACCAAAAACAGCATCTGCATCTGATTTCCCATAAATGTGCGGAACGCCAAAATGATCTCGGTAAATGGTGACACGTTTAGCTTGGGCCTGCATTCTTGATAATTCAGGAGAGGCAGCTATTTGCCAAGAAATCAGCAATAAAACAATTAGGTTTCTCATAACTACTAAGGTTACTTTCAAAAGTATTATTTTAACTGAATTTACCTATCCTGAACAAAAAAAAAAGCACGCCGAAGCGTGCTTTAAATTGATAATAATAGACTTTATTGAACATCCAAATACGCACGTTCGATGACACCTTTTTCTTTAGCAATCCCCTGAACTCCAGCACTTAATCTGTTAACCCGACGCGTTACTTTGTTCGTTTTACCTTCATGTGTGAAGCTTAGAATTAAATCAAAAGGAGCTGCCGTAGAAATTTTGGTTTCCAACAAAAGATTCGCGGGAGGCCCCTTCATTTCTTTATCGGCCGCTAATAAAGTTTCCAAAACCTTACCTGTTGTGTCCGCAACCTCAACACTAAGTCCTGCGAAAGCGCTTTCTTTGCCTTTTTGGACTAACAAAACCACTGCATGTCCGTTCGTCGAATCCAATGTTTTCTTTTCAGCAAAATTCACCGTTTGAGGACGTTTAGCACCACTTGCGAAAATACGTCCAAATTCAGCAACCGGTTCTAAAACTTCCGTAACTGATAAAACTAAAATGATTCCTGTAATTAAAGACGCAACTACCAATTCCTTTTTGATTGAACCACTTTTACGATCTTTTGAATAGGCTTTGATGGAATCCCAGTTGTTGATGATATGAAATATGGCAAAACTGATAAACACCAAACCAAAAATGGTATGTGTCATCTCAATAAAATGCGCTTTCTGTTTGATGTAAAGTAAAATACCCGTTGTAGCTAATAAAAAGAATGCGATAGCAACGGTTAGCGAAATTAGATTTTTGTTTTTCATGGGTTTATTTTTTTTTCAAAATTGGTAACAGCATTTAAATTCTAGCCAACAAATTCGACAAAAGGCGGAAATTCTCCAACATAAACCGATAAATAGGTATAAAAACTTGTTCGTTGTCTTTTTAACTTGCAAGTCTATTTAAACCTATCCTTTTGAAACATTTATATTTATTACTCTTATTCGGAATTTCTTACCTAGGCATAAGCCAAAGTACGCCTAAAGGCAAACTTAGCGGCCAAATCATAGAAGCTAATACGACAAACCCTATTCCTTTTTCAAGCATCCGTATACAAACGGCAAATCCTGTAAAATTAATTACAGGAACTATCGCGAATGATAAAGGTGAATTCAGCATCGATGTATCCCAAGGTATCTATGATATTGTAGTCGAAAGTGTGGGATTTGAAGTGCAAACGTTGAAACAAGTTCAAATCAGTAAATCCACGAACTTAGGTCAAATTCAAGTTAAAGCCAGTACACAAACCTTAGCAGAGGTAACCGTTAAAGGTCAAAAATCCAGTATGGAGCTATCGTTGGATAAGCGAATCTTCAATGTGGGAACTGATGCGGCCAATAAAGGGGCTACGGCAGCAGAGATATTGGGCAATTTACCGTCGGTACAAGTCAACGGTGATGGCGGAGTTAGCCTTCGAGGTAGTGAAAATGTACGAATTTTAGTCGACGGGAAGCCCTCTACGCTTGTGGGCATAAACGGTTCATCAGGACTACAATCACTGCAAGGAAACCTGATTGATAAGGTCGAAATCATTACAAATCCTTCCGCGCGTTATGAGGCAGAAGGCATGGCCGGTATCATCAACATTGTTTTGAAGAAAAACCAAAACCAAGGATTTAATGGTGCCATTGAAACCAATTTAGGTTATCCAGAAAATTTTGGAGGGACCGCCATCATCAATTACCGCAAAAACAAATTGAATTTCTTTTTAAACTATGGCCTTTTCTATCGCAGAACACCCGGAAGAGGAAATTTATATCAAGAAGTTTATACAGGTGAACAAACGAATTACCTCCAACAAACCAGCTCGAACAATGTCACGGGATTAGTGAACAACATCCGAGGTGGAGCAGATTACTTTTTTAACGACAAAACAATTTTAACAGGATCCTATATTTTCCGAAGTACACATGTTCGTCGAATTACAGATTTCTACTATTTAGATTACCGTAAATCCTTAACTAATCTTTATTCGAATACATATCGCCAACAAGACGAAAAAGAAACGGAACCCAATGCTGAATATGCCTTAACTTTTAAGAAATCATTTGCGAAAAAAGGGAAGGAGTTTACGGCCGACTTGCGTTACCTGGATTATTGGGAACAGTCGGACCAAATTTACACGCAAACAAGTCGGTTTGGCGATGGAACGCCTTTTCCAGCCAATTCATTGGTTCAAAAAGCTTTGAATGATGAATATGAGCATCAGTGGATTCTGCAGGCCGACTATACAAATCCCTTAGGTAAAGATGGCAAATTAGAAACAGGATTGAGGACAAGTTTTCGGGATATGACCAATGATTACACAGTAACACAGCAACAGGACAATGGGAGTTTTACCGTCATTCCAGGATTGCAAAATTTATTTGTGTACAACGAGAATATCTCAGCAGCCTATTTGATTTTAGGGAATAAAAAGAACAAATTCTCTTATCAATTTGGCCTAAGAGGGGAATTAACCGACATTCAAACGGAATTAAAACAAACGCAAGAAAAGAACCCTCGGAACTATGCGAACTTATTTCCAAGTGCGCACTTTACCTATGCAGTAAATCCGAATAGTTCATTCCAATTAGGTTATTCACGCCGGGTTCGTAGACCAACCTATAATGAACTAAGTCCTTTTGTGACCTTTTCAGATAATCGTAATTACTTCTCAGGAAACCCCAATTTGAATCCTGAGTTCACCAATTCATTTGATTTAGGACATTTGAAATATTTCGATGCGGGAAGTTTAAGTTCATCCGTTTACTACCGCTACACGACGGGAAAAATCGATCAAATACGAACCGTAGATGTACAAGGATATTCGAAAAGTTTACCTCAAAACTTCGCGGACCAACAATCCATGGGGATTGAATTAACAAGTTCATTCAATGTATCCAAAAATTATAAGGCAGATGTAAGCTTTAATGGATTTCGCGCATTGATTGATGCGAGTAACATCAATGCTGCCTATTTGGTGGATACCTATTCTTGGTTTGTTCGACATACATCCCGCATAAAAATCGGAGGAGGAGTCGATGCACAAGTTCGAGCTAATTATGAGGCGCCTCAAAAAACAGCACAAGGAACACGTGGTAATATCGCATGGGTAGATTTATCGGCAACCAAAGACGTCATGCAAGGCAAGGGAACTTTGAGCTTAAATGTATTGGATTTATTCAATTCACGAATCATGCGAACGGAAACCAATGGCGGAACTTTTTACACAAACCGGGAAATGCAGGGCAGATTAAGACAAATAAATATTACTTTTAACTACCGATTTAATACCACCAAGCAAGCGGCGAAACAGCGTCGGAGCATGATGGATGAAGAGAATTAAGATTTAAACCTATGAAACAAAAGATTTTAATAGCAGCAGGTCTGATGACTTTGTTAGCAACTGCTTGTACAAGTACCCAAGAAAAAAGCACCTATCAAGTCATTTTTGAGGATCAAGATCAAATCGCGGAACGTGCGAAAGCTGCCAAAGAAAAATTACCGATTAAAATCACCCCCGGCATGGTTATTACCCGTTGGGCATCCGATAGCCTAGCACCAGATCCTGTGGCGATTGATATCGATGACCAAGGGGCTGTATATTTAAACAGCACCAACCGCGGGAAAGTATCTGAATTTGATATTCGTGGACACAGAGATTGGATGACGGAATCTATTGGGTTTAAATCCGTTGAAGATCGTAAAGCCTTTTTACATCGAACATTTGCACCTGAAAACTCGGATAAGAACGCATGGCTACCTGATTTAAATGGCGATGGCATTCATGATTGGCATGATTTGACCATTGAAAAAGAAGAAATCTGGAAGTTAGAAGATAAGAACGGGGACGGATATGCAGATCAAGGAACGCGCATTCTAAATCAATTTAATCAAGAAGTAACTGACGTAGCCGGCGGATTATTGGTTCGCAAAAAAGATGCATTTGTTGCTGTGGGACCTGATTTATGGCGTTTGGATAATACAAATAAAAAAGGACTTTGGACAAATGCCAAATCAATAGCCACTGGTTTTGCCGTGCATATTGGTTTTGGAGGTCATGGCATGTCGAGTGTCATTGAAGGACCCGATGGAAAGATTTACTGGCAAATAGGGGATATTGGAGCCAACATCACAACGGTCGATGGACGCAATTTACCTAATCCCAATTCGGGCGTTTTAGTACGTTCAAATCCTGATGGAACCGACTTTGAAATTGTCGCATACGGTATTCGAAATACGCATGAGTTTGCTTTTGATCACTATGGAAATATCATCAGTTCGGATAATGACGGAGACCATCCGGGTGAAAGTGAGCGTTTAGTTCATATTGTTGAGGGGGCGGATATTGGTTGGCGCTCCAATTGGCAATATGGAAAATACACAGACCCGAAAAACAACTTATACAAGGTTTGGATGGACGAAAAATTGTATTTGCCTCGTTGGGAAGGCCAAGCAGCCTACATCATTCCACCCATCCGCAATTACCACAATGGACCAACGGGGATGGTTTTTAATCCGGGAACGGCATTGGGTAAGAAATGGCAGAATAAGTTTTTCTTGGTTGAATTCGTGGGCAATGCGAACAATTCACACATTTGGGCTTTTGATTTAAAGCCAAAAGGCGCATCGTTTGATTTTAAATCTGAAGTGGATGTGGTAAGTGGCATTTTACCTACGGGGATTCGATTTGGTCCAGAAGGTGCTTTGTATGCGGCCGACTGGGTAAATGGTTGGGATGCGAAGAATTTTGGACGCGTTTGGAAATTGGATGTAACAGCAGAATCGAATGATTTGGCAGCAGAGCGTCAAAAAACGAAGGAATTAATTCAAATGGATTATGCCAAAGCACCAGTGAGTCAATTGAGTGAATTATTGTTTTACGGCGATATGCGGGTTAGACAAAAGGCGCAATTTGAATTGGTTGCAAAAGGCGAGTCTAGCATCTTAAACCAAGCAATCAATCAAAAAGACAATCAATTAGCGCGCGTGCATGGGATTTGGGGAATAGGCCAACTGGCGAGAAATAAGCCTGCTTTAAACGAAACATTGGTTCCTTTAATTCAAGATGCTGATGAGGAAATACAAGCGCAGGCGATTAAAGTATTGGGGGACAATAAATTCAGTTCAGCTTCAGCGTCTATTATTCCTCGTTTAGCATCTAGCACACCGCGTGTGCAATTCTTTGCCGCACAAGCATTAGGTCGAATGGGAGCGTCCCAGGCGGTAAATCCATTACTTGATTTAATCAAACAAAATCAAGACCAGGATGTGTATTTACGTCATGCGGCTGTATTAGCATTAAGTCGGATAGGGCAGGTGGAACCCATTGCGGCATTAGCATCGTCAACAAATCGTTCTTTACGCATTGCGGCCGTATTAGTATTACGTCGAATGAAAAATCCAGCTGTTGCACAATTCCTGCAAGATTCTGATGAATACATTGTAACGGAGGCTGCGCGTGCAATTCACGATGATGAATCGATAGTAGAAGCATTGCCAGCTTTAGCACAGACTTTGGCAGTGAACAAATGGACAAACGAGGCGTTAATTCGTAGAGCTATCAATGCATGTTTACGTGTAGGCACGGCGAAAGAAATCGACTTATTGGTCGCTTATATTCAGCGTCAAGATATTCCAGATGCATTGCGTGCAGAAGGTATTGCGACATTAGGCACTTGGGGAAATCCATCCGTATTAGATCGTGTGGATGGTCGCTACAGAGGCCAATTAGATCGGAAGTCGGCAGATGTTGTTGCCAAAGTTTCAGGGATCATTCCTAGATTTTTGAAAAGTAAAAACCTAGAGGTATTGACAGCAACGGGCCAATTAATCGCTGAATTAGGCATTCAAGATGTTAAATCGGAGCAGACTCAGTTATTCCTAAATCATCCAAGCCCGAAGGTTCGTGCAAGCCAATTAAGTTCACTGATCGCATTGAAAGACCAAAATCTACCTTTATTGCTGACAAAAGGCATTGAAGATATAGACCGCAATGTGCGCGCTTTGGCATTAGGATCCTTGGATAAAATTGCCATTTCGAAAAATCAACTTCCGGGCATCATTAATCCAATTTTTGAGAAAGGTAGCGTACCTGAACAACAACAATTGTTGCAAAGTATTGCCAAAATGCCTGCTGATCATACGCAGGATGTTTTGGCCGATTTAATTGCTCGGATGGTTGATAATAAATTACCAGCAGGTATTAAATTGGATTTGATGGAAGCGGTTGAAGCGACTAAATCGGAGATGTTGGTTGCCAAATTGGATGCTTTGAAAACCAAGGGGACATTGACAGATGAATACAAAGACGCATTATACGGTGGAAATTTACAAGTAGGAAATACTATTTTCTATCGCAACCAATCGGTTGAATGTATTCGTTGTCACAATGCAGGAGGAGAAGGGGGAGTTGTAGGACCTTCTTTGAAAGGTATTGCCAGTCGTTTAACCCGCGAACAAATTTTGCAGGCATTAATTGAACCAAGCGCTCGAATTGCACCTGGTTACGGAATGATTTCGTTGGTATTAACCGATGGCCAGGAAGTAACGGGAACCGTAATTCAAGAGACAGAAGGGGAGATTCAGTTGAAAACGAGCGAGGCAGAACCTTTACGGATTGCTACGGCTCGTATTAAATCGCGTGAAAATTATCCATCGAGTATGCCACCGATGGGCAGCTTAATGAGTAAGCGTGAGATTCGGGATGTGGTGGAGTTTTTGTCGTCGTTGAAATAGACGTTAGACGATGGACGTTGGACGGTAGACATTGGACTTTAGACGTTAGACGTTGGACGTTGGACTATGTACATTTAGCTTTGGAATGAAATCCTAATGTAGAGACGCGATACTTCGCGTCTTTATTTAGGTGAAAACCAAGAGTGAAGAGTGAAGAGTGAAGAAGTAAGAGGTAAGAACTGGTGGTAATAATACCTTCGGACTAACAACAAACTAGAGACTTCGGACTGACCACTGACTACTGACTTCGGACTTAGAACTGACCACAGACCACTGACAACAGACTACTGACTGACCAAAGACTACTAGCGACTAGTGACTAGCGACTTTTAACATACCTTAACATCAACTAACTCACAATTTTTTGCTTATATTTGCATCATGCGTTTGTTAAAACTCTTTATATTATTTGTTTCTGTGTGCTTCTTTACGACGGTGGCGTCGGCAAAGCAAGTATTCGGTTTACAAGAAGTAGTCGCAACAAACAACCAAAAACAAATTAAAAAAACAGAGCCTAAAGAGCTCTCATTCATTAATTTAATTTTTGAAGAATCGGACAACAGCGAAGATGAAGATGATTCACATGAGCTAAGTTTCTTTCTTTTACCCCTTTCTAGCGAATTTACCTACCCACAAGTGGGGGCCATTGCAGTAGCAAACGCCCATCTTACCTATTCGAAGGTAAACCACAATTCAACTCCCTTATTCATTCAATTTAGGAATATTAGGCTGTAGGAATTCCCATTCGAGGAATCCCTTTATTCAATCGCCTAAACTAGTGGAATTATTGCCACGATATTCTTATGCAACACAAATTTGATTTGCATCAAGTGATTCATGAATTGAAACACTTTTTGCCAGCACAAGCTCCATTAATGGACTTTGTGCATCATAATACCTTACATGCTTTTCAGCATTTACCCTTTCATGAAGCATTAGAAATGGCTCATGTTAAATTGGGGTATCAGGTGTATTTCCCGTTAGAAACTTTTCGGACTTTATATCAAACAGGAAGGATAAGAGAAACAATCATTGATCGAGTTCTCAGCCAAAAAAAGGGGAAAGATCAAGAAATTTGGAAAGGAAAATTACTCCATGGCCAATATAATTCAATGGAACATGCACGTGTAGGTGCATTACGTGGTCAATGGAAAAAACAGTACAGCATCGATTTAGACTCATTAGTGCATCCGACCTTATTTCGTTTGCTTGGAAGCTACCTCGATCAAGGTATATCGATTTGGAATTTTCCTATTGACGATTTATCGTTCTTAGATGCAATTCGTAAACTTGAAACGAACAGTTGGGTCAGTATTTTCAAAAGGACAACAAGCCGCGCCTTGTTGTTAAATGAAAATACCCGAATTCAAGATATTTTAGTATTGTTAGTTGGCAATAACGATGCATTCTACGAGCAATATTTATATGACCAACAATTCGCGCATCAAGGTTGGTCGGGAATGGTATCGACTGTCGAGGACCTTCCACAAACCCTTTTGGATAAGCGTCAAATTAAATTAGAGGAATTAATTCTATTGGAATTATTGCTCGAGTTAGATGCACTCGACCATAAATTAGGAAGCGAATGGAAGACAATCGATCAGCAACTCACAGAGCCGATTACAGCCTTACATGATCCGATCGTGAAATCTGAACAGATGGAAGTATTGTCACTTTGGCAAGAGGCATTTGAATGGACTTATTACGATCAGGTATTAAAAGGTATTCAAACTGAGCGTGTAGAATATGTGTCACCACATCAAAAATCTTTCCAAAGTTTGTTTTGTATTGATGACCGTGAATGTTCATTTAGAAGGTATTTGGAGAACCTAGATCCTGCATGTGAAACGTTCGGGACACCAGGATTTTTTAGTGTCGAGTTTTTCTACCAACCAGTAGGCGGCAAGTTTTATACCAAATTGTGCCCAGCTCCTGTAACTCCCAAATACCTAATTAAGGAAATTGGAGAGGATAAAAAGCGAGCAACAGACCTGCATTTTTCTAAGCATAACCACAATTTCTACAGCGGTTGGCTTTTCTCTCAGACGCTTGGATTTTGGTCGGCAGTAAAATTGTTCATCAATCTATTTAAACCAAGCATGAGTCCTGCGACAGCATCTTCTTTGCGTCACATGGATAAGTTTTCTGGTTTACAAGTTGATTTTGATGCTTTGCATGCGGAGGAAAATGGTCTTCAATTAGGATTTAAGGTCGAGGAGATGGCCAATCGAGTAGAGGCTCAATTACGTAGTATTGGCTTAGTTGACAATTTTGCAGCGATCATTTATGTGGTAGGACATGGAGCAAGCTCAGTTAACAATCCGCATTATGCAGCCTATGATTGTGGGGCTTGTTCAGGGCGTGCGGGATCCGTTAATGCACGAGTGATAAGTCAGATGGCAAACAAGCCCGAAGTACGTACGATTTTAGCTGAACGAGGTATCCAAATTCCTGAAACGACGATGTTCGTCGGCGGACTTCATGACACAACCCGAGATGAAATCGTTTTTTATGACGACCAAATTTCTTCACTGGAATATAAATCCATGCATAAAAAACATGAGGAGGTATTCCGCAAGGCATTGGATTTAAATGCCAAAGAACGCTCTAGACGCTTTGAATCGATTAATTCAAAAGAATCTCCTGCATCAATCCATGAAAAAATTCGGACACGTTCGGTTTCCATTTTTGAGCCGCGTCCAGAATTGAATCATGCGACAAATGCTTTAGCTATTGTGGGTAGACGTGAATTATCGAAGGGCTTATTCTTGGATAGACGTTCGTTTTTAAATTCCTTCGACTACCGTGTCGACCCAGCAGGCGATTATTTATTTGGTATTTTAAAAGCAGCTGCTCCGGTATGTGGAGGAATTAACTTGGAATACTATTTCTCACGAGTAGATGGAGAAAAACTAGGTGCAGGCACCAAATTACCTCATAATGTCATGGGATTATTTGGCGTAGCGAATGGTATTGATGGGGATTTACGCCCAGGATTACCTGCACAAATGACCGAAGTTCACGACCCTGTTCGTTTATTACTCATTGTAGAGCACTTCCCGGAAGTCGTTTTAAAAACGATTCAACGTGCACCTGAAACCTATGAATGGTTCATCAATGATTGGGTCAAATTGGTCGCAGTTCATCCAGAAACAAACGCTTTATATGTATTTGGAGCCGGTGAATTTACACCTTATGAACCTTTAATTAAAAACTTGGAGGTGATAAAAGATGTAGAATCTGTGATCGAAAGCAATCAAGAGAATTTTCCTGTTTACTTATTAAATCAAGACTAATATGACCATAAACACCTTATTACCCTTATTTATTTGGGTACCGATTGTAGGTTTTTTGGTAAGTCTGACCTTACCTAAAAACAATGAACGATTAATCTCTGGAGTAGCCTTCATAACGATGACGATTCAATTGATTGCTGCAACGATTTATGTAGCGGATTGGATTTTGACAGGAGCAAATACCTTTCAAGTAAAGGAGGTCATCTTGTTTCAAAACGAAGATTACATTTTCCAAATTGATTTCTTGTTTGACAAAATCACGGCTGTTTATTTGCTTGTGGGTGCTTTGTTGACCTTCATGGTGACGATGTATTCACGCACCTATTTACACCGTGAAGCAGGTTACAAGCGTTTTTTCAATACAACCTTGTTCTTTTACCTCGGTTATAGCATTACAACTTTATCAGGAAACTTAGAGACCTTGTTTGTGGGTTGGGAAATTTTAGGAATTTCCTCTTTCTTATTGATTTCCTTTTATCGGGAACGCTATTTACCCGTTAAAAATGCCGTGAAGGTATTCTCGATTTATCGAATCGGGGATGTGGGCTTAATTTTGGCTATGTGGGCGAGTCACCATTTGTGGGGGCAGAACATCACGTTTTTCCAATTAAATAATGCCGAATTAGTGCACGAACAATTGCAGCAGCATAGTTTCATTGGCGTATTTATCTCTGCGATGATTTTGTTGTCGGCAGCCGCTAAATCAGCCCAATTGCCCTTTTCGTCTTGGTTACCACGCGCCATGGAAGGGCCTACGCCATCAAGTGCTATTTTTTATGGCAGTTTATCCGTTCACATAGGAGCCTTTTTATTGTTGCGAACATTTCCATTTTGGGAATATCAAAGTTCGGTGCGCATCTTAATTGTTGCCTTAGGACTCCTAACAACCCTAATTGCAACGGGTATTGCTCGTGTACAATCATCGGTAAAAAGTCAGATTGCCTATGCTTCCATTGCACAAATTGGCATAATATTCATTGAAATTGCCTTAGGTTTTGAATCGCTAGCCTTATTCCATTTTGCGGGAAATGCATTTTTACGTACGTACCAATTATTGGTTTCCCCATCCGTGGTAAGTTATTTGATTCGCGAGCAATTCTATTCCTTTGAGCCACGGGCAAAAACAATAGAGGATTCATTTCCAAAGCGTTTTCAACATAGTATTTATGTATTGTGTTTGAAAGAATGGAATTTAGACACCATGATGTATGAGTACTTCTGGAATCCATTAAAATGGGCAGGCAATAAATTGAATTTCATCAACGGAAGACGGCTAATGTTGTTCTTTATTCCTGCATTTGCTTTGGGATTTTATGCCATGAAGCAAACACATTTGTTGCCAGAAAATCTACTAGAAGCAACTCCCGTTGTCTTTGCCTTTTTTGGGTTAATCTTGGTTTTCAAATCCTTCACGCAACGTCATTCTGTTCGTTTAGCTTGGATATTAGTGATTATGAATCACTGTTGGATCGCGCTAGCAATCTCATTCAATGAGAAATTTGACCAATTAGAAAATGTCCTATATCTGAGTGGAATCTTGATCGCAGGTTTAATTGGGTATTTAACGCTTCAACGCCTTTTCCGTATCGAGGGTAAAATAAGTTTGAGTCGTTTTCAGGGACTTTCTGAGACGCATCCCAAAATTGCATTGGTCTTTTTATTGGCTTGCCTCGGATTGACAGGCTTTCCAATTACCCCTGCGTTCATTGGTGAAGACTTAATTTTCTCGCATATCCATGAAGATCAATTTGCTTTGGCGGCTATTGTGTCGTTGAGTTTTATATTGGATGGCTTAGCCGTTATCCGCATTTACGCACGTGTGTTTATGGGACCCAATTCCAAAACACATGCTGAATTTTCAAATCGCTATTTTTAAAATACCTTACCCATGAAAAACAAAAATGTAGTACCTCAAGATGGCTTCGCGGGCCTAAAAGAAAATTTCGCGAGTGATGCAACCTCAGGGTTCATCGTGTTTTTATTGGCCTTGCCACTTAGTTTAGGCATTGCCAAAGCATCTGATTTCCCACCCATCATGGGTTTAATCACCGCCATTATTGGGGGTATGATTGTGAGTTTATTTGCTGGTTCCCGATTAACGATTAAAGGCCCTGCGGCTGGTTTGATTGTTATTGTAGCAGGCGCTGTGAGTGAATTTGGTGGAGGAGAAACAGGCTGGCATTTAGCCCTAGGAGCCATGGTCGTTGCGGGTATTGTGCAAATTCTTTTCGGCGTTTTCAAACTCGGGAAATTGATGGATTTCTTCCCTTTATCGGCCGTACATGGTATGTTGGCAGCCATCGGATTAATCATCATCGGCAAGCAAATTCCAGTTTTATTGGATGTAAATCCTGCATTGACGAAAGGGAAGGAGCCCTTGGAATTGTTTGCCTCTATTCCAGAATTTATTGCGAATTGGGATCCTAAAGCGACGTTAATCGGAGTCATTAGTTTAGCAATCATGATGGGTTGGCCATACATCAAGAACAAGGTCATCAAAAAAATTCCTGCACCCTTAGTGGTTTTAGCTATCGCTATTCCTGCGGAATTGTATATGGATTTTCAAACAACGGAGCCTAAATATGCGTTAGTTCACATTGGAAACTTATTGGATAATATCCACATGAACGCAAGTTTTGAAGGCTTTGCACAAACGGGAACCTTTATCAAATTTGTGATCATGTTCGCTTTAGTAGGTTCTTTGGAATCATTATTGACCGTGAAGGCGATGGACATGTTGGATCCATTTAAACGTAAATCAAATGCAAATAAGGATTTAATTGCGACCGGAATTGGTAACACATTTGTTGCATTTTTGGGAGGCTTACCCATGATTTCAGAAGTAGCGCGTTCATCGGCCAATATCGCCAATGGCGCGAAAACTCGTTGGGCTAACTTCTTCCACGGATTTTTCATTTTGGTTTTTGTTTTATTAGCCTCCCATTTAATTGAGTTAATTCCCAATACGGCTTTGGCAGCCATGCTAATTACAGTAGGTATTAAATTAACGCATCCTAAAGAATTCATACACACCTTAGAAATTGGGAAAGAACAACTGTTGATTTTCATCGTCACAATCTTATTTACTTTAGGAGTCGATTTATTAGTTGGAATCGGTGCGGGTATTTTAACTGAAATTTTGGTCAATTTATTTAATGGAAAACCATTGAGTGCCATTTTCAAAGCACCAACAGAAGTTTCCTTTACAGATGATGCGTATTTAGTTGAAATCTCAGATGCAGCTGTATTTACCAATTTCTTAGGAATCAAACGAAAATTAGAAGCAATTCCACCGAGTTTTCAAGTTACAATTGACCTAGCAAAAACACATTTGGTGGATCACTCAGTAATGGAAAACTTGGAACATTTCAAGCATGATTATGAGCGTGAAGGTGGAACAGTGAACATCGTCGGATTAGACGCACACCGAGCAGTTTCTGAGCACAAAGCCGCTGCACGTAAGAAAATCAAATAAGATTTAGAATATTGAGTTTAATGAATGTGGAAAAATACGTCTAGTTTAGGCGTATTTTTTTTTGGACATTGGACATTGGACATTGGACATTAGACATTAGACATTAGACGTTGGACGTTGGACATTGGACGTTAGTTAAGAGTTAAGAACGAAGAGTGAAGTGTGAAGAGTGAAGAGTTAAGTGTTAAGAACGAAGAGTGAAAAAACCTACGGACTTCGGACTACGGACTAACGACTGACAGCTCACTACGGACTTCGGACTAACGACTAGTGACTAGCAACTGACAACAACCTTCGGACTCCGGACTTCGGACTAACGACTTCAGCCAACAACCCTGCAATAATTTGATTTTTTTTGAATATATTGAAGACAATTTAAACCTATTGCATGAAACGTTTTATTGGGCTCACAAGCTTAGCCTTTGTTCTTAGCTATTTTTCAGGTTTTGGCCAAATTTGGATTTCACAGGCTGAAAGCCAACAAATGCTGAAAGAACAAGTTTTACCATTGGCTACTCAAGGCAATTCAGGCATTCAAATCCATGCAAATAACAAATTCCAGACCATTGATGGATTCGGGTATACCTTGACAGGGGGGAGCGCCCAACTTATTTTAGCATTAGCCCCTACACAGCGAAAAGCCTTATTAAACGAACTTTTTGGAACAGGAAAAAACAATATCAATATCTCTGTTTTACGTATTGCAGTTGGGGCCAGCGATTTAGATTCCCAAGTATTTTCCTATGACGATGTTCCCACAGGTCAAAAGGACGAAAATCTTGCGCATTTCTCCCTCAAAGCATCTGAAAAGGATTTAATTCCCTTGATGCAAGCCATCAAACAAATCAACCCAAGCATTAAATTCATGGCCACTCCATGGTCTCCTCCAGCTTGGATGAAAGATAATCAAGCTTCCAAAGGGGGTTCACTATTACCTCAATATTATGGGGTTTATGCCCAATACCTTGTCAAATACCTGCAATCCATGAAAGCACTCGGCTTGGAAATGGCTTATTTGACACCCCAAAACGAACCTTTGCATCCCGGAAATAATCCAAGTTTGTTGATGCTTGCAGGCCAACAAAATGAATTCATCAAAAACCATTTAGGGCCAGCATTTAAAAAGGCGGGATTGAAGACCAAAATTTTGGCATACGACCATAATTGCGATAAACCCGAATATCCGATTGAAATTTTAAATGACCCAATCACACGCCAATATGTGGCAGGATCAGCCTTTCATTTATACAATGGGGATATTTCGGCATTGGGTGTGGTTCGAAAGGCGCATCCCGACAAAGAAGTATATTTCACGGAACAATGGACAGGGGCAAAGGGTGAATTTGCCGGCGATTTCAATTGGCATATCAAAAATGTAATCATCGGATCACTTTTGAATGATGCCAAAACTGCTTTGGAATGGAATTTGGCGAATGATCCACAATGGGGACCGCATACGCCCGGTGGATGTACGGAATGCAAAGGGGCAATCACAATTCAATCAGACGGGACACTTATTCGAAATCAAGCCTATTACATTGTAGCGCAAGCTTCTAAATTCATCCCAACGGGCTCGACACGCATTGAAATGTCTGGACTTCCTAAAGGTTTAATTGGCGTTTCGGCCTTACGGCCCGACAAACAAGTGGCGGTACTTCTGCAGAATGAAACAAAAGATATGATTAAAACGACAATTTCATATAATTCAAAACAATGGGGGATTGAGATTCCAAAGGAAGGAGTGGTAAGTGTGGTTTTGAGGTAAGAGAGAGGAAATAGACGTTAGACATTAGACGTTGGACGTTGGAATAAATATCATGTAGAGACGCGATACTTCGCGTCTTTCTATCAGGTTGAAGCCTGAAATTAAAATAGAATTTTATCCCCAGGTTTTAACCTGGGGATTCCCTAGGCAAAAACCTAGAGCAATAATAAAAACACTTTTAACCCCAGGTTTTAACCTGGGAATTCCCTAGGCTAAAGCCTAGAGCAATAATAATAACACTTTTAACCCCAGGTTTTAACCTGGGGAATCCCTAGGCAAAAACCTAGAGCAATAATAAAAACACTTTTAACCCCAGGTTTTAACCTGGGGAATTCCTAGGCTAAAGCCTAGGGCAATAATAAAAACACTTTTAACCCCAGGTTTAACCTGGGGATTACCTAGGCAAAAACCTAGAGCAATAATAAAAACACTTTTAACCCCAGGTTTTAACCTGGGGAATTCCTAGGCTAAAGCCTAGGGCTATAAAATAAAACCTTTCACCTATGAAAACATTCAACATCAACCGCCGCCATTTTCTAAAAGGCGCATCCGCAAGTTTGGCATTATCCTCATTTGGAGCCTATGGCCTTGATTTGGTTAATCCGTCTAAACCGCTAAAAGTCGGTTTAATCGGTGCAGGCTGGTATGGAAAAAGTGATTTGTTCCGACTGATGCAAGTCGCCCCCGTGGAGGTTGTAGCGCTCTGTGATCCGGACCGACATATGTTGACGGAAGCGGGTAAGCTCGTTGCTGCCCGACAAAAATCCCGTAAGACACCGCGCTTGTACGGAGATTATAAGAAACTTTTGGCAGAAAATGCCTTGGATATTGTCTTGATTGGTAGTCCGGATCATTGGCATCCTTTGCAAATGATTGATGCAGTCAAAGCGGGAGCACATGTCTATGTACAGAAACCCATTTCCGTCGACGTACTTGAAGGGGAAGCTATGGTAGCTGCCGCTCGGAAATACGGTAAAACGGTACAAGTAGGGACCCAACGAAAATCAACGCCGCACATTATAGAGGCCAAAAACAAAATCGTTGATTCAGGTTTGCTTGGTAAAATCGCCCATGTGGAAATGTATTGCTATTACCACATGCGCAATAACGGAAATCCTCCCGTTCAGGCGGTTCCAGACTTCTTTGATTACGAAACTTGGACAGGTCCTGCACCCATGCGCCCTTATGATGGTTTACCTCACACACGTTGGTGGAGAACGTTTAATGAATACGGAAACGGTATTATGGGAGATATGTGTGTCCATATGTTTGATACCGCTCGTTGGCTTTTAGGTCTTGGATGGCCCAAACGCATCTCTTCCGAAGGAGGAATTTACGTCCAAAAAGAAGGCAAATCGAACATCGCAGATACCCAAACAGCCGTTTTTGAATATGATGGCTTGAATTGTGTTTGGCAACATCGTACCTGGGGTACACCTCCAGATCCTGAATACCCTTGGGGCTTAACGATTTATGGCGAAAAAGGGACTTTGCGTTTAAGTACCATGCAATACGATTTTACTCCCGTCGATCCGAAAGGCCAAAAAATCCATGGTACTTGTCTATTTGAACGCGAAAAATACCCCGAGGATTTAACGGAAGATCGCATTGAACTCAATGCAGCTCCGGCCACGCGCTTACACATGCTTGATTTCTTAGCTGCCATCGATAAAGGAACTAAACCGATCGCCGATATCCAGGAAGGGCATATCTCAACGGCATCCTGTATTTTGGCAAATGTTTCGATGAAATTAGGCCGACCGATTTCCTATGACCCCACTACAAAAACGGTCCTAAATGATCCAGAGGCTACGGCCTTATTAGCAAGAACCTATCGCCAACCTTGGTCTAGAAATGAACTAAACGCATGAAAAAACTAATCCTCGCTTGTTTATTAGCCCCTAGTTTCGTTTGGGGGCAAAATGGACTCCAATTATTGGAGAACCTAAAACGCATTGAATCAACAGGAACCGTGCTACATGTAGCGGCACATCCCGATGATGAAAGCACACATATGTTGGCCTGGTTCGCCCAAGAACAACATTGGGAAACGAATTACTTTGCCTTCACACGAGGGGATGGAGGCCAAAACCTCATTGGTGATGAACAAGGTATCCCTTTAGGGCTAATCCGAACGCAGGAATTGTTGGCTGCCCGCCGAATCGACGGAGCCAACCAATACTTTTCACAGGCTTTTGATTTTGGATTTTCGAAGTCGACCGACGAGGCTTTGAGTTTTTGGAACAAAGAATTAGTCCTTTCTAACTTGGTATATGTCATTCGTAAATTACGTCCAGACATCATATTTACGCGTTTTCCACCGGATTCACGTGCGGGACATGGCCATCATTCGGCATCTGCGGCATTAGCGATTGAGGCCTATTCAGCGGCGGCTGACCCGAAACGTTTCCCTGAGCAATTGAAAGGGGATATTAAACCTTGGAAAGCCACCCGCTTATTGTGGAATACCTTCCGATTTGCTGGAACATCAACTGTGTCAGAAGATCAGTTTAAGGTTCAAATTGGGAATTTCTTGCCGATCATTGGCCAAAGTACGGGGGAATTAGCGGCTTTGAGTAGAAGCCAACATAAATCACAGGGCTTCGGGTTTGCTGTTGACCATGGAAAATCCACCGAATATTTCCAAACCTTGGCAGGAATTGCACCTAAAAAATCGATTGATGAAGGGGTAGCTGACCACTGGCAAAGTAGTGCAGCAGGAGCAGAGATTGAGCGGATGATTTCTTTGGTTATTCGAAATTACCAGGCTGAAAAACCCTATTTAAGCATCCCCGACATGATTCAGGTTCGTCGGGCGATTAACAAATTAGGGGATTCCTATTTGCAATCGAAGAAGATTAAACAGATCGATGAATGGATTGTCCAAGCCGCTGGCATTCATTTTGCAGGCAATACTAATCGGGGCACAGTCGCGCAAGGCGATCCTTTGGGTATCAAAACGGAATTCATCGTTCGCAGTCCGATTCACGTGGGGAATTTGCGGATTTCAGTAGGGGAGAAAGACACCTTATTCAAAGAAAACATCATTCCATATACGCGAATGAATTGGTCTTCAAACCAAATCGTTCGACAACCCATCACCCAGCCGTATTGGTTGGTGAATACCAAAGAAACCGGCCATTTTGTAGTTAAAGATCAAACAAAAATCGGTCAAGCAGCACCCGATCCGGCGATGTATGTCCAAGCACAATTTACGATAGAAGGCGAGCAGATTCAGGTGAGTCGGCCGGTACAAGAACTTGTCGTAGATCCGGTTAAAGGGGAATATTTCCAACCGATAACGGTTACACCTCGAAGTGTTTTCCAGATTAATCATCCGAATATTTTATTGCCTAGAGGCTCAGGGGATAGCAAATCATTGGAAGTACAGATTAAGGCTATAGGCAAAATAGAGGCTGGCCGAGTGCGCGTTTTAAATCAAGCGGGGGAGACCTTGGGAACCTTGGCATTGGAAAAAGGAATTGAGGCAGGAACAAGTCAAAATTTGGCATTTACTGTGCGTGAAAAAGATCAGAAATTTGATGGAAAAGAGACTTGGCAATTGCGTTTGGCTTATGAAACAACGCAAGGTAACTGGATTGATTCGTTGCAAATGGAGAGTATCAATTACCCACATATTCCCGTTCAACGCTATTTTTCACCTGTTTCGGTAAATTTGTTGCACATCGATTTCAAGAAAAATGGAAAGCGGATTGGCTACATCAAAGGGGCTGGAGATAAAGTTCCTGAGAGTTTAGAGCAGATGGGCTATCAGGTGGATTTCTTGCAAGAGTCCGACTTGAAAGCGAGCCATTTGGCACAATATGATGTGGTGCTGACAGGAGTTCGTGCTCACAATACCTTGGATTATTTGGGAAATGCACACGCCGAATTGATGAAATATGTGGAGCAAGGCGGAAATTATGTGGTTCAATACAATACGGCTAGCTTTGTTGGGCCACTCAAAAGCACCGTTGGGCCTTACCCTTTAACCATTTCTCGGAATCGAATTACGAAAGAAGAGGCCGAGCCAAAATTCTTGCTTGATCATGCACTATTTCATACACCCAATGAAATTACGGAACGTGATTTCGACAACTGGATTCAGGAAAGAAGCATTTACTTAGGCGAATCGAACGATACACATTATCAATTCCCTTTAGCCTTTACGGATCCAGGAGAAGCGGAGCAAAAAGGAAACATTGCGGTTTGTCGGTATGGAAAAGGCCAATTCATCTATACAGGATTAGTTTTCTTCCGGGAATTACCGGCGGGAGTTCCGGGGGCGTGGAGGTTGATGGCTAACTTGTTAGACGTTAGACGTTAGACATTGGACTGTAGAGACGCGATACCTCGCGTCTTAAATAAAAAAACTAGACGCGAGGTATCGCGTCTCTACAAAACAATAAACTAGACGCGAGGTATCGCGTCTCTACAAAAAAATAAACTAGGCGCGAAGTATCGCGTCCCTACAAAAAAGATATGTTACATCACAGTGTATTTTTGACATTCAAGCCAACAACATCCGAAGAGGAGAAAGCCTATTTCATCGCTGAATCGAGAAAATTAGCCCAAATTCCGGGCGTTATGAATCTCAAGGTTTTGGAAGAATTCAATGCGACAAATCCGTATACACATGGCCTAGGAATGGATTTTGAGGATCAAACTGCCTATGATTTGTATTCAAATCACCCGATTCATAATCGATTTGTGCAAGAGGTTTGGTTGCCGCGGGTGGAGAAATGGCAAGAGATAGACTATAGAGAGATTTGAGGTAAGAGGTAAGAGGTAAGAATTAAGAGTGAAGAGTGAAGAGGCGGGCATTAATAATATTTTTTAAAAAAGACTAGCGACTAGTGACTAGCGACTAATTTCCATGATTCAAATTTTTAAAAATTCCCTTCCATACGCCGAAAAAACGGCGATTATATCGGAAGGCAATACATATTCCTACACAGATTTACATCAGGCTTCGGCCAATTTCGCTCATCTACTGTTGGATGATTCAGATGATTTAGCCGAGGGTCGCGTGGCTTTTATGGTGAATCCGGGATTCGATTATGTTAGAGTTCAATGGGGCATTTGGCAAGCAGGAGGGATCGTGGTTCCCCTATGTTTGAGTTATCCCTTGCCATCATTGCGTTATACGATTGAGAATTCTGGGGCCTCCATCATTGTGGTATCACCTGAATTTGAAGGTATGCTTGCTGATTTAGCCCAAGAACTGAAATGTCGGTTCATCGTTTTGGGCAAAAATGATACAGCGAAACATTCGAAAAAGCTGCCTGAAGTAATCGATGAGCGCGGTGCTATGATTCTTTATACGAGTGGTACAACGAATTTACCCAAAGGTGTGGTGAGTACCCATGGCAATTTAAATGCTCAAATTTCTTCCCTGATTGAAGCTTGGAAATGGACATCAAAGGATTCGACGGTTTGCGTATTACCACTGCACCATGTACACGGTGTGGTTAATGTTGTTTCTTGTTCATTATGGGCAGGAGCGAGCTGTGAATTCATGCCAAATTTCAGCGAAAAAGCCATTTACGATCTCATTGAGAATCAAAAAATCAATGTGTTCATGGCTGTACCCACGATCTATTTTAAGTTAATTACGTATTGGGAAGCTTTGGCAAAAGATAAACAGGCAGCACTTACGAGCGCATTGGCAAAACTCCGATTGATGATTTCGGGTTCAGCGGCGTTACCCGTTTCTGTGATGGAGCGCTGGAAAGCGATCTCAACGCATTTACTTTTAGAGCGTTATGGCATGACCGAAATAGGGATGGCTTTGAGTAATCCTTATGACGGACCACGCGTGGCTGGACATGTAGGATATCCATTGCCTGGCGTTTCAGCACGTTTATCGGATGAAGGTGAAATTCAAATTAAGGGACCAACTGTCTTTAAGGAATATTGGAACAAACCCGAATCAACGGCAGAGTCCTTCACCGAAGATGGATGGTTTAAGACAGGTGATATCGCGGTGATTGACGAAATAGGCGGCTATCGCATTCTCGGGAGAAATTCGGTCGATATTATTAAATCTGGGGGATATAAGATTTCAGCTTTGGAAATCGAAGAAGTTTTACGCCAATATCCGGGAATCGCAGATTGCTCCGTTGTTGGATTACCCAACGAAGAATGGGGTGAACTCGTTGCGGCTGCTATAGTAGTCAAAGGACCGGTAGATGAAAAAGCGTTAAACACTTGGATGCGGGAACAAATGCCTGCCTACAAAAGTCCTAGAAAATATACCGTATTAGCCGAATTACCGCGCAATGCCATGGGCAAAGTGACGAAAAAAGATGTTGTTAACTTAATTCAATAGATATGTTATTACGTGGAGTAGCCCTTTTGGCGGGTTGTTACATTATTGGCCAAATCATCGGGGAAAGTTTAGGTCATTACCTGGGAATCAATAATAATGTGGGTGGCGTAGGATTTGCCATGCTTTTATTGATCATTGCTCAAAACGAATTAGAAAAGCGCGACTTATTTCATGTGGAAATGGGTGAGGGGGTGTTGTTTTGGAGCAAGATGTACATTCCTGTAATTGTCGCGATGTCATCGATTCAAAATGTGCGTGTCGCTTTCAACAATGGGTTTTTAGCCCTTTTAGCAGGTATTCTTCCTGTGGCAATTTGTCTGTTATTTATGCCCATTTTATCCAAATCAACGAATGACTAACATGGAATACATCATCGAATTATTGGATAAAAATGGATTGATTGTGGCATTTTTGGTCACCGGAATTATGGTCTATTTGTCAGAAGGAATCTCGGTTAAATTGACCAATAAAAAACTTCCGGGTTCAGCCATCGCTATTTTCATGGGCTTGGTTATTGCGTACATTGGTGGA
Source organism: Aquirufa sp. TARAVU-A1A (assembly GCF_054558675.1). Lineage (NCBI taxonomy): Bacteria > Pseudomonadati > Bacteroidota > Cytophagia > Cytophagales > Flectobacillaceae > Aquirufa > Aquirufa sp. TARAVU-A1A. The sequence goes on from NZ_JBPXKP010000002.1 coordinate 32,186, forward strand.
ATATTGACGGAAGGGAAAAGCGGAATCGCAGATATTCCGGGATTAACGGGCTTTAAAGTGATGGGCGGACCCATGTTCCGCGACTTTGCCATCGTTTCCACGGCCATGGGCGCGAGTTTTGCGGTGATTAAGAAAACGGGATCCGTGGGTATCTTGTCTTTATTCTTGGGAGTTACTTTCTCGTTTATTGCCGGGGTGGGCATTGCATACGCCTTCGGCATCTCAGATGCCGCCAGCTTAGCAACAATCGGAGCAGGAGCCTGCACCTTTGTAGTTGGCCCTGTGACAGGAACTGCTGTGGGAGCAAGTTCAGATATTATTGCAATTAGCATCGCGGCAGGGGTCGTAAAATCTATTCTTGTGACGATTGGTACGCCTTTTATTGCGCCATATATTGGCTTGAACAATCCCAAATCGGCGATGATATTTGGTGGCTTAATGGGTACAACAAGTGGCACGGCTGCAGGATTAGCCGCAACAGATCCCAAATTAGTTCCTTATGGAGCGATGACAGCAACGTTTTATACGGGATTGGGATGCTTGATGTGTCCGTCGGTGTTGTATTTTGCGTTGAAAGCCATATTGTAGAGACGCGATACTTCGCGTCTATTAGACCTTGGACGTTAGACCTTAGACGTTGGATAAAAAGAGATAAGTTACTGTAGAAACGCGATACTTCTCGTCTAAATCCCCAGGTTAAAACCTGGGGTTATAACCCCAACTTCAGTCTAGGAACAGACGCGAAGTATCGCGTCTCTACACTACCGTGCCAACGCCCGCAATCCACCCCCAATCACCATCACAGCCGCATAAAACGTAAAGGCCAAAGTAAACAATCCATCCGCAGCAGTTTGTCCAAACACATGGTAAGGTGCCCAAAGCAAAATAAGCGTGCTGATAAATAACAATCCAATCAAGGCAATTTTAATCCAGTTGTTCCGACGCGTTTTCTTCAATTCAAAGGCCAATAAAATTCCTTCACTCACATAACTAAAAAGGAAAATAATCAATAGGCTGTAGGCAAGGGTTTTGATGCTGTTCATATTCATATCTGTTTGTTTTTCTTGAACCAAAATTAGATTCATTGTCCGCCAAAATTTGGCGACTTACAAAGAGTTTACGATATTGGTCAAAAAAAAGATGCACCCATCCGAACGCCTCCGCGAAATCAATGGCCTCCTCCTGCAAAAATCCTTTCAAGTGAATCATCAAACGGTTTCCGCTTATTTAAGTGAGCATTTTGACATCTCCAACTATGCAGAACGCTCATTCAGTAGGGACCTGAAAGAACTCAAAGAACTCCTTCAAATTCGCTATCCCCAATTACACGATACGGATGGAGAACTCATCAAATTTTCACGTGGACAGAATCGATTTTACCTGATTCGAGATGATATTTCGGCGTTTCCGAGTATCTCCGACAAAGAACTCAGCCAAATTGCCTCCACGATTGAACAGAATAAACACCTGTTCAGCGGTGGAGCAGGCGAGGGGCTTGTCAATAAACTGCGTGCGATAGCTTTGGAAAATAGCATGGCACGCCATCACGAGATGTTAGGCTGGTCGGCGATTGAGCTCGTGAAGGATGGGGAACGCTCAGGTGCCGACTTAATGCCGATCATTTTGGAAAACATCTATGCCAAAAGAGTCGTACTTTTCACCCACAGGGGCTTAGCGGCTCATTCTAAACAGAAACAAACACTCGGTCTGCCCGTGCTTTTGAAAGAATACAATAACGGTTGGTACACCGGCTGGTATGTCTTATTCCAACCCGTTGAAAAAGGTGCAACACAAATCAAAGTTGACATTGACCAACTCCAATTGTATGCGCTTGATCGAATTGTTCATGTGAGTAATGAGCAAAACCAACCACGTGTCCGGATTCATCCAGAATTCAAGCCGGCCGACTATTTCAAAAATTGCCTGGGATTATTCCGCAGCAAAAGCCTAAAATCTCAACCCATTCGATGCCGAATAAACAAGGATAATTGGATGTTGAACTACATCGAGAAATACCCCATTCACGCAAGCCAAGAAATAATACCGGAAAATGAAAGTGCCGTCAGCATACAATTGAATGTAGAAATAGACCAAGAAGTAGAAAATTTCTTTCTACGTTTCGCGAAGGAAATACGGGTTTTCGAGCCCGAAACCTTAGTGGAACAAATTAAACGGGGGATGGAAAAAGGAATCGAAAACTACAAAAACACGTCGGCAGGTAATTGAAAAAAATCTCTTAGCTTTTTGGCCATCTTCAAGGTTATCTCGCGCTTACCTGAAAGAATAGCTGATACATGTCCCTTGGAACCAATCAAAGGAACTAAATCCTTGGCTTTGATTCCCATTTCATCCATTTTAACCATGATCGTTTGTATCGGATCTGGCTTTGTCAATGGATGATTACGATCATCATAGTCCTTGATCAATACAATCAATAACTCCAATTCATCAAGTAATGGACCTTCTTCCTCCACATGAAATATTTCAATCATGCGTTTGGCAGCTTTTTGATAGTCTTCTGATGTTTTTAATACTTTCCATTTCATAGTATGCTTAGTTTATTATCCTTGTATCAAAAGGGATTAATTCCGCATTAATTAAATCATACAATTCGTGCGTCCCAAACCAAATGATGTAACAAACGCCTTGTTTAAAATTTAATGAAACAATCAATCGATATGCATTCCCTTTAATATTGAAGACAACACGATGATTACCTAAAATACTCGCAGACCGATAAACTTGTTTCAATTAATTAAAATTAGTAAAATCAGTTAATTCAAATTCATCGTACCAAACTGAAAGTGCATTTGATGCTTCAGGATACACATTTGAATAATACGTAATCGTTCTATTCATCATTATTTTCATAGCAAAATTACTATAAAGTTTGCAAAATGCAAACTAATTTAAATCTTGCATGAAGATAAATACTAGGTTATACGAATGAATATTTAAAACTGATAATCTAAATCTTTATCAATTTATTGAACCCAAATCCCCTCATCGAACCGAAGAGATTTCGCCTTCGAATAATCAATTCCCTGAACGGAATCGATCATATACTTCAAACCCTGCCAGAGGTGATTTTGAAAAACAGGATCCTGGTAATTTGATTTATCATGCCCGAGTGTCGTCACCCAAACATGGCCACCCTGAAAATTTTGCGTCCAAACAGCCGGGAAATACCCTTTAAAAGATCCAGCGTGTTGAGTCACCAGCTCCGACTGCTTTCCATCCAAACTGCTCAAATCATGCATCATCAATACCTGAATACCCGGATATACTTCTTTCCCAAAATAACATTCATCCTCCTTGGTCGATGACAAAGGCACCTCCTTCATGGAAGGATGCGAGGATGCTATGTTGATTACTCGAAAAGGCTGAAATTTGGCATGCCAGGAAAAGGTTTCGCCAACGAGCATTTTAAACCAGGTCCAATTGCGTTCCGTTCCTGTTACGGAATGCACTCCCATAAACCCGCCTCCGCCTTCGATGTAATGTCGGAAAGCCAAGCGCTGTGCATCCGTCGCAAACACATCGTTATTCGTACTCGTAAAGATCAACACTGCGTATTTCGCCAAATTCGCCTCCTCAAACACGGCAGGATCATCCGACACATCTAATTGAATCTGATGTGTCTTGCCTAAACCTTGAAAACAAGCAACGGCAGCCGGTATATTGTCATGCACATAGCCAGGGCCATTTTTGGTATACACCAAAACACGTGGTAAAGGCTTAGCAATGCCACTAAAAAATACGAATAGACATAAAATTAATAATCTCATCGGATTAGGGATTAACACCGTATTGGTCAACTAAGTATATGAGCGCAGCGATATTTATAGCTCCCAGTAACAATTCCCGCTTATTCACATTCTCGAACACATCCGTCTTCGCATGATGTAAATCAAAATAGCGTTGGCTATCAGGTACCAAACCCGCAATGACGGTGTTCGGATTAACTTTCGCCAAAGGTCCAATATCCGTTCCACTTCCTCCAAATGTCACCTCGCAACCATATGGTTTTAATAGAGCCGACCAAGATTGAAACTTCTTAAATGCCTCCTTCGATGCCGTCATACCAATCGACCGCGGCGTAAATCCGCCCTCATCACTCTCCAAAGCCATGATGTGATTCTCATTATTCAACTTTGCTTGATTCGCATATTCATTGCCTCCGCGTACTCCATTCTCCTCATTGGCAAACAACACAAAACGTATCGTACGCTTAGGCTTGTAATTCAATGCCTTCAACACACGTAATACCTCCATTGTATGAACGACACCCGCGCCGTCGTCGTGCGCTCCTTCGTTGACATCCCAACTATCCAAGTGTCCCCCCAAGGTGATGTATTCATTCGGAAACTCAGATCCTTTCAATTCCGCGACCACATTTTGATCATTTACATCGGGTAAGAATTGACCATAGGTTTGCATTTGAACTTTCACCTGACTTTTCTTCGCTAAAGCATACAACATTTTAGCATCGTTTGGCCCCAAAGCAACCGCTGGAATTTTGGGATAGGCTTCATCATATACCATGCTACCCGTATGAGGCGCATTATCTGGCGCCGTACTCAACGAATGAATCATGATTCCGACCGCACCATATTTAGCGGCACGCGAAGCACCCGACCGACGATAGGCGCCGCTTTCTCCATAAGCACGAAAAGTCTGTATTTTCGTTTCATCAAAGGCACTGTGGAAATAAACAATCTTGCCTTTCACCTCATCCCTCCGTTTCTCCAATTCTTCAAAGTTGGCCACCGCCAACACCTCCGCCTCAATCATCCCATTGGATCCCATGGAATTACCCAAAGCCAAAACTGCTAAAGGTTGAATGCGTGCTTCTCCTTGAACGCCGACAATCGCCGCATAATCCGTGCCCCCTCGCTTCCAATTGGGCGACTTGCAAGCCTGAAGGAAAACTCTATCTGCACCCAAAAGCTCCAAGTTACGCTTTCCCCAAACAGCAGCTTGTTGTTGTTGCGGCGAACCCGCTAGGCGGCCACCAATCTTTTTCGTTAATTCATACAAGAGATCATAGGCTCTGCCGTTGGTCATAATATCGTCCGACATGCGTTTAATGAACAGACTATCTTGTTGGGCGATAGCAGAAAAGCCGATGAATAATGTCAGGCACAGGGAAGTAAGGATTCTCATAGAAATTTTAGTTTGTAATGAATATTAAATATAAGCATTTTCAAAATTGGGAAATGCATGACAAATCCTTAATTTTTGGATAAATCAAAATACATCCATGCGAAAATTCTTAATCATAAGCTTACTCTTCCTCTCTAGCACAATCTCCGCACAGAAAAATCAGGAGAAACCCGCCATCAAACAAGTCATTCAGAACATGTTTATCGCCATGCAAACCGGCGATACGGCTTTATTTCGTTCTTGCTTTGCGCCATCGGTTATTTTTCAAACCATCGTGACAAAGGACAATCAAACAAAAGTGAAAACGGAAGACTTTGAAGCCTTTTTAACAAGTCTGACTAAATACCCCAAAGGTGCCCTCGATGAACGTATCAAATTCAAAAGCGTGCAGGAAGATGGTATACTAGCCAGCGCTTGGACACCTTATCAGTTTTATTACCAAGGTAAATTTTCGCATCAAGGCGTGAATTCATTTCAATTGGTCAAAATAGGCGATGCCTGGAAGATTCAGTACTTGATTGATACGCGAAGAAAATAACAAACAAATTGTGCCCAACTTCGTTAAGCTATAAAACCTATAAATATGAAATACCTCATTGCCCTTCTATTTCTGTGCATTTTCCAAATCCATGCGCAGCAACCCAATATCCGTACCCATCAAATCAACATCGCCCGCGACAGCTACGGCGTTCCGCATATTTTCGCTCCTACGGATCCTGAGGTGGCCTATGGTTTAGCCTGGGCACATTCCGAGGATGATTTTAAAACCATACAAACCTTGATTCTAACGGGGAAGGGGAAACTCGCGACCTACTTAGGCAAGAAGGGCGCACCGGTGGATTATGTGTTTGGGTTATTGAATACACGTAAGGTCGTAGACCAACAAATCAAATCGATGGATCCGAAATTCATTCAATTGGTTCAAGGTTATCTCATGGGATTGGAAGCCTATGCCAAAGCGCATCCGCAAGAAGTATTAAACAAACATGTTTTTCCGATAGCGCTCGAAGACTATATCGCAACAACCATGTTTTCTGTTGCGATCTTCTGTGGGGTGGATAAAACTTTACCCAAAATCCTCGACGGCTCCATCCCGCACCTGCCAGGCTTTACGGGGGAAGGCAGTAATGCCTTTGCGATTAAAAGTAATAAATCAGCCTCGGGGGAACCGATGTTGGTGATCAATGCCCACCAACCCATCGAAGGCGCCACGGCATTCTACGAGGCCCATGTACAAAGCGAGGAAGGTTGGAATATCTTGGGCGGTTTATTCCCGGGTGGACCATTAATCTTTCATGGCGTTACACCAAATTTGGCTTGGGCACATACGGTGAATTTTCAGGATAAGATTGATGTGTATCAGTTACACACGGACAAAGCGCATCCAGGCCAATACGAAGTTGATGGAACTTGGATGAACTTAGAGAAACGTAAAATCAAATTGAACATCAAAGGAATTCCGTTTTCATTGAGTAAAATGGCATTTTCATCAATCTATGGCCCCACGGTGAAAACACCTAAAGGGGAGTATTTCTCCATTCGGTTGCCGGCATTGTTTGATGCAGGGGCGTTACAGCAGTGGTATGCGATGAATCGGTCGACGAATTTCCAGGAGTTCAAAGCGGCATTGGGGCAAAATCATTTGCCGATGTTTAACATCATGTATGCGGATAAGCAGGATAATATCTTTTACATCTCAAACGGCAAGATGCCTTATCGCAATGCGGATCCGAAATACAATTGGGCTTCGACATTACCGGGGAATAGCCGTGCGACGCTTTGGGATACATTTAAACCCTTGGATGCCTTGCCGCAATATACGAATCCGGCAAGTGGCTATTTGTTCAATACGAATCACTCGCCCTTCCTGGCGACAAGCACAAATGAGAACTTAAATCCAGCGAAATTCGATAAATATGATGGATATGAGACCTATCATAATAATCGGAGCCAACGGGCCAAAGAGCTGATTGATAGCTACGATAAGATTTCCTGGGAGGATTTGAAGCGGATTAAGTTTGACCGCCAATTACCGGCGAAGATTTTGTATCCCTACGGTTTGGATGCATCTGTGCTTTTTCATCTGGAGGCTTCAAAATACCCGACTTTATCAAGCATCATTGATGGCATCCAACAATGGAATCATGTGACCGACACGGAAAGTGTGGGCGCCTTGTACTATAACATCGCCTATTATCAGGCGTCAAAGATTCGTACGAATGGATCCAAAGATCCTTTGACAGAGGCAGAAGCGGTTCAATTATGCCAATATGTGAACGATTTCTTGATGAAGCATTATGGCAGATTGGATGTGAAACTAGGTGAATTTCAGCGTTTGGTACGTGGTCAGGAAGATTGGCCGCAGGCGGGTATGCCCGATGTTTTGGCGGCAGTTCAAACGGAAGCCTGGGGTGAATCCAAGCGCAAAATGAACAGTGGAGATGCCTACATCGGTTTTGTCAAATTCCCGAAAGATGGTGGTTTACCTTTGATTGAGACGGTGAATACCTTTGGGGCGAGTTCACACCCGGAATCGAAGCACTTCGCAGATCAACGGGCGATGTACCAGGCACAGCAAACGAAGCGAATGACTTTGGATAAGGCGGAGGTGCTGAAGGCAGCTGAGCGGGTGTATCATCCGGAGTAAAATTATACTTGCAGCAATTTTTTTAAGGTATCATAATGAACTTCGGCTATTAGGTAAACGGAAAAACGTTTATCGTCATGAGCCGTTTGTCGGACGATGACATCATCCATGCGATAATGCGCCCAGAAATAGCTGTTGATCCCTTTGATCAACTTCGCCCGCACCTGTCTTTGGGTTTCATAGGCGTATGACCCGTAACCCATCATTTCGGTAAAATGTTGGGAGCTGAAAGCATGTCCTTTCGGATAGTGCAAACAGGCATTTAGGAATGCAGAAGCACCAGCCGGTAGACCATCCAAAGGCTCAACGTTGCTTTCTTGTGCTTTTTGAGGCTTATTTTTTCGATAGGCGTAAATACCTCCAGCCGTCAGAATCAGAATGGCAGCTGCACCATAGCCATATAATTCAGCAGGGTAGGGATCGATGTAAAAAGGCCCTTTGTAGGTACTCATGGATTTGAGTTTTTCGATGGAGATGGAGTCGATTTTAATCTTCAAATCTTGATGTGAAGAAGTATTCATTCGGTAGTAAGAATAAATATATCCATCATGATAGACGTATTCATAGTATGTATTGAAAACAGGGATAACGGCATTCGCTTGAAAAATAGTATTAGTTACGGGATCAGCCCAAACAAGAAAAGGACTAGTTAAAAAGAAGAATTTTCCATCCAAGAATTCAGATTCTAGTCGGCTTATCCCTAAACTCCTGATTAGATCAACATTCAATTCTCCTTTGTAGGTCCAATACTTCTCATGAATATTTTTTTCAAAATACCGATAAGTCATAAAGCGCTTATTAGTTTCATATAAGGCAGGAAATTCGATAACACGTAAGGTATTTCGCTTATAATCGAATCCTCCTAAATCATTTTTCATCCATCTAGGGCCAGTCTCTTCCGTAGCAGAAGTCATTTCCCACTCTTTAGACTTGAGTGAAAAATAAGTAGACACATTGTTCGCATGCCAAAATCCCATTCCTCCGGAACTAAATAAAGTATCATTCACCAGATATTGGATGGCATGAAAATTATATCCTCGATAAAAAGATTTATCTAATCGTTTCAGGGCCATCTGAGGAAGATTGAGTTGATAAACTTGTTGGGTCCCTGGAATACTCAATAACCAAGTATCATGATAGGGAAAAACATTGACCAGTGCATTTAATGGTATATCCTGAGTAACAACATCCTCAAAAGTCAATTTACCTAGCTTTTCCCAATTACCTAATTGGGTTTCTTTAGATAACTCCTTTGTACCAAAATCTAAACAGTAATGGAGCAATTGATCGGGTAAACGAAATTGTAATTGTCCCCAACTTTTAAAATTGAAACATAGAAAAAACAATAAGAAGCAGAACCTAAAACTACGCATGTATAAAAAGATAATATATTGAAGTTAATCGAAATATGGCATCCTATCATGCATGTATTTATTAAACGGCAGACAATTTGTGTGTATTGCGTGAATTACGTAATACAACACAAATTAAAAGATGTAGACTCTTTTAATTGCTAGTACATCCAACAATACAAGTCATGACCGAAATCGAAACTTTAATTAAGAACAAATTACAAAGTGGTGATATAATTACTACAAACCAAGGAAGCCTTCGACAGCTGAACGATTACATAGATAATAAAACTGGAAAAGGAATGCTTTTTATTGGAGTAGATAAAAAAACTCACAAGCGTAATTCTATCTCAAAATACATTTATTTTAATGAAATTCAGGAGATCGTGAATTTCATCAAAATAAATTCAATAATTGACTTTAAACAAGTCTCAACAATAGTAAAAGCGAATAAGAAAGGAGGATGCGTCACCCATGTTGCAATTATTTTGATTTGTGATTATCTAATGATTGCGAAAGCAGATTATTCCCAAAAAATTATTACAATAATATAAATTCTTTTAATTGGAATCAGTGTTTGAATTAATTTTTAAATGTATAGAATCACTATTTACATTTGATTTATCTCAATAAGATTTCTTTCAATCTTGTATAAAAAATTACTTCAATTCTCTAAAGAAATAATAGAGTCTAATTAACATAACTAACAGTTTAATGAAAAGGTATATTGCTGAATGCGTTGTTTTTCTTCTATTTATAGGATGTAAAATTCAAGATAATAATATAATAAAAAGTCCACCGATGGTAATAACAAATGATGCAACAGAAATTTCATTAAAGAATGTTAAACTAAACGGGGAAGTAATAAATGAGGGTACTTCCGGAACAAGTGATAGAGGATTTGTTTATAGTGATAAAAATATAAATCCATCAGTAAGCGACTTAAGAGTTCAGTCGGGTTTCGGTAAAGGGGAATATTCGATATCATTAAATAATCTAAACGAAGATACTAAGTATTATGTTAGAGCTTATGCCACTAACTCAATAGGGACATCTTATGGCGAAATTAAAAGTTTTACTACTATCGGAAATAAAGTCCCAACAGTTCAAACTGATATTCCTACACAAATTACTCATCAGTCTGTTGTCCTTGGCGGCACAATCATTGAAAATGGGGGATTGAATATTATTGAATCAGGAATTTGTTTTTCAAAAATCCCCAATCCCACAATTATGGACAATGGTGAAACGATAGGAAATAGTACAAATACTTTTTTTTCTAAACTATTTCAAAATACCATAACAAAAATAATATTTGAAGCTAACACAAAATATTATGTTCGAGCATGGGCGAAAAATTCAAAAGGTATCGGATATGGCAATGAACAAATATTTTCAACTCTTCCACAGCCTGAATCACTTCTACCAACTACCGAAATCACAAAAATAGTAGAAGTCAAATCAAAAACAGGGAGAATTTGGATGGATCGGAATTTAGGTGCTTTACAGGTTGCAGTAAATAGTACCGATCCGTTATCATATGGCGATTTATTTCAATGGGGAAGAGGAAATGACGGACATCAAAAAAGAACCTCAATAACCTCAATCATATTAAGTAACACTGATAATCCTGGAAATAGTTACTTCATTTTAGCAACGCAAAAATTAAATGGGTCTCAAGATTGGCGTTCACCTGGAAATGATAATTTATGGCAGGGATTAAATGGAATAAATAATGTATGTCCAATTGGTTTCAGAGTTCCTACTGAAAAAGAATGGAATGAAGAAATTGCAACATGGAATTCTCCAGCAAATAGCGAAGCTGCATTTAATTCTCCATTAAAACTTCCAATTGCTGGCTTTAGGTCTGGAGAAAATGGTGAATTTTATCCTGATAAAATTGGTGGTGCTTATTGGAGTAGCTCATCATTTGGATTTGGAGCTAGAAATCTATTTTTCGCTCGACCTTTAAGAGATAATAATGGCAATATCCTTAGCCACAGTACAGGTGCTGCAATTGTTGATGTTATGAATAAAGTAAATGGAGTATCAGTTAGATGTATAAAAAATTAATTTTCTATTTATTTAAATTAAACCTAATCATGCTGTAAGGTTCAATAAAATTGACCCCAAAATAAATATTTTTCGATTTATTCATATACTAATTAATAATGTTTTAAAATTCAAACATATTTTACTTTCACAAGACATTCAGATGAATTCAAAGGTCCGAACTTTCCAAATATTATTTTTGATTATTATTTCAAGTATAATTTCGTTGGCTCAGATTCAACCTAATATCGCGAAGGTAGCGTTTGTTGTTTATCAATCACATACGAGCACTCCAGATAATTTCAATAAAATAATTTTTTCAAAAGCTCAGAATATACTTTATGGCTTAGGCAATAAAGGAAAATATACTTTTGATATTAATAATAAATCTGAAAAATTATTACTAAATGCGCTATATGCATCACATGGTTATATAGATTATAGAGATCTTAACTATTCAAAATCAATAACACCTACACCATTTTTAAACTCCGAAGTTGTAACTGATTCAAGTATTTCAATGTCTATTAATCCTAATGGAATACCATTTTATTTAGATAACATAGATTTTTCATTTAATAAAATACCTACTATAAACAGTTGGTACTCTACAAGTATATCAAAAAAAATAATCCTGAATGAACCATTAGCTAATTATTATGACGAAAACTATAAAACATGGCTACAATTAAGAGATCCAATTACAGGTTATTTAGGATATGTTTTTCGTCCATCAATTTTCCCTTTTGGATCATTTGCTCTATATGATTCAAACTACAGCCAACAAAATGATTTCTTTGCGTTTAATATTATTAAGGGCGAAGATGGGTTTTATTACCTAACGGCAATTAACGACCAATTTAAAACTTATTCTGGCCGTAAAATAGGGGGATCAGAAATATTAGGAACGAAATCATCTCCAAACATATATAAATTTAAATACGGCAGTGCGCTTGATGGAAGTACAGCATACAATACAACAAGCCCATACTACTTAAATGTAGGCCAAGGTAAACTTATTCATGTTGACGCGTCAGGAAATTTGTACACAATCCAATCAGACCGATTATTAAAACAAGCTCCTAATTCAACTCAGACTGAAATTGTAGCAGGTGGCAATGATGCTGGGCCCGCAATCAATCAATTAATTTTAAATATTGAATCTCAACAACCTGTAGCTTTTGACTCCAACCAAAATATGTATATATGCGATTACACCAATGAAAGAATTGTTTATTGGGCTAAAGGAAGTAAGCAGGGGAAAGTATTAATAAGTCGCGAAATTAATAAACTAGAAAGCTTCAAGCCTATTTCAATCACATTGGATGCAAATAATAACATTTATGTTGCTGATAACTATAGCCACAGTATTCTTAAATATGAAAACTGTAATTATTTAGCTAAACCTGTAACTCAACAAATTTCAAATGAGGAAATTACGACCAGCATTGAAAAACCAACAAACTGGTATTTCAATAACCTGCTAATAAACAATGAAAACCAAAAGAGTCTAAAACCAAAGGCCACTGGGTATTATCAATCGCAAACAATTGATAACAACGGATGCCTTAGTCCAAGATCAGATTCGTTGCAATTTGTATGTAAACCCATAAAACCCGAAGTATTCAAAACCTCAAAATTTGAACTTTCAAGTAATTCACCGGTTGATCCCAGGACCTATGCAGATTTTGAATACACAATTTCTAATTATGGAACGGTTAACCTGACCAATAATTCAAAGAATATATCTTGGTACGCATGGGCTTTTTCTGATGGTACTTTTTCAAATGAATTTAATCCGAGCAAGACATTTACTTCCTCAGGAGATTATACTATTAAATTGACAGTTGGAAATTCAAAGAATGAAAATATCAAAATTGAAAAACAAATTAAGATTTCGATTCCAAATAATCCTACGAGTAATCTTATAGCTAACATACCAATACGAGGATACAATAACATTTGGGAAGACTTTTCTGGTTTTCAAAACCATGCATCCTATAATGGTAAAATAAACCAGTTGACAAATAGAGGAATCTGGCCAGGTCCTACTAGTCATTATTTTTCTTCAATAAAATTAGCGGGATGTTCTGTTGAAAATCTGAATCAAAGGATTGTAATTCCTAACCCAACTCAACTTAAAAATGCAAATGCAATAACCATGTCTGCATGGTTTGGATTGGATCCTACAATATCAATGAATCCTGCCAATGGAACTTGTGGAATGAATGGCAGACAGGTGTTATTCTCAAAAGGAGGAGATGGTTATGGAACGAGCTTACCGGGTTTTAATGCGTTAATTGATATTAATAACAATGTCAAAACACTTATGCTAGAGTTTTCAAAAAATTCAGGCAATTTCAGCATGAGTATCCCACTAGCTGGATTGTTAGATACAACACGAAAAGTAGAAACTTTTGAAGAATACTATTTTCGGGATGGTGACGATTATGATTCTGATTACAGAGCTCTATTTCCTAAAATAATCATGAAATACAGGGAAGGAAGCCTTGAATTCCCTTTTCAACATTTTGTTATTTCATTTAATGAAAACAAAGTATTGATATATCTAAATGGAAAGAAAATTGCAGAGGAGTCACATACCATTCCTTTCAATGAAATAAATCAGCAAGACTTATACATTGGAGCGCTAGGACCTAAATCTACACCCTACAATGGGATATATTATTGGTATCCATTTAAAGGAAGAATTGACCGAATAAAGGTTTACAATAAATTAATTACTGATACGGAGGTTTATAGTTTATACGCGGAAAGGAATTCTGATGACTAAATTTATAGGATACTTACTTACTTTGATTTGTCTTAGTTTCTCTGCTTTGGCTCAAGACAATTATACCTATCAATGGTACAAAAATGGATCTGAAATAAAAGGCGCAACGAACGCAAAATACTATCCAACAGAAAGTGGATGGTACTCTGTTAAAACAATTAACGCAAATAGTTGTCAGTCCGACAAATCAGAAGAGTTGTATTATCAATGCATAGCAGAAACGCCATCCATAATGCAGAGTGCAGGATTCAAATTGAATGCATCTGTTGATTCGAAAAAATACATTTGGTATTTAAACAATAGCATCCTTTCTGATTCTACTAAATCAATCAAAATCAAAAAAGCAGGCACATATCGTTTAAAAATTATCAATCAGAATGGATGTGAGAGTGACTTATCTAGTGAGTTGAATATGCAATTCAATGATCAAGACCTAGATGGAGTAGAAGATAGCGAAGACAATTGTCCTAAAGTGGCTAATCCAGATCAAAAAGATGCGGATAAAGATGGGATAGGGGATGTTTGCGATGATTCAGATGGAGATCTTATCTATGATGATTTAGACTTATGTCCGAACACGAATCCTAATACTAAAGTAGATTCCCATGGATGTGCTGATAATCAACGAGATAGTGATTCAGATGGCATAACGGATGATATAGATAATTGTCCCGCATTAAAAAATCCGGCAAAACCAGAATTGATTTTAACAAGCTCATATGAATTAACATTAAAAACCATTCCGACCAATTGTACCTACCAATGGTTTATGGAAAATAAACTGATTTCAAATGAGAATTCAAGTAAATTAATAGTCAAAACGAATGGCAACTATTCGCTGCAATTGACAGATGCAGATGGATGTAAAAGTTTAATTTCAACTATTTTTCAGGTGATCATTTTGTCCAGTACTGAAGAATCGAAAGATCTATCCATTTACCCAAATCCAGTTAATGATCAAATTAAGGTACAAATACCTAGTGAACTAAAAGTAGCACTTTCAATGACGATTATTGACAACCTTGGAAAAACACTTCTTAAATCGATTCCAATCGTTAACGGCCAAATTGTTTCCTTGGAATGGCTAAGACAAGGTTCTTATTTTTTAGTTTTCACAAAATCTGATGGAGCAACCTTTAAAACAATAAAAATTATTAAAGAATAAAATTTGATCTACTCTCTTAAAATTGTCAATCTGTGGTAATCTAGTTCATCACCTAATAAAAGCTAAGATCTTGTGAAAAAAATAATTTATTTATTGGTAATCGCAATTCTTTCTACTTCATGTAGTAAAGAAATTTTACAACATAAATTAACTGTAGATGCTATTCCTTCCAACGGAGGAAGTGTTACACCACCTTCCAACTCCTATGAAAATGGACAATCGGTAAATTTACTAGCAACCCCTGCTGGAGAATATGTATTTAAAGAATGGAAAGGTGACTTAACGGGTACTCTAAATCCAAGTACCATAATAATTGACAAAGACAAACAAGCAACAGGTGTATTTGAAAAACGCCAATATCCTTTAAATCTAACAATTGAAGGAAATGGAACAGTCAAAGAAGAAATAATTGCAGTTGCTTCTCAATCACAATATCCATCTGGAACTACTGTTCGCTTAACTCCTCAACCACTTGAAGGTTGGGAATTTTCGGGATGGTCAGGGGATATATCTAGCATTTCTAAAACCCTTGATTTAAAGATCGTCACTTCGATAGCATTAAAAGCAACATTTTCTAAGCTTACTCTAAAATCGCTTATTGTTGAAAATCCTATTGATACACTAATAATTAGTAAAAAACATAAATATAAAATAAAAGGGGTTTTTAGTAATAATTCAACGATTGATTTGTCAAGTGTGGTATCAATTAAATCTACTGATGATAAGATTAATTTAATATCTGATAATAGTTTAATTGGTAAAAATTCTGGAAATACAAAGATTCAAGTCTCTTATCAAAATTTTGTGGTAGAAGACGATTTATATGTTCATAATATAGAATTTGTACCCATAGATTCGAGATTAAAATCTACTGGAAAAGGACAATTAACTGTACCAGTAGTTATTATTAACTACCTACCCACTACTGATGGGGTTTATTTAGACATGAAAAGAGCGCCTGATGGATATTGGGATTTATTTAATTCGACCTTAGAAAATGTAAAATTAAAAATTCTGGAAGATAAAATAGTTGAAAAAAATGCAATAGAAGAAGGAACAAAGTTTAGAGATTATGCTAGAAATGTAATTGAACCATATGTCAATATGGATATTGTAGGATTTATTAATGTTTATGAACTTGAATTGACTAACTGGATAAAGGCTGTATCCAACAATCAAGAATATGATTTAAAAACTATCGACTATTTAAAATTATTCAAAAGATTAAATGTTAAAAACTATGTTGATAATAAAGGAGTAAAAGAAATTTGGTTTACCATATTTCCTAAAGATGCTTATCCATCTGTCATCAATAATAACCTAGCAGATGTAAATACTTATTATGGACTACCTGAATCTAATATGTCAAGTCCAATTACAGGTGATATTTCAAATAGTTATTACAATCAAAATGATTTACCTATTTATTCAAAAACATATGTAGTTTATGGCAATTCAGGACATAGAGGAGCTGATACAGATTTACATAATAGAGGACACCAAATTGAGGCTCAGTTAGCATATTTAAATAATTCACTTATTTGGTCAAATGCATTTTTGCCCACATCAACTGTAAAACAATTTAGATTAGGTAATTGTCATTGGCCACCCAATGCGACCGCTGATTATGATTATTCGAATAAATTATCAGTAAAATCAGATATAGCTACCTGGCAACCTTCAGGAGGGAACTTTGTAGATGTAAATGTTGATACATGGTTACATAAAACGTATAGTTTCAATATGGAAGCATTTGGTTTAAATGGAATAAAAGCAAATTACTCAAATGATGCTCAGGTTAAATGGTTTATATATTGGTGGCAGTCAATTCCTGGCTTGGGAAATCAAATAAAATATAATGGCAAACAGCTTAATAATTGGTGGGATTTATTCTACAATTGGGACGATGCAATTAAAAATAAAAAAACACTTTGGGTTGAGTAATTACCTATTATTTGATTAGCTCAACAACATTGAATTTTCAAATTGATACAGACAAAAAAAAGCCCCACAACGTGGGGCTTTCCTTTTCCATCAAATTCAAATCCTATTTGAACCCAATCTCACCCAAACCCTTGTGCGAAATAACTATTGCCTCCATCGGTGTTTCGTTCACACAAGCATCTTGTTCTACATAGTAGTATTTCATGCCCGCTAATTTGGCATTTGCCAACACACGTTTGAAATCGATATGTCCTTTGCCTACTGGCGCGAAACGACCTTGATCATCCATGTCCTTCACATGCCATAATTTGAAACGGCCTGGAAAGCGTTTGAAATAATCAACTGGATCAGCACCCGCTTTTGTTACCCAATAGATGTCCATTTGGAAGTTCACATATTTTGGATTGCAATGCTCTAATAAATAATCGATTGTCACGATGCCTTCAGCATCCTTCACATATTCAAAATCGTGGTTATGGTACAATAACTCCAAACCTGCCGCGTGGCATTTTTCACCCAATTTGTCCAAAATCTCGGCCAAATTCTTCGCGCCACCTTTCATGGCCATTTTCTTATTCACGGCATCAAACGTAAATAAGCCCATTGGAGGAACAGGAACAACAAAATACTTAAATCCCGCCGTCTTCAAATCAGCGATTTGTTGGTCGATGTTCTCAAAATTAACCGATCCTTGGTGTGCTGAAATCGGATTCAAATGCATTTCATCCAACAAAGCCTTGAAATCAGCAGGAGCTAGGTTGTAAAACTTTCCATTGTTATAACCCGCAGATTCGATATTCGCATAGCCCGCATCCGCAACCGCCTTAAGCGTCGCACGCGCATCTTTGCCCATCTCCGTACGCACGGTATAAAGCGCTAATCCACCAAAAGGTTTATCTGCAAATTTAAAAGATACCAGTGCAATCGATACGACCGCACAAAGGCCTAGCACGAAGCCCAGCGATTTGTTCATTTTCATCGTTAATAGTTTTAGGTTAAAATGAGTTACAAAAATAAGAGAATGTTTGAAGGGAAAAAATGATTCTCTGAATTGTAGGGACTTTTTATCAAAAAGATACAATTGATGGGAGTTAAGAGTGAAGAGTTAAGAGGTATCGTTACATTTAAGCGATCAAATAGATTGACGCAATTAATAGGCTTATCCCTAACCAATGATTTAAACTTAACTTTTCGCGGTATAAAAATTGTCCGACAAACAAGGAAATGATCAACTGAAATTTACCTGCAAATACAATTTGCGTAATACTCGCATATTGATAGGCAACATGCAAAAGCACAGACCCCATCACCAAACAAAATGCCAAAATCCGAACAGGTCTTTGAGGTACATAAGACCAATGAATCCCCTGAATCCATAACATCGTACCCACCATACTAGTTACACTAAACTCCAACAAAAAACTAAAGCGCAAGACGCCCAACCAAGCAATCGGATATTTAAATAAGGTATAGGACACTCCCCAAAAAAAGGATGCCAACAAGCCTCCCAACATAGCTTTCATGAACATTTTGGGAGATTTAAACTGAATTTCTTGTTGGTAAATCAAATAAATCCCAACCAAAACAAGCAAAAAAGCGCCGTAATAACTGTTTTTCCAAGTTTCACCTAAAACAAAAACAGCTGCCAACAAGCCAAAAATATTGAGTGAAGACAAAGGAATAACCAAGGAAACAGGGGATTCTTTGACCGATTTGACAAAGAAATACAAACCCATTCCACTGAAAAGACAAAGCGCGATGCTTAGACCAACATGTTCAAGGGTTAAAGCCGGTGAAACACCTAACCAAGGTTGAAAAACTCCACTAAATTCATCCAACAAACAACAAATGAAAAAAAACGTACAAGAATATAGGCCTCGCACAAAAATGATGGGCAAAAATGCATGATTGGCTACGGCCTTTTTCCAATAGGCATTACTAAACCCAAAGAAACATGAACTCAAAAAGACGGATAAAATTCCCAGCATGTTTTATAACATCGTGTTTAATTGGGCCCATTGAGTATCCACCCATGCGTATAAACACGAATATTTATACAAAGGATTGAATTTAGACAGCACCTGAGCCATCTGAACCTTATCATTTTTCAGTAGCCAATAACGTGCCTTCAACAAATAAAATACATTCAAATTTTGCTTTTCAATAAACGTAAATGTCATGCGGAATTCAGCAAAATGATGATGCTCAATCAAATCAATGAGCGTGATGTCCCGACCAAAAACTTCTTGCAAGCGGTAAAAAAACACAATAAAAAACAATTGATCTTTGACTGATTGTAAGCCTTCAAACAAGCGATAACACATCTCCCGATCATCCTTCAGCATCAAATTCCATGCCGCTAAGCGCCCCTTCAGTATGGGATGATATGTCATTTTATTTTCCTTAAATAAGGTATTACATCGATTTAATAATTCTTGAGCATTTACGGAATCTTGCTTCAAAATAGCTAAATGAATTTGCATCAGTTGCTTGAACAGCTCCATATCCTCAACGAGCTCCACAGAAGCTGCTTGAATCCAACGGCCATAATATCCAGTCAGAGAATCCTCATCGACAAATAATTGCAACAATATTCGTTGGGCCACCTCATTATGAGGCATCAATTCTTCCACAAAATCAATAACAGCTTGATTTCCTTGCTTACTTTGTATGAATAAGGACTGAAAAGCAACGTATAATTTCCAAATGGTTTCCTCCTGATGAAGGTTAAATTGGGTTTCAAAAATGGCCTTTAACAATTGAAAATTCTCTACCTCAATACACAAATCCACAATGGATTTCATTTGATAGACCTCATCCCAAGTCACAAACTGAAAATCTTGCACGATTCTCAAAATGAGTTGATCGTCTTGCTGAATACTCAGCCGATTCAGAATTAATATATCATTGAAAAAATCAACTTCTAATTGATTAACAGCTTGCTGGAAGTCGGCAAAATCTTCATAACCTAAACTTTTGCTAATGCAATCCAAGGTAAATCGAGAAGCCTGATGTGAACCTTTAATGATCCCAAAAAGGCGTCGAAGCGTATTGTACGAAATCGAGATGCGGGCACGAGTTAAAAGTTCCTCGCTGAATCGTTGACATGCATAGGCATCAACCAAGTGAATACCGTAAACTTCATGAATCAATTTTAGAAACCACTTTTTCTCTTGAACAGAAATCGGAATAGATGCTGGCATAAATCATTTTTAGAACCTCGAATCAAGATACTATTTTCGAGATGATTTTGCTAAATTTTAATCGCACCAAAAGTTAATTCATTGATATTCAAGATTGAATTCTCATACTTGAACTCATTTGGACAAGTTTGGACACATTTGGATTCTTAAAGCTGCCGGACAAATTCTGATTAAGCCTTCGTGATTTTCAGAAAATTTTGATAAGCCACGACTGAAAAACGTTGCAATCCACCCGAAACACTGTTTGAGCTACATGAAACAACATTTACCTCATTAACATTGTATGAATTCCCGTGATTATCGCACCTAAAACGACCATTAACTAGCTCCCAAGCCCCTCGAATTCCTTGGTGTGGACAGCAATTACTGAAGGCTTTTAGGGTCTTTTCGTCGGCGCGTAACAGCAGGACGCCTGCATCTAGCATATTTACGTATCCTAAATTGTTTCCTAGTTTTGAAAAAGCCGGATTTGACAAGTTGACAAAAACCAAGTTTCCATCTAGGTAAAACCCTTCCTCATTGTACTTCGTAGCTACTCGTTCGAATTCTTGAATTTCAGGCGAAGTTACCAAGGGCTCGGGGTCATTCGCTTGTTTACAAGCATTTGTAAGGGCCAAAACTGCCAGTGATGGGCAAATATGTTGAACAAAATCGCGTCGCTTCATAGCGGCAAGAAACAAAATAATTTGATACAATGAACAAACAGGTTCCTGCGGGCACGATGAAACAACCCGACTTGGTCGCGCTTTTTCAAAAAGAAAATATATCCTGGGATAGCATTGGAGTACGGAAAGATCGTAGCCTCAATTCTAGCAAAGGACTTAATGTTTACACGGGAGAATTTGGTGCGGCTCAGCGAAAACACTTACTCCATCGAACACTCATTGGATACAGCCATCAAAGTTTTACGCAGATTCAAAATCTATCCTTAAGCGCAAGCATAGACCTACTTTTGACACCTGAAAAGGCCTTTGATTTACCCATTAACGATTATTATTTGGATATTATCGACAACCCCGATGAGGTTAAAAATGATGTCGCAAGAGGTGCTGTTTGGGTAAATGCCTTGGAAGTTAATCAAGGGGGGGCGCGATGGGTTTCGTTGAAATCCTGGATGTTGAAACAATTTAACCAGCAGTCGACCTCCATTCATTGGCGCATGGTACTTTTCTATAATAACCTGTTGGTTAGTTCCATTCAAAATGCGGGAATCTCAAAAAATGCCTTTTACTACGTAAATACCTTATTCAACTTATCCTTGGGCAATTTCAAGGAATTGATTTACCAAGTTACCATTGATCCATCCATGCTCATTTATTTGAATGGAAATCAAAACAACAAATACGCTCCAGATGAAAATTATGCACGTGAATTACAAGAATTATTCACGGTAGGTAAGGGCCCAAATTCCAAATATACGGAGAAGGATGTGTCAGAAATGGCCCGCCTGTTAACGGGTTGGCAATTTGATTGGGAAAAAACCAAAACGACCGAAGGCCGCGCTGTTGTCAAAAACAACATCAACTTCCACGATACGGGTGATAAACAGTTTTCTGAATTTTACGGCAATAAAAAAATCACCGGTTCCTCAAACCCTGACCGAGCTGAAGGGGAACTTAGAGAAGCCATCGATATGATTTGTGCGACCGACGAAATGTCGAAATACATTTGTCGGCGAGTTTACAGTTTTTTCGTAAATCCAAGCATCGATGCTGCCACAGAGGATTTGATTATCACACCCTTGGCTAAAATTTTCAAAGATGCCAAATTTGAAATCTTACCCGTGCTGCGCACCTTACTGATGAGTGAGCATTTCTTTGACAGCATACACATGAAAACGATGGTAAAATCGCCCCTTGATTTCGTCGTGGGACTATTGAAAGAATTCGACCTACCTCTGTTAGATAATAATTACAAACCATTTCCCAAAGGTAGTGATGGTATCTATTATGATTTCAAGCGCTACAATGGCCTTCAAAACGCCATGATTAGTTTGGGTATGAACATTGGTGATCCACCGAGCGTATCCGGTTGGCCTGCCTATTACCAAGCGCCTGCCTATGACTTATTCTGGATTAATTCCGAAACAATCATCAAAAGAGCCCAATTCACAGATGCTTTATTTAATTGGGGCCAAGGTGTCTATTACAACAGCTCCACAAAAACCTATGCACAGGTCCGGGCGAATTTGGCAAGCTATTTAAATCAGTTTAACAATCCAGGTGATTTGGAAAAATTGGTAGACCAGTTGGTAGAAAGGCATATTGGCATGAGTATCAGCTCAGAAAATAGACAACAAATCATCGGTCAAATCATGCAAGGGAATCCGAACTTAAATTATTGGACTGAATTATGGAATGCCTACCGAGCAAATCCATCAGCAGAAAATGCCTCGATGATTCAAAATCGGATGGCAAAGGGTTTAGGTTTCATCTATCAAATGGGAGAATCCCAACTATTTTAATGCAGGGAATGAACAGACGGAAATTTTTACATAACATGGCGCACATGGCAGCCATACCCTCTTTTTTGCCTGGTTTAGGCCAATTAGAACTTTCAGATTTATTGAGTAGTACCGCAGAAGCAGGGAAAATTTTGGTCATTGTGAGACTCAATGGAGGTAATGATGGCTTGAATACGTTGATGCCCATGGAACAATATGGTTTACTGAAAACCATCCGACCGAGCGTTATTTTACCTGAAAACAAATATTTACCTGTCGAGGGTACAAGCTTGGGCTTTCACCCTGCTATGGCCGGGATGAATTCACTTTTGAGTGAAAAACGACTTGCGGTTGTTCAATCGGTTGGGTATACCAAACCCAATTTCTCCCATTTCCGGTCAACGGATATATGGATGTCGGGAACAGATACCGATCAGTACGTAAGTTCGGGGTGGATGGCCAGGTACATTGAAAATCAACATCCCAATTACCCTAATGCCTACCCAAATCCTCAATTCCCACATCCACTCTCCATAGAATTAGGAGGGGAATCGAGTTTATTATTTCAAGGCCAAAACTCATTTACAAGTTTAGTCTATTCCAATCCGGATCAATTCTACAGTTTAATGAATCCGTTTGTAAATACTTATCCGGCTACCATACAAGGTTCTAGATTAGCTTATTTACAACTCATCGGAAAACAGTCACAGGTGTATGGTTCAGTCGTTCAATCCGCTTTTCGTTCGGGTACAACACCATTCGCTTTCGCAGAAAATGACCTGGGGAATCAGTTTAAAATTGTTCAAAAGCTGATTTCAGGAGGATTGCAAACGCGGGTTTACATGGTCCAACTGACAGGATTTGATACGCATAGTAAACAAGTAGATGTGCAAGATTCAACGAAAGGACAGCATGCTTATTTATTAAAACAAGTGAATGATGCCATTGTCACGTTCATGAAAAACTTGGACGCTCAAAATTTAGGAGATCGCGTTGTAGGGGTTACGCTCTCTGAATTTGGGCGGACAGTTCATTCCAATGGAAGTACGGGTACGGATCATGGTACGGTGGCACCTATGTTTGTTTTTGGAAATTCGGTCAAAGGCGGTGTGATAGGAGCTAATCCAAAAATTCCGTTGGATTATAAGACGAGTGACGAATTAAGTGCTACGTATGATTTCCGACAAGTCTACGGTTCCTTGCTAAATCAGTGGATGGGAAATGACCCTAAAGCAACCAATCAAGTGTTATTCCGGGAATTCCCCAAAGTTCCTTTGATCAAATTATTCAATGATTCAGACGGTGACGGAGTTCCCGATGCACTCGATCTATGTCCAGCAACACCGATAGGGGCAAAGGTCGATGTTAATGGCTGCGAAGTATTTAATATGCCAGTGAATAACTATGTTTTACAAATGATCGCTACCACCTGTCCTGGTATGAGCAATGGAGCGATGAAAATTGATTTTGTAGATAAGAAATATACGTATCTATTGGATGTCAAAGGGCCATCAAATTTCACTCAAACGATCAAATCAAGTGTCGGTGTAAGTCAATTATTAGACAAATTGGCCACTGGTACCTACCAGTTGAACATCAGCATTGAAGGACAAAAAAACTACAGCCAACGATTTGATTTTCAAATCACAGAACCGGCTAGTTTGATCGTACAATCAGTTATAAGCGCGGATAAAAATAGCATTGAATTAGCATTATCAGGGTCCAAACAATATTACATTCAATTGAACCAAAAGATCTATGAAGTTAATGGGGATACATGGTCAGCTGCTTTAGAAAAAGGGCCCAACCTGATTAAGGTCTGGACTGATCATGCCTGCCAAGGAAACTTTTACAAGGAAATATTCCAGACGGAGCAAATCCGCTGCTTCCCCAATCCCTGCGAAAATGACTTAAACATTTATATAGGTGGCCAAGATCGCGAGGTTCAAATTACCATGTTTAATCTGAATGGGTCCCAAGTCGTTTCGATGCATCTTCAACCTGATGAGAATAGGGAAGTCAAATTAGACCTAAGCGGTCTATCCGCTGGCATTTACCTCGTTCAGGTAAATGGAAATACTGTCAACCAACAAGCCAAAATTGTCAAAAAATGATTCGATATAGCATTATCCTAGTTTTCTGTTTTTTCATAATTTCTTGCGGGTCGGCGCCATCAGAAGCGCCAACCCCAGTTACACCAGCGCAGCCTGAAAAAGCACCTGATGCAGTGGAATTAAGCAAACCCTTGAATAATACGACCTGTTTGGAGGCGGTGAATACGAATCAAGTTCAGCTAACATGGACACCGGTAACATCCGCAACAAGTTATGAAATCAAGATTACGAATTTAAAGACCAATGTAACCGAAACGAAAACCGCAACGACCAGTCCGGCTTTAATTACTTTGACGGCAGGGGAGACCTATGCTTGGTCGGTAGTCTCTAAATCAACCAAAACAAGCCTTACAGCAACATCACCCGTTTGGAAATTTTTCTTTGCAGGTACTGGAGAGAGTTCGCTGGCACCCAATCCGGCTCAACTACTTTCTCCCGCATCAGGGGAATCTGTTGATGCGGTCAGTGGCCAAATAAAGCTTAGTTGGAAAGCCACCGACGCCGATACCCCTTTTGAATCTTTAACCTATGAAGTCTATATAGGAGAAGATTTCGCCAAGGTCGCCTTGGGTGAAGTGCCTAAGATAAAGTCTACCTCAAGTACTATATCTGTACCCGTACAATCAGGTAAAATATATTATTGGATGGTAAAAACCATGGATAGCAAATCGGCGAGTTATTCGTCGGTGAATGGGTTTCGGGTGAATTAAGGGATTAATAGTTCAAAACCAGAAAAACATCAAGAATCTGCATTATTTATCCAAAAATCAGGATACTTTGATTCATTTAATATTGAAATTAAATATTCTGAGATTTCATTAGGTAACATATTAGTCTTGGTCCACACCATGATTTTTTCAACCTCTTTGGATAAATTAATAGGATTCTTTGAAATATGTTGTTGATAAAAACAGCCAGGACAAAAAAAACTTCCCCCCTTAGGCAATAGATAATTAAGTTTATTAACACTACATGAGTGAACATCAAATTGATCAAAATCTGTTTGCACTTCTACTAGATTATTCAATTGAAGATTTTGTATTTTTATTTGACTAAATATTCTAAACTTAATTAAAGGTATACTTAGGGTTTTAATTTTGATTCCTGTCGCAATTTCATATCTAAACATTCCTGATGGCCTATTGACTATCTTTTCCTCTTTAAATTTCCCCAAATTAGAAAAACCACCTTCAGAAATTAATTTTAAAGAGACGACTAAAGCTAATTCTTTATACAAATCAGCAATAATCCTATATTTTATCGTGGTTGCTTTGTTTTTAAATCGTTTGTCTTCTGCGCTTAAGAAATTTAGAGGTTTACCAAATAAAATCGATTCAAACTTAATTATAGTAATTTCATAATATCTTAAAACATGATCAATATCACTCTCACAATTAACAGAAACCTTTATAATTTTATTTAAACAATCAATAAGTTCACTCATAAATTCATTTGTGTTATTTTTCATTAAAAAACGATTTGAAAAATCGTAAACCAAAAATCAATTAACTTAAGATTTATCTATTTTGAACAAGAAATTCAAATATTTGATAATGTTACTTACAATCTTTATTTTAAGATTAATTAACTAAAAATTTAATTTACAAAATAACAAATCAGTAAATATGAAAAAATATATCGGATATTATTCTCTTTGGGCTTTTTTACACCTAATATTCCTTGTATTGGGTTGGGATGGAACTAATCATTATTATTTTTTTCCTTTTGAAAGTAGCTATTACAGTAGCAATCCTTTTGAAGTAAGAGAAAATTATGACTTATCAGAGTTTTTAGTCTATGTGCTTGGTCCGTTAGTATTAATATTTGCTACAAATTTAATTGCAGCAGATAAAGTCAATCAATTTTTCAACAATAAATCAAAAAAATAATTTCTTTTCAAAATTTCATAATTTAAAGACCAACAAAAGATATTTTGATAAGTATATTGGTGTTTTTGTGTCACTCAGAATATCAGTTGAAGATTTTCGATAGATTTATTTTTTTCTCACGATAAATTTTCATCAACTAGGATTAAACTTGACTAATGTACTGAAAGTGAGCCCTTTGTAAATTTCCCCAGAAAATTCGAATTTTAAAAGCCCAAATCAAAGTTATACACTTCTCAAAATTGAAAAAAGCCCGCCACATTCTGCCACAAATTGACTAATATTGAAAAAAACCTATTTAAAATGAAAAGAAACAAATTCAAGCTTTTGGCTGCGCTAGCAGCATGTCTGTCGTTTCAAACCTTTGCCCAAGAAGTGGGGCAAGTGGAACGATTAATTTCGCCAGAAATTACCCCATCAAACGATGTTATTTTCCGATTGAAAGCTCCCGCAGCTTCGTCTGTTAAATTATCAGGTAACTGGATGGCCATGGTCCCAAATCCCAATGGGCAAGGGGCTAGTCGGCAATTAGTCGAACTCGTAAAAGACGCTTCAGGTGTTTGGTCTACCAAAATTCCTACCATGGCGCCGGAATTATATGGCTATACATTCATCGTGGACGGGGTGACAACTTTGGATCCATCCAATTTAAAAGTTGCCCGTGATGGTACATTTAGAACGGAAAGCCTACTTTATGTGGCAGGTCCCGCCTCCGATTTATATTGGGCCAAAACGGGTCCCAAAGGGAGTATGCATCAAGTTTGGTATGATTCCAAAACCCTTAATTTAACGCGTAGAATGCATGTTTATACCCCTCCAGGATATGAGGATTCCAAAGCATCTTACCCTGTTTTATACCTCTTGCATGGAGGAGGGGGCGATGAGGAAGCCTGGCCAACTTTAGGAGTAGCTGCCAACATTTTGGACAATTTAATCAATGCGGGTAAAGCCAAACCGATGATTGTGGTGATGACAAATGGTAACCCGAATCAAGTGGCAGCCAATGTGATTAGCCCTAACATTCCTGTGGCTAATTTGCCAGTAGGAGGTATGGGAAGCATGTTATTCGAAAAAAGTTTGGTGGCGGATGTGATTCCATTCATCGAGAATCACTACCGCGTGAAAAAAAACAAGGAAAGCAGAGCCTTAACGGGTCTCAGCATGGGCGGATTACAAACCATCAATACGTCCTTTGAACATCCTAATTTATTCAATTACATCGGCGTCATGAGTATGGGCTTTGCGGATTTAAGTCGGTTTGGCGTGAAAGTAGACGCATCCCAACGAGACCAACAAATCGAAGGCTTAAAAAAGGCCAATCCCGCGCTTTATTGGATCGCATGTGGTAAAGACGATTTCTTGATCGAAAGTGTGGTAACCATGCGTAAAAAATTGGACGAGCATGCGTTTCGTTACGTATACCGCGAAAGCGAAGGGGGACATACCTGGACAAATTGGCGGGTTTATTTATCCGAATTCGCGAAGATGATCTTTTAAAATATGATTTCAGAGCCTTCCGTTTGGGAGGCTCTTTTAATTTGACTACACTCGTGCAATAAGAAAATAAATAGATAATAATATCAGCAGAATCAATGCTGCTTTCCAATGAATCGTAACATAAGCGCGATTCACATAAGCCAAAAGCGTTATGGCTAATAAGGTGACAAGATGTACGTATAATTTAGGAGCT
This sequence comes from Aquirufa sp. TARAVU-A1A, assembly GCF_054558675.1. Taxonomy (NCBI): domain Bacteria; kingdom Pseudomonadati; phylum Bacteroidota; class Cytophagia; order Cytophagales; family Flectobacillaceae; genus Aquirufa; species Aquirufa sp. TARAVU-A1A. The sequence continues at coordinate 60,642 of NZ_JBPXKP010000002.1, forward strand.
TCAAATACATGCCCACGCGGAAGCATCAGACAAATGAGTGAATCCAGGATAACGCAGATGGTAATACTGTATTTGCGGAAGAATGACATGGCAATTATATTTTGATAAGTCATGAAGATAGGCAACCTAATCACAAATTGTTATTCGAAAAGAGAATGATCTATCGAATTAAGCAGATATCCGCCAATTCTTGTCCGATTTGTTGGACCCCCTGAATAATTTTCTCAGACTGCTTTGCGGAAGGCTGCTTTTTCCCTCGGACGTATTGTGATAAAAGGGTAGGATTCATCCCAATTCGTTTGGCTAAGAAATTGGCATTCAACACCTTATAAAATTGGAAAAACTGTTTGAAATCTAAATTTAGTTTGATTTGATCCATCGTCACTTCTTTTCCCTCTTCCGCTAAAGCCAAGTTAATCGCCTCAAGTAAATTTTTATATAATTCGGTTATGGTCTGAGCCGACGTAAAAACAGATAAATATTCCACATAAGCAGAATAACCTGTGTTCGTTTTCTCTACACAAACTTCTATCTTCTTAGCTAATTTCTTCATAGCGAATTATTTTATTCTAGCTTGCTTAAATAATGCCTTTTCTAATCCTTTTCCCAACTCTTGACTTCCATGATTCGGAAAAATGATTATTCCAGGTTTTAATTTGTGCCTCAACTTCATGTGAGAACCTTTTTGAGAAACGGGATACCATCCATCCGATAACAAAATTCGATAGGCTTCCGAATATTTCATAGCAAGGTAAATTATAATTTACTTTTTGTCAATTAAATTATTGAAAAACTAAGTTGATGGAAAGAAATCGACTGACGAAAAGCAAAACTGATAATATTCAAAAAAATCAGTTTAAACATATATTAACTACTATCGCTCGAGTGCAGATACGCACATAAAGTTCACAATAACTTAAACGACGAATTAATACGATTGGACAGCATATCTGTAACTTGAAAACAAAGTATGTGTAATCGAGTTGAATACATGCACTTACTAATCAGTCGATGGACAAGAAGAATTTCACGCAATACAACGATATAATTTACAGCTTAGAAGAACTCGAAAAGGAATCTTGGGAACGATTGGTCATCGGGGCAACAAAAAGTAAAGATGCCTTTCACACCCCGAGCATTGCAACGCTAAATCAAAATGAAGTCAGTATACGAACGGTTGTTTTACGTAAGGCTATTCCATCTGAAAGAGAATTGCGTTTTCACACCGATATTAGAAGTAATAAATGGGCTGAATTAGCCCAAAATGATTCAATCAGTGCCCTATTTTATGATGCATCCGCTCGAATTCAATTAAGGGTAAAAGGGAAAGCTTTACGTCATTTTAATAATGAAATTACTTCCGAAGCATGGAATAAAACGACCTTAAGTAGCCGAAAGTGTTACCTAACTGATTTTAGTCCCTCGAGCTTTGCATTAGCCCCCACAAGCGGATTAGCAGAACATATTGAACAAGAAAACTTCACCATGAAGGAAAGTGAAGCAGGTCAAAAGAATTTTGGCATCGTTTCCATCAGGGTTGAATCCATCGATTGGCTGTGGCTAAACCATTCAGGCCATCGTAGAGCTTTCTTTGATTACAAACTAGATTCTTTTCAGTGGATGATTCCGTGATAATTACATTTAATTATTCCAAATCCAAAAGAAACAAAAAAGCCCGCAAAAATTGCAGGCTTTTTAAATTTAGAAGTGATCCCGCTGGGATTCGAACCCAGGACCCATACATTAAAAGTGTATTGCTCTACCAACTGAGCTACGGAATCATCAAGCCGAAGCTTGTATATCAATTGACTCACTCGAGAGTCGAAAGGAAGTTCGATCACTGACCGACCTTCATTTGCATTTCAAGCATTTTATTGCCTTATTGCGATGCAAAAGTAGTAGTGTTTTTCGAATTATGCAAGCAAGGCTTCTAAATAAAGTTATATTTTTTTGTTTTTTTTATCTGGGCGTAACACAATTTGCTTATTCCCAAATAGATAGAAAGCAAATTCATTTGGCAGATTCTTTGTTTAAATCCAACCGACTGCTCGAAGCCGAACGCATTTACCGGAAGAACTTGAATCCAAATTCAAGCGAATTAGAAAATATTCAGTTCAAATTAGCCTACATCGCCAAAGTAAAAAATGACTGGGTCAGCGAATTGTATCGCCTTTCCAGCATTCATGCCAAACAAAATACGCCTGCCATCGCAAATCGTTTGGCTGAAATAGGAGAGAAGCAACAACTCGACGGATACGCCGTTTCCCTCATCGATCAATTCGAATGGATCTATTTCTCCATTTTCCCCTACTTATTAGGCATTTTATTACTCCTTGGCCTATATGCCATCATCATTCTATTTCGCAAATACCTGCGCAAGAGCCGCATCCCACGGACACAATTGGTCTTTCTTAGTGCATACTTACTTTTTCTAGGTTTATTCACGAACCTGCCAGGCTTATTACGTTTTGGAATAATTACCAAAGATAAAGCCTACCTACGCGCACATGCATCTTCAGCCGCACCTGTCATGCAGATTCTCAAGAAAGGAAATCGTGTAAATTACTGGAACACCCAAGATATTTGGGTAACTTGTATTGTAAATGGCCAAGTGGGCTATATCAAGGCCAGCGATTATACGGCAATCAACTAAAGATGCAAGAGCTCAAAGCTCAAATCCATCAAAATATCACGGTCTGATTCCGCCGCACCAATGATCCCCTTGAATTTTAAGTCGGCATTTTTAATGGCCTCCAACATCCTCACCACCTTTGCAATCGGATAATTACGCTTCGCCGTAACATAATCCCGCACAAAATAGGGATTAACACCAATCTCTTTGGCTAATTCATTATCCGATAAAGAACCCAAATCATGAACCATCAATACTTTAGAAAAAGTCCCAAACAAAGTCGCCAATAGAATAGGCAAGGGGTTTTGCTTTGTATTATCGGCCAAATAAAAGGCAATTTTCTGCGCTTTGGCCACATTTCGTTGCATCAAAGCTGCTTGATATTCAAAAACATTATACTCCCGACTGATTCCCACATATTTCTCAACCTCCTCAGGACCAATCTCAGCGCCCGCGGGGCAATTGACAATCAATTTATCCGCCTCATGCGCCATGCGTTGCAAGTCGGTACCCACATAGGAAACCATCAATTCCAAAGAAGCTACTTGAATCCCTAAATGGTGTTGGGCCAAATAATCCTTCAACCACGAACCCACTTGGCCGTCCTTAACCTTTTTGGAACAAACAACGACACCATTTTTTTCAAGTAGCGTGAGGATTTTGGCCTTTTCATTCACCAAACTCTTGATCGTAAAAACTAAGAGCGTAGATTCCGTTGGCCGCGCACAATAATCCTCCCAAGCTTTCATGTCCTCATTGCCTTTGGCTTCTTTTCCTTTGGCCAAAGCCTCTAAAAAACTGGCTTCCTTAACGATAATAACCTGTTTATCCGCCATCATGGGGTAACGCCGTGCATAGGAAATCACGGAACCCATGGTTTGATCCTTACCAAAAAGCACAAATTGATTGAAACTCTTCTCGGATTCCGTCAGTACCTGCTCCTCAAACGCATCGGCCAATTGGTCGATAAAAAACGACTCATCTCCATGTATTACATAGATTGGCGCGTATTTTTTCGCTTTGATGTCTTTAAGTACTTCTTGAATCGTTTTTTGCATAGAGGGACAGTCGCTTTCGCTTTCACAAAGATAAAAATATAGTCCGAAGGGAAAAAGTCCGGAGGGGATTAGGTTATAATCCAAAGTCCGAAGGGAAAACGGACTATTTTACTTCGGACTAATCTCCTTCGGACTTCTAAACTCTTTTTGCTACCTTTACCCCTCAAATCAAAACACCCTTTCATGCAAATAGCACCCAATTCCGTTGTTTTCATCTCGTATGAATTAGCATTCCCAGATGAAAATGGCCAACCGGATGTCGTTGAAATCGTAGATGAAAACGAACCGATGGTATTCATCCATGGCTTAAGCGGCCTACCAGAAAGCTTCGAAGCTAATTTACTAGGCCTGAAAGCAGGGGATAGCTTTAATTTCAACATCGCAGCAGAAGATGCTTACGGGAATATTGATCCCAATGCCATCATTTCTTTACCCAAGTCTATTTTTGAAGTGGATGGCCAAAAAGCCGACGATATTCTAAAAGTAGGTAATTACATCCCGATGACGGATGATCAAGGAAACCGCATGCAAGGTATGGTCGTTTCCATTGGCGATGACCATGTGATGATGGACTTCAACCACCCTTTGGCAGAAAAAGAATTAATTTTTACTGGAAAAGTTATCAAAATCAGAGAAGCTACCGCCGACGAAATCGCGCACGGACACGTGCATGGTGAGGGGGGAGTGCATCATTAATAAATAGACGTTGGACGTTGGACTTTAGAATAAAATCTTTATTAACAAAGTCTAACGTCCAAAGTCTAACGTCAAAAGTCTAACGTCTTATGTTGAAACCCTCCTTCGACTCCATTTACATGGATTTAGCACAGAGTTTAGCACTTCGTTCGCATTGTACGCGAGCGCAGGTAGGAGCTGTGTTGACCAAAGATACCCGCATCATTTCCATTGGCTACAATGGACCGCCGCAAGGAACGCATAACTGTGACGAGGATTTTCACGAGGAGGGAGGCTGCCCGAAAGACTCCAAAGGATCTTGTTCCTTAGCCCTTCATGCAGAACAAAATGCCATCTTATATGCATCCAAAAATGGAGCTTCTATTGAAGGATCAACCATTTATGTCACGCTTTCGCCATGTATTTCCTGCGCTAGGATTATCTACAGCATGAAAATCAAACGGGTTATCTATTTGAATAGCTACGCCGCTTACAAAGGATTAGCTTCTGATGAAGGCGTGGATTTCTTGCGAAAATTTGGGGTAGAGGTACTTGCCTATAAAGACCTAGTGTAGAGACGCGAAAATCGAATCAATCTGTAGAGACGCGATACATCGCGTCTTTTTTTTGTTTGTCCACCTGGCATGTTTCATCTGTAATTGTAGAGACGCGATACCTCGCGTCTAAAATAAAAAAGACGCGAGGTATCGCGTCTCTACAATCCAACGTCTAAAGTCCAACGTCTAAAGTCCAAAAAAAAACCTCGCATTACACGAAGTCTTTTTTTTGTAGCGGGGAGCAGAATCGAACTGCCGACCTTTGGGTTATGAATCCAACGCTCTAACCATCTGAGCTACCCCGCCGAAATATGGTGCAAAGGTAATCGAAAGGAGTAAGAGTCACAAATATTTTCTGAATACTTATTAAATTTGTGTGGGATTTGCGATTCATCTGAATTCGTTTACCTTTGTTTATAGGGACAATTTTTGACCCATCCATGAAAACCCCATTGCATTATGCCAGCTTCAAGCTATGAATTTGAATATGAGCTAAAAGCCTCGCCCAAAGTACTTTATCCGTATTTGAGCACGGCCTCTGGGCTTCAACAATGGTTTGCCGACAAAGTAACTGTTCAAACGAATCTCGGCTTTAATTTTTTCTGGGACAACGAGAACCATCCCGCAACAATAGTTCATAATAAATCGAACAAAAGCTTCAAATTAGACTTCACAAAGCCCGGCCAAGCCGCTCACAGCGCTTGCATTGAATTCAAATTAGACGTCAGCGAACTCAGTAATACAACCTATTTGGTCATTACAGATACCGCATCGACGTTCAAGTCGGCCGACGACGCCCAAGAACTTTGGGATTATTTAACTGATAAACTCAAAGAGATCGTAGGGAGTTAGTATGCGTAAAATAGATAAATTAGTCCTAAATGCCTTCTGGGGACCCTTTGTCCTAACAACACTCATCGTAATATTCATCTTTTTATTGCGTTTGGTCTTGTTCTACTTTGCTGACCTATTCGGCAAAGACCTAGGCGTGGGCGTCTACATCGAACTTTTCTTCTATTTTTCTCTCATCACCTTACCACTAGCCTTACCGCTATCTGTATTGCTTTCGTCTTTGATGACCTTTGGAAAATTGGGCGAAAACTTCGAACTAACCGCGCTCAAAAGTGCTGGAATTTCCATATTCCGCGTTTTTAGACCTATCATGATCGTCGCCATTTTATTGTCGGGCTTCATGTTTTGGTTTAATAATGTCGCAATGCCTTGGGCCAACTTGAAAGGCTGGGGGCTTTTATATGATATCAAAACCACCAAAACGACCTTGAATATCAAGGAAGGAATCTTTTATTCCGACTTACCCGGTTATGCGATTAAGGTGGCAAAAAAGTACCCCGACAACAAAACACTGAAATCCCTGATCATTTACGATCATACACATAATGATGGAAACCGACATGTGACATTGGCCGACTCCGGTTTGATGTACACGATGTATGGAAAAAAATACCTCGTTTTTGAATTGTTTAATGGCAAAGATTATGTGGAAGATGCCGACCGAGGAAGCAATCTAGATGCATCCGATTTGGCAGTACACCATTTTAATAAGAGTAAAATCGTCATGTCATTGGACGCCTTTGACCTTCATAAAACCGAAGAAAGCCAATTCGCACATTATGAAATCATGCGCAATAATATCCAGTTGCAAGCCGACGAAGATTCACTGCGACGTGTCATGCGCATCATGAAAAAAGGATTCATTGGAGCATTAGGCCCTAATTTCCTTTATTTCCATAAACCCATCAACCAATCGATCAAAGTAGTCAAAAATACCAAATGGGTAACAGGCCGACTAAAGAAAGGATTAGCGGAAAAAACGGCGCGCGATCCCATGGATATCGCGATTCAGCAAGTGCAAAACATGCAGACATTCGCGCAAACCAACTTAACTTCATTAGAAACGCGTCAAGACAAACTCAAAACCACCCGTTTAGAATGGCATAAGAAGTTCACAACATCCCTCGCCATCTTAGTGATGTTCTTGATAGGGGCACCTTTAGGAGCTATTATTAAAAAAGGAGGATTTGGTGTGCCGGTGGTTGTAGCGGTGTCTTTCTTTATCTTAATGTATATCTTAACCCAACAAGGCGACAAAATGGCTAAAGAAGGGAAGGTGCTCGTAGAGATTGGCGCATGGATATCCAATGGTCTCTTAACAATCATTGGTACGTATTTCTTAAAAATCGCATTGAATGATTCCCGATTGTTCGAATCCGACTTCTACCGGGTTCTTTGGGAACGCATGAAAAGTTGGAAAACACGTCGGCAGAAATATTCAAGCTAAGCATTTGCGCGTTCCGACAATTCTATGTACTTTTGCGAATTAATTTTTCAAACTTTATAAACTGGTAAAAGATGTATTTGTCACCCGAAGTAAAACAAACGATTTTCGAATCAAAAGGGAAAGCAAAGTCAAAAATCGATACTGGTTCTGCTGAGTCGCAAATTGCGTTATTCACATTCAGAATCAATCATTTGACTGAGCACCTTAAGAAAAACAAGAAAGACCATAGCACACGCTTAGGACTTTTGAAATTAGTAGGTAAGCGTCGTCGTTTACTTGATTATTTAACTCGTACTGATATCTCACGTTACCGTGCGATCATTGCTGAATTAGGTATTCGTAAATAAATACAAGCAGGGTTCCTTTCATTTAGGAGCCCTGTTTTATTTCTTTTTACCCCGTTTGAATTCATCAAACAAACATTCTACTCACGCAAGGTTGCGTGAAAATTTATTCCGAAACGTATGTCATTTAACATCATTACAAAGCATATTTCAATGCCTGATGGCAAGGAAATCCAAATTGAAACTGGCAAGTTAGCCAAGCAAGCGGATGGATCTGTTGTTATCAAGTCGGGAAATATGATGCTGCTCGCTACCGTTGTAGCAAACAAAGAGGCCAAAGAAGGCGTTGATTTCCTTCCTTTATCAGTTGATTATCAAGAAAAATTTGCGTCTAATGGACGTATCCCAGGATCTTTCTTAAAAAGAGAGGCACGCCTTTCAGATTATGAAATCCTTATCTCTCGTTTAGTTGACCGCGCTTTGCGACCAACTTTCCCAGATGATTACCATGCGGATGTACAAGTGTTAATCAATTTAATCTCAGCAGATGCCGAGGTTTTACCTGATGCATTTGTAGGTTTAGCTGCTGCTGCTGCTTTAGCAGTATCGGATATCCCATTCAATGGTCCTATTTCAGAAGTTCGCGTTGCGAAAATCAACGGAGAATATAAAGTTAACCCAAGTGTAAGCGAATTAGCTGGTGCTTCCCTAGAATTAATCGTTGCAGCTAATGCAAATGACATTTTGATGGTGGAAGGCGAAGGCGATGAGGTTTCAGAAACAGAAATGTTAGAAGCTTTACGTATCGCGCACGATGCAATCAAATTACAATGCCAAGCATTGAACGAATTAACCGTTGCTTGCGGTAAGACAGAAAAACGTGTTTATTCACACGAAACACATGACGAAGAGTTACGTGCTGAATTGTGGAAAAACTACTATGAGAAGTATTTAGCCGTTGCAAAACAAGCTAATCCGAAGAAAGAAGAGCGTAAAGCAGCTTTCAAAGCCATCGTAGATGAGTTTATCGCTTCATTACCTGAAGATCACACCGTAAACATTTCCTTAGCGAAAGTTTATTTACATGATATCGAAAAAGAAGCGGCGCGCCAATTGGTATTGCAAGAGCGTTACCGTTTAGATGGTCGTAAATTGAACGAAATTCGTCAAATCACTTGTGAAGTAGATTATTTACCTACGCCACACGGTTCATCTGTGTTTACACGTGGTGAAACGCAATCGTTGACAACTGTTACTTTGGGTACGAAGATGGATGAACAAATCATCGACCAACCGATGACACAAGGTTACAATAAATTCATGTTGCACTACAACTTCCCAGGTTTCTCAACAGGTGAAGTTAAGCCAAACCGTGGCGTAGGACGTCGTGAAGTAGGTCATGGTAACTTGGCCATGCGTGCGATTAAGAAAGTATTGCCTCCTATGGAGCAATTCCCTTATACATTACGTGTTGTTTCTGATATCCTAGAATCAAATGGTTCATCATCGATGGCTACTGTTTGTGCGGGTACTTTAGCCTTAATGGATGCTGGTGTTCAAATCAAAGCGCCTGTTTCAGGTATCGCGATGGGATTGATCTCCGATTCTAAAACAGGTAAATACGCAGTATTATCTGATATCTTAGGTGATGAAGATCACTTGGGCGATATGGACTTTAAAGTTACAGGTACTGAAAACGGTATCACGGCTTGCCAAATGGACATCAAAGTTCAAGGTTTGTCATACGAAGTTTTGGCAGAAGCGTTAACACAAGCAAAAGAAGGTCGTTTACACATCTTGAACGAGATGAAGAAAGCGATGCCGGCTGTTCGTGCTGAATTCAAGCCTCAAACTCCACGTGCTACGGTAATCAAAATCATGAAAGACCAAATCGGTGCGGTAATCGGACCAGGTGGTAAAGTCGTTCAAGATATCCAAAAACAATCAGGTGCTACGGTAACGATTGAAGAAAAAGAAGATGGTGGATACGTAAGCATCTTCTCTTCTAACGGCGAAGCCATGGCTCACGCTGTTCGTATGGTGAAAAACATCGTAACCGTTCCGGAAGTAGGAGAGGTTTACGAAGGAAAAGTGAAGAATATCCAAGCTTTCGGTGCATTCGTTGAATTCCTTCCAGGAAAAGACGGTTTATTGCACATCTCTGAAATATCATGGGATCGTATCGATACGATGGACGGCGTTTTCAAAGAAGGTGATAAAGTGAAAGTAAAATTAGTTGAGGTAGATAAGAAAACGGGCAAATTCCGTTTATCTGCCAAAGTTCTTTTACCAAAACCAGAAGCTCCCGCACAAGCGGAGTAATATTTTCAATTAATGGGCAAAAGCGAAACCTTTTGCCCATTCAATCTGTTGTAAGATCCTATGAGACAGCTAAAAATTAGCAAACAAATTACCAACAGGGAAAGTCAATCACTTGATAAATACCTGCAGGAAATCGGTAAAGTCGATTTATTAACTCCGGATGAAGAGGTAATCCTCGCGCAGAAAATCCGTGATGGGGATCAATTGTCGTTGGAGCGTTTAACGAAGGCCAACTTGCGTTTTGTGGTTTCGGTAGCGAAACAATACCAAAATCAAGGCTTGAGCTTAGGTGATTTAATCAACGAAGGTAACTTAGGTTTGATTAAAGCAGCGCAACGTTTCGATGAAACACGTGGATTTAAATTTATCTCGTATGCAGTATGGTGGATTCGTCAATCGATCCTTCAAGCATTAGCAGAACAATCCCGTATCGTTCGTTTACCCTTAAACCGTGTAGGTTCTTTGAACAAAATCTCAAAGACTTTCTCGGAATTAGAACAAAAATTTGAACGTGAACCATCTCCTGAAGAATTAGCCGAAGTATTGGAAATTTCCACAGGTGAGGTTGTTGATACCTTGAAAATCTCAGGTCGTCACGTATCCATGGATGCACCTTTCGTACAAGGAGAAGAAAATTCTTTGTTAGACGTCCTAGAAAATGATTCGGAAGACAAACCGGATTCAGGATTAATCAACGACTCATTGCGTAGAGAAGTTCAACGTGCGCTATCTACATTAACACAACGCGAAGCGGACGTAGTAACGCTTTACTTTGGTTTAAATGGAGAGCATGCGATGACTCTTGAGGAAATCGGGGAGAAATTCAATTTGACACGTGAACGTGTAAGACAAATCAAAGAGAAAGCGATTCGCAGACTCCGTCATACTTCACGTAGCAAAGCATTAAAAACATATCTTGGATAATTTTTAAAAGCCTCTTATGAGGCTTTTTTTTGCTATGGCCTACCCAGCAGGACTTGTGGATTTGATTGATGATTTATACCAACAAGGTGTAAATGAAGCAGTTATATGCCCTGGTTCCCGAAATGCGCCTATTATGTTGGCACTTGTCCGCCACGGCGGGTTTCGTTGTTATTCGATTGCCGACGAGCGTTCTGCGGGATTTTTTGGATTAGGATTAGCCTTAAAATCCAAGAAACCCGTCATCCTTTGTTGTACTTCGGGTTCAGCGGGATTGAATTTTGCACCGGCAGTGGTGGAAGCCTTTTTTCAAGAAGTCCCACTGATTGTGTTGACCGCCGACCGGCCCGCTGAGTGGATTGGACAATGGGATGGTCAAACCATTTACCAAAATCATTTATACGGCAAACATGTCAAGCATTTTGAATCCTTTGAGGCTTTTAAACCGCATCAATTGGTCCAACAAGCTATCCATTTCCCACAAGGACCTGTTCATATGAACATCCCGATTGCCGAACCGTTTTATCCGGCAAAAGGAGAGGAGCTACCTTTTCGAACGAGTCCAACTGCTTCTCAAACTGTGAATCAAGTTTTTAAATGGGATAAAAGCATACTAGCGGATATCTCAAATCAAAAATGCTTGATTACCGTAGGCCAACGCCCTTACGATAAAGTGGAGAATGAACTTTTCGAACAATTAGCCTTAAAAGGCATACCGGTTATTGGTGATGCAACTGCGAATTTGCCTGCTGCCTGTGAACTTCATCATGACTTATTATTGGCAAATGAAGCGCTTTGGCCTAATTACCAGGCAGATTTTCACCTGCATTTCGGAAAATCATTTGTCAGCAAACGCATCAAGCAAATGATGCGTCGATTTAAACCTACGAAATCCTACCTCGTTCACCCGAATCCCATCGAAAGACCGGATCCTTTTGAGTCCTTAACAGATGTCATTCAAACGGACAATGTGTCTGTACTTAAGGAACTTGTAAGCAAAGATTTACATGTTAATCCAAGCTTTAAAACATGGAATCCTGCGATTCAACAAGCATTTTTTGAAAAGAAAGCCTGGAATGAATTACACATTTATAATGCCATCATCCAACAAATTTCGCAGCAGGATGTGGATATTCATGTGGGTAATTCATTAGCAATTCGTTACATCAATTGGACGGAAGCCAAATTACATGGCACCGAGGTATTCTCAAATCGGGGTACGAGTGGCATCGACGGAAGTTTGAGCACAGCGGTGGGGGCAAGTCAGTCGACCGACAAACTAACTGTCGCTCTTTTAGGCGATGTATCTTTCCAATACGACCGCAATGCGCTTTGGAACAATTATTTAGGATCAAATTTGCGCATTATCGTCATGAACAATGCTGGCGGGGCGATATTCCAGATTTTGGATGGAGCGAAAGACTTAGCAGAGCTGAGCGAATTCATGGTTACCAAGCAAAATAACACGGCGGAAAATACGGCCAAAGACGCGGGACTAACTTACCATAAAGCACAGAATTTCAGCGAATTGAATTCAATTTTACCTGAATTTTGGGCACCGGGCACAACCGGAAAAGTTTTGGAAATTTTTACCGATTCCACCGAAAATACAGCAGCATTACAAGCCTACATGGCACTATTCAAGCATTGATTTTTGCTGAATACGTTCCCAATTCTTTACATACAGGGGATTTTTAGGATCGATCGCCAATGCCTGCTTCACATATTTACTCGCCAAATCCCAATGCATTCTACGAATCTCTAAATAGCCTAAATTGTTGTAAATCAAATCCTTAAACTTCCCCGAAGCTAAAGCCTTTTGAAACATCTTTTCCGCTAAATCCAATTGGTCTAATTCCTGATAGACAACTCCTTGATTGATCATTGTCTCCACCGAGTTCTTATCCAATGCCAAGGCACGATCATATGAAGCTAAAGACTCATTCCATAAGCTTTTTTGCATTTGAATATTGCCCTGCAATGACCAGTTGGCCGATGAATCTGGAAAATTCTTAACCAAAACCTCCGCAGATGCTAACGCCTCATCAATCCGATCCATCGATTGCAAGATTTCTGTTTTCTTGAACAGGGCGGGAGCGAAGGAGGCATCCTGCTCGACCGCTTTGCTAAAATCAGCTAAGGCTTCTTCATTTTTTTCTAACGTTTGATAAACCAAACCCCGATTATAATACGCATCAGGGAATTGTGCTTGCTTTTGTACAGCTTCTGTGTACCACTTAATGCTTTCGTGGTATTCTTTCTCCTTGTATTTCGTATTGCCGCGCAAGAAAAAATTAGTTGCTTCTTGTTTATCGCTATCCGTTTGGCAGGCAGTAAAAAGAATCGACAATAGCAGGATGAAGTACCTCGTTTTCATTTTAATATTTATATTTGTGGCTCAAATTTAATTAAAAAAAGATGGCATACGCAGAAATGTTGACCGACAAAGGGTTAATGAAAATCGAATTTTATACAGAAGATGCACCTATTCACGTGAAAAACTTCATTGATTTAGCTGAAAAAGGATTTTACGACGGACTTTCGTTCCACCGTGTGATTGCTGATTTCGTAATTCAAGGAGGATGTCCGGATGGAACAGGAGCAGGTGGACCAGGTTATTCGATCCCATGTGAATTAACAGGAAACAATCAGTTCCATGACCGTGGTGTTTTATCGATGGCACACCGTGGACCTAACACAGGAGGTTCTCAGTTCTTTATTTGCCACTCAAGAAATAATACAGCACACTTAGATCGCAAACATACGTGTTTCGGTAAAGTAGTAGAAGGCTTAGACGTAATTGATCAAGTACGCGAAGGAGATAAGATTCAAAGCGTAAAAATCATCCACGATTAATGCATTTCATTAAAGAAATCCCGCATCCCAAAATGCGCATCTCGCTTTTTGAATGGAATTCAAAATACATTCTGAAATTTGAGACGCCCCAACTCGAGCAAAGTTATAAATTCTCGGTTTTGGATGTAGGAGGCCAAAAAGAAATAGAGGAGCTGGCAACCAGCTCCTCCTTTCAAACATTTGTGATAACAACCTTTCAGCAAATGTATGCTGAAATGGGTAAGCAAATTAATTAAAGGCTCAACCACTTTTTGCGCAAAGCCAATTGGCTCGCTGTCGGATTTTCTACCGACTGAATGGCAAATGCTTTCAAAGGCGTTTGTACTATCGTTAATTCAAACGTACGTTCCAAACCATCGCGTTTCACGCGGAAGCTTAGCACATCACCTACTTTTTTATCAGCTATTAATTTATCCAAACCGGCAAATTCGGCTTGATTTACTTGGACGATTTCATCCCCAACATTCAAGCCCGCCACAAAAGCTGGACTTCCCTTATATATGGAAGTGATGCGACCAGCTGTTGCTGTAAAACCGGCAAATGGAACTGATTTACCCACATTCGTATCCGACCAAGTATAACCAAATTGATTAAAAATGGCCGCGTAATCCGGAGTTTTAACTCCATAGATATAATCCTTGAAGAATCCAGCCGCCGAAGTTCCAGCCACCGTACTGAATGCATTTTCTAATTCGGCATCCGTAAAACCACGACCTTGCTTCAAATAATAGTTTTTATAAAGTAATTGGAACACATCATCCAAACATTTCGCACCATTCGTATTTTGAATGATCCACATATTTAAGATGCCCCCTAACAATGCACCTTTGTCATAATAAGACACGGTTGAATTTCGGGAGTTTTCATTGGGTCGGTAATATTTAATCCAAGCATCCCAAGAAGCAGATGCCGCAGATTCGATTTGTGTACCCGGTGTATTTTCAACCCCTGCGATATCTTTGGCCAAATCGCTTAAATAAGCATCAGGAGCAACCATTTTGGTACGTAGATTAATAACATCCGCATAATAACTTGTGATTCCTTCTGAAAACCAAAGGTTATGCGTGTAGTTTTCGTTCTCATAATCGAAAGGCCCTAGGGCGATTGGACGGATACGTTTCACGTTCCAAAGGTGAAAGTATTCATGTGCCAAAAGGTTTAATACGCCCTGATATCCTGCTGGACTTTCGTAAGCAGTACGAGAAACCGAACAAGTCGTCGAATATAAATGCTCTAATCCACCCGTTCCACGCTGAATATTGTGAATGATGAATACATAATGATCACATGGATGTTGGCCAACTACTTGTTGGGCCGTCTCCGCCATCTTCGTCACATCAGCAATAAACTTCAAAGAATCCACTTTGGCTTGACCAAAAAAGGCAATTTGGTGAGGGATATTATTCACTTTAAAATTCCACACCTGTTGATTCCCAATTTCAATCGGCGAATCGATCAACTCGTCTAAATCCTTGGCGATGTAGTTGAAACCACCTACATTTTTTAAGGCTGTGGACACTTTTTTGAAGTCTTTGTGAGGAACAATACTTAATTCTTGTGGCTGTTTAGCCCATTTGGCAACATATAAAAGCACACTTGCCGGGTTGATGTAGCCATGCACGTCATCCAGGAAAGAGGTCCGAACGGATAATTCATAGGCATACACTTGGTAATGCACCTGAACCGTTTTGATTCCAGGCTGCAAAGCAATGCGCCACGTGTTTTTTGAAATTTTGGAAATGGGCAACATCGAATTTCCACTTTGTGCGGAAACTTGCTCGACATTTTTGGCAAATTCACGGATCAAATAGGAGCCAGGTGTCCATGCTGCCATCTTCAATTCTATGAAGCGACCAGTTTCCTTGCTAACATCCAAGGTTGTGGTCACATCGAAATAATGTGATTGGGGATTCGGCATTTGGATGAGGTGTTTAATCGGCGCCGCGCTCAAATTAAATCCAAGGAATAATAGGCCTAGAAGACCTAATCTCTTCAAATACATAGGTTTATCGTTTATTAGATGAAATTGAAAAACTAAAATTAAAAAAATACGCCATATCTTTTATCAATTGGACATTTAAAGCCTAAAAACCTTGAAAATATTTTCAGAAAGGCCAACAATATTTTGAAAGAAAAATCGTATTTTTGATTAATTGTGCATGCTGTAATCAAATTATAATGCGACTAAATAAAAAATCAACAAGCTGGATCTTAGGTCTATTCATTTCTGGCATAAGCTTTTGTGCACAAGCACAGCAAACCTTCATTTATAAGGATCAAACCTTGCACTTTCGCCAAGCGAAAGAATATTTCGATGCAAAAAATTATGTTGCAGCGCGTGAAGAATTCAATGCCTATCTAGGAAGTATCGAACCGATGAGCAATGAGCAGTCGGGGCAAAAAGTACTTGCTGAATACTACATGACCATGTGTTCTTTGTACATGAGCCAGCCGGAAGCAGAAATTCTTGCGGAACGTTTCGTTGCAAACAACCCTGAACATCCACAGGCAGTTAAATTATTGAGAGGAATAGGAACATTCTTTTACGATAATGGGGATTATGCCAAAGCGATTAAATACCTATCTCGTTCGTCAGATACGAATTTAGAGGCTAAATACCGTTTGGGGGTAGCATATTATGAGTTGAAAAATTATGTAGATGCATTGAACGTGTTCAATGACATCAAAACAGAGCAAGACGAAGAATATGCATTTTCAGCTGCCTATTATGCGGCCATCATTCAATTTAACGATAAACGTTATGCGGATGCAGCCCCAGACTTCATGAAAGCGGAGGGTAGCAGTAAATACCGTCGCGAAATCGCTAATTGGGTTGCCTTGTGTTATTTCAATCAATCCAAATTTGCTGATTTATTGAATTATGCCGAACCGATTTTAGCGAAAAAGAACTCAGGATATCGAGTAGATGAATTATCTCAATTAGTAGCCGATGTGCAATTCAAATTAGACAAATTCGAAAAAGCAGCGAAAAGCTATGAGGTCTTAATTCGTGCAAGCAATGGTAAAATTAACCCACTAGCTCAGTATCGATTGGGATACTCGCTTTATCGTACGAAGAAATTCAATGAGTCGGCGAATCAATTAAATGGTTTATTAGCTGCCAAAGATAGTTTAAGTCAATATGCTGCGTTCACATTGGCTTTAGCGCAATTAAATGCCGGTAATTTAGCAGCCACATTAGATGCCTTCGAGGTGGCAAAGAAATTGCCATTTAATGCTGCGATCCAAGAAGAAGCAGCCTTTAACCATGCCAAAGTGCAATTGGACCTAGGGCATGCATCTGAAACGATTCAAGAAATCCAGGCTTTTAATGTACAATTCCCTAAAAGCAAATTTGCTGAGGAAGCGACAGAGTTAGTTGCAGACGCCTTTTTAAACTCAAACAACTTAGAAGTTGCCTTGACCTATTTGAAGGGGATCACCAATCGTTCTGCACGTTTAAACGAAGCATACCAAACCTTGAGCTACAATCTAGGAGTTCGAGCGTATAATGATGAACGTTTTGATACGGCCATTGATTTATTTAATAAGTCGATAGAGACAGCGCAATCAGCGCGCTACACCGCTTTAGCTACCTTAGGAAAAGCGGAAGCATTAAGCCAATTGAAGAAATTTGAAGATGCAATTGAATTGTATAATCCGCTCTTGAGTGGAAAGGGGCAAACCGAAGATTTCATCCAACAAGTTCGCATTGGTTTAGCATTTGCATATTTCAATACGAAGGAATTCAGCAAGGCGAACAATTTATTTAAAGCCTATGTAGACCGTTTAAAGGCTACGCCGAATGCGAAAAACAATCCAACGATCTTGATTCGTTTGGCAGATACCTATTTGATTTCACGTAAATACCAAGATGCCTTGACATATTACAGTCAAGCGGCGGAATTAGCGAAATCAGAGAAGGATTATGCTTTATACCAAAAAGGAATGACTCTAAGTTATTTGAATCGCGATGCAGAAGCACGCCAAGCGTTCAAACAAGTTCGAAGCAATTTCCCCGAGTCGAAATATGCCGAAGATGCCTTGTATCAAGAGAACTTAATTTTATTTAACGGACATAATTATAAAGAAGCGATTGCGGGATTTACAGACATCATTGAGGCCAAAACCAAGAGTGAGTTTTTATCATCAGCCATCTTAAAGCGTGCGCAAGCTTATACCAATACGGAACAATACGAGCAAGCCTTAGCCGATTACAAGCGTATCATCAATGAATTTTCAGGTGATAAAATTGCGAAAGATGCCTTGATTGGATTACAAGAGAACTTGATTAAAGTAGGCCGACCAGAGGAGTTTGGTCAAGTTCTAGAAAACTACCAAAGCGCAACAAATGCTGTAGAGGATGCAGAATCGATGGATTTGAAATACAGTGCAGCAAAAGGTATTTATGATGGTAAGAAATTTGATAAAGCGATTCCTGCTTTGAAAGAGTTCGTTGCTAAATACCCAACGGATGAAAATGTGGTAGAAGCTTATTTCTTAATTGCTGATGCAGCCGATCAGATTAAAGATTCCACTGAAGCATTGCTAGCATACAAAAAAGTGATTGAGCAAAATGCGCACCCGCAAGTAAACAAAGCAATTTTACGTGCAGCAGAGTTATCAAACAATGCAGGCAATACCAATGAGGCCGCTGCTTTCTACCGCTTACATGCAAGCAAGAATCCGGAAGTTGAGAATCAATTGAATGCATACAATAATATTTTCAAATCTTTCTATGCTGCTAAACAATTAGACTCTGTAACCAAAGTGTTCACGGAAGTAGAACCTTTGAATCTATATAGCACGGAAGAAAAAGCGAAAATGAGTCGGGGAATAGCAGAAGCCTATTCAGATAGTGCATCTGTCGCATTACGCACAGAATGGTTAAACAAAACCATTGCTTTAGATCCGAAAGGGGATATTGGAGCGGAAGCGCAATACCAGTTGGCACAGCAATTAACCCAAGCGGGTAAGTTCAAGGAATCGAATGACATGATTAGCAATAAGTTTAAAAACGAATTTGCTGAGGCATCTGATGCGGTGATGGGAAGAGCATATATTTTATTAGCGACCAACTTCGTATCCATGAAGAATCTTCCACAGGCGAAAGCCATCTTGAAATCAGTCATTGATAATTCAACCGACAATGAAGTCATTGAATTAGCTAAAACAACATTAAAAAGCTTACCCCTAAAATAATTGAATATGAAATTTCAAATGAAAACGAATCCATTGATCATTTGTAGTGTGCTCATGCTGGGGGTATCCACTGGTTTATTTGCTCAAGACAAGAAAGAAGGTAACATTCAAAATGATGACATCATTTTGGAAAAAGAACGTAAAATTGTTCTTCAGCCGCAGATTTCGCGTAATTTCGAACCCTTAAATGAGATTGAAAACACGCAGAAAGGTCGGAAAATGAAGTATGAGTTTTTTGACCGGAAATGGGATGCGACAAGCAATACCTTATTAACGACTTCGATTATTGGTCCGCGTGAAGGGGATGAATTAGTATCTTCTTTTGGACCTAAATTTAAAAATTTAGTAAAAATTGGCGCGGGAAATTATGGACATACCTTGTTGAACGGTCACTTTGGTTTTACTCCCAAAGAGAATCAATTCCAAGGAGTTTACATCAATCACGATGCTAACCGTAGGGGTCCAGTCAGCATGGGCAATTCAAGCCGCAATGAGAATGAAGCCAAAGTTTACAGCAAAACCTTTACAGGAAACTATTTCCTAGATGGTCAAATAAGCTTTAAACGTACAGAAAATAATTACTATGGCCGACCAGAAGAAGCCTTTACTTCCGTTCCGTTTATCAAAGATTTAGAAATCGCTTATAACCGATTCAATTACTCGGGTAGTATTTCCAATTCAAAAAAGGATGTTAAGTGGGATTACATTGCGACCTCCGGTTTGACCTATTTGACAAATAATTACACAAGTAAGGAGTGGATTTGGGACAGTAAATTACAAGGTATTTTGCGGGTAACAGATAATTTCTCAGCCTATTTAACTGGGGAAATGAATATGTCGGAGAATACATTTACATCTGCTTTTGTAAATAATCGCCGTGAGTTATACCGCGTGAAACCTACTTTCCTTTACAAAAACAATCGTTTGGCCGTTACAGGGGGATTGAATATTGTTAATGAAAAAGATGCGAATCTATCGTTGAATAAAACGCGTTTATTTCCGTTGTTAAAAGTTGATTTCAAGCCAACTGACTTCTTACATGTTTTTGTGGGATTGGGCGGAGAGACCTATTTCAATAGCTATAACCAATTTACCAGTGAGAATAATTGGCTAGAACCAAGATTAGCACCAAACCTGCAGAATACAACACAAAGTTCTAACATCTATGGAGGAATTAAGGGTTCTAATGAACGTAATTTAGATTTTGAATTGAAATTTGGCTATGCAGAGTACAATAACTTGGCCATGTTCTTGAATTCAACATCAGACCCGTCGCATTTTGAACTAATCTATGCCAATACCAAAGTAGAAAAGTCGGCCAAGGTATTCAATATGTCAGGTCAGGTAAATTACCAGACATTTGATAAAGTCTTGTCGATCTTAAAGTATGATTTTAACACATACCAAGATTTAGTTTATGATGCTGCCGATTTATCAACAATTGATAAACCGATTCATCGTCCGATGATGAATTTATCATTTACAAACTCAATTACCTTTAAAGATAAAATCATCGTTTCACCTGACTTGTTCTACGTTTCAGGTTTATACAGCTTTGAAAAGTCTTTGACTCCCAAGGCAGAACAAATGGATGACATTATCGATTTAAACTTGAAAGTGAATTACTTGATCACGAAGAAATTCAACATTTCCGTGAGCGCAAATAACTTATTGGGTAAAAATTACCAACGCTATTTGAACTATATCAGCCAAGGACTTAATTACACGGTAGGGGTTGCTTATTCGTTTTAATCATGACAACAATGAATCCGATGATCGCATTTATTGAGCATTTGCTCTATACACACGATTGTGTGATAATCCCAAATTTTGGGGGTTTTGTGCTGAATACACAAGATTTTCAATTGGATGATGCGCAGGTAATTCATCCTAAATCCAAGTGGGTTGCGTTCAATGAACGCCTACGTTCAGATGACGGATTAGTAGCTACGAGTTGGGCAAAGGAAAAAGGAATTAGTCAAAAACAAGCTTTCACAGCCGTTCATAAATTCGCTGAAACTCTATCATCTCAAATTAAGGCTGATAAGCAATTTCAGTTTGGGAATATTGGGACTTTCCAATTGAGCAAATCAGGTAGATTGCAATTTGAACCGAATCAATCGATCAATTTTGATTTAAATCAATATGGCTTGGCTCCCGTATCTATCGGACAGGTTAAAAAGAAACCAGTTTTGCAAGAAAGCCCAGTGGAGAAGTCGGCTGTTGATATGCCAACAATCCAACCCGCTCCGAAACGTACACGTCAGCATCAATTTTACACCTATGTGTTATTGGCATTTTTATTCGGAGGAATTGCAGCTTATTATTTGACTGAACCTAACTCGCGCTATGTAAATAGTTCGTTTAGTCCCTTGACAATTCGGATTAAGAAAACAAAACCAGCAGCTCCTGCGAAAATAGCTATCACAGAAGTTCCTAAAAAGGAACCGGTAGCAGCGGCAGTTCAGGAAGAAATTGCAGAGCCTGTATCTGGAGGGATATTTTTAGTGGCTGGAAGTTTTAAAACCGAAGCAAAAGCGGCGACTTGCCAGGCGGAACTTGTGGCCAAAGGATTTGAAAATGTACAAATTATTGAGAAACAAGCAGGTGAGGGGCATTACCGCGTGAGTGTAGGAGAAGTGGCGGATTTTGATGCGGGTTATGCTGCGGCGGCACGCTTGAAGGCAGAAAAGAAATTAGATATTTGGGTTTACAAAAGATAAGATATGAGCATCAGCTATTCACAAAAAGACTTTGAGAAAAAGAATCAACGTAAGGCATTCGTCATCACTTTGCTTATTAATGCCGTGTTGTTTTTATTGATTTGGCAAGTTCAAATTTGGAACGAATCACCTACACCTAAAATTCCAAGCATGGAAGATGGGAATGCAGGTGAAATTACATTCGAGCAGGAACCACCAGCACCTGAGTCTCAATCCCAACAAGAAATTACACAGACAACTGAGGCTGAGCAAGCTAACACAGTTCCACCGCTGACAAGTACAGTAGAAAGTCCTGTAACGGTGAAACAAAGTCCACCAGTCGTAGCCAAAGAAGAAAAAGAAGCTGAGCCCGTAGTAGATTTGAATCTAACGATGGGAAAACGTTCTCCACGGGCAACAACGGGAGGCAGTGGAACAGGTACAGGCTCTGGATCAGGAACAGGTAAGGGGAACGGCACAGGGATCGGAGGCGGTGGAAACGGCAATGGTTCAGGCGCTGGCAGCGGAGAAGGCAAAATTGCACAAGATTGGACATTCGATACCAAATCGTTGAATGGCATTGATAACGGTTCTGAAACAGGCGAAATCACTTTCTTTATTCGCATCAATGAAAAAGGTAATGTGACAGAGATCCGTATTGATCGCACCAACGTGAAATTATCGTTAGCTGAGCGCTATAAAAAATTGATTAAGAACGCACGTTTTTATCCAAAGAGTGACGGTATTAGTCGGGGAGCCAGCGGATTTAAGACGATCAAAATTGTGCCTACCAACTAATTATGACGCGTTTTGAAGAAGTCATCAACTTCTTGTATGCTCAGTTACCGGTGTTTCATCGGGAGGGAAAAAAGGCTTACAAACCCGGCTTAGGTAATATTGAGAGTCTTTCGGCCCAATTAGGGAATCCGCACGAGGCATTTAAGTCCTTGCATATTGCGGGTACGAATGGCAAGGGGAGCAGTTCGCATTTTATGGCGTCCATCTTACAGGAACACGGCTATAAAGTAGGGCTTTATACATCCCCACACCTTAAATCCTTTACCGAACGAATCAAAATCAATGGACAAGAGATTGATAAACAATGGATTGTCGATTTTTTTGACAAGTACCAGCCTTTATTGGCATCCATTCGTCCCAGTTTTTTTGAATGGACAGTGATCATGGCCTTCCAATATTTCAAGGAACAACAAGTTGATTTCGCCATCATTGAAACGGGTTTAGGCGGTCGACTGGATTCCACTAACATCATCAATCCACTTGGATGTTTAATCACCAACATTGGTTACGATCATCAGGATATTTTGGGAGATAGTCTCACATTAATTGCAGGCGAAAAAGCGGGTATAATCAAAGCCAATACACCCGTTTGCGTGAGTGAAAAGCAGGTAGAAACAACCGCAATTTTTCAAGCGAAAGCTAATTCCGAACATGCTAACCTTCGATTTGCCAGTGAACAGGTACAGGTAGGTGATCCTGAGTTTACTAAAGCAGGCATGCAATTAGAAGTAAGAACAAATACCTGGGGAAAATTTACTTTGGAAAGTCCCTATGCAGGAATTTACCAAGTCCATAACCTGAGAGGCGTGATTGCTTGGTGTGAGCAATTAAATGAATTAGGAATCATTCCATTTGAAATACAAAAAATTCAATCAGGAATTGCTGCATGTCGGAAAAATACCATGTTACGAGGTCGCTGGGAGGTTTATCAGGAAAACCCATGGATTGTAGCTGATACGGGACATAATGAATCTGGGATAACTCAGATATTGGAACAAGTAAAGCAATATCAACCAAAGCAATTAACCATCGTATTAGGCATGGTCGCCGACAAAGACATTGATCGGGTGTTGAAATTATTCCCAAAAGATGCAGCTTATCTATTCACGGAGGCGCAAAATCCTCGAGCATTGAAAGCAGACAAATTGCAGGAAATGGCTAGTCGGCATGGCTTATCAGGTCAATTAGCGGAAAATGTGAATCAGGCCATTGAGCTTGCGCGCAAAAGTGAATCCGATTTTATTTTAATTACAGGCAGCACATATTTAGTAGCTGAAATAGAAGAAACGTTTTGAGTAGACAGAAAACATATAAATACGAATGGGCGGAGCGATTAGAAAATGTAATTCAATCCCCGAAACCATTCTTTTCCGCTTGCCAAGGAAATTGGAATCAGACATACTTTAAGAATTCCAATAAGCTCGTGGTCGAATTAGGCTGCGGTCGGGGAGAATACACGAATGGCCTGGGCAAATTGTTTCCCAACATGAATTTCATTGGTGTTGATATCAAAGGAGACAGATTAGCAGCCGGTGGTAGAGAAGCGGATGCATTAGGCTTAAGCAATGTGGGATTTTTACGCATTCAGATTCAATTCATAGAAGATTTTTTTCTACCGAATGAAATTGATGAAATCTGGATTACCTTTCCGGATCCCCGAATGAAGGATCGAGATGAGAAGAAGCGCCTGACATTCCCATTTTTCCTGGAGAAATATTTACGACTCTTAAAACCGGATGGAATCATCCATTTGAAAACAGATTCAGAACCTTTTTTCGATTATTCGATGGAGCAGTTCCGAGCTCATGGATTACCTATTTTGGCTGAAACCAAAAATCTCTATGAGTCCGAGTGGAATGATGATCATTTTGGAATCAAGACGCGCTTTGAAAAAATTTGGTATGACAAAGGCTTTTCGATTAACTATGCACGCATACAAAACAAAAAAGAGGCCTAGGCCTCTTTTTTATTATTCGAATATGAATTATCCAACACGTGCGATCAAATCAGCAGCGCGAGAAGAATAACCGAATTCGTTGTCATACCAACCAACAACTTTCACTAGGTTACCCATAGCCGTTGTCAATTTAGAATCCAAGATACAAGAGTGTTGGTTTCCGATGATATCAATAGAAACGATTTCGTCAGTCGTGAATTCCAAGATACCTTTCATTGGGCCATCAGCAGCAGCTTTCAAAGCAGCGTTGATTTCAGCAACAGTAGCATCTTTCTTCAAAACAGCAGTAAAGTCTGTTACAGATCCGTCTGGAGTAGGAACACGCATCGCGTTACCATCTAATTTACCTTTCAAGTGTGGCAATACTAAACCAACTGCTTTAGCAGCTCCAGTAGATGTAGGAATGATTGAGTAAGCAGCAGCACGAGAACGACGTAAGTCGGAGTGAGGAGCATCTTGTAAGTTCTGATCAGCTGTGTAAGCGTGAACAGTTGTCATAAATCCTTTTTCGATTCCGAAAGCATCATCTAAAACTTTAGCCATTGGAGCTAAACAGTTTGTCGTACATGAAGCATTTGAAATGATTGTCATATCATCCGTCAAAGTGTCATCATTAACACCTAATACAACTGTAGGAATATCACCTTTAGCAGGAGCAGAGATAATTACTTTACGCGCACCAGCAGTTAAGTGTTGGCCAGCACCATCTTGATCGATGAAACGACCTGTTGATTCTAACACAACATCAATTCCTAAAGCACCCCAAGGCAATTGCTTAGGATCACGCTCAGCGAAAGCTTTAATTACGTGACCATTTACAGTAATGCTATCCGCATCAGAAGTAACAGTTCCGTTAAAACGTCCATGAACTGAATCGTACTTTAATAAATGTACCAAAGTAGCGTTGTCAGTTAAATCGTTAATAGCAACGATTTCTACATTTTCTTTTTCCAATAAACGACGGAAAGTAAGTCGACCGATGCGACCAAAACCATTAATGGCAACTTTAATTTTTTTCATTGAATGAATTAATTTGATTTCCTTATTAAAAATCAAAAATAGCTTTTTCATTGAACAATTCCAAGAATATCGAAATAAAACCGCTATGTAATCGTTTTAAATACACAATTCAACAATTGTAAACGCATTATTTTTATTTAGCTAAATAGACAATTATAATATTTTTAGCTAATTTTAGCTCGGATACGTTTTTTATTCAAGATATTTTTGCATATTTGTATAAGCGAATGTCACACGGATCCAGTGGGGCAGGGGAGTGACAGAATGTCATTTGTCTTTTTTGCTAATTTTAAGCAACAATTTCCTCCATATATTATTTTGTTTAATTTATCAACAAACTGATAATCAGCGACTTAACTAATTAAAGTTTAAGTTAAATTTACTTGTGTTTTTCGGACATAATTGCGTCTCTTGCAGAGAATATCCGTTTTTAATTTCCTAATCCGCTTCGATAAAATCCTATTTATTGGTAATTTGCATCTTCAAATTTTGGATACTTAACATATGAATTCAGTAGAACAGATCATTTTATCGGCGTGGGACGCTCCGGAAACAAGAAATACGCCTGCAGTCGTTGCTGCGATTGAAGAAGTTGTAGCAAAAGTGGATGCAGGAGAATTAAGAACTGCAGAACCATTAGCCGATGGAAGCTGGCAAGTAAATGAGTGGGTAAAGAAAGCGATCGTGATGTATTTCCCGATTCGCCAAATGGAAGTAAGTGAAGTTGGCATTTTCGAATACCACGATAAAATGCGTTTAAAGACTAACTATAAGGAATTGGGCGTACGTGTTGTACCTCCAGCTGTAGCACGATATGGTGCATTTTTGGCAAAGGGAACGATCCTTATGCCATCTTACGTGAATATCGGTGCTTATGTTGACGAAGGAACTATGGTAGATACTTGGGCAACGGTAGGAAGTTGTGCGCAAATCGGGAAGCATGTACACCTAAGTGGTGGCGTGGGAATCGGTGGTGTATTAGAACCACCTCAAGCAGCTCCAGTGATTATTGAAGACGGTGCCTTTATTGGTTCACGTTGTATCGTCGTAGAAGGTGCGCACATTGGCAAAAAAGCCGTTTTAGGTGCTGGCGTGACGATTACAGGTTCATCTAAGATTATTGATGTTTCAGGTCCAGAGCCAGTTGAGTACATTGGATATGTTCCTGAAAACTCGGTTGTTATTCCAGGTTCGATTCAAAAGAACTTCCCAGCAGGTACTTACGGTGTTCCTTGTGCCTTGATTATAGGAAAACGCAAAGAGAGTACAGATTTGAAAACCTCATTGAATCAAGCCTTGCGCGAAAACAATGTGGTAGTCTAAACCAAAATCTCCTTACCTTTATAACCCGGTTCAAACAACCGGGTTTTTTTTATGGAAAATGAATTAAAAATTGGTGAATACAATCACCTACGCATTATCAAGGAAGTACCATTCGGATTATATTTGGATGGTTATGAGGATGAAATCCTACTTCCACTACAGTATGTCCCAGAAACCTATGAAATCGATCAATTCATTGATGTTTTCATTTACCGGGATTCGGAAGACCGCATTATCGCTACTACACTCAAACCCAAAGCAACAATTAATCAGTTTGCTTATTTAGAAGTGAAAGCGGTTACACCTTTGGGTGTATTTATGGAATGGGGATTAGCGAAGGATTTATTTGTTCCTTTCAGCCAACAGTTCCAAAAGATGTCGGTGGGACGCTCTTATTTAGTCTATGTTTATTTAGATGGCCAAACCGATCGGATTGTTGCATCTGCCCGAGTGGAGAAATTTCTTCCCTTAACGGATGGCTCCGAGTTTACAATTGGAGACAAAGTTGACGCAATTCCATTTGAAAATACAGATCTAGGAATTAAATGCTTAGTAAACAATTGTAAAATAGGAATGTTATTTAAAAACCAAGTGTTTACAAATCTAACATTTGGCGAATCGACTCCTGTTTACATTGCTAACATCCGGCCAGATGGTAAATTAGATCTACGCCTTGAACCTGTAGGTATGGTACGTATCGATAGCCAGGCTGAGCGTATTTTAAATGCGATTAAGGATAACAATGGTGTATTAAAATTACATGACAAGAGCCCAGCAGAAGAGATCTACCAAGCATTAGGAATGTCTAAAAAGGACTTCAAAAAGGGAGTTGGCGCTTTATACAAAAGTAAACTAATTGCCTTGCATAACGATTGTATTTCACTTTTGTAAATCACATTTGTCTTCTCGCTTGAATTTGTTTTTGTTAATTTTTGATTTACTTTTGTAATATCATTCGTTTACAAAATACAATTATGAATTTAAGTGAGAAGATAGAATTGTTAATTAAGCGCAAGCAATTAAGCGCTTCACAATTTGCTGATAAATTAGGTATTCCCCGTAGTAGCATTTCTCACATTCTTTCTGGGCGTAATAAACCAAGCTTAGACGTTGTTCAAAAGATTCTTCGTGTATTTCCTGAGATTAGTGCCGAAGACTTATTATTTGAAGATCGTAGCCTAGGTGCCTCGCTTGTTTCGAATGTTGCGAAAGAGCCAAGCCCAGTTGCATCTCCTTCTCTTTTTGATGCCGTTTTACCAACGCCCTCAGAATCGCCCAAAAATAATTCTCCTGAACAAACGATCGTACAATCAAATCTCAGACGTTCTAAAGAAACAGCCGTTTCGACACCCCAAGAAGTGCCGACTGCACCTGTTGTTCCACCACGTTTAGAAAAAACAATCGAGCGGGTATTAATTTTTTATACCGACGGTACTTTTTCGGAGAGTCGGCCGATGTAATTACCCTTTTCCCGACTTATCCACTTTTCCACGACTTATCCACAGTTGTGAACATTCTGTTACAATCGAAATATACTTATCCACATTTTTGTGTGGATAACTGTGGATAATGTGTACAAATGGCAAAATTGTTTACAAATTGATATGAATTTTCTCCAATCAATAAGCCATTTGCCTAATAGAAATGCCTAATTAAATGCTTAATTTTAAACATAATACCCGTTTTTATGCAAAAATTAGACTCATTAAATCAAGTTGCCGAGTTCCATACAACCTTTGGAGCACCCATTTTAGCTAATCCGACTATCCCGAGTGCAGAGCGTTGTGCATTGCGTGTGAGCTTATTACAGGAAGAATTGGATGAATTGAAAGAAGCGATTGCAGCCAATGATTTAGTAGAAATCGCGGATGCTTTGTGCGATTTACAATATGTATTATCAGGTGCCGTGTTGGAATTTGGTTTGGGAGAACGCTTTGTCGATTTGTTCAATGAGGTACAACGCTCCAACATGTCCAAAGCTTGTCAGAGCCTCGAAGAAGCCGAATATACCGTTAAATTCTACCAAGATAAAGATGGTACTGAAGCTGAAATTAAAGAAGAAAATGGCCTTTGGAAGGTGTATCGCAAGTCGGACAATAAAGTACTTAAATCCATCAATTACTCGCCTGCTGATCTAGTTAGCCTCCTGAAATAAATGATCAAAATCCTGCTAATCGAAGATGAACCCAAGACGGTCCAATCCTTAAAACAAGGCTTGGAAGAGAATCATTATACCGTAGATGTCGCCTATGATGGCTTAATGGGGAAACAATTAGCGACGCGAACGTCCTATCAATTGATTATTTCGGACATCATTATTCCTGGAATGAATGGCCTTGAATTGTGTAAATTATTGCGTGCCGAAGGGATACAGACGCCCATATTGATGCTGACAGCATTGAGTACCACCGACGATAAATTAGTGGGATTTGAGGCAGGAGCCGATGATTATTTGGCTAAACCTTTTGATTTTAAGGAATTTTTGGCGCGTGTTAAAGCGCTAATCAAGCGCTCAAATCAAACGTTAATTGAGGCCCAGGTGCTGAAATTCGCCGATTTAGAGTTGGATCTGACCAGTAAAATTGTCACCCGCTCAGGTCAAAAAATCAATTTGACTGCCAAAGAATTCCAATTAATGGAATACTTTCTCCGCAACCAAGAAAAGGTCATTTCGAAAGCTGAAATAGCTGAAAATATCTGGGAAGTAGAAGACGAGGGAAGTTCGAATTTGATCGAAGTATATGTGAATTACTTGCGTAAAAAGGTCGATAAAGGCTTTCCAAGCAAGCTAATCCACACGCAATTTGGGATGGGTTATATATTAAGACAAGAGTAAGATGCAGATCCGTTCTCGCTTGACATATCAATTTACCTACCTGGTTTCTGCGATTCTATTCGTTTCGTATTTGATTATCTATTTGTTTACCCAAGAGAACTACAAGGACAAATTTTATAGTCGGCTGCGCCAAAAAGCCAATACCGCAGCGGAATTGCTGGTGAACGTCAAGCAAGTAGATTCCAAATTATTACGCATCATTGACCGGGCTAACCGTGACATTCTATACCGGGAGAATATCATGGCTTATGACACCTGTTATGAGCGTATTTACCGCTCGAATGACAGTATCAACTTCCATGTGGATGTAAATCGCGTGAAAGAAGTCTTAAAACGCAAGGAAGTACGTTTTGGCGTGGAAGATCTTGAGGTTTTAGGGACAGTATTTGTCACTCCAGAAGGCCGAATCGTCGTTTTTGCAGGTGCTGTGGATCAATATTCTGCAGAGAATGCCAAAGACTTGAAAAACATCCTTATTGCCTTATTTCTCTTATTTGTGTTCATCGTAGTGATATCGGGCTGGTTTTTCGCGGGTAGGGCCGTAAATCCCATTTCTGAGGTCATTAAACAAGTGGATTTACTTTCTCCCAAACGGCTGGAACAACGCCTAGAATCTGCGGATTCAGAAGATGAGATAGGGAAGATGGTGGCGACGATCAACCGATTATTGGAGCGTATCGAGAGTGCTTTTCGCTTTCAAAAGACCTTTATTGCCAATGTTTCGCATGAATTGAAGAATCCATTGACGAAGATTTCCTCGCAATTGGAAGTAAGTTTATTAAATGAACGAAATACGGCGGATTATAAACATACCATTGCATCTGTATTAGAAGATACGCAGGATTTAGCCGCCATTACGGAATCGTTGTTGGAACTCAATAAAATCAGCGTCACCGATTACCAAGCAGGCTTCCAAATCATCCGAATCGATGAGGTAATTTGGGAGGCTCGAAGCTTGGCACAAAAGCTAAATTCTACATATAAAGTGCTTTTTGATACGAAATTCATGCCGGATGATGAGGAGCTATTGATGTTGAAGGGCGACGAGAAATTGATGTTGACAGCCATCAAAAACTTAATCGAAAATGCCTGCAAATTCAGCCCAAATAATCAGGCACAAGTTAGCTTGGCCATCCGGGCGAATCAAATTGAAATTGAGGTAAAAAACGAAGGAAAAGGAATCCCTGAGGCGGATTTACCCTTTATATTCCAACCATTTTTCCGTGGAGAAAATACTGCAAATTCCAAGGGCTATGGCATCGGCTTGTCATTAGTCGAACGAATTATTCATTTACACAACGGACAAATTTCTGTGAGCTCAGCCATAAATGACTGGACAACGTTCAAGGTGAATTTACCAATCAATAAATAATTGGACGTTGGTCGTTGGACGTTAGAATCAATATTGTAGAGACGCGATACCTCGCGTCTTACTAATTTTTACATTTGTTGTATAATTTATATTATGTTAAATAGAAGGTAAAATAAACCTTTGCAAGAGGAAATTAACATCTTATTAGTTCTTAAGACGCGAAGTATCGCGTCTCTACATACAAACGTCTAACGACCAACGTCTAACGTCCAAATAAAAAAAGCCCCAGGAAATTCCTGAGGCTCTTTAACAAACGACTAAAGTCTATCGTCCAAAGTCTAACGACTATTAATCCACTTGCTTATCGATCTTCAACTCACGATAAACTTGCTTCAAAATCTCCTTCAAATCTTCATCTTTCTTCACTTTCAACGCACGCTCAAAGTATGGAATCGCTTGTTGGTACTTCGCTGCTAATTTCTCCTCAACAGCTTTTCCTTCTTTCTTATAGGTATCCATATCCATCGCGTTTACAACACGCTTGATCTCAGCACCTTCATTGAAATAAAATGCACCCATTTGATACAATGCATCATAATAAGCTGGATCAATTGCTAAAGCACGCTCATAGAAAGTTGGCGTTTCTTGCTTCAACGCATCAATTTTACCTGTCAATTCAGCAATTTTAGCTTTATTGGCTGCTTCATCCCCTACTGCCTTCTCTGCTTCTGCCTTCTCCCCTTCTAATGCCTTTAATTCTTCATTATCTTTCGCAATCGAAGCTTCTAATTTGTTGATTTGCGATTGAATAACCGGCTTTTGGTTTGGTTTAACCGTTTTTAATTTAGCTTTTGTACGCTTCAACTCATCGATATATACCTCAGCCTTATCCTTGTGCGAAGCAATTTTACGACGTGCATCAGCCACTTTATTCGAAGCATCTGCAATCTTATTAACCTCTTCTTTCAAGGTATTAGTCTTATTTTCATACAATAAACCCAAATTGAACAAGTTCATTACATCTTTCGGGTCTTTGGCAATCGTTTCTTTTAATTGGCCAATCGCCTGATCGATACGATTGAAAGCGATCAACATATTGAATTTCTCATTCTTCAAATCTTTGCTTGAAGGATAAATTTCAATTCCTTTATCGATCAAAGCTAATGCCTTTTCCTCTTCCTTCGCTCCTTTGTAAATTTGTGCCAAACCATAAATGATAGCCACATCTTTACCTCCAATGTTCATGTATTTCTCATACGCAGAACGTGCTTCAGCATCTTTTTGGCATAATTGAGCCACAACACCTGTATACATCGCAGAGATTGTATCTTTTGCAGCTAATTCTGAAGCTTTCGACATGTAACGGAATGAAGATGTATAATCTTTTCCTTGGTATTTAATAACCCCCATGTTCATCAAAGCACCATAAGCCTTCTCACGACCTTCCAATAATTTCTCCGCATCTTTCGCTACAGAACCTTTTTTGCCTTCTTTGGTATCCAATTTTACCGCCTCAGCAATGTAATCCAATGCCTTAAACGATGCATCCAAATCCGTATTCGCTAATGTCGAATCTGGAAATGATGCCAAATCAAAATAAGCTACCGCACGCTCTAACCATAAACGTGGCTTCGTGGGCGCTTTCTTAACGGCTTCATCTGTCTTTTTAACAGCTTCGACAATACTCTTCTTTTGTGCTTCGACCAAAGCCTTATCCGCCTGCGCGAACGTTGAGCCTGCAGCCATCGCCACAGTAATCAGGGTTAAAACTACTTTTTTCATAAGTTTAGTTAAATTAAAAAAAAGCCCGTACTCGCATACGGGCCTGTAAAATTATTCTTCAATGACTTCCTCCGTTCCTGCTTCTGCTGAACTCTCCTCCCCTGTTTCTGGCGCTGCTGTATCTTGAACAGCCCCTTCAACGATTTCTACTTCTTCCGCTAATTCAACTTCTTCCGGCTCAGGTTCTTTCTCAATTTTAGTTACTGATGAAATTTCATCCGACTCATTTTTCAAACGAATCAATTTCACCCCTTGCGTATTACGACCCATGACACGTAACTCTGCCACACTCGTACGGATCAAAATACCCGCCTTCGTGATGATCATCAAGTCATTGTTGTCATTTACCTCCTTAATCGCAACCAAATTACCCGTCTTCTCCGTGATATTCAAGGCTTTAACTCCTTTTCCTCCCCGGTTTGTCAAACGGTAATCTTCTACCTCAGAACGCTTACCAAAGCCTTTCTCCGAAACAACCAATAATTGTTGAACTTCAGGATCCGACACACAAACCATACCAATCACACGCTCATCCGCTACACTTTCGTCAATCCAAATACCTTTTACCCCCGCAGCGGTACGGCCCATTGGACGAACACGTGTCTCTTCAAAACGTACCGAACGACCGGTATTTGTCGCAATAACGATCTGATTATTTCCATTTGTTAACGCGACATCCAATAAACGGTCTCCTTCGCGAATCGTAATCGCATTGATACCGTTTTGACGTGGACGAGAATAGGCCTCTAACGATGTTTTCTTAATCGTACCGTCTTCTGTACACATCACAATGAAGTTATTATCAATGTAATCTGGATCTGTAATCGACTTCACATTAATCACGGCGCGAATCGTGTCACCGTTTTCAATGTTCATCATGTTTTGAATTGGTCGGCCTTTCGAGTTTTTCGACCCCTCAGGCACCGCATAAACACGTAACCAGAAACACTTACCGCGCTCCGTAAAGAACAACAACCAGTTGTGCATCGTTGCTGAGAACAAATGCTCGGTATAATCATCATCTTTCGTAGCCACCGCACGTGAACCTACTCCTCCTCTACTCTGCGCACGATATTCCGTAATCGGCGTACGCTTGATATATCCTTGTGCAGAAACCGTGATCAACATCTCATCATCCGCGATCATGTCCTCAACCGAGAATTCTTCGTCTGTCATGTTGATTTGCGTACGACGCTCATCTCCATAACGTTGTTTCATTTCTGCTAATTCATCCTTGATAATCTGTAATTGACGTTCTGGTTTTGCCAAAATATCTTCTAAATCATCAATCAATTTCATGATTTCAGCAAATTCATTCATGATTTTCTCACGCTCCATGCCCGTAAGACGCTGTAAACGCATCTCCAAAATAGCCTTCGCCTGAATCTCAGATAAATTAAACTTGCTCATCAATCCCTCCTGCGCCGCATTCGGGTCTTTCGATTCACGAATCAACTTAATTACCGCATCTAAATTATCCAATGCAATAATAAAGCCTTCCAAAATGTGCGCACGCTTACGCGCTTCACGTAAATCATATTTCGTCCGACGAACAATTACCTCATTACGGTGCTCAACAAAGTGATGAATCAAATCTTTTAGATTCAACATCATCGGACGGCCTTTTACCAAAGCCACATTGTTCACACTAAACGAAGATTGTAATGCCGAATGCTTGTACAAGTTATTCAAGACTACATTCGCAACCGCATCACGCTTCAAATCAAACACAATACGCATTCCTTGACGATCCGACTCATCACGAATCTCCGAAATTCCTTCGATACGCTTATCGTTCACCAAGTCAGCACATTGCTTAATCAATGATGCTTTATTTACCATGTACGGAATCTCCGATACAATGATTTGCTCTTTTCCCGTTTTGGTCGTATCAAATGTCGCATTTCCACGCACCACAATACGTCCCCTACCTGTCTCAAATGCATTCTTAATACCCTGAACTCCATAAATAGTTCCTCCTGTAGGGAAATCCGGAGCTTTGATGTATTGCATCAATTCAGGAATCGTAATGTCTCGGTTATCAATGTAAGCCGTAATTCCATCAACAACCTCTGTCAAATTGTGTGGCGCCATATTCGTCGCCATACCTACCGCAATACCCGAAGTACCATTCAATAATAGATTGGGAATCTTCGCAGGTAATACCGTCGGCTCATCCAAGGAATCATCAAAGTTAGGCTGAAAATCAACCGTCTCCTTGTTCAAATCCGAAAGCATTTCATCCGCAATACGCTTCAAACGTGCCTCCGTATAACGCATGGCTGCCGGCGAATCTCCATCGACCGAACCAAAGTTACCCTGCCCATCAACCAATGGATAGCGCAATGACCAATCTTGGGCCATACGCACCATCGTATCATATACAGATGAGTCACCATGTGGGTGATACTTACCAAGTACCTCCCCGACAATACGTGCCGATTTTTTGTACGATTTGTTGTAACTAACTCCTAACTCCTCCATCCCGTAAAGTACCCTACGATGCACCGGCTTTAGACCGTCACGCACATCTGGCAAGGCACGAGATACAATGACCGACATTGAATAATCAATGTACGCCCCTCTCATTTCATCTTCGATGTTGATTGGGATAATATTCGTGTGTAATGACATAAATAATGATTTGATTCGTTGAACAAACCGCCCGCTAAAATTTCTCTTTTCGAAAAAACAAAGCGGTTTTTCAATAGTTACAAATATCATTAATTCTCCCTATTTTTCCAAGAAAAAATTCAGTAAATCAGGAGAAAATAAATCAATTTTCGCAAGCTATAATTACCTTTGAAAATCGTATAAATTAAGAGACTTTGAAAAATACTTTTTACAAGCTTACGCTTGGCATTTTGATCACCTTTTTAAGCGCCCTGTCGAACTATACAGTAGCTCAAACCATCACGCGTGGTCCCTATATCCAAATGAATTCCACGAACGCTGCGCGAATCCGTTTCAGAACCGATGTTGACAGCAAACCAAGTATTATGCTTGGTAAATCGCCGAGTGCACTTAATCGCACAATCAAACAAACGATTTCAACTAAAGAACACGAAATCAGCATTGACTCTTTAACAAGTAATACACGTTATTATTATAAGCTCGTAACCGCCACACAATCTCTTGGCGATTCTACCTACTACTTCCAAACCGCACCTACCAAAGGTTCCAAATCGAAAATCAGCTTTTGGAGCACAGGCGACATGTTTCCAGGCCAACAACAAATTGATACCTACGAAGGCTTCAAAAAGTTTATTGGCAACAAATACACCAACCTCTACATTACCGTTGGCGATAACGTATATATGGGTGCCTCAGACAACGATTTTCAAACAAACTTTTTCCAAGTTTATCAAAATGGTCCCATCTTAAAACAAAGCGGCATGTTTCCCTCTGTAGGTAATCATGATTATGATTACACCTCGCAAAAACAGGACGACCCAAGTATCCCCTATTTTCAAAACTTCACGTTACCATCGAAAGGTGAAATGAATGGGGTTCCATCGAACTCAGAGGCTTATTATTCCTTTGATTATGGAAACGTGCACTTTATTTGCCTCGATTCCTATGCCTACGGAAAAGACAACCAAAGACTATTCGATGGTCCTTCTGAGCAATTAACCTGGCTTAAAAAGGATTTAGAAGCCAATAAACAAGATTGGACCGTCGTATTTTTCCACTACCCACCCTACACAAAGGGATCATACGATTCTGATGCCAAAAACCCAGATGCCACCTACAACAACCGATACAATACCCCCCTATTGAACCTACGAAACCTATTAGTTCCCATCTTCGATAAATACAAGGTTGATTTAGTGCTCACAGGTCACAGTCACGTTTATGAACGAAGCAAGCCATTATTAGGTCATACGGGAACTTCTGACACGTTTGACCCTAAAATACATAATCCATTCTCTTCATCGGGAAAATACAACGGAGACGAGAATTCATGCCCATACCTTTTTGACGCAAACAGTCAAAATGGCACCGTTTACGTCGTAAATGGTGTAGGTGGGGGAACCAAAAGCCCCTTGAGTGATTTCCCACACAAGGCTATGTACTATTCAAATGCAAGTGTTAATGGTTCATTCTACGTTGAAATCGAAAACAATCGTTTCGATGCAAAATTCTTGGATACGAATGGAGAGGTTTTGGACAAATTCACCATTTTCAAAAATCTAAATCTAAAACCTAATACGAATTTGACCCTAGATTATGGTAAAACAATTGACCTAGCTGCCTCATGGATAGGTCAATATACCTGGTCTACGAATCAAACAAGCAACAGCATTACTGTTAATCCAACGAATTCAAGCACTTTCCAAGTGAGTGATCCACAGAAATGCTTCACCGAAAAATTCAATGTTACGGTAACTGCGCCTTTGGGAACTCAAGAATCCCGTGAAATTTTATTTGATCAATTAAGCATCTACAATGTACAAGGCCAATTAATCAAGGAAATTAATCAATCAGGAAAGGTCAATGCTGAATTGATGAGCATTTTACCGCAAGGTGCTTACATCTTCCGCGTAATCTACCAACAACAAGAAAGGGTATTGAAGATAATTAATTAGGATTAACAGATGACTCCCGGACAACGAGTTGGGTTTTCAAGACCTCAATAACAGGTTCTGACGCAGCTGCGCGACCCTCTATTTGATCCAGAATCAACTTCATGGCTAACTTGCCAATTTCCTCCAAGGGTTGCGCGACAGAAGAAATCGTAGGCGAAACAATCGAACAAATAGGTTCATTATTGAAACTCACGATTTTAACCTGTTCCGGAACTGAGATTTTCAATTCACGCAAAGCAACCAATGCCCCCAAAGCCAAACGATCAGAAACAACAAGAATCCCATCAGGCGGATTTGTACTTTTCATCAATTGATGCGTTTGAGAAGTAGCCGTATCTTGAAAATAATCAGAGTGAATGATTAAAGAATCATCTTCTTGAATACCTGCTTCCGCCAAAGCACGCAAATAACCTAATCTACGCTGATTACTCACCGAGACGTTTTTCGGTCCTGCCAAAAATGCAATACGCTTGCATCCATTTTCCAAGAGGTGTTTAACTGCCTCATAGGCTGATTGCTCATTGTCGACCATCACCTTAGACGCATGGATTTCATCACTATCCCGATCAAAGAATACCAATGGAATACCACGGCGTTGCAAGCGCGTAATATGATCTAAATTAACCGTTTCACGTGACAAGGAAATGATAATTCCCTCCACTTGACTTCGAGATAAATTCTGAATATTAATTAACTCACGCTCGAATGATTCTTGCGTTTGGGTAATCAAAATACTGTAACCTGCTTTAATCGCCTCTAATTCAATCGATTTAACAACCGTAGAAAAAAAGTAATAACCCAAATCTGGCACAATCAATCCAATCGTTTTTGTCTTACTTTTTACCAAACTGGCCGCTAGAACATTGGGCTGATAATCCAATTCTGCTGCCAAATCCAAGACAGCTTTTTTCGTATCGGGATGAATATCCGGTAAATCACGCAAAGCACGCGAAACGGTTGCTACCGACACATTCAACTGCTTGGCAATGTCTTTGATTGTAACTTGGTGACGCATAGTTTATATTTTACTCCGAATTTACACGCTTTTTTTGAAATTCTAATTTCTCATAGATTCTATTAACGAAACACTTGACTTCCCTCCTAACATCCCTAATGGCGGCTGCTCCTTCCAAATTTGAATCTCATAGCGTGACATGTCCTTGAATGTCAATTTTAACCGAACTGCAATGCGCTGTGCAACTGTTTCCAACAAATCTACCGGTTCAGCCATCACTTCTTGGCAAATCGTATATATCTGACCATAATCAAAGGTTTGTTCAATCTTATCAAATGACATTACACTCGATTCCTTAGAAACACTAACTGATAGAACAAACCAATTCCCGAGGATTCGCTCCTCCGAAAACAAGCCATGGTATGCAAAAAAACGCACATCCTCCAATCCTACCCTATATTCTTGCATAATCTAATTGATTTCGCCTACTTTTCCACGTGGACCTGTTGTCTTCGCATAGGCTTCCAATACCTTATTCAAAGTTGGCAAACCATCATCCTCAATCGTCGACGCATCTAGATGCTTCCCTTTCTTTACCGCCGGTTTCTTCACAGACTTAGCAGGTTTAGCAGAAGACTTTGCCTTCGCTACGCTTTTTTTCACTGGGGCAACTTTTTTAACGGTGGGCTTACTAGGTTCTGGCTTCACCTCTTCAGGCTTCGACCATGCCTCAACGCTTGATAAGGTTTGTCGGGC
Organism: Aquirufa sp. TARAVU-A1A; assembly: GCF_054558675.1. NCBI lineage: Bacteria > Pseudomonadati > Bacteroidota > Cytophagia > Cytophagales > Flectobacillaceae > Aquirufa > Aquirufa sp. TARAVU-A1A. The sequence goes on from NZ_JBPXKP010000002.1 coordinate 99,478, forward strand.
AAAATTGGCCAATTGGCCCGCGATTTCAGCCTGGATTCTCTCCAAACGCTTCAACTCACGTGTTTGCTCTTTTACCTCTTGTTCTACTTGACCGATTAACTGCTTGCGTTCATTTTCGATGACTAATTTCGCTTTTTGCGCATCTTTTTCAGCCGTTGCTAATAATGTTTCAGCCTGTTTCTTAGCTCCATCCAAAACCTTCGAGGCTTCTTTCTCGACTTTTTCTTGCCAACTTTTTTGCGCCTCTTCGGCCAATTTCATCGCACGAAACAGGGACGTTTCTACTTCGCGCAAGCGATTCACCTCTTGCTCCAATGCTTGCACCTTTTCAACGAGAACCGCTTGCTGACGATTCATCTCCTCTTCAAAAAGCGCGACTGATTGAACATAATCACTCACTTCTTGAACATCAAAACCTCTAAAACTTTTCGAAAAGGATACCTCTGGAATTTGCATAGAAAAAAGCATTTAGGCTAAAATTATAAAAAATTGTCAATCGATTTTCCAAACCGAAATATTTTTATCGTCCGAACCCGAAACCAATAGGTCCTGAAATGACGTCCAAATCAATCGATTAATCGAATTTTTATGTCCACCATAACGAGCATAATCCAATACCTTCAATAAGTTGAGACTAGATCGCTCCCAAATTTTTATGGTCTTATCCATACTTCCTGTCGCCAAATATTGACCACAAGGACTTATGACTATGGAATTGATGGAATAAATGTGTGCAGGAACTCCTTCACCAATGGCCTCCCCTTTCAAATTCCATTTTCTTATGTGCGCATCTCGCCCCACACTGATTAAACAATCTACATGAAACAAAATGGAAAACACACTATTTGTATGTGCCAGCCAGGCATTTTCGAGGGAAAAATCAGCCTTAAAAACACGAATGTATCCATCACTCGACCCGACTGCCATATTCCCTCCTGGGATTTTGCAAAAACAACGCACATTCGTCTCACCTGATTTAATCCGCTTTTTGATGGCTTGTGCTGCTTGATCGATTACCGTAATGAGACCATCTTGATGTCCCACCCAAACCTGACCATCCATTATTTCAATCGAATAAATCGCTAATTGAGGCAATTGAATCGAAAATACACGGGTTTGGTCGGAAACTAAGATTCCATGGACTCCTTCAAAATTTTGGCCGACCCACAAGATTCCGGATGAATCATCATAAGCCATCGCATAGATAGAGCCACTAATTTGCGCGACAACTTTTCCAAAATCCGGCTTCAGCAGGTTCCATTGAACCACCCAGCCATCTGAACCTGCCGAGAAAAACAAATGCGATTCTGGGCCTTTTGAGAGCGCATAAACGGCACCTCGATGCCCAGCAAATGTATCTATCCGGTCTATTTTCACAATCGACATTAATTATAATTACAAAAATGGTAATTTTACCAGCAATTCAACCCTTATGCCCGAAATTTCATCACAGCTTTCGAATCCCAGCCTTGACACCTATGTCAAACTTTGGAAAATTGAAGAAGCTGCCGATTTCTTTCAAAATTTTCCTGATTCTTGGGCAATGCCCCCAATTAAACCCGCTCAAGTAAATAAATGTCTTGAATCTCTCGCTGCGCGATATTGTCTATGGGAATTAATGAAATCCTTGGAACTATCATCATTAGATTTTTTACAAGATGAGAGAAATCGCCCCTATATAAATCATCCCGATTGGTATATTTCGATCAGTCACTCCTACCCTTTCGCTGCAGCTTGCATCAGCAAAAAGCCATTCACAGGCATTGATCTAGAAAAAAAAGATAGGAATGTACAAAAAATAGCTCCCCGGTTCCTAAATCCCTCAGAATTAAGCAATTGGAAAGAAGATTCTTTGAAATTAACCTTGGCATGGTCGGCAAAAGAATCCATCTACAAAGCCTTTAAGCAACCGGGCTTATCCTTCCAAAAAGCCATCGAATTGCAATTTAACAGCGATCAACTAAACGCTCAGGTTAACCAAGGAGATTCGTTTAACGTTGAATATGAACTCTTTGAAGATTTCGTCATCACCTTGGTCAATCACTAATCCAAGGAATCAATCATATCCGTCAGCTCATCTTTATGCGAATCATCACCTGCTTTTTCATAAGCCATGATGAGATTTCGTAGGACCCGACGAATAATTTCCAGATTGGTACAAGGCTGATAGTACACATCGTTTGGCGTTAAATTTAATTGAGCCAAATAATTATCAATATCGACCTTATTAAAGATTAAACCCTTGTTGAAGACATTGATATAGCATTGCACTTCATCCTTCTTATAGGTCAAAACGAACAAATTAGGCAAATTAACACCATATACTGGGAGTCCTAATTTCTGCGCAATCCACATATAGATAACACAAAGACTGATCGGATTCCCCTTTTTCGTTTCCAAAACAACATTCAGAAATGAATTATTTGCTGCGTGAAAATTCTTCGTATTGGCTCCAAATTTTAACTGATCGAACAAAACGCCATTGATGATCTTTAATTGATCCATCGGATGCAAATTCTCACGAATTTGTGGCCAAACCTCGAAATACAATTGATCCATATCCGCTTTTAATTGCGCAAACGAATATTCCGGAAAACGGTAGGTAGCGACAATCCACATGCCTTCCAATAAATCCATACCACCACTCTCCTTCCACTGCAACAATCGCTGCTTCGTGGAATCGAGTTGGAAATCATGAATCATATTCTCCAACTTACTCTGAACCAAAGGATTAAGACTCAAATTCTCCCATTCGTTTTCTAAAATCGGTATAATTTGAGGGCCCAAAGACCGCATTTTGGCTTCAACCATTTCAACGACCTCCTGATCGGAATCGTCTAGTAATTGAATCATAGCTTTGATTGCGGGTTCTTCCATGGATGCATTTTGATGCACAAAAATAGCTAATTTATAGCGTGTGTCAAATGCCCTAAACATTATTCCCACTATTCCCTTTTTTAAGCTGAAAAATGGGGCTAAATTTGTGGTTGCATCAATGCGAAAAGGCTTATCATGAATATTTTAATCACGGGAGGAGCAGGTTTTATTGGGTCACATACCTATGTTGCCCTAAAAGAACATGGCTTTACTCCGATTATTGTCGATAATTTTTCGAATTCATCTGATTCGGTCATTCGCCAACTGGCCGAAATATGCCAAGAACCGGTAGAATTTGTACAGGGGGACATCAACCTTCCAGAGACCTTAGACACGGTTTTTAGCCATTATAACATTGAGGGTGTCATTCATTTCGCTGCCGCTAAAGCAGTAGGCGAATCGGTTGAAAATCCCTTGAAATACTACCGAAATAATGTTGGGACTACCATCTTATTACTAGAAAAGATGCAAGAATATGGTGTCAAAAACTTAGTATTCTCTTCTTCTTGTACGGTTTATGGCCAACCAGAAACGCTACCGGTAACGGAAAACTCGCCGGTCATGAAGGCATTATCGCCCTATGGAAATACCAAACAAATTTGCGAGGAAATCATTGAAGAAAGTACGCGAGCAAGCCAACGATTAAAATCAATCTCTTTACGCTATTTCAACCCCATTGGGGCGCATAAAAGCGCGAAAATTGGAGAATTACCGTTAGGACCACCCGCAAATTTAATCCCATATTTAACCCAATCGGTTGCAGGATTACGTGGGCCCTTACAAATTTGGGGGACAGATTATCCTACACCCGATGGAACTGCCATTCGCGACTATATACATGTTTGCGATTTGGCTGAGGCGCATGTGAAAGCATTAGCCTACTTAATCAAGCAAAATCAAACACCATTCTACGACTTCTTCAACATCGGTTCAGGAGAAGGCTGTTCTGTTTTACAAGTCATTCAAGCCTTTGAAAAGGCCACAGGTAAAAAAGTCAATTACGAAATCCGCGAAAGACGTGCTGGCGACATAACGTCCGTTTATGCTTCCACGGATAAATCAAATAAAATATTGGATTGGAAAGCCAAAAGAAGCCTAGAAGAGTCATTAAAAGACGCTTGGGCATGGCAAGAAGCAATTTTATAAGTATATGAAAAAACTCGTTATCACCGGCGGTGCTGGATTTATTGGTTCACATGTTGTTCGTTTGTTCGTTAACAAATACCCTGAATACCAAATTTACAACTTAGATGCATTGACCTATGCGGGTAATTTGGCCAACAATGAAGATGTTGCAGATAAGCCCAATTATCATTTCATCAAAGCTGACATCACCGATGCGGAACATATTGATGCTTTATTTGCAGAACATCAGTTTGATGGAGTTTTGCATTTAGCTGCCGAATCACACGTAGATCGCTCTATTTCAGATCCTTTGGCATTTGTTAAAACGAATGTTATCGGAACAGTCAACTTATTACAAGCAGCCAAAAAGCATTGGGCTGGAAATTTTGAAGGGAAAAAATTCTACCACATTTCTACTGATGAGGTCTATGGAGAATTGCACAATCCGGAAGAGTTCTTCTTAGAAACGACGCCTTATGACCCAAGATCGCCCTATTCAGCATCCAAAGCTTCATCCGACCATTTTGTTCGTGCTTTTCATGAAACCTATGGCTTGCCTACGGTGATCACAAATTGCTCAAACAATTATGGGCCTAATCACTTTCCTGAAAAATTAATCCCTTTGATGATTCACAACATCATCAACAATAAACCACTTCCTGTTTATGGAAAAGGCGAAAATGTGCGGGATTGGTTATACGTCATCGACCATGCACGTGCGATTGATACCGTTTTCCACGATGGGAAAATCGGCGAGACGTATAACATTGGTGGTTTCAACGAATGGAAAAACATCGACCTGGTACACTTATTGTGCAAGATTATGGATGAAAAATTAGGAAGAGCTGCAGGAACATCGGTACAATTAATTACTTATGTAACGGATCGTGCAGGTCACGATTTGCGTTATGCAATTGATGCCAATAAAATCATGAAAGAATTAGGCTGGAAACCTAGCCTTCAATTTGCTGAGGGGCTAGAGAAGACTGTCGACTGGTATTTATCGAATGAAAACTGGCTCAATGATGTCACATCAGGTGATTATCAGAAATATTATACGAACATGTATCAAGGAAGATAAGATGAAAGGAATCATATTAGCCGGAGGATCTGGCACCCGTTTGCACCCATTGACACTCGCTGTAAGCAAGCAATTAATGCCTGTTTATGACAAACCGATGATCTATTATCCCCTATCCATCTTGATGCTTTCTGGGATACGTGAGATCTTAATCATCTCAACCCCACATGACCTACCCCATTTCGAGAAATTGTTAGGCGATGGCTCCAGCATTGGATGCAAATTCGAATATGCCGTTCAACCGGAACCAAATGGTTTGGCACAAGCATTTGTCATTGGTGAAAAGTTCATCGGAAAAGAAAAGGTGGCTTTGGTCTTAGGAGATAATATCTTTTATGGTTCTGGGCTGAGCAAATTGTTGCAGGCCAACAATGATCCGGATGGTGGGGTGGTTTACGCCTATTCAGTTAATGACCCTGAACGCTATGGTGTTGTGGAATTTGATGACAACAATAAAGTGATTTCAATCGAAGAAAAACCGACGAATCCGAAATCGAATTATGCGGTTCCAGGGCTTTATTTCTACGACAATGATGTAGTTGAAATTGCCAAAAACATCGCACCATCTCCTCGTGGTGAATACGAAATCACCGATGTCAATAAAGAATATTTGAAACGCGGTAAATTATCGGTAGGTATCCTTAACCGTGGAACAGCTTGGTTAGATACGGGTACATTTGCCTCTTTGATGCAAGCGGGCCAATTCGTTCAGGTAATCGAAGAGCGTCAAGGCATGAAAATTGGCTGTATTGAGGAAGTTGCGTTTCGCATGGGCTACATCAATGCTGAACAATTAGAAACTATCGCGAAGCCTTTGGTTAAAAGCGGATACGGACAATATCTATTGAATCTTTTACGCTAAAAGGTAGCCAGCTAATAAGGCTACTGAAAACAAGGCAATGGCTGGGAATTTCCCCGACTGCGCCAATAGAAAAGAGCCCAATACAACGGCGATGGCAACCCCATCGCCGTTGACGATTAAAGGCGACATAAAGGTATAAACAGCCACAATCGTCAGACCAACGGATGAGGCCTGAATCCCTGCCAAAGAAGCCCGGATAAAGCGATACTGTTTCAGTTGGCCCCAAATCCGATACACAAAAAAGATCAAGAACGTTCCGGGTAAAAACACACCCAGTGCACCAATCGCACTACCCGTCAACTCACCTAAAAATCCATAATCACGCATCAACAATACGCCTAAATAAGAAGTCAAAGCAAATACCGGTCCGGGGAGAGATTGAGAAAGTGCCATTCCAGTTAAAAAATCATCCGAGCGAATCAAGCCTTTAAATTCAACAAACTCGGTATATAGCACCGGAGCCAAAACCTGGCCACCTCCAAAAACGATACTCCCATTTCGGTAGAAATTTTCGAACATGCGAATCGGGTAATAATCCGTTACATGCCCCAAAATGGCTAGGCCCAATAAGAATCCCCAATACAAATTAAAATTAGCCCAAGGAATAATCATTTTATGTTTATTCTGTCGGGGAAATTCCTTGAAATTCAGAGAAGAGATTCCTCCACCCAAGACTAAAACAAGCGGAAAAATATAAGGAATGGGAAATGCAATCCCAAGCGCCAACGTTAACAAGAATATAAATACGTACATCGGGCTTCGAATAACCTTCTGGGCCATCATCCAGCCCGCTTGCAAGATCAAACCAATTCCAACAGGCAAAACAAATTGGAGCACGGCCCGATTTGTCAAATAAGTCATCCCATAGGCCGCAGCTGTCATAATGAAAACGGCAGGCGTAATCCACACGATGAGAGTTAAATAAGCTAAACTAGCCCCTCCCCGCTTTAAACCAATCGCCGTAATCATTTGCGTGGATGTGGGCCCGGGTAACACGGAACAGAGTGCCTGAATTTCAAACAACTCTTCCTCTGACAAATAGGCCTTTTGGTGAACCAAACGTTTCAAAAAAAGGGCCCAGTGTACCTGTGGCCCTCCAAATGATGTTGCAGCCAAGATCAATACATCCCATAAGAAATTCAGATGCTTTGGCTGTTTCAATTTATTTTTTCTTTAATCCTAATTCGATTAATCGCTCATTCAAAAACTCGCCTGCCGTCATATCCGTGTATAATTTCGGATATTCCGTCGAAACACAGGAAGGTAAACAACTCAAATCCATTTCAGAGCGTGGATGCATGAAAAAGGGAATGGAATACCGCGAAGTTCCCATTTTTTCACGAGGTGGATTGACCACGCGGTGAATTGTTGATTTAAGTTTGTGGTTGGTCAAACGATCCAACATATCGCCCACATTCACCACAACTTGATCCGGCAAAGCGGTAATCGGGATCCATTTCCCGTCCATACGTAAAACTTCTAAACCTTCTGCTGAGGCACCCATCAACAACGTAATCAAGTTGATGTCTCCATGCGCAGCCGCACGCACAGCACCTTCCGGTAAACTATCTGGATCCGCAATTGGGAAATAATGAATGGCACGTAAGATTGAGTTTCCATTTTTCACGCGGGACTCAAAATAATCCTCAGGTAATTCTAAATAAAGAGCAATTGCGGCTAATAAGGCCTTCCCTGCTGCTTCTAAAGTTTGAAATGCTTTGACAGCATTCATTCCAAATTCGGGATATTCTGCAGGAAATACATTCGAAGGATATTCATCCCATACCGAATCTCCATCCGCTTTATGTGGCTGACCAACATGGTAAAACTCCTTCAAATCTGGTACTTTGAAGCCTTTGGCAGTCTCTTTTCCCTTACCTACATAACCTCTTTGGCCTGCAATTCCTGGAATCTCATAGGCTTGTTTTAAAGCGTCTGGCGACTGAAAAAAGGTTTCAACTCCTTGGTATAAAGCTTTGGTAAATTCATCGGATAAACCGTGACCTTTAATCGCCACAAAACCAATCGTATTGAAAGCTGCACCTAAATCTTGAACAAATTTTTGCTTGCGAACTGGGTCTCCCGATTGAAATTCGGCTAAATCCAATGAAGGAATTTCATCTAGTAACATAATTGTTGATGTTGTTATTTATTAAATTGTTGGGACACAAAATCCCAGTTTACGACATTCCAGAACGCGTTGATGTAGTCAGCACGTTTGTTTTGATATTTTAAATAATAGGCATGTTCCCAAACATCCAACGCCAAAATAGGCTTTCCTTTCACCTCAGCAACATCCATTAACGGATTATCTTGGTTGGGAGTAGAAGAAATAACCAATTTATCATCTTTCACGAGTAACCAAGCCCAACCCGAACCAAAACGCGACGTTGCCGCCTTGCCAAATTCAACCTTTAAATTTTCTAATGAACCAAAGTCCTTTTGAATTTGAGCCAATAAATCTGCACTGGGTTGTTTACCCGTGGCTGGAGCTAATAATTGCCAGAAAAAGCTATGATTCCAATGTCCACCCCCATTGTTGCGAACGGCTACGGGCTGTGTAGAAACGGTAGCTAAAAGTTCTTCCAATGATTTCGTGGAAGCACCCACAGCTTTGTTTAAATTATCTACATAAGCTTTATGGTGGCGATCATGGTGAATTTCCATGGTCAACTTATCAATATGTGGCTCTAAGGCATCAAAAGCATAAGGCAATGCTGGCAAAGTAAATGGAGCACTTTCCATCACTTGACGAGAACGAAAACTTGAGAAAAGCGCTCCGGCTCCCATCAATTGTAAAAATGTATTGCGTTTCATATTGAATATATTGGTTATTCGTAAATCACCCGACCTACGATACTCCTACCTAAAGTAATCTCATCTGTATACTCTAAATCCCCGCCAATTGGGATACCGCGTGCAATGGTGGATATTTTAATCGAATATTCCGCCAATTTCTTGGTTAAATAAAAAGCCGTCGTATCCCCTTCCATCGTAGGACTCAAACCTAAAATCACCTCATCAAATTCGCCCGAGGCAATCCGTTGGATCAAGGAATCAATGTGTAGGTCACTCGGCGAAACACCTGCCAAAGGCGAAATAATGCCCCCAAGCACATGGTATAAGCCTGTATATTGTCCCGTATTTTCAATGGCCATCACATCACGTAAATCCTCCACTACGCATAAAATCTTCTCATCACGCTTTGTACTGGCACAAATTCCACACAAATCCCCATCCGAAATCATATGACATTTGGGACAAAACTTCGTTTCTGTCCGCAATTGAACCAAGGCATGTGCTAATTGCAAGGATTGCGTTTCTGGGCGTTTTAATAAATGTAAGGCTAAACGCAAGGCAGATTTCTTCCCGATACCCGGCAATTTGGAAATTTCTTCCACCGCCTGTTCTATAATCCGAGAAGGGTACGTATGCATCATAGGTTAAATATCAACAGATTCAATTTCTGCCGAAATACCTCTTCGGCAAATTTCATTACGCATGCTTAGCAAATCCTCATAAAGTCCCGATTTCACGCCACATTTACCTCGAAAATGGATCATTAAGGTACATTGCTCAGCTTGTTCAGCGGTATGTTCACACACCTCAATCAAGGTAATAATCACATATTCAAAGGAATTAACATCATCATTGTAGACTACCAATTGATGACCGAATGAGGTGGCCTCTTCCAATAAAACCTCAACATCCGTTTGTTCTTGTGCTTGTTCAGCAAAAGAAAAAGCGTCCGTCAAATCAATATCTTGTGAGAAATCCATATTTTTGAAAGAATTAATTCACCTCATACAAATCTACTAAAAATCCGTTAAACCTCTATGTCTGTACAATTAGCCGGTGGAATTCTAGCCATCTATTTTGGACTTCTACTCGTCATCTCATACATCACGTCGCGTGGAGCGGATACCAACGACTTTTTTACGGCAAATCGACAATCCCCTTGGTGGCTCGTCGCCTTCGGGATGATTGGGACCTCTATTTCAGGATTAACCTTCATTTCGGTGCCTGGCGCGGTGGGAAAAACCTATTTCACCTATTACCAGGTCATATTAGGCCATTCCTTGGGCTATTTAACTATCGCATTGGTGTTGATGCCGCTATATTACCGACTCAACCTTATTTCGATATATGGCTATTTGGAGAAACGCTTTGGATTTTGGGCCTATAAAACCGGCTCAGCTTTTTTCCTATTATCGCGTACGATTGGCTCAGCAGCACGTTTATATTTAGCCGTTAATGTACTTCAAATCGCCATTTTCGAGCCGATTGGCGTTCCATTTGTCTTAACTGTTTTTATATCCATTGCACTTATTTGGTTATATACACATCGAGGAGGCGTAAAAACGATTATTTGGACGGACACCTTGCAGACCTTGTTTTTGTTGGTGGCACTATTCATTACGATTGTGTTGGTAGGCCAACAAATGCACATGGGTATCGGGGAGATGATTCAAACCATCCAAAAAAGCCCGTATTCGCACATGTTTGAATGGGATTGGAAGAACCCGCATTTCTTTGGGAAAGACTTCTTAGCTGGAGTGTTTATTGCCATAGTAATGACAGGCTTGGACCAGGATTTGATGCAGAAGAATTTAACCTGTAAATCGATCGGTGAGGCGCAGAAAAACATGTTCTGGTTCTACTGGGTGCTCTTGTTTATCAATCTCCTATTCTTGGCTTTAGGTGCTTTATTATACATCTATGCACAAGCAAATCAGATTGCAATTCCGGCCAAAACAGATGAATTATATCCTTTGTTGGCCTTAGGAGGCAACTTTGGAACCTTAGCGGCCGTGACCTTTTTATTGGGCATCATTGCGGCATCCTATGCGAGTTCGGATTCAGCGTTAACGGCACTGACAACGTCATTCTGCATCGATTTCTTGCGGATTGAAAAATTTCAAGAGGCCAAACGAGAGAAAATTAAACACCGCGTTCATATTGGATTTTCGGTCTTATTTTTCATCGTGATTGGGCTATTCCATGTATTTAATAATCAGGAATTGATTGGGGCAGTATTCAATCTGGCGGGCTATACCTATGGACCTTTGTTGGGCCTCTTTGCCTTTGGATTATTCACCAAAACAACCATTAAAGATCGCTATGTACCTATTGTCTGTGTCGCATCCCCCATCATCACATTTGTACTGGAAACACAATCGCAGGCGTTATTTGGTGGATTTGGCTTTGCCAAACTGATACTCAATGGAGCAATTTGCTATCTTTTATTGTGGAGTATTCGCGAGAAGGCTAAAATTTAATCGCATTTCGTATCGCGAAATAAACGACATCCTTGCCGGGGCCTGAGTCTTTCAGATAGGTTCCGGCCTGGCAAAATCCCAATTCTGCTTGAAAGAAATAATGTTTCGTAGGAACATAATTAACTTCCAGCGCATAGATGTCGCAAATACCTAATTTAGAAGAAACTCCTTGAGTTTCTAATGGTCGCAAAGGCGACATATTCGGTGTGAAAATTCCATCTGCTGTACTCGCACGTGATACTAAAGATGCCCTTGCGGTGGCCAACCATTTTGTGCCCGCTTGGTAGCGAAGATAAGGGCTTAAGTTCAAGGTATTCGTGATATTCAAAGCAACCGTTTGACCAAAGGGTGGTCGGGCGAATAAGGTATTAAATGTATTTAACTGCCCGTCCGTCGCCGACTCATCTCCGGGAACATAATTACCGCTAAAACCAATGAAGCTGTGTTTCAAGGCTTCTACATTAAAATCCCATACAAACATCCATGCGGAAATTTCGAGTGCATTAAACTGCCCCCATTGGTGAGCAATTTCCACGTCATAGTTCAACGAACGAAGTGGGGAATAAAACCGAATTCCGGCCGTATGACGCTGCTCTAATCCCTTTTTGAATACATATTCTCGTTGGGTACTTTCCAAAAAGAAATAATAGGCTTCCATATTTAATTTCCGCTTTTTATCCGTTTTTACCGCATATATCCCGCCAAAATCTTCAGACATGAGCCCATCGTCAAATACACCAGGGTTCATTTTGACCGGTTTTACATAAAAAGCATTTAATCGATAACCGGGATATTTCCCTTCCGCCGTTACACCTAAAAAACTTTGACGGGTATTAGGCCCTTCCTTCGTCGCCACAAAGCGCTCTTGACCGAACTGCATTTCTTGTCGGCCCGCCCGCAACAACCAATGCTTATTTACATTTGCCTCCAAAAACCATTGATGTACGGCCAATTGGTTTTCGTCCAATTGCGAGGTAATCGGATTGGGATTCAGCGATCGGGTTGTGTTGTTTAATTGGACAAACAGACGCAAGGCATTTCGATAATGAAAATCGCCATGCAACATCATGCGGTGCATCCATTGATGCGGACTAGGCTCTGTAAAGGATGTAGGAAATTGCCCAAAATTGGCATTCGTATAATTCTGATATTGCTCTCGCCATTCGCCGCCTACGCTGAGATTTAGGTCTTTTGTCATGGGTATTAACTTCAATCGTTCGTCCCAAGACTTGGCGGAGCTATCTGTTTTTAAATAGGAGAAGTCATCTTCAAAGCGCAAACGTGCGATGTGCTGGGCATGAACACCCAAAACGCTTAAAATAAAAATACTTGCGACAAGAATCCGTTTGAACAAAACTCAAAATTTGAATGAGAAATTAAAGGTACCGACAAAAGCCCTAAAATAAAAAGAGATTTGGGATGACTGACCTGCTCCTAAATTCCAAACATCTGACAATCAACAAATTGAGAATAAGCCCAAGCTGAAGAGAAGCAAAAGTAACATCAAAGGAATAAGAAGCATACAGTAATTATGGAGCCTAATATTGACCTAAATTTACAAAATGGTACAAGCTCAACCTTAATCAAGATAGAATTTCAAGATTATCAAGCTAGTTTTATAACAAACTCCGTGTTCTATTGAAAAAATTATTACTACTCCTAATTTGGATACTTTTCGTATCGAATTTCCTATTTGCATGGGCAGTCTGGCACATTATGGCTGGTGGGCACAAAATCGAAAAAAATAAAGCTGATTTAATCATCGATATTGCCAAATTACCAAGCGTATTTTTTCACGAATTTATTGTATTTACAGGTCTGGGGCCTTCCCAATTAGCTATACCTAATCACGTAGATCAATTCCAAACAAAAAAAATGTCAGGATACCTGCTTATTTCAACGATAAGCCCTAAAAATCAATTGGCAGAAATACAACTCTTGGATCTAAGTAACAAAACAATCTTACACCGATGGCAACCCGATTTTGATGACTTCGAATTAATAAAAAGTTCTAAGTTTAACCTTCGATTGATACACCCCCTTTTGTTAAAACATGATTTAATCACCAATGCAGATGGGATATTATATCGAATAGACAAAAACTCAAAAATCGTATGGAAAAATGATGGAAACTTCCACCATTCGATAGAATTAGATGCGAATAATGACATCTGGGTCTGCGGAACAATCAACCGAACAGTTAATGGCCAATCCATTCAATCAAATATTTTGGATGATGGAATATTTAAACTAGATCCAGTTAGTGGAAAAACAATCTTTAAAAAGTCAATTTTTGATATCCTTATTGAAAATCACTACCAGAACATCTTATTTAGTACTGGACCCAACACGGAGGATCTCATACATGTCAACGACATTCAACCCGCTTTCAAAACAACAAAATATTGGATAAAAGGCGATTTGTTGATTAGTATGCGCAACCGCAGTTCTGTTTTTTTATATCGGCCATCAACGAATAAAATCATTTGGCTCAAAACAGGCCCTTGGAATTACCAACATGACTGTGATTTCTTAAATGATTCAGAAGTCGGCGTTTTTGGAAATGATGTGACAGATTTCAATGGTAAATCCTATTTAATTCACGGGCATAACAACCAATACATTTACAACTTCGCCACGGACCAAGTAAGAACTCCTTACACGCGAATGTTTAAAGAAGGAAAGATCAAAACTTTGTCTCAAGGCCGTTCTCGCATTTTACCCGATGGACAACTGTTCGTCGAAGAAACCAATTTTGGTCGCATCCTTTTTGGGGATACCCATGGAATTAACGGAACCTATGTAAATCGATTAAATGACCAATATATAGGAATGTTAGGCTGGAGCCGTTTTTACACAAAAGAAGAATATAAACTTTTAAATAAATGATGATGTCAATTTACTTATATGTAGGCCCGGGAATGAGTGGAGGATTATTTGCCGCTGTATTTGGAATTATTGTTTCATTGATCATGTCCTTGTTTGCAATCCTATATTATCCATTTAAAAAGATCTTCCGTAAACTAAGAAAAAAAGAAGGGGCCTAAAATCATGATTTATTTTATTGCTGGCTTGATTGGTTTCCTGTCGAGCTTGCTCTTCTTCCGATTCGATTTTATGCCCAAATTGAAAACGATATGGCAATTGAATCAAGTGATGCTCGATTTAATTCAATCAGATACTTCCGACGAGATAAAACAACAAGGAATATTAAAACATTCGCTAGACCTCTTCAAAGCATCCATATTGCTATTTCTTATTACAATAGTGACCTTGATGCCGCTGAGTTTCTATGCTTGTATCTTCTGGAATGAAATTCAATTACCGAATATTATGCTTCTTTCAAGCCTTTTAAATCTTGTTGGGTTTCTCCTAGGGCTATTCCTATTTCGGTCAAAGCATGAAAAATAATTATTCGCTTTTTGAGCAGTACTTACACCGACTCAGCGTAGGAAACCCTATGTTCAATGAAATAAGCTTTGACCTGGAAAAAACTCTATTTCTCTCGAAGAGTTCTAGCATACACCCACGGGTTATTTTCATTTCGGGGTTAGCGCGTTCGGGTACGACTGCCTTGCTCAATCATTTGGTCAATTTGAAAATCGGCCATTCTTTAACCTATCAAGACCTCCCCTTTCTGTTTATGCCCAATGTAGCGGGGCAAATGGGAGGATTTAAAAAAGTATCAGCCCCCAGAGAACGCGCGCATGGGGATAACATTTTAATCAATGAAGAAAGCCCGGAGGCGATTGATGAGATTTTCTGGAAAAATCAATTAGGTGATAACTACATACTTGACAAGCAAATGGCTCTACATGAGCCAAGTAAATCCGACCTGAAGGACTACAAAAAGTTCATCCAACTGCATTTATTCAAGGCGCAGCAAAGCACCTATTTGTCCAAGAACAACAATACAATTCTGCGCCTGCATGGGTTCATGAACCAAACTATCTTGGATACGCATTTTCTCTTTGCCATCCGTGAGCCTTTTGCGCATGCCTCTTCCTTATTGAAACAACATGTCCGATTTCTAGACATGCATCAAAAAGATGCTTTTAGTCGGGCCTATTTTGACAGCTTAGGGCATCATGAATTTGGTATGCATCTCAAATCATTCGATTTAAAAGACGAGGCAATAAATGCCAAATTAAGCAGCTTAGACCCCTTAGACTTGGATTATTGGTTGGTCAATTGGTTAAACTACTACCAATATTTACTAGCCCACTTCTCGCCCAATTGGATTTTGGTCAACTTCGATGATCTCTGTTGGCAACCTAATGAAGTCATGAGGCTGCTAGCAAAAAAGTGGGACTTTGAAGTGCAAGAAATGAATATACCAGCCTACCAAGCCCCAAAATATCCGAGCAAAGAACACGATTTTTCTGAGAATTTATTGATCAAGTGCCAAGAACTCTTTCAAAAACTACAATCCATATGTTTAGCAATCCCTTCGAACGAATAAAAAATAAGATCAATTTTGCATTTTTTAAGACCATTAGTTATCGCATCATCTCGTCGACGCTTACGTTTATTTTTGTCTATTTGAACACGGGGCTAATGTCCATAGGCTTTACGTTGAGCCTATTTGAATTCTTCTTTAAACCTTTTTTGTATTTCTTTCATGAAATTATCTGGATCAATGTAGAAACGGGAATCCGACGAAAAACCAAGAGCCAGATAATTCATCACCTGAATGAGGAAATGATGCCAATAAGTAAGGAAGAAAAAGAGGCAGCCTTTAATCAGCGAGGGATAAATATCTGGTTTAGTGGCCTTTCAGGGTCTGGGAAGTCAACACTTTCTAAAATGTTAGAGAAACATCTATTCGACATGGGATACAAAACTGTGCTCTTGGATGGAGATAACACTCGTATGCATTTAAACCGTGATTTAGGATTTTCACTCGAAGACCGCATGGAGAATATTCGTCGGATTGCTGAGCTAAGTAAATTACTCAATGACGCAGGATTAATTACCTTATCTTGTTTCATTTCGCCTACTGAGGAAATCCGTGATTTGGCAGAGTCAATCATTGGTCCATCAAACTTTTATTTAGTTTATACCAATAGCAGCGTGGAAACCTGTATTCAACGAGATCCCAAAGGATTATATAAGAAGGCCATTGAAAATAAAATCCCCGATTTCACGGGAATAAGCAGTCCCTTTGAAGTGCCTTTGAATTATTTTATTGAAGTTTCAACGGAGTTATCGATAGAAGAATCTTTTGAGCGGCTGTTGGATGCCATATTGCCTGAAATTAAACCTTGAAAACAATTTATTTAACAATTTGAATTACAGGCCAACTTTTGTCCCAAAAGAGTCGATTTTATAAAATTAAGAATACATACTGTTTTAAGCTATGATAAATTACAGAAGGTCCCAGGTATACTATTTTATTGTTTCCTCAAATTCATACATCCTATTTTTAATCTCCTAGCTCAACTCTTTAAAGCTTTTCGTATTTCCAGCGCTTAGGATAATTTTGATTTTAGAGAAAATAGTCATTTACTTATCTCAAACTATACCGATGAACCAATTAATCACCAGAATCATACTTTTATAAGAAATCAATTAATCTGGCAAATTACATTGTATCGTGCTTAATCATACCTTTTTTTGACATTTCTAAAAAATGACCCATAGGATGAAAAATGGTAAGTGATTTAAATTCAGGCAAAAGTTTACGTAGATTTTGTGTCAATAGAAATATTTTAAAATTAGATTTATGTTCCATTTCAAGAAAATCCACATTCGAACAAGTACGATAATCCAACAACCCTCCGTTAGAATTAAAAGGCAATACAAACCAGTGAAACTGTTCTGACGCTTGACTACTTGGCATATTATACATTCCAGCTGTTGCTAGGATGTTCGATTTGATTTTCTGCTCGACCAAAGTGTCTAAATCACCATCGTAAAACAATTCTTCTATTTCGCTTTTATGATTGACCTTGTACACAAAAAGGCCAAAGTTGTTACGACATAAAATATCAGCAGGAATCGGAACATCTTCAACCAGATCATTATCCAGCGTGTGAAAACAATTAAGTTAATATTCGGAATTCTTTGCACCTTTCTAATAAAAAGGAGCATTCCCATTCATTTCATTGAACTTAAATTCATGTAAGCCTTTTTCACTATTAACTTCAAGTTTTTGACCATATAAATTCGGCAAAAAAGCAAAAAAACAAATGATGATTTTAAAGAGTTCCCTTGGCTCCATAGTTTTATTTTTTAAGGTACAAATTCATAAAACATCATTCCAATCAACACCTTTTCACATAAACCCATTACTTAAAAAATGGATTCAATTTTAATTCAATCGAAAATAACAAGCATTTTATCACATTGTATCGTACTTTATCATGCCTGTTTTAATCATTTCACTCAAATGATCCATATTGTGCAAAACAGTTAACGAAGGAAAGTCAGGTAAAAATTCAATGATGTTTAGGTATGATCTTGCACGCTTGGATTCTAAATTGAATTCAATTTCCAAATTGACTGCATTTTCACAGGAAAAAGGACCTAAATGGTAACCATTAGACATAAAAGGCAAAACAAACCAATGAAATGATTCTTGATTTGATTTTGAAGGCCTTGTGTAATTACCTTCGGTTTTGCGAATATTCAATTTGATTTTCCGGACAATACTGCTATCTAGATCACCTTCGTATTCTAATTTTTCAATTTTACCTTTTCTATTAATTTTAAAAGCAAAAATACCGTAATTGTTTCTGCACAATACGTCGGCAGGTACAGGTACATCAGCTACCAAATCATTTTCCAAAATCTCGTAACAATGAGTATTCCCTTTTTTAATTTTATTCCCAAAATAAAAAAATGGATCTAATTTATTTTTCTGGGAAAAAGTCCTCTGAAACATTTTGTTACTTTCACTTGTCGTTTGGCCATACAAGCTATCAAATGCCATTAAGTAAATAATTATCCCAATTAATATTCGTTTAATCACAGTAGGTTCCATAATTTCTATTTTTAAAATTTGACTCAATTTCATACATCTGATTTTTAGTCTCCTCGTTTAAATTTTGATAGATTTTGGTGTTTTTTAAACCCGAAAATACTAAGGCTTTTGCAGTATCTTCTTACATATAAGTGAATTGCTTTAGTAATGAATTAACTGCTATCGCAAAATATTGCGTCGCCATCCGTTCATGATCTTGTACCTCATTTTCCTTAAATAAAAATTCCATTTGTGCATGAAGTACTTCATGGTAGATCGAAGAAACAATTACTTCCTTTGAGTAATGTGGTAAATTCGTGACATCCAATAAAATTTTATATGTATTATTATTATCATTGGTTCTAAACTCACCCAAACGTTTTGATGAAAGTTCACTTGACTCCTCAAAAATGAGTTTAATATTCGTATTAAATCCAAAATTCTGCAACATCTGCGACATCTGATTCAAAATATCCATATTGTGCAAAACCATATCTAAGGTAGCTTTTAAACAGGGATTTTTAACGCCTTGAGTTGATACCATGGGAACTGGTCCCGATAATTGTGCCATCATCAAGTCGGCAGAGGAACCACCTCCACCCCCACCTACTACATCAGAAGGCTGAAGATCTACATAGCCAAAATTCTGCATGCGTGCTGTGGGAATGAGAAAATAGGCTCCACCACCCAGCCTTGGCGAATAGCAGAAAACTTCTTCTAACATTTCAGCTTCCAGATTTTTCAAATGATTAGTATTTATCTGCCCAAAACCTTTCTTATATTGGGTTGTATTTGAGAGCGATAAATCTTGATACATGTTTTCAATGTCTTTCGTTTGTTCTGATTGATAACAAGCAGCTAATATCAAGCTGCACAAGACAAAGCAAGCAAATTTGCTTATACAATTCATGATTCATTAGGGTTAGGTTATTCGAAATCAGACATTTACATCTAATTCGATGGCCTAAACCTAAAGACAAAAAATAACTTGAGCTATTCCAAAATCGAATATCAAAACGAGGATTCACGAAAACACTTCAGAAGCGAAGAAAAGGCAGAAAAGAAAGAATTAATGCAATAAAATTATCAGTTAACTGATAAAATGGAATGGCCGGAAAACAAAAAAACCACTCGCCTGAGTGGTTTTTTGCCTACCGAAGTAGTCCGTACGGGAATCGAACCCGTGTTTCATCCGTGAAAGGGACGTGTCCTAACCCCTAGACGAACGGACCATTATTTATTTTGGTGGCACAAAGGTAGGCTTTTCCCTTTTAAATCCAAACTCCTGATTCAAAAAAAGCGTATTTTTTTCTAATTTATTTTCGCTATTTTAGCCTTATCATTGAAACTGAACCCCTTATGGCAAATGTAAAACCTTATTCCCGACTGTCTGATTTTGACGTGGCGCTTTTCCTAAATGGCAAACACACACGCCTTTACGAAAAATTAGGTGCATTCGAAATCGAACACGAAGGAGAAATCGGAACTTTTTTTGCCGTTTGGGCACCTAATGCAGAAGCGGTTCATGTGATCGGTAATTTTAATTTTTGGGATAAATTTTCGCATCCCTTGATGAAACGCTGGGATGCATCCGGAATTTGGGAAGGATTTATTCCCGGAATCCGTAATGGCGAAACCTATAAATACGGCATCCAAGCCAAATCCGGCGAATATTTAGAAAAACTTGACCCCATGGGCCTGTTTTGCGAAACTCCTCCCAAAACCGCTAGCATCGTTTGGTCTACCTACAAAGAATGGAACGACGCGCCTTGGATGGAGAACCGCAAAGCCAAAAATGCCTTGGACGCTCCCATGTCCGTTTATGAGGTCCATTTAGGCTCTTGGCAAAAAACACTCGATGATCAATACCTGACCTACGACGATTTCGCCGACAAACTTGTTGCCTATGTCAAAGAAATGAATTTCACCCACGTGGAATTCATGCCGGTCATGGAACATCCCTACGCGCCGTCTTGGGGATATCAAATTACCGGATACTTTGCGCCTTCGTCTCGTTTTGGCGACCCACAAGGCTTCATGCGCTTGGTAGAACGTTTTCACCAGGAGGGCATTGGCGTTATCCTCGACTGGGTTCCCTCCCACTTTCCGGGCGATGCACACGGACTGAAAGATTTCGATGGTACTCCTATTTACGAACATCCGGATCCGAGGAAGGGGTATCACCCCGACTGGAAATCCTATATTTTCGATTACGGCCGCACCGAAGTCCGCAGCTTTTTATTATCCAACGCCGCATTTTGGTTAGAGCGCTACCATGTTGACGGATTACGCGTAGATGCCGTGGCATCCATGCTTTATCTCGATTATTCGCGTAACGACGGCGAATGGATTCCAAATGAATTCGGCGGAAACCATAACCTGGATACGATCTCATTCTTACAGGATCTCAATGTACACATGTATGGAGAATTCCCTGATATTCAAATCATTGCAGAAGAATCTACATCCTTTAATGGGGTAACCAAACCGGTCTTCATGGGCGGTTTAGGCTTTGGCCAAAAATGGATGATGGGCTGGATGAACGATACGCTTCGCTTCTTCCAAAAAGATCCGATTTACCGCCAACATCACCTCAATGAGTTGACCTTCTCCCTGATTTATGCTTTTACGGAGAATTTCTGCTTGCCGCTTTCACATGACGAAGTGGTGTATGGTAAAAATTCCTTGCTCAATAAAATGCCAGGGGATGATTGGCAGCAATTTGCGAATCTCCGACTCCTATTTGCAGAGCAATTCACACATCCAGGTACGAAATTAATCTTCCAAGGGGGTGAATTTGGCCAAAGAGAAGAATGGAATCATAGTGTGAGTCTTGATTGGCATTTGACCGAATATGCGCCACACAAAGGGATTCAGGAGACGATGAAGGCGCTTAATAAACTCTATCGCGAAGAACCTGCTTTATACAAAAAGCAATTTTCACACGAAACCTTTGAATGGTTAGAATCCAATGATCAAGGAAATTCCGTGGTTAGTTTCTTACGCAAGGGTGAAACCAACAAAGAAACCTTGATAGTTATCTTGAATTTAACACCAGCACCACGCGAAGATTACCGCATTGGGGTTCCTTTGCCAGGTGTTTGGAAGGTATTGTTTAATTCCGACAAAGGTGAATTTGGAGGCTCCGACTACCCTACGAAAGGCGCTGTTATGACAGAAGAGTATGGTTGGCACGGCAAAGCATTCTCGATATCAATCAACCTCCCTCCTCTTTCTTGTTTAATCTTAAAGGCTTAATACAAAAGGGCGGAAACAATAAAGACTCAGAAAAATTCCGAGCCTTTATTCAATCCGCCTAAGTAGTATTTTTATAAATAAGCCCGTTCAGAGGCTCTTTAAATCAAAATTGTACACAAAAATACTACTATATTTCAATTATTGAAATTTGTCGGCAGAAAATTTATACTATTCAAATAATTAATGTTTTTTCGCCAAGATATCTTCCATGTCGGAGAGCTCTACTTCCAAAGCTTTGGTCGAAATCGTTATCTCCCAAGCGCTCAACATCAATGCGACGCTCATTCCTAACAAAGCAATTCCGAAAAACCAGCGCGCAACCAATTGCATCTCGAAGAAGATAAAAAACATACATATAACGCTCAGAATCAAACTGACGATCGCGATGATTTGCATGTTTTGAATTAATTTCATGCGTAAACGCAAGTTTTCGATTTGTTTCAAAATCGAATCGTCGGGGTTTTGTTGGAACTTCTCATGCAGCCCACGAATCAGTGAAGCCATGGACATGAAACGATTCGTGAAAGCAATCATCAACAAAGAAACCGTTGAGAATAATAATGCGGGAGTACCTATGCCTAATTCCATCTTATTTGATATAATATTCGTCTAAATACATCGACATTTCTTCTTGAATCTTCTTCGCCTCGCGTTTCGCATCAATCGCAGGATTGTCCCCTGCATAGATAATTCCACGGGATGAATTCACCAAAAGACCCACGCGGGAATTCATGGCATATTTAGCAACATCTTCTAAACTACCTCCTTGCGCGCCCACACCCGGAACCAAGAAGAAATTATCAGGTGCAATTTCACGCACCTTTTGCAAGAAATCAGAGCGCGTAGCGCCGATTACGAACATCATTTCCTCCGGAGAACCCCAACTCTGGGCTAAGCGCATCACGCGCTCATACAAAGGGATGTAATCTTCCGACTTCGTCATTTGAAAATCATGACCACCTGGATTGGATGTTAAGGCTAATAAAATGACCCATTTATCTTCAAAACGCAGAAAAGGTTCCACAGAATCATGCCCCATATAAGGTGCGACAGTAACAGAATCGAAATTAAATCCAGCACAACTTGGATCAAAAAAGGTTTGTGCATATTTATAAGCCGTATTCCCAATGTCCCCGCGTTTCGCATCGGCGATGGTAAATACATCCTTTGGCATGTATTCCATCGTCTTTTGCAAACTCTCCCATCCTTTTGGACCAAAGGCTTCGTAAAAGGCGATATTCGGTTTGTATGCTACCGCGTAATCAGCTGTCGCATCAATCACCGCTTTATTAAATGCAAAAACAGGATCTGCCTCTTTTTGAAATGCCGTAGGAATTAAAACGGGATCCGTATCCAAGCCCACGCATAGAAATGAGCGCTTATTTTCTATATGCTTAACTAATTCGGTTGAATTCATGGTGATTTAAGAAAAGGCATTGTATTAATGCCTAAATATCGATAATTTTGGCACAAATTAAGGCCTTTCCTAGGCAATATCAAACAAAGGAATTTATTTTCTATGCAATTTATCCAGCACGATCTACCCGGAATTATTGAATGTATCCCCACAAAATTTCATGATGACCGTGGTCATTTCTACGAATCCTATAACCAAACGCGTTTTGCTGCAAATGGGATTCCTGAAAACTTTGTGCAAGACAATTACTCCTACTCAACAGCTGGCGTTATTCGTGGACTTCACTTCCAAAAAGAACCGCATGGCCAAGGAAAATTGGTTCGTTGCATGACAGGTAAAGTGATGGATGTTGTGGTCGACTTACGTAAGAGTTCACCGACTTTTGGCCAACATGGAACTTACATTCTCGATGCGGAAATAGGTAATATGCTGTATGTTCCCGTAGGTTTTGCCCATGGCTTTGTGGCCTTGACAGACGCCATTTTTGTATACAAATGCACTGATTTCTGGAACAAAGAGGCAGAATCAGGAATCCGTTGGAATGACCCAACCTTGAACATTGATTGGGGCGTTGATCATGCCATTGTATCGGATAAGGACCAAATATTACCCCTATTTGACCCAAACGAAACAATATTTAAGTAATTTTCATACCTTTGCAACAATGACTCGCAAGCTGATTTTATCAAGCCCATTATTGGAAATAACCATCTCAAGGTTATGCCAAGAGCTCATTGAAAATCAAATCCAAGGTATAGAAACGGTCATTTTAGGCCTTCAACCCCGCGGAATTTATTTCGCAGAACGTATCGCCGCCGAATTAGGCAAACAATTAAATACCACTTTCCCTGTTGGCCGCTTAGACGCTACCTTCTTCCGCGATGATTACCGTCGCCGTGATACGATTGCACCTAATTCAACAGACATTTCCTTTTTGATCGAAAATAAACGTGTCATTCTGGTGGATGATGTGTTGGCAACCGGTCGGATGGTACGCGCCGCTTTGGATGCGATGAACTCCTTTGGCCGACCAGCAAAAGTCGAACTATGTGTCTTAATTGACCGTATATATAACCGAGATCTTCCCATAAACGCAGATTATGTAGGCAAAAGTGTGAATACACTTCCTACTGAAAAAGTACTCGTAGAATGGAAAGAGCAAGGACACGAAGCAGATAAAATTTGGTTAATTACCCAATAACAATATGTTGAAATCGCCACACTTATTAGGAATCAAAGATTTAGATGAAGAATCTATTCACCTAATCGTTAAAACGGCTAAAGAATTCAAAGAAGTTCTCAACCGACCGATTAAAAAAGTTCCTTCTTTGCGTGATGTTACGATTGCCAATGTATTCTTCGAAAACTCTACTCGTACCCGTTTATCTTTTGAACTTGCTGAAAAACGTTTATCTGCGGATACGATAAATTTTTCAGCTTCTGGTAGTTCAGTCAAAAAAGGAGAAACACTACTTGATACAGTGAATAACATCCTAGCGATGAAGGTGGACATGATTGTCATGCGCCATGCAAGTCCAGGTGCACCGCATTACTTAGCGAAACATATCAAAGCGAATATAGTCAACGCCGGCGATGGAACGCATGAACACCCAACGCAAGCACTGTTAGATACCTATTCCTTACAGGAAAAATTAGGGGATTTGGCAGGAAAGAACATCGCCATTATTGGAGACATTCTTCATTCACGTGTCGCTCTTTCGAATATTTATGCCTTGAAAAAACAAGGAGCCAATGTCCGCCTTTGTGGACCTAGCACCTTGATTCCGAAGCACATACAATCACTTGGCGTCGAAGTTTCCCACGATGTAAAAAGCACATTGCAATGGTGTGATGCTGCGAATGTCTTGCGTATTCAGTTGGAGCGCCAACAAATCAAATACTTCCCAAGCTTACGTGAGTATTCTCAATTCTTTGGAATCACACGTCAAATGTTGGAAGAATTACCCAAAGAAATCGTCTTGATGCATCCAGGCCCGATCAATCGTGGAGTGGAATTAAGTTCCGATGCGGCAGATTCCCCTCATTCGATTATTTTAGATCAAGTAGAAAATGGCGTGGCGGTTCGGATGGCGGTGTTGTATTTACTTGCTTCGCGCGGCTAATAAATCCTTATAGGCTTCGAATAATTGATTCCCTGTGATTTGATTTCCACAGGCATAATGACCTAATGGACATGATTTTTTCCCGTGGTCACCACAAGGCCTGCATTCCAGATTTTTAACCTCAACAATTCGATTCCAAGAAGCCAAAGGCCCAAAGCCAAAAGCAGGTATCGTTGAACAAAATATCGCAACCGTAGGCGTATCTACCGCTGAACAAATGTGCATCGGTCCAGAATCATTTACAAAAGACATCAAACTATTTTGATAGATTCGAATCGCATCGACTAAGCCATGATTGCCAGCTTCATTGATAATCAAGTTCTCAGAACAGGCCTGCTCTATTTCCTCGGCCAAATGAACTTCATTCGGCGCACCCATTAAAACCACAGGCTGCGATGCGGGCAAAAGCTTAATGAAGTCAATCCAAACGCGAACAGGTGTCCGTTTCGTTTCCCAAACAGATCCGGGAGAAATACAGATATAATCTTGGACAGACAAAATGTTGTCTCCTGGAAGCGACAAAAAGGGCTTATAAACATTTGGTCCTAACCAAGAAGTTAATAATGCCGTATTGCGTTCTGTTTCATGTTTACCATTTCCCCATTCATGCATCACACGTTCCGTAAAGAACCAAGACAACGGGTTTTTATCGAATCCAATGACCTTTTTAGCGCCAATGGACAAACTCAATAAACCCATACCAAAGAATCGTTGGGCCACAAATACCTGATCAAAGCTTTCCGCTTTTAAATCCTTTTGTAGCGATTTCCAAGAAGCCCATTTATGCTTTTTATCATAAGCCCAAACTTTGGTAAGATTCTTGTGAGGATACGCTTGAAAAATGGATTCATTCCCTTTACGGACTAATAAATGAATGGATGTTTCCGGGGATTCGAGGCGAATTTTCTCCAACAAAGAACTAATCAGAATGGCGTCCCCAAGGAAAGCCGTTTGAATAATAAGTACTTTGTTTGACATGGACATGAAAGAAATATGCGTGATTCGGCATAAAATTAGTTAATTTTGAAATCTTTTGCGCTACGATTATTTATGAATTCAATTCAGTTAACAACTTTGGACAATGGGATAACGATTGTTCACCGACAAGTACAACATACCGAAATTTCACATTTGGGAATTATGTTGGACATAGGCAGTCGGGACGAGTTGGACAATGAACAAGGATTAGCGCATTTTTGGGAACATTTAGCCTTCAAGGGCACCCAAAAGAAGAACAATATACAGATCATAAATCGTCTCGAGGTAATCGGTGGTGAACTGAATGCCTATACGACAAAAGAAAAGATCTGTTTTCACGCATCGGTTTTAAGTCCCTATTTCGAGCGGGCTTTGGAATTAATCACCGACATCACCTTTCATTCGACATTTCCAGCGAAGGAAATCGAGAAAGAGCGCAGTGTGATTTTGGAGGAAATGTCCATGTATTACGAGGCTCCAGAGGATGCAATACAAGATGATTTTGATGAATTATTGTTCCCAAATCATTCCTTGGGTGTTAATATTTTAGGCATGAACAAAACCGTTAATTCATTCAAAAAGAAAGACTTAGACGCCTTTATTGCACGCAATTTGGATACGAGTCGGATTGTTATTTCGTCGATCGGTAAACACAGCCACGACAAAGTATTTAAATGGGCTGAAAAGCATGTGGGTCAAATTCCGGTTAAACGGAATCAGGTTAAACGCATTACGCCCCCAAGCATGTTGCCCGTAGAGCGCGTGACAAAACGGGGATTAAATCAATCGCATGTGGCTTTAGGCCGACAATCCTACGCAATCAAGCATCCCGATCGCTTGGCATTTTTCATGTTGATCAATTTATTGGGCGGGCCTTCCATGAATTCCTTGTTAAATGTTTCCATTCGCGAAAAAAGGGGCTTAGTTTATTCCATTGAGGCTAATTTCACCTCATATGTTGACTCGGGTTTTTGGGCGATTTATTTTGGAACGGAATCGAACCAGGTGAATAAATCGATCAAATTGATCCACAAGGAATTCGATAAATTAAAAGACCGCAGTTTAAGTCCGGCGCAATTATTGAAGATTAAATCCCAATTAAAGGGCCAAATGGCCATGGCGGAGGAAAGCAATTTGAATTTCATGTTGATGATGGCAAAAAGCCTTCTGGATCGTGAGAAAATTGAAACAATCGAGGAGATTTTTGAGCAAATTGATCTGGTTTCTTCTGAGCAATTACAAAGCTTAGCGCAGGAAATGTTCCAGTCGGAGCAATTAAGTTACTTGATATTTGAACCCTAATTCCGGTGCATCTTTACCTGCATATTCCCTTTTGTCATCAAGCCTGTCACTATTGTGATTTTCATTTTTCTACGCGATTGTCTGGAAAAGCGGCATTAGTTGAGGCTTTGATCAAGGAAATCGAACTGCAAAAAGACTACTTAGGGGCACGCGAATTATCGACCATTTATTTTGGAGGCGGAACTCCGTCGGCCTTAAGTCCTGATGAATTATCAGCCATTTTTGCAGCCATACACAAGCATTTTGAGGTATTAAAGGGGGCAGAAATCACCTTGGAAGCCAATCCGGAGGATTTAACACCCGAATACCTGTCGGCCTTAAAGGAATTAGGCGTGAACCGACTGAGCATTGGAATTCAATCATTTCACGCAGCCAATTTGACTTTTATGAATCGGAATCATGATGTCTCACAAGCTCAAAAATCCATACAGGATGCGCAAGAAATCGGTTTAAACAACATCAGCATCGATATAATTTATGGAATTCCATCGAACGATTTGGACATGTTGGAACAAGATCTTGCGGCCGCAGTCGCCACAGGAGTCCAACATATTTCGGCCTATAGTTTAACCATTGAACCGAAAACGGTTTTTGGTCATCAGTTGAAGAAAGGCATTTTACAGGAAACGCCCGAGCAACACATGGCCACAGCCTTTGAATTCACACATCAATATTTAGAAAAACAGGGGTTTACGGCATATGAGACGTCTAATTTTGCCAAACCAGGATTTGAATCCCAGCATAATTCGAGTTATTGGAAGCAGGAATCGTATTTGGGAATTGGACCGGCGGCACATAGTTTTAATCAAACGACCCGACAGTGGAATGT
This sequence comes from Aquirufa sp. TARAVU-A1A, assembly GCF_054558675.1. NCBI lineage: Bacteria > Pseudomonadati > Bacteroidota > Cytophagia > Cytophagales > Flectobacillaceae > Aquirufa > Aquirufa sp. TARAVU-A1A. The sequence continues at coordinate 127,573 of NZ_JBPXKP010000002.1, forward strand.
GGCAAATAATGCGATTTATGTCAAGCAGATAGCCTCAGGTATTATTCCTGCGGAAGTGGAAGAATTAAGCCCGGAGAATCAAATCAATGAATATATCATGACCCAACTGCGCACGCATTGGGGAATGGATATGGGTTATTTGCGGGAGCGCTTTGCAGCCATAGAAACACCCTTTCCTGAAAATGAGATTGCCTCTTGGATTAATCAAGGCTTTGCGGTGATTGAAAACGATCGACTAAAGCTTGTGGGCCAGGGGAAATTGATTGCAGATGGATTGGCGGCGGAAATATTTATTGTCGGCGAATAAACGCTATGGCAAACCTTTCAGGATTGCCATAGCTTGAGACGAATGTAATTCGTCGATTCCCAAGCCATCAATCTTCGGGATTAAAACAATCAAAAGGTCTATCCTCCCAATCACTTCAATCTTAGCTCATTTTTTGTATTTTTGCCTTCACAACAAGACTGAATTTACCCAATGGCCAAACGCGTCGACCTTAGCAACACTTCCCGCTCCACACCTCGTGGCAACAAGTTCGACCGATTAAATAAATCCCCTAAAAAAGGGTCATCTTCCTTCTTTAAAAAAATAGGCCGACTACTATTATACATTTGGATCAGCACCATCGTGGCCGTTGTCCTTTTCAAATTTGTTCCCGTTTACTTCACTCCTACGATGGCATCGCGCAAAATCAATGCGCTTATGGATGGAGAACCAAGCAAAATTCATAGCCAGTGGACTTCATACGAAGAAATCGACCGGAATTGTCCATTAGCCGTCATAGCATCGGAAGATCAATTATTCCCTGAACACCACGGTTTTGATTTTGAAGCGATGGGTACAGCGCTAATCAAAAACCAAAAAGGGAAACGAATTAAAGGGGCGAGTACGATTTCCCAACAAGTTGCCAAAAACGTATTTCTTTGGCAGGGTCGCTCCTATTTTAGAAAGGCCTTAGAAGCCTATTTTACTGTATTAATTGAGTTCATCTGGGGAAAAGAACGCATTATGGAGGTCTACTTAAATGTCGCAGAAACAGGTAAAATGACCTTTGGCGTCGAAGAGGCTTGTCGGCGATATTACGGCCACACTTCGGCCGAAGTAAGTACTACTGAAGCAGCCAGAATCGCCGCCTGTCTACCTAATCCCATTCGCTTTTCAATTAAAAACCCTTCGGGTTATGTCAGCAAACGCACATCTTTCATTAAACGTCAAATGAGCGCTTTGGGAGGCAAGAAATTCCTAAGAAACTTATAGTAATTCGATGGCAGGGTCCCAGAAATGGGATTTAAAATCAAGTATTTGATCATCTTGAACGCGAATTCCTTCGGCAGCTAGCAATTCTTGCATCCGATCGCCACCAAAGAAATTCTTTCCGGTTAATACTCCATTCCGATTAACCACGCGATGCGCAGGAATGTCCGCAAGCGTATGCGATGCATTCATCGCCCAGCCCACCATGCGAGCTCCGCCTTTCATTCCTAAATAAGCAGCAATCGCACCATAGGATGTTACTCGGCCCGCAGGAATCTCGCGAACAACCTGATAAATTAAATCAAATGAATTAGTCGAGGTAGACATTAATCTAATTGGCGTTCTTCAATCTCACGCTCTAATTCCGCATACCATTTTGTTCCGAATTTACGAATCAAAGGATCCTTCAAAAACTTGTAGACAGGCACGCCTAATTCCTTTCCATGCGAACAAGCATCAGAACAAATAGTCCAACGCTCATAATTAATCGCCTGATATTCAGCTAATTTTTGAATACGAATCGGATATAAATGGCAAGAAATTGGCTTACGAAAATCGGTTTTACCGGCAAAATACGCCTGCTCAATCCCACATTTCAAATAGCCTTTCTCATCGTAAATCGCATAAACACATTCACGCCCCGCGATAATCGGAGTCGAATAATCCCCATCAGGTTCTAAAATATAATTTCCTTGCTTCGCTAATTCCGATAAGCCATCTTCCGACAAAAATGGTTTGATTTCATCTTGAATTCGATCCAAAATGGCTAATTCATCTTGCTCCAAAGGTGCTCCCAAATCCCCTTCCACACAACAAGCTCCTTTGCATTTTGTCAAATCACAGACAAAATACTCATCTGCCACATCTTCACTAATAACTGTATCGTCAATTAATATCATAGAATTCAAAATTTATACAAAGGTAAAGCTAATTCCACGATGCGCAATAAAAAGCAAGGGCTTCCGTTAAATGAAATATTTTGGTAATTTTACAATTGCATCAATAAAAAAGCCCGCTTGAAAAAATCCTTCCTACTTATACTGCTTCTTTTATCTGTTGGAAACCTTTGGGCGAACCATGCCATTCCGGATACCATTTCCATCGGGAATGTCCGTGTATCCATCCACCCTTCCGCAAAACCTATTTTCGAAAAGGAATTTGCCATGTTGGGGGCCAATAAAAAATACGTCGCTTCACTTGTCGACAAGATGCGCCTCTATTTCCCTGTCATTGAACCCATTTTAACGCAAGGAAACATCCCCCCTGAATTTAAATTTTTATGCGTTCAAGAAAGTTCTTTGAACCCAAATGCCATCTCTACATCGAATGCCGTTGGGTATTGGCAATTTAAATTAGAAACAGCCAAAGATGTAGGTTTAAAGGTGGATCAAGACATTGATGAGCGCCGACACATTATTGAGGCAACCAAAGGAGCTGTCAACTATTTTACGCGTAACAATGGAGTTTTAAATAACTGGGTTAGCACCTTACTCTCCTATCGGGTTGGCCTTGGAACAATCAAAAAACTGCCTTATGCAAGCAATTGGGCAGGAAAAACGGAAATAGAGGTTGATTCATCGACCGATTGGTACGTCTTGCGTTTTTTAGCCTACAAAGAGTTTTGGGCCGAACAAATGGCTAATCTTCCAGTCCTAAATGACAGCACAAATTTGATTACCCATGTAGATACCAAAGGCAAAAACTTATACGAATTGTCGGATGAATTAAAAATCTCTTACGACGATTTAAAGCGCTACAATGCCTGGATTTTAAAAGATTGGATTCCTACAGACAAGAGTTATACGCTCTATCATCCATCGAATCTAAAGGTTTTCAATTCCGAAGAAGTCAAGCAAGAAGAGCCTATTTTTACTGCTTCTGTCGATTCTACAAAATTGTATGTTCCTGCCAAAAAGGTAAAAACACAAAACAAACAGATTCTCAGCGATCAATTTGAAATCCGCACACATACGGTTGTTTCAGGCGATAATTTAAGTAACATCGCCACGCGTTATGAGATGAAATTAGCCGACTTACTTCGTTTAAATGACATGAATTTGTCTAGCATGATTACCATTGGTCAAAAAATCAAGGTTAATCGCCGAGTTCCGATGCTTGAAATCATCGCACAAAAATTAGATGAAAAAAGTGCCAAAGAAGAGCCTATTAAAAAAGCTCAAGCAGCACCTGCACAAGATTTCAAAGTAGAAGTAGAAGAAGTTCGCAAGATCTCTTCGAATGATTCAGAAAAGTCCTTTTACATCGCTCCTGCGGAATCACGCGAGATTGTGATTAAATCAGATGCAAAGGAGGAAACCAAAATCATGGAGCAAACGCAGGTTAATCCTACTAAAGAATCGCCGATTGTCGCACCTGAAGTAGCAAAACAACCTGCAGGAACGGTTTTCTATATTCATGAAGTAGAAGCTGGCGAAACCTTGTTTAAGATTTCAAAAATCTACCAAGTCAGCATTGAAGACCTAATCAAATGGAACAACCTTGGCAAAAACCCAAGTATTCGAGTAGGTCAAAAAATTAAATTGAAACCTTAGATTAACCGGAGCATGTAAAGCCCGTCACGAAGGGGCAACAGCATTTTTTCTACCCGAGGATCATCCAAACACTTTTGATTAAACTCACGCAAAGCATTTGTGGATTTATCTGTTGCCTTAGGATCAACTATTTTACCGCTCCAAAGCACATTGTCAACTAAAATCAATCCACCTGGTCGCATTTTGGATATAATTAAATCGAAATACTTCGCATAATTACGTTTATCCGCATCGATAAAAACCAAGTCGATGGGTCCATCAATTTTAGCTAATTCTTGCTGCGCGTCTGCAATCCGATAATCGATTTGCTTCGCATAATCAGAACGGTCGAAGAAGGAACGTGTGAAACTTTCCAACTCTTCATTGATATCAATCGTAATCAATCGGCCATTGGCCCGCAACCCCTCCGCTAAACAAAGGGCCGAATAACCCGTATACGTACCTATTTCAACGATTAATTGCGGAGACATCAGTTTGGACAACATAGACAAATACCGTCCCTGTAAATGACCAGATAGCATACGAGGCTGCAAAATGCGCGCATGCGTCTCTCGATCCAAGGATTGCAATAATTCAGAGGGTTTATCTGAAAATTGTCTTGAATACTCCTCGATGGCTTCGTCGATGAATTCCATTACTTAATTCCTGTATAAAAGAAGTCCAAGGATTCTGCAGGCTTATCACTCAAGAAATAATCATCTACCTGAATGGAATTAACCAAATCATTGCTCGATTTCGAAATCGATAAGCGACTCAAACGATTCGCGATATCATAGGGAACCTGCAACCACGTACGTGGCAAACGATATTGTAAATTGAAAATATCAAAACGCGTGATTTTCTTCACTGATTTCTTATTTGCTTCGTAATAATCCATCACTTTTTGATTGCCATGGACACCTTGCATGATCACCTCTGAGAAGTATTTTTTCATCAAATCCCCCAATTCATTCGCTAAATACTCACGCACATGCCATGGATTACGCGATAATGAAAAATCACGATTCACCGTTGTCAAATACAATTTCCCACCTGGTTTTAATACCCGAGCTGCTTCTTGTAAGAAAAATGCATCATTCTCAATGTGCTCAATGACCTGAAACGTAATCACAAAATCGAAGTGATTATCAGGCAAATCCTGCAATGGAGGCAAAAACATATCTATAAACTTGAAATCAGGATATTGCGCCGACAAGCTCTGCATCAATTCCGTGTTTTTATCTACACCTGTATAGGCACTTACTTTATCCGCCAAAACAGCCACGCCACGACCTGTCCCACAACCTATTTCTAATACATTGCCGCCAACTAACGAGCTAACATGTTGGTAAGGAAACAATAATCGTTGGTGAACCGGATTATCCGAAGGAATTTCAGACGAGGCAATTTCAGTAGTTTTGTACATGCAGATTAAATTTGACACAAAGGTAAAATTTTTAAGGCAGAATCTGTAATTTGAAATATGCTTTCCTTGTTTCCCGTTTCAAGTTCTGAAAACCTGTTGCCATTTGATGGTGAGGTCTATTATTATCCAAACTTCTTCAATCCTTCTGAAAGTCAGGCCTATTTAACGCAACTGACAGTGGAAATCCCATGGAAACACGATGAGCTAGTCATTTTTGGCAAGGTCATTCAAACGCGACGAAAAGTGGCCTGGTACGCAGATCACAATAAATCATACACTTATTCTGGTCGAACCAAGGTGGGACTTTCCTGGACTCCTACCCTTTTACGTATAAAAACTGCTATCGAGGACAAACTAAAAACGAGCTTTAATGGCTGTTTACTGAATTACTACCACGATGGAGACGATGGCGCCTCCTGGCATGCTGATGATGAGAAATCCATCCAAGTCAATAGTCATATCGCTTCCATTAGTTTAGGAGCCACGCGCAAATTCGAATTCAAACACAAGCAAACGCAGGAGAAAATCAGCCTTCTTTTAGAACCGGGAAGTTTACTCGTTATGCAGGGAACAACCCAAACTCATTGGATTCACCAATTGCCCAAATCAAAAAAAATCAAGGTTCCTCGGCTTAATTTGACATTCAGACAAATGATTTAAAAAAAAATGCCGACCTTCGTGTCAAATTTACAGCAATCAACGTGTCAGAAGAAAACGAATCAAGACAGCCATTTAAGCGCCCATTTAGACATTTCACAAGTCCTAAAACAGAAAACAAAGAGTTTGTTTTTGGGGTACAATCCGTATTGGAAACACTTCGTTCGGGAAAAGAAATCGACCGCTTATTAGTTCAGCGCGAGTTAGGAAACAGTGAAATCCTGGACTTAGCACGTGAGAAGGGCATCCAAGTACAGAAAGTTCCTTTAGAAAAATTGAATCGCATCACGCGTAAAAATCACCAAGGAGCCATCGCTTTCGTTTCAGCCATCCATTATGCCAAATTGGAAAATGTCATTGCTGATACGTTCGAAAAGGGAGAAATTCCTTTCATTTTGATTCTAGACCGCATCACAGATGTGCGTAATTTTGGTGCGATTGCCCGTACAGCTGAATGTGCAGGAATCCATGCCATCGTCATCCCAGCACGTGGAGCCGCTCAAATCAATGGCGATGCCATGAAAACTTCTTCAGGCGCCTTGAACTTCATTCCGGTTTGTCGGGAAGATAGCTTATTACAAACCGTCGATTTCCTACAAAACTCCGGCTTAAAAGTCGTTGCTTGTACAGAGAAAGGTCGCAGTTCTGTTTATGCCGTTGATTACAGCGGACCTGTTGCCATCATTATGGGATCAGAAGAAGATGGAATCTCCGACGAATTAATTCGTAAATCCGATGATTTGGCAGTTATTCCACAAAGTGGCCAAGTTGGCTCACTCAATGTATCAGTTGCAGCGGGTGTGGTTATTTTTGAAACCGTTCGCCAAAGAAGCATTTAATTCTTTCGTAATATTTGTGTCGCCGAAGCCTGTGCTTTCGGAAGAATGGTTACGTCCGCAATGTTCACATGTGCTGGAGTTGTGACAATATACCGAATCAAATCCGCAACATCCTCGGCAACTAAAGGTTCGAATCCCGCATAAACTGCATCAGCTTTTTGTTGGTCACCCTTAAATCGCACAGCCGAAAAATCCGTATTCACCGCTCCAGGTGCCACATTCGAAACTTTGATGCCATGAACATTTAAATCTTGACGCATGCCTTGCGAAAGCGCCTCTACAGCGGCTTTGGAAGCGCAATACACATTCCCATTCGGATAGGTTTGCTTGCCAGCTATCGAAGATAAATTAACAATATGGCCCGCAGCACGTTGAATCATCCCTGGGATAACCAAACGGGAAACATTTAATAAACCATCCACATTACTATGCATCATCGCATCCCAGTCGGCAGGATCCCCATCCTGAATCGCACTCATGCCATGCGCATTTCCCGCATTATTAATCAAAACATCAATGTTTTGCCAAGTCTCAGGAAGTGATTGAAATGCTGCCTCTACCCCATTGCGATCACGTACATCAAAAGTTAGTAAATAGGAATCCGTAGGCAATTCATTTTTCAATGCTTCCAAACGCGCTAAGCGGCGTCCACAAAGAATTAAATGATATCCAGCAGCAGCTAATGCTTTTGCCGTTGCTAATCCGATACCTGAGCTCGCGCCCGTGATGCATGCAATTTTATTCATGGTAAAAATTTTTATCGAAGGTAATGCCTTCGAGGTGTTCTAAAAAATTTGCGCGTAATTTGTATTAAATATTATAACGCATGAACTTCTTAATTGTTGGACTAGGCAACATCGGCCCCGAATATCTTTTCACTCGACATAACATCGGCTTCATGGCTTTGGATTACCTAGCCAAAGATAAATCAATCAGCTTTAGCCAAGACCGATTAGGCGCCATCGCATCTTATAAGCTTAAAGGACACCAAATAAATTTACTAAAACCGAGCACTTACATGAATTTAAGCGGCAAGGCGGTAAATTATTGGTGCCAACAATTAAAAATAGAAAAAGAACGCCTATTAATACTAACGGATGATATCGCATTGCCTTTTGAAACACTTCGTTTAAAGCCCAAAGGCTCCAGCGGTGGCCATAATGGCCTTAAAAGCATCGAGGCGACATTGAATACACAAGAATATGCACGTTTGCGCATGGGGATTGGTTCTGATTTTTCGAAAGGCCGACAAGCTGATTTTGTATTAAGTAACTTTTCCGAAGAAGAAATTGAACTTATTCCATTCATCTTGAATCGATCGAATGAAATCATTGATTCATTCTGCCTACAAGGCATCCAACAAACAATGAACAAATACAACCAATGATTGTACTTTTTAAAGAATTTTATAATTTTTCCTAAATTTTTGAATTAGAATTATCCCAAAGGTTTACAATTGTTATCCAAATTTAATTTGGAATTAATTCAAAAAACATTAAAATTATTCTGATTTTTAATCTAAAATCGAAAAATAATAAATTTTACATTCCAAAATTGTCCAAAAGCAAGTTTTGCTATATTAAAAAAATGCAATAATTTTGTATCGTTGATTTAGTTAATAAATATAACGAATTTATGAAAAAGCAATTTTTAATGGTTAGCGTTTTAGTAGGACTAAGCCTAACAGCAACAGCGGTAAATGCGAGCGGAACGGCATCAAATGTAGATGCGTCGACAACAGTATTGTCACACAAAAAAGAAACCCTATCTGAAGTTATTCAGTCATTGATAAAGAAAGATTTTGTAGGAGCTTACGCATCTACATCAGCAAGTTTAACAATTTCGATTTTAGAGAATTACCAAAACAACCAGTCGGCTTATTTAAAAGCTAGCAAGGCAGAACAAGCTCTTTTCAACGAGACGGTTCAATCCATTGTGAATCAGGCAGGTGTTTCGGATGAAAAAACGAATAATTGGGTAAAAGAAATCAATAAATCTGCGAAAGCAATTAATGCAATCTGGTCTGTATTGGCCATTGAACCTAAAATTGAGGCAGATTTCACGAACGAATCAGAACAAAATCAAGATTTGATCGTTGTATTTCAAAATTAGATTGTAAGTAGTTTTCATAGTTAAATAGGTTTAGAGGTAATCAAAAAAGGCGCTGTTTCTAACGGCGCCTTTTTTATTTTTTTTGCATTAAACTCATATTATTTAAACAAAACATCTATATTTGTATAAATTTTCATAGTTAAATAGGTTTAGAGGTTAAACAAATAAGGCCAGAAGTTTCTTCTGGCCTTATTTTTATTTCAACATTTGGATAAGCTATTAGCTAATCGAAGCACCATTCCAGATCGCCTTACTCGGCTGCATGAAGGCCAAACTACCATCAGCATCTTCCGCCATTAAGATCATCCCCTCACTCTCCTGCCCCATAATTTTACGTGGCGCTAAATTCGCCAAGAAACAAACTTGTCGGCCTATCACATCCGCCGGCTCAAAATGCTCAGCAATACCACTTAAAATAGTACGCTCTTTTTGTCCATCATTAACTAACAATTTCAACAACTTTTTACTCTTTTCGACTTTCTCCGCCGCGGTGATGTGCCCCACGCGTAAATCCATCTTGGTAAATAATTCAAAATCAATGGTCTCTTTGATTGGATTCACTTGCTTACTCGCTAATTCCATCGCTTCTTTCGTTTGCTTTAATTTATCAACCTGTGCTTGAATCACATCGTCTTCTAATTTCTCAAATAATAATCCGGGATTAGCCAGTTGCTGCCCCGTTGGTATTAATTCAAAATCACCGATTGTCGACCAATCAGCTTCTTGAATTCCCAAGGCAGCTCTTAATTTAGCAGCCGTAAATGGAATAAAAGGTTCCAAAGCAACGGAAGCATGTGCCACCAATTGAACCGCATAATTCAAAACAGTTCCTGCCTTCTCTTTATCTTCTTTGATAATTTTCCATGGCTCCGCATCGGCCAAATACTTATTACCAATCCGCGCGATTTCCATCGCTAACACCAAAGCATCCCGGAATTTATAATTCGCTAAAGCAGCCTCTAACTTCGCCGGAATATCAGCTAATGCTTGCTTGACATCGTCTTCTAAACCTGTTCCAGAAGCCTTTGCAGGTACGATACCATCAAAATTCTTATCAATCAATACAAACGCCCGGTTCACAAAATTGCCCAAAATAGCAACTAATTCTGAGTTGTTTTTGGTCTGAAAATCAGCCCATGTAAAGTCGGCATCTTTAGTTTCTGGACTTGATGCCGTCAATGCATAACGCAATACGTCTTGCTTACCTGGAAAATCCTGTAAATATTCATGCAACCAGACCGCCCAATTACGCGACGTTGAAATCTTATCCCCTTCTAGGTTCATGAATTCGTTCGCCGGCACTTGGTCTGCTAATTGAAATTCCCCATGCGCCATACACATGGCTGGAAATATCAAACAATGGAAAACAATATTATCCTTTCCAATAAAATGTACAATCCGACTATCCTTCGCCTTCCAGTACTTCTCCCAATCCGCCGTTAATTGGCTTGTCATGGAGATATATCCGATCGGTGCATCAAACCATACATAAAGCACTTTCCCTTCCGTATCTGGCAAAGGAATCGGCACTCCCCAACTTAAATCACGGGTCATGGCACGCGGACGAAGTCCATCTTGCAACCAGGATTTAACTTGACCACTAACGTTTGGCTTCCATTCAGGATGCGAATTCACATAATCCTCTAATGCTCCTTGCCATTGATCCAAAGGCAAGAACCAGTTTTTGGTTTCTTTTAAAATCGGCGAAGCACCACTTAGAGACGACTTAGGATTGATTAACTCTGTAGGTGACAACGACGACCCACATTTCTCACATTGATCCCCATAAGCACCCGGCTGATGACATTTGGGACATTCGCCTGTAATGTAACGATCAGCTAAGAACTGATCCGCAGCCTCATCATAATACTGTTCAGTTACCTCTTCGATAAATTTCCCTTCCTTGTATAAATGCAAGAAAAAATCTTGCGACATCTTGTGATGCACAGGATCTGATGTTCTGCCATAAATATCAAAGGAAATACCAAAATCTTCAAAAGAAGATTTGATGTTCGCATAATAGTAATCAACCACATCTTGCGGCGTTTTCCCCTCCTTTTGTGCCTTTATCGTAATAGGCACCCCATGCTCATCCGTACCGGAAACAAAAATAACATCCTGCTTCTTTAAACGTAAATAGCGCACATAAATATCAGCTGGCAAATAACATCCTGCTAAGTGTCCGATGTGAATTGGACCATTCGCATAGATTAAAGCGGCCGTGACAGTTGTCCGTGAAAACTCCGACATACAATAGTTTTAAAATGAACTACAAAAATAGGACATTTTCACTCATAAAATTCCAAAAGACTACTTGCACAATCAAAAAAATAAATTTATCTTTGCGAACATTTTAATTCAAAAAGGAAAAAATACATGTTAATTATTTCGATCAAAGAGAACGAGTCAATTGATAAAGCCCTTAAGCGCTTTAAAAAGAAGTTTGAAAAAACAGGTGTAGTAAAAGAATTACGTAGAAGATCTGCTTTTGAAAAACCATCAATCGCTCGTCGTACGGAAATGATTCGTGCTGCTTACAAGCAAAAGACATACGGAAATATCAACAACTAGTTTGTTTCGATTTTTCCTAGAATTGACTACTTTCGATCTATGAATCGCGAAGTAGTCAATTTTTTTTTACAGCACCTACAAGTAGAACGGCGATTAAGTCCTTTAACGCTTCGCTCCTACGAAATTGACCTCCTTCAATTTCTCGATTTCCTTGCCCCCGAAAACCTACTTGTCAGTCAAATCAAAAGCCAAACGATTCGTGCTTGGCTCGTAGCATTATCCAATCAAGGCATACAAAACCGCTCCATTAACCGAAAACTGGCTACACTTCGCACTTTTTACAAGTATTTACAGCGGCGCGGGGATGTGACCGACAATCCCATGCAAACGATTCGCATGGTTAAAACGAGTAAGACATTGCCCACATACCTGCGAGAATCGGAGATGGAACAGGTCTTTGCCCAACAAGAAATCCCAAAAAATACATTTGAAGAGGTACGAGACCAACTCGTTTTAATGTTACTCTATGGGACAGGAATGCGCTTGGCGGAATTGATTCAGTTGACGCTCCAACAAGTTAACTTATCCGCAAAAACCTTACGGGTTATCGGGAAACGCAATAAAGAACGTATTATTCCCATGCCAACGATACTCGTAGATCTCGTGAAGCAATATCAAGCGCTGAATCCCTTTCAGAGCCAATATTTACTACTCACCGACAAAGGAGAATCTTGTTATCCGATGTTCATCCAACGCTTAGTCAAGAAATATTTAGGAGAAGTTAGTACCCTAGAAAAGCTTTCGCCCCACGTGTTGCGACATAGCTATGCAACCCACCTGTTGAATCGAGGGGCTGATTTAAACGCAATCAAAGAATTGTTGGGGCACGCAAATCTAGCTGCAACGCAGGTTTACACACATAATTCGATGGAAAAGCTGAAGGAAATTTACAAACAAGCCCACCCCAAAGCCTAACGAATCATCGGGCCTTGTTGGTTAATTTGTGAAACATAGGCCTCCGACCCAATTCCCACAGCATTAAAGGCTTCAGACATTGCTTTAGCGACCAATTTCGCAGTTTCTTCCCCTTTCGATAAGGCAAACAAAGAAGGTCCAGAACCCGAAATAGAACAGCCTAAAGCACCAGCTTGTAGCGCAGCCGCTTTCACTTCTTGAAATTGAGGGATTAAAATAGAACGTGCAGGCTCGACAATCACATCAACCAATGAACGGCCAATTAAATCATAATCCGACGTTAGTAAACCCGCCACTAAACCCGCCACATTCCCCATCTGCGTGATCGTTTTACCTAAGGTAATTTCACGTTCAAGGATACGACGAGCATCTTTGGTATTCACTTCAATCTGCGGATGAACGATACTTGCATACAAATCTGAGGGCGTAGGCAATTGAATGATATCCAAGGGATCGTAACTACGAATCACGACAAAGCCCCCTAATAAACTAGGACCCACGTTATCCGCGTGCGCTGAACCACAGGCCACACGCTCTCCCTCCATGGCGAAAGGCAATAATTCTTTTTGACTTAAGGGTTTCCCCATCAATTCATTGGCAGCAAAAACACCTGCTACCGCAGAAGCCGCAGAAGATCCCAAACCGGATCCCAAGGGCATATCTTTGTGCAAGGAAAGCTCAAAACCTTGATCGGGTTGACCAATAAATTCCAAATATTTCAAGATGGCAATCCCTGCAGTATTTTTGGCAACTTCCTTAGGCAAGCGACCTTCATCACCGGTAATTTCTTTGATTACAATACCTGGAGTTGATTTTTTCGTCAAGACAACTTCATCACCCGGACGATTCACCGCAAATCCAAAAATATCAAATCCACAAGCTACATTGGCAACAGTTGCAGGGGCATATACGCGAATACTTTCCATATTAAGACAAATAGCTACCAATTGACACAATATCAGCAAAAACACCCGAAGCGGTTACTTCAGCACCAGCACCTGGCCCCTTAATTACCAAAGGACGATCATGGTAACGCTTTGTCGTAAAGGCAATTACATTATCCGCACCATCCATTTGATAAAACGGATGATCAGCACCTACGGCACGTAAACCAATGGAAATCTTCTGATTTTCTAGTTTTGCAATGTAACGAAGCACTTTTTTCTCCGCGTATGCATCATTGACCAAAGCTTCAAAATATGCATTCGCCTTGTCCAATTCTTCAAAAAACGCATCGACTGTTGGCGCTGCCTCACATGCCGGAGGGATGATTTTTTCAATCGTTATATCTGCAAACTCTAGTTTCAATCCAATTTCCCGACTCAAAATCAAGATCTTTCGCGCCACATCCATACCGCTCAAATCTTCCCGAGGATCGGGTTCTGTATAGCCTTTGGCTTTTGCTTCACGCAACACAGCAGCGAAAGATTTACCAGGAACAAACTGGTTGAATAAGAATGACAAGGTTCCTGAAAGAATTCCTTCAATCTTCTCGAATCGATCGCCTGAGGCAATCAAGCCTTGCAAGGTATTAATCACGGGCAAACCCGCCCCTACATTCGTCTCATACATAAACTTCACTCCTTTGCTTAAAGCTGTTTGGTGCAAAGCCGCATATTGCTCATAAGGCCCAGAATTCGCAACTTTATTCGGCGTTACCACCGAAACATTCGCTTCAAACAGACCTAAATAATGTTGGTGTATTTCCTTACTCGCCGTGCAATCCGCAAAAATGGAATTCGGCAAGTTCAATTGCTTGATTTCATTTACAAATTGATCCAATGAAGCCGAAACACCCGTAGACTCCAATAACTCAATTGCTTGATCGATTGGAATACCTGCAGGGTTAATCAGTTGTTTACGTGAATTTGCGATACCCACTAATTGAATGCGTAGACCTTTGTATTTTTCTAAATAGCGCTCTTGCCCAACCAATTGGTTTAACAAGGTTTTACCAATCAAACCAGCACCTACTAAATATAGGTTCAAGGTTTTGATTTGTGAGAAGAAGAAGGTCTCATGAATGACATTCAAGGCCTTAGAAAGGTCTTTCTTCTCGATAACAACAGATATATTCAACTCGGAACTACCTTGTGCCGTGGCAACAATGTTAATTCCATTTTTACCTAAAACAGAGAATAAACGGCCACTCACACCCGTATGCTTACGCATCCCCTCGCCTACAACCGCAATAACCGATAAATCCAGTTGGATATCAATGCCTTCAATATCCCCCGAAGCAATTTCCTGAGCGAATTCTTTGGCTAAAATCTTATCTACTTTCGAAGCCACTTGCGGATCAATCGCGAAACAGATCGAATGTTCCGATGAGGCTTGCGAAATCAACACTACAGAAATCTTTTCTTTAGCCAACACGGTAAAGAGTTTTGCTGAAACACCCGCCACACCGATCATCCCTGAACCTTGAACATTAACGAGCGCCAACTCATCAATGGAGCTAATACCAGTAATAATATACGGGCTTGGAGAAGATACACGTGATACAACGGTTCCTTCAAAAGCTTGATTAAATGTATTTAAAACCCGAATAGGGATATTTTTCGCAAAGGCAGGCTGAAGAGAAGGAGGATAAATAACCTTCGCGCCAAAATGAGTTAATTCCATCGCTTCGGCGTATGAAATCGAAGGAATCGTGAATGCGGCAGCCACTTTACGTGGGTCAGCAGTCATCATACCATCGACATCTGTCCAAATTTCAATCTCTTGTACCGATAAAGCCGCCCCAAAAATGGATGCTGTATAATCGGAACCACCGCGGCCCAAAGTTGTCGTTTCACCCCCGTCATTAGAACCAATAAAACCTGTGATAAGCGCAATTTCACCCGGATGAGCAGCAAAATTTGCGTGAATTAATGCATTGGTTTCTTCAAAACGAACCTCAGCTTTACCAAAATGACTGTTGGTTTTCACCACATCCCGCGCATCCAAAAAACGAACAGGTAATCCGCGTTGTTCCAAGATAGCTGCAATCAATGCAGTCAAGAGACGTTCTCCAAAACTCACTAATAAATCCGATGTTTTGGGCGAAATCTCATGAATTAAATTGATTCCTTTCAGCACATCACGCAATTCATTCACCAATGTACGAATCTGAGCAATAACTTGCGATTGAGCTGTTACAGGGATAAAATGGCGGATAATTTCGAAATGACGCGCCTCAATTTCTTCGATGATTGTATGATCAAGCGTCTTCTTACTAGCAGCTGTAGATCCTGCAGCTAATAAAACGTTCGTAACTCCACCCATGGCAGAGAAAACAACGGCGAATGAAGATTTTACTTGATGATTGGCTTCGATAATTGCCAAAACTGATTCGATACTCGCAATGCTCCCACAACTGGTACCACCGAATTTTAAAATTTTTTCCATCAGAAAAGAAAATGAAATGATTCTTGACTCTACAAACAGCCAAGTAATTCTACAAATATACTAGTTTAAGCCGTATTTCCCCCAAGAACCTTATGTCCTTTCCGCTTTCTTTTCGAAATTTTCTGATAATTTTCTGACATCACAGAGATATTCCCATCCACCTCAAAAACCGCCAAATCCACTTCTTCCAATTTCAATATCCCATGTTCCCGGATGGCCGCATTCAACTGCTCCGCATTCAAGGATGCTTTCGCCAAACCATTCGCAATAATCTTTCCTTGATATACCAACACAACTGGGTCTCCCTCCACAACTTTACTCAAACCAGGGAAGGTTAACTCTAGCTTTTTGAATATAAAATTGGTCGCAAATAAGGCAAAGGCAGCAAACAATCCACCTGATAAGGATGTATCTGTTCCGACCATGGCGTTTTGAACGGAATTAGAGATCAACAAGATGAAAACTAAATCCACGACCGACAATTGCGCAAACTCTTTCTTCCCAAAAAGACGAATAGCCGCCACGATGAACACGTAGACGGCTATTGATTTGAGGGCTATGATTGCAAAGCCTTCCATATTACTTTTTCTTTTCGGCCGCCATAACCATTGAAAGGTTATTTTTGGCAGCTAAATCATATACATCCGTTAAATCCTGAACTGTTCTTGATTTATCAATTGAGATAATCAAAGAATTGGCTTTTTTCGTTTTTAAGATTTCTTTCAATTGACTATCTACTTGATCCAAGGCAAATGGCTGAGCATTTCCATCGATAAAGAAGTTGTTATTCGCATCCACTGAAACACGAATCGACTCCACAACAGGTGGGGTAACTTTCGTTGAATCTGCTTTTGGCAACAATAAACGAATGGCATCCGGAGATGCTAACGTCGAAATCATTAAGAAAAACATCAATAGAAAAAATAGAATATCCGCTAGGGCGCCTGTTTCTACTTCCGATGCTTCTCGTTCGCGCTTTCTAAAATTCATAGGATAATTTATTTTTTATTAGCAGGCTTGTGTAACAAGTCGATGAAATCCATCGCTACAATTTCCATTTTGTTAATCGAACGATCAATCATCGTTGTCAACAAAGTATACATCACATAAGCAATGATACCAACGATCAAACCCGAAGCGGATGTCACCATCTTCTCATAAATACCCGATGCAATCGTTGAAATTTCAATTTTATTTGAAGTCGAGATATTGTGGAAAGTACGAATCATACCCGTTACTGTTCCCAAGAAACCGAACATCGGTGCAATACGTGCAATCGAACTTAAAATACCCAAGTTCTTTTCCATGTTATAAATCTCTAGCTTCGCTTTGTTCTCAATGGCATCTTCAATATCACGAATAGGTGAACCTAAACGGCCTAAACCACGCTCTAACAAATTAGCGATTGGGAATTTTGAATTCTTGCAATACGTTACAGCACCTTGAATATTACCAGCTAAAAGCAATTCATTGATGTTGTGAAGAAAATTCTCATCAATACGTGATGTCTTACGAATGTATAAGTAACGCTCAATGAACAAAAACAAGGCAGCCGTAAACAAGAATAAGATTGGATACATAACATATCCCCCTTTTTCCAATAAACTTAAAACAGTGAATTCCTCGACTTGAGCAGCATCTAACAGAATAAAATTAAGATGTGAAGACATATAGCTTTGTTGAAAATTTTAATGATTTAATATAAACTTAAAGTTGGCCAAAAATATTGTCTTTTTCAAAAAAATAGCCCGCATTTATTCAAATAATTATTGAACGCTGTACCAATAACCTTCTTTAAGACTGTACATGGACATCCACAACTCCTTAATTGAGGTCTTTGCCATTACCTGAGCAATCAAATGATTGGCATAAGGCAACATGCTCGCACGAAATGCCTTCATTCCTGGGATTGCTTGCCTTTCAGCAACTGTCAGTTTCGCTATTTGGTCCATTAATGCATAAAATGCAGGTAAATCCAATTGATTAGCTTTTTCAATGTGCATTAAATGTCCTTGAGCCAATTGAATATCGGCCAAAGTTTCGAAGGCTCCTGCTGCTCCAATCAGTCTTTGCGGTTGATGTAGTTCACAAGCTTCATACAAGCTTTGTAATCCTGTTTGAATATAGATCGCTAATTCTTTGTCCAAATCCGCATGGTATTCACCTTCTTTTTGGAAAAGCGATTGCAATTTTAACCCGCCCAATTCGAGACTTGTTTTAAACAATATCGTTTGGCCTTGAAAGAGAATAAATTCCACACTACCTCCGCCGATATCCATCACCAAAGAAACGGCATCCCAGGGCTCAGGCAAGGAATGACGAATGCCTTGGAAAATAAATTCCGCCTCTTGAATTCCGGAAATCACTTCGATCGGTATTCCTAGTTGGCTTTCCACCAATTCAATAAACCCCGAGGAATTACGTGCATTCCGTAGAATACTTGTTCCTATTCCCTGAATAGAAACACAATTTTTATCTTGCGCATACCAAAGAAATCGTTCCAAAGCTTCGAGGGCTCTTGCCATGGCGTCCAACTGCAACAATCCTGTTTCCATGGCGCCTTTACCTAAACCCACCGGGCGGTGATCCTCATACAATAGCTGCAGCTGACCCGTTGAAGGGTCTTGATCAGCAATCAAAAGCTGAAATGTATTCGTTCCTAAATCAATTATCGCACGCGGCTGTGGCATTCAAATATGGGTTTGGAACAAAAGTACGCCGAAAGGCTGTTTATTAAAAAACAATTCGTAATTTAGAACCTATTCCAACCCAAATTTCCTAGATGCTGGATCCAGAATTTGATGACCATAAGGAGGATATCCAATCTTCGTTAAATCGCTTCGAGAAAATGCTCAACGAGGATGAAAATTCATTCTTCGACTTGGACACATTGGAGCAAATTGCGGAGCATTATTTCATTCAAGGGAAATTTGATGAGGGCTTAAAAGCCTGTAACATTGGCTTAGAACATTTCCCCTATACCTTAGAATTAATCACGCTGAAAGCCCAAATTTTGGGTGAAATGCAGCAAGCTGAGGCGGGTTATGAGTTGATCGAAAACGCGATGTTGCTCTTCCCAACTGACCTCGATTTACTCATGGTCAAAGGTTCGCTATTGAGTCAATTGAAGCAACACGAAAAAGCTGTGGAGATATTTCTGCACATTTTAGAATATGCGGAGGAAAAAGATGACGTCTATTTCCGTTTGGGACTTTGCTATTTAACTTGGCCAAAACCCCGCGAAGCCGTAGATATGTTCAAGAAATCACTTGAGCACAACCCCGAGAATGAAAATGCACTAGTCGAATTAGCGAATGCCTTGGATGAAATTGGCAAAATCGAGGAAAGTATCCCCTATTATGAAAAATTCATCGATCAAGATCCATTTTCATTCACAGCTTGGTATAATTTAGGGATAGCCTATTCCAAACAAAAGAAATACGAAAAAGCCATCGATGCCTATGAATATTCGTTGGCCATCGAACCCACCTTCGCCTCTTCCCTATTCAACTTAGGTAATACCTACATGAATTTGGAGGAATATGTGAAGGCAGAAGAAGCTTACCGACTCTGTTTGCAACACGATGAGCCGAACCCAGAACTTTATTGCTGTTTAGGCGCAAGTTTAGAACGCCAAAAACAATTTAATGAGGCCTTAACTTTTTACAAAGATGCGGTTAAAATTGATCCACTTTGGGATGAAGGTTATTATGGTTTAGCGGTTTGTTTAACAGAATTAGACAAATGGTTTGAATCCTTGCATTTCCTTAAAAAAGCGATCAAACTTAACGAGACAAATCCTTTGTATTGGACTGGATTAGCCGATGTGGAAGCTTATTTAGGTAATTCCATTTCTGCTGATGAAGCATTCCAAAAATCGATTGAACTCGACTCATTTTTTGCCCCTACTTGGGTTAAATGGGCACAAATGCACTTTGAATTAGGGGATTATGAGAAATCTGCCGACATCATGCTTTCAGCCATCGATGAACTACCCGAAGAAGCAGAATTGTACTACCGATCAGCCATCTTTTTAATCAAAGCTGCCCAATTTAAAGAGGCATTTCATTTCTTAGAAACAGGCTTAATGCTTGACTACGATAAGCATGTGCTTATATTCGATTATTTCCCAAATTTGGAAACCCAAAAGGCTATTTTCAAGTTAATCCAGCAATACAAAAAATAATCATTTCCCAATTGCCCCGATTTTCTGCCACTCATCCAAAAGGATGTGCACGAAAAACGAACTTCATTAAATTCGTAAAATTTATAAATTTTTTCTATGAAAAAACTACTCTACACAGGTTTGGCAATCTTCTGCTTTGGCATGCAAGTTTTTGCCCAACAAAAGTCTAAATCCTTACCTATTCCTGAAAAAGTCACTGCGGCTGAAGGAATTACGGAATACAAATTAGCCAATGGATTGAAAGTTTTACTTTTCCCAGATCCATCTAAACAAACGATTACCGTAAACATTACCTATTTAGTGGGCTCACGCCACGAAGGATATGGTGAAACGGGTATGTCCCATTTATTGGAACACATGGTTTTTAAAGGAACCAAGGAAAAGCATAAAGAAGTTGCCAAAGAAATCTCTGACCACGGTGCACAATTCAATGGTACAACCTGGTTAGATCGCACAAACTACTTTGAGACATTTGCTTCTACGGATGAGAATTTAGATTGGGCATTGGACATGGAAGCCGACCGCATGATCAACTCTCGCATCGCTAAAAGTGAACTAGAGACGGAAATGACTGTAGTTCGAAATGAATTTGAAAGTGGAGAAAATGACCCAGGATCTGTTTTAATGGA
The DNA here is from genome assembly GCF_054558675.1 of Aquirufa sp. TARAVU-A1A. Taxonomy (NCBI): domain Bacteria; kingdom Pseudomonadati; phylum Bacteroidota; class Cytophagia; order Cytophagales; family Flectobacillaceae; genus Aquirufa; species Aquirufa sp. TARAVU-A1A. The sequence goes on from NZ_JBPXKP010000002.1 coordinate 148,084, forward strand.
GCGTGTTGTTTCTACATCATTTTTATGGCATAACTATGGAAACTCAACCATTGGTGCTCGTTCAGATATCGAAAAAGTGCCTATTGAGAATTTACAAGCTTATTACCGCAAATATTACCAACCGGATAATGCCGTGTTATTGGTAGCTGGAAAATTTGATGCAACGAAAACATTGAAATTAATCAATGAGAAATTTGGTATCATTCCGCGTCCTGAGCGTGTTTTAACACCAACTTTCACAGCTGAGCCCACACAAGATGGGGAGCGCGAGGTGACTTTACGTCGGGTGGGTGATGTCCAACAAGTAGGCATGGCATATCACATCCCATCAGGCTTACATCCTGATTTCATTGCCTGCGATGTATTAGTTGATTTATTGACTGATGCACCATCAGGACGCTTGTACAAGGCATTAATTGATACAAAAAAAGCTTCGAGTCAGTTTGGTTATACGATGCAATTAAAAGAGCCAGGTTTGGTGTATTTCGGTGCTGAGGTATTGAAAAGCAAATCGGTGGATTCTGTTAAGAACATTATGATTGAAACGATTGAGCAATTTGCTAAACAAGCACCAACTCAAGAAGAAGTTGATCGTATCAAGACTAAAGGCATCAAAAACATCGAGTTATTATTGAACAATGCACAGCGTGTTGGCGTAGGCTTATCTGAATTCATCGCGCAAGGCGACTGGCGCTTGTTATTCCACACAAGAAACCAATTAGAAAAGGTAACTGCAGCTGATGTTCAACGCGTGGCAGCCAAATACTTCAAGTCGGCGAATCGCACATCCGGCATTTTCTATCCTACTGAAAAACCTGACCGTGCGGAAATTCCGGAAGCAAAAGATGTGGCAGACGTATTAAAAGATTTTAAAGGAAAAGCGGCTGTTGCTGAAGGAGAGGCATTTGATCCATCCCCAAGCAACATTGATTCGCGTACTAAAACAGAGAAGATTGCAGGTGTTTCATTGGCATTATTATCAAAGAAAACACGTGGAAATTCTGTTTATGCTCGTTTAACCTTGCGTTTTGGCGATGAGAAAACCTTGTTAGGTACAGCAACTGCAGCGGATTTGGCAGCAGATATGTTGACAAAAGGAACAGCGAAACATACACGCCAACAATTCCAAGATGAATTAGATAAGTTAAAAGCACGTGTTTCGATTTCTGGAGAGGCTCGTCAAGCAAATGTATCAATTGAAACGACACGGGAGAATTTATTGCCAGCTTTACAATTGGTTGCGGAAGCCTTGAAACAACCGAACTTCCCAGCTGAAGAATTCGAGAAATTAAAGCAAGAGAATTTGACGCAAATTGAAGGTCAAAAATCAGAACCTCAAGCGAAAGCGATGGATGTATTGGGACAATGGCGTTCAGGACATTATGCTAAGAATGACGTACGTTACCAACCAACGATGGCCGAGCAAACAGAACGTTATACTGCGGCTAAATTAGAAGAGGCGATTGCTTTCTATAAAGGTTTTTATGGTGCGTCGAATGCAACCTTCTCGGTAGTTGGGGACTTTGATGAGGCCGCCATTAAAACATTCGTAAAATCAGAATTAGCTGACTGGAAATCACCTAAGGCTTATACACGGATTCCTGATAAATTCCATGAAAATGGTGGTCAGGTAAAATCGATTGAAACTCCAGATAAAGCGAATGCATTCTTCTTAGCTTATCAGCCGTTGAAAATCTCGGATTCGGACCCTAATTATGCTGCGCTAGAATTGAGCAATTATATGTTGGGTGGCGGCAGTGGCCTAAGTTCACGTTTAATGAATCGTATCCGTCAGAAAGAAGGTTTATCTTATGGCGTAGGTTCACAATTTGCAGCGAGTCCTTTGGATCAAAATGGAGCTTTCTTAGGGTATGCTATTTATGCTCCTGAGAATATTGCCAAATTAGAGGCAGCCTTCAAAGAAGAAATTGAGAAGGTATTGAAGGAAGGCTTTACACAGAAAGAAATTGATGAGGCGAAGAAATCATGGATTCAAGCGAAGCAAGTAACGCGTTCACAAGACAATGCTTTGGTGGGAACGTTAAATAACAATCTATTCTTGGGACGTAATTTAAAATGGTCTGAGGAATTAGAGAACAAGGTGAAAAACTTAACACCGGAACAAATTCTAGAAGCAACACGTAAAACAATCGACTTGACGAAGATGTCATTCATTAAAGCGGGAGATTACGAGGGTGCTGCCAAAAAGATGGCTGAGAAGGCCAAAAACACACCGTCGGAGTCTGGCGCTGTGGGTGGAGCACCGAAGCAGTAAAACAAGAATAGCCGTTCATGGAACGGCTATTTCAAACATCAAAAAAGGAGCCGAGAGGCTCCTTTTTTATTAACAATACTCTTCGAATACTCCTTCTAAATGCTGAGCAATCAAAGCCGCCGAACGGCCTTCAATGTGATGACGCTCTACAAAGTGAACTAATTCACCGTCTTTGAACAAGGCAATTGATGGAGATGATGGAGGATAAGGCAAGGTATATTCACGCGCTTTTTGCGTAGACTCTTGATCCACACCCGCAAACACCGTTGCTAAATTCGTTGGTTTCTTTGCAGAAGCCGCAACTGCAGCTTTAACGCCTGGACGAGCAGTAGATGCTGAACAACCACAAACCGAGTTGATAAACAACAAGGTCGTACCTGGTTTTGCCATCGTATCTTCTACTTCAGCGGCCGACTTCAATTCTTGAAATCCACCCGCTACGATATCCATCCGCATGGGATGTACTAAATGTTCTGGATACATATTATTTCTATTTTAATTTGCTAAACACACTTACATAAAGCCAAGTTCCAATTTGGCAACTTCCGACATCATATCTTGTGAATACGGTGGATCAAACGTTAATTCGACAGAAACCTCCGCAACACCTTCTACTTCCCGAATAGCCTTCTCGATGTCCACGGGAATACTTTCCGCCGAAGGACATGAGGGCGAAGTCAAAGTCATCAAGATATACACATTGTTCACCGGAAAAATCTTGATTTCATAAATCAACCCAAGCTCATACACGTCCACCGGAATTTCGGGGTCATATACGGTCTTAATTGCTTTTACTACTTCTTCCTTTAATTCTGCTTCCGTCATGCTTCTATTATCTTAAGCCATTGCATTAAACGCAACCGCATAATTTTTCATTTGTTTTACCATGGCTACCAAACCATTTGAACGTGTTTGAGCCAAATGCTGCGCCATCCCAATCTGATCAATAAAATATAAATCAGCTTGCATAATCTCTGCTGGCGTGTGATTCGATAATACGCGAATCAACATACTAATCATACCTTTTACAATAATCGCTTCCGAATCTGCAAAAAAGACAACTTGATCGCCTTGCTTTTCGGCATGTAACCAAACCTTACTTTGGCAGCCTTTAATGACATTTTCCTCCGTTTTGAAGGCTTCGTTCATCGGGCTTAATTTCTTACCCAAATCAATCAAATATTCGTATTTATCAGCCCAATCCTCAAAAAGACCAAACTCTTCGATTAACTCGTCTTGGGTTTCATTGATCGTTGCCATATTAACTCAACATTGTTATCGTACGTTTCAACGCTTTCACAAACAAATCAATCTCTGATTTGGTATTGTAAAACGCGAAGGACGCCCGACAAGTTCCTACTAATTCATAACGTGCCATCAGCGGTTGGGCACAATGGTGACCCGTACGAATTGCGACACCAAACTTGTCCAACAAAACACCGATGTCTTGTGGATGTACCCCATCAATCACAAAACTTACCACGGCAATTTTCTCGGGTGCCTGACCTACGATACGTAAACCATCAATTTGCTTTAATTGTTCAGTCGCATAGTCCAACAAAGCTTTTTCTTGCTCCCAAACGGCATTCTTTGGCAAGGATTTCAGATAATCCAAGGCAAAACCAAAGGCATATACATCCGCGATGTTGGGTGTTCCTGCTTCAAATTTGTAGGGTAATTCATTGTACGTTGTACCCGCAAAACTCACTTCCTTAATCATCTCTCCCCCACCTTGATACGGCGGCATCGCTTCAAGCAAAGCACGTTTTCCGTACAACACACCCACACCCGTAGGACCAAATAATTTATGGGCCGAAAAGGCTAAAAAATCAATATCCAACGCTTGAACGTCAATTTCAAAGTGTGCCACTGATTGCGCTCCATCAATTAACACCTTCGCTCCTACGCGATGTGCTTGCGCAATGATATAGGCAATCGGGTTAATTGTTCCGATCGCATTCGACACATGGTTAACAGCAACAAACTTAACTCGGTTTGTGTCTAATAATTCCACATAGGCTTTCATATCCAAAACACCGGCCTCGTCGACTGGAATCACTTGAACCTCCGCTCCTTTTTCTTCGGCAATCATCTGCCAAGGAACAATGTTTGAATGGTGTTCCAAATTCGAAACTAGAATTATGTCGCCTTTGGAAAAATTAGCCCGACCGTAAGTCTGAGCCACCAAATTAATCCCAGCAGTTGTTCCGGAAGTGAAGATAATTTGATCCGTAGATTCCGCATTCAGGAAGTCTTTCAACTTCTTTCTGGTCAATTCATAACCCGTTGTAGAACGCTCTGCAAGTGTGTGTAAACCACGGTGGATATTGGCATTATCTCGCGTATAATAATGATTCAACGCATCAATCACAATTTGAGGCTTTTGTGTCGTTGCTGCATTATCAAAATACACCAAAGGAGCTCCATTGACCTGTTGGTCTAAAATGGGAAAATCCTTCCTTACTTGCTCAATATCAAATTTCTCTGCCATGATTATACCCCTAATGCTTGTTGTATTTTCGCTACCACCCGATCAGAAATAGTTTCTTTTAATTCAGGTATTTCTATTTTATCAATGACTTGTTGGACAAATGCCAACATCAACAAGGTCTTTGCCGCTTCCTCCGAAATACCGCGTGAACGCATGTAAAACAAGGCCTCATCGCTCAATTGACCCGTTGTCGTTCCATGTGAACATTTCACATCGTCCGCCCAAATTTCCAATTGAGGTTTGGTATTCATCGTTGCTTTATCAGATGCCAAGACATTTTTACAGGATTGAAAGGCATTCGTTTTTTGCGCGTCAGGACGAACAAAAATCTTTCCGTTAAATACACCTGTAGAATTACCTAGCAATACGCCTTTGTATAATTCGTTCGATTCTGAATTGGGGTTGCGATGATCTACAACCGTGTGTGAATCAATAAATTCATTGTTTCCAGGGACATACAATCCATTCAGATTTGAAAGGACATTTTCACCATCCACATAGAAATGTAGGTTATTGCGCACAAATCCTCCATTGATGGAGAAAGTGAACATATCCACTTGGCTATTAGCTTGTTGGAAAATAAACGTATGATCAACATGTGTCGTTTTCAGCGCAAAATCTTGCGTTTTGACAAATGTCAATTGTGCGGATTCTTCTACCCAAATCTCTTGAACATAATTCGAAAGAATGGTTTCTGATGATGCATTTGATCTTAAATCATCGACCCAAGTGACATTCGCCCCTTTTTCGCTGTAAATCAACAATTTACTTTGAATGGCTGAGGCAATGCTAACATCTGCCAAAAGCTGGTGTACAATGGGTTGGGGCAAAGTAGTTCCTGCTTTCACCCAAATAACTTGATGGGTGGTCGTTAAGGCATCATTCAAATCATACAAGGAGTTTTGATCCAAGATTTGATTCCGCTTATCCCATTTAGTAATGAAATCAGGGTTTTGTTGTGCGAAAGTTGAAAATTCAAGAATTTCAACACCGTTTGGCAAAGCCCCAACGGTGGTGAATTTTCCATTCAACGATTGCAATTGGATAGATGCCTCTAAAGTTGGAATACTTGTATTCGTGGGCGTTTCCGACGAATTCCAATTCCAATCGATGTCATTTAAGGACTTCAGGGATGCATATTTCCACTCCTCCCATTTATTGGTCGGAAATCCTTTGGCCAAGAAACGATCCATGGCCGCTTGTTTTTCTTTCCCGAGGGAAATACTTACTAGTGTGTCTGTTGCCATGTGTTAATCAACTAATGCCGAAATGATCCAATCGTAACCTTTTTCTTCTAATTCTAGCGCCAATTCCTTCGTTCCTGATTTAACGATACGGCCTTTGTAAAGTACGTGAACGAAATCTGGCACGATGTAATCCAATAAACGTTGGTAGTGCGTCACGACAATCGTCGCGTTCGTTGGACTCTTTAATTTGTTAACACCTTCCGCAACAATACGTAGGGCATCAATATCTAAACCTGAGTCGGTTTCATCCAAAATAGCCAATTTAGGATCTAAAACGGCCATTTGGAAAATCTCATTCCGTTTTTTCTCACCGCCCGAGAAACCTTCGTTTAATGAACGACTCAATAAGGACTGGTCGATATTTACGTAAGCCATTTTCTCTTTGAACATTTTCAAAAATTGAACGGCGTCTAAAGGCTCTTCGCCACGGTATTTGCGAATTTCATTTACCGCCGACTTCATAAAATTGGTCGTAGATACACCAGGAATTTCAACAGGGTATTGAAATGCTAAGAAAACACCTTCAGCAGCGCGTTCTTCAGGAGCTAAATCCAATAGGTCTTTACCTTGAAACTCAACTGAACCTTCTGTTACTTCATAATCTTCCCGACCCGCTAATACGGACGCTAAAGTTGATTTACCAGAACCATTGGGTCCCATGATGGCATGAACTTCGCCGGCTTTGATTTCCAGATTAATCCCACGAAGAATTTCTTTTTCTCCGATGCGCGCATGTAAATTTTTAATTGATAACATATCGTTCTTGTTGAATAAGGCTAATGAAACACAAAATTAAAACCTTAAGTAATACAAAACCATACTTTATTTAGATTCACTCTAAATAACTTAAAAATTTATCTTTTTTTTGTTTATCTTTGTTCCACTAAAACGACAGAAATCATGATCACAATCTCAGAAATAGCAGCGAATCGCATTAAAGAAATTCGTCAGAAAGAAGGATTAACGGAAGCATTCAACGTTCGCGTTGCTGTGGAAGGTGGTGGATGTTCTGGCTTGATGTACCAATTAGACTTTGCATCAGAACCCCAAGCGAGCGATATGATATTCGAAGACAAGGGTGTCAAGGTAATGGTTGACAAAAAATCCATTCTTTACTTAGCTGGAACGGAACTCGATTTCTCAGATGGCTTGAATGGCAAAGGATTTCAATTCAAAAACCCGAATGCAACACGTACTTGTGGTTGCGGCGAGAGCTTCTCGATTTAAATTCCCATAGGAATCTGTTTAGATTCCAAAATGAATGGTTTCATTAATTCATAAACGCGGTAGATAGGCAAACCCATCACCGTATAAAATGACCCATTCAATTGTTCAATACCGGCCATTCCAATAAAATCTTGTACGCCATAGGCTCCTGCTTTATCTAAGGATGAACCACCACGTACGTACCACTCCATTTCCCAGTTGGCCAATTCCCTAAAACTAACAAAAGCCGAATCAGCTGCCGTTACGATCCCTTGCGGACTAGCCAACGCAATTCCCGTCACGACCTCATGCGTTTTACCTGACAGCTTTTTTAGCATTTGCAGTGCATCTTGCTTATCCAAAGGCTTATTCAGAATCTCTCCATCCAAAATCACTACTGTATCCGCAGCCAAAATCAAGGCATTTTCACAAGACTCTAACAAAGCTTTCGCCTTACGTTCAGCGAGCATGACAGGAACTTCTTGAGGCTTCATATCAATCGGGAAAGATTCATCCACATCTGAAGGCAATACCGAAAATTGAAATCCAGCTTGTGATAAAATCTCTTTCCGACGAGGGGAATTCGAGGCTAGAATGAAAGGAAATTGAAGGCTAAATGAATCTTGCATGACCAAAAATAGGATATAAATGTGACCTTTTGAAAAATAAATTTTAAAAACATTTGTAATTAATGTAATTACATTTAATTTTGCTACATCAAATTTCAGTTATGGGAATTTCAGAGGATTTAAAGCAGAGCAAATTTACAACGCCAACTAGCAAGGCGATTGTAAACATTATATACACAGGCAACTGGATGATGCAGCAACAGCACGATCTTTTGAAACCCTTTGGTTTGACAGCCCAACAGTACAATGTACTACGTATATTACGTGGACAACAAAACAATCCGATGACCGTTTTAGGAATCACGGAACGGATGATGGATAAAATGTCTAATGCCTCCCGATTAGTCGACAAGCTATTAGAGAAAAAATTAGTGTTAAGACGCGAATGTCCACATGACCGTAGAGCGGTTGATGTCATTATTCTACCAGCAGGTTTGGCATTATTAGCAGAAATTGATCAGGTACAATTGGCCTGGGAGAAAAATTTTGCTAGCATAAGTTCCGACAAGTTGGATCAAATCAATGAGGTCTTGGACGAAATCAGAAATGTATTTACTAACAATTAAACAATAAATAAAATGAAAAAAGTAAGCCTAATCTTGACAGCGCTCGTAATGAGCATCGCATCTTTCGCAGCACCAAAAGCGGTGAAAGTAAACACAGCAGCAAGCTCAATCGCTTGGTATGCAGAAAAAGTAACAGGTAAGCACAATGGTACAGTGGGTATCTCAGCAGGTGCTTTGAACGTAGACGGTAACAAATTAGTAGGTGGTAACTTTACAATCGACTTGAAAACAATCAAGGCATTGGATATCACAGATCCAGGTTACAACCAAAAATTCATTGGCCACATTACTTCAGGTGACTTTTTTGAAATCGAAAAATTCCCAACAGCTACTTTCGTGATCACGAAGATTGCTGGAAACCAAGTAACGGGTAATTTAACAATCAAAGGAATCACTAAATCAATTTCTTTCCCAGCTGAAATTTCAGTAAAAGGAGGAAAGGTAGCTGCTAAGGCTTCTATCACAATTGATCGTACAGATTACAACATCCAATACGGTTCAAAGAAATTCTTTGATTCAATTGGCGACAAAGCTATCATGGATGACTTCAAATTAGTTGTATCTTTAGTTAGCGAATAAATTAATCCGCTTAAGAGCCGAGGTGTAAATCTGCATCTCGGCTTTATTATTTAATATAAAAAATCAACAACATGTCTTTAATTAATGATTTATCTTGGCGCTATGCGACCAAGCGTATGAATGGCAACAAAGTATCTGCGGATAAAATTGAAAGCCTTTTAGATGCGATTCGTCTTTCGGCGTCAGGATTCGGTTTACAACCTTACCAAGTATTTGTGATTGAAAATCCAGCATTGCGTGCGCAAATTCAACCGATTGCTTATGGCCAACCGCAAATTACGGAGGCGTCTCACATCTTGGTTTTTGCCGCTTGGAATGATGTTACAGAAGCTAAAATTGATTCTTTTATTCAATTGGTTGCAGAAACACGTAATGTTCCTGTAGAAGCATTAGCGGATTACCGCGGTGCAATTGCTGGTTCCATGTTACGTTTACCACAAGAAGTACAAGCAGGTTGGGCTGCTCGTCAAGTGTATTTGGCGATGGGAACAGCTTTAGCTGCTGCAGCAGAATTGAAAATCGACACTACTCCGATGGAAGGATTTATTCCCGCGAAATTGGATGAGTTATTGGATTTATCTGCCAAAGGATTACATTCTGTGTTAATCCTTGCTGTAGGCGAGCGTGACGCTGCGAATGATTATATGGCTAATGCTGCCAAAGTTCGTTATTCAAAAGACGAATTATTTGTTCGCATGTAATAGAAACAGTCTATTTTTTTCAAAAAAGGTCGCCCCCAAAGGCGGCCTTTTTTTATTATCAGTTTTTTAAACCTTTTACGAATTTCTTACCTGAATATAGAATAATCATTGGGGCAAAATGACTGTAATTTTAACATGCAGCTCGAGCAATATATAATCTAATACCTAACCCTTTAAACATGTAAAATCATGAAACAAGAATTTTTCCCTGTGTCCGCATGGGGTATGCAAGAATTGAATTCAATGGAACTAATCCACATAGATGGTGGAGGTTTCTGGGAAACATTTGGCATTATCACGGGAGTCGCCGTCGTGATTGCAGCAGTTATTTACACGGGTGGATTACTAGCCATTTTACTTTAATGTAATCATGAAAACGACAACGAATTGGACACGTTTCACGGAACAGGAGCTTCGGGACATACGAGGTGGCGGCTGGTTTGATGATTTCAAAAAAGGCTTCAAAGAAGGTTTTGATTGGGCGATTGGCGTACTCAAAGACCTTGCTGATTTTATAAAATAAACTGGCGGGGCAAAGCCCCGCCAAAAATCTACACCCATGAAAACACAAACAATTGATGATATAAAAATCCAACTGGAACTATTCCGAAACAATCTGGTTGAAGAGTTTGAAGACGCCAATCAGCGAGTTCAACTAAAGATTAATGGGCACTTTAAAATCTTACATCTTAAAGTACCTGATAATCTCCCTGCAGAGGAAATCGAAAAGATTGTCCCTGAATTGTTCACGAAAGCTATTGAGACCATCGGGAATCGAATCCGACAGAAACTCGAAGAAATGCAAACGGTCCCTAACTAGGGACTGTTTACAATTTTATTAATTCTTCTATCGGCACATTGAAATAAACGGCTAGTTGATATAGTCGATCAATACTCAATCTGGATTGTCCGGATTCTAACTTGGCATAACTACTTTGTGAGATTTGAAGATTAAAAGCGACGTTCTCTTGTGAGAGTTCGCGATCCAATCGCAAACGGCGAATATTACGAATGACATGTTTCATAGTGGTTAGATTTAACCACCAAATGTATTAAAGCTACAAGCGCTTCAAGCCTAAAAAACTGATAATTTAAATCAAGAAATTGATTTCAAAAATTCTTCGAGCGAAAATACAGGATGCAACCCTAAAGCTTCACCTTCTTTAATCATTAAAGGCCAACCGGATTCAAAGTCATTTCGAATACTTCCCTCAAGAATAGCTTCCCGAACAGCAATTTTAATCAAACCAATTTCCTTTCCCGGACCTATGTCAAATACCTGCATGATCATCTCCCCGGTTATGACAGGTTGGAAATTACGAAGGGAGTCACTCGCTTCCACTTCTTTAAGCTTTTCCTCTACTAAATCAAAGTTTCTTAAATAGCGTTTCACCTTGTCACCATTTTTGGAGGTGATATCTGCCCGACAAAGTGTCATGAGTGCCTCTAATTCATCTCCGGCTTCGAAAAGCAAACGACGTAAAGCAGAATGGGTTATTTCCTCTTTCGATAAGGCAATTGGACGTAAATGTAAGCGGACCAGCTTTTGCACCAACTTCATTTTCTCATTCAAAGGCAATTTCAAACGCTTGAAAATCGACGGAACTTGTCGGGCACCCATTTCCTCGTGACCATGAAAAGTCCAACCTTTGCCTTTGACAAAACGTTTGGTCTGCGGTTTCGCAATATCATGCAAAATCGCCGCCCAGCGCCACCAAAGGTCATTCGTATGTTGAGAAATATTATCCAATACCTGCAAAGTATGATAGAAATTATCCTTATGCCCCTTCCCTTCTTCCGTATCGACCCCTTTGAGTTTAACAAACTCAGGAAAAATGCGAGCTAATAATCCACACGCATCCAATAACAGAAAGCCATAAGATGGCTTTTGGCATAAAATAATCTTATTCAACTCCTCCGAAATTCGCTCCATGGAGATAATTTCCAAGCGCTCATTTTCTTTTTTCAAGGCCTCAAAGGTCTCCGGATAAATATCGAAACCCAATTGGCTAGCGAATCGAACCGCGCGCATCATCCGCAAGGGATCATCCGAAAACGTAATACCAGGCTCTAAAGGCGTTCGGATAATTTTCGATTTCAAATCAGCAATCCCGTCAAAAGGGTCTAATAATTTTCCCCAATTCGCCTGATTCAGTTGAACTGCCATCGCATTGATCGTAAAATCTCGCCGATTTTGGTCATCCTCCAAAGTACCTTCCATCACTAGTGGCTTCCGAGAATCCCGTTGGTAAGATTCCTTACGGGCTCCCACAAATTCAAGATCCCAATCATCGACCTTCAACATGGCCGTACCGAAATTCTTAAAAATCGAAACACTATGATCCGGCAAATCAAATTCACGGGCTACTTCTTCCGCCAAGGCAATTCCCGAACCGATGCAAACAACATCAATATCCTTACAAGGTCTACCCAAAATCGAATCACGCACAAATCCACCTACGACATAGGATTCCATTTGAATGCGATCGGCAGCTAGCCCAATGCGACGAAAAATATCTTCAGAAATAATCACCTGCCCTGTCTTCATTTATCCTCTAATCAATGAATAATCCCCACCTAAGCCCAATTTGACAATTTTGGATGGTTTATTATTCCCCTTCGATGGGTTGGGGTTTTTCAATATATAATCCACTTGTTCTTTGATAGAACCAGCAATACTTTCAAAATTAATCGGTGAAGCTTCACCGGATATGTTCGCGGAGGTTGAGACGATACCTCGTTGGTAACGATAAATCAAACCTTTACAAAACTCATCTTTAACCAAACGAATGGCAATACTGCCATCCGGACCCAATAAATGGGCACTTACATTTTTCCCTTTTGGGTAAATAACAGTTAATGGATCTTCCGCAAAATCCACTAAATCCCAAGCAATTTCAGGTACCTCTTCGACGTATTCATTCAATTGTTCAATCTTCGAAATCAGCACAATTAAGCCTTTTTCTGATGGTCTTTGTTTGATTTGCAATAATTTCTCTATGCTTGCGTCATTACGCACATCACAACCTAAACCCCAGATTGTATCACTGGGATAAAGAATAACACCACCTGATTTAAGGGAGGCAATCGCATCATGATATAGATTTGGCGTCATGGCCACAAAGGTAAGATTAAATTCGTCAAAAATGCCCCTTGCAAGTCAATGTTTGCCCTTAATTGGCTACCTTTGTAGCCATTAATTTTCATTAAACCCGTTGATTTCAACATGCTAGGTATCCAACAATCGATTCAAAAAAGTTTACAAGAAGGACTTCAACATCTTTTTTCAATCGACGCGCAAGAAATCGTTTTACAAGAAACCAAAAAGGAATTTGAAGGTACTTTCACCTTTGTCGTTTTCCCTTTTACGAAACAAGCGGCCAAAGCTCCTGCACAAATTGCTCTGCTTTTGGGGGAATACATGTTGGCCAACAACCCAAAAATCAAAGCATTTCAGGTAGTTCAAGGCTTTTTGAATCTTAGTTTACAAGATGCTGTTTGGGTTGAAATTTTGAATGGAATTAATCAGGATGCACAGCCATTTAACTTAGCAGATAAAAAAGAAAAAGTACTAATCGAATACTCCTCACCTAATACCAACAAGCCTTTACACTTAGGTCATTTACGCAATAACTTTCTCGGATTCTCTGTTTCGCAAATCTTGGATGCAGCGGGTTATGAGGTGATTAAAACGAATTTGGTTAATGATCGCGGAATTCATATTTGCAAATCGATGTTGGCCTACCAACTCTTTGGCAACGGCGAAACCCCTGAATCTAGTGGTTTGAAAGGAGATCATTTAGTTGGAAAATATTATGTGGCATTTGACAAAGCTTACAAAATAGAAATTGAAACTTTAGTTCAACAAGGAATAGACCCGGAAGAGGCCAAAAAACAAGCCCCTATCCTATTGAAGGCACAGGATATGTTATTAGCCTGGGAGCAAAACGAGCCTAGTGTGATTGCCCTTTGGGAGCAGATGAATACCTGGGTTTTCGATGGATTTGCGAAGAGTTATGCACAAATGGGTGTAAGTTTTGATAAAATTTATCGAGAATCAAATACCTATTTATTGGGTAAAAAATTAGTTGATGAAGGCTTAGCGCAGGGTGTGTTTTTCAGAAAAGACGATGGATCAGTTTGGATTGATTTGACGGAAGAAGGCTTAGATGAGAAATTGGTTTTACGTCGGGATGGAACATCTGTTTACATCACGCAAGATATGGGAACGGCGCAATTAAAATATGAAGATTTTGGCGCCAAACGTTCCGTTTATGTCGTTGGGAATGAACAAGATTACCATTTTGAGGTATTGTTTCATATTCTCAAAAAACTAAATAAACCCTTCTCGGAAGGCAATTATCACTTATCCTATGGAATGGTGGATTTGCCAAGTGGCAAAATGAAGTCGCGTGAAGGAACTGTGGTAGATGCGGATGACTTAATGGCTGAAATGGTTAACACGGCGCAATCGAGAACATTGGAATTAGGGAAAATTGAAGGATTCTCAGCCGAAGAAGCCAATGCTTTATTTAACCAATTAGGATTGGGGGCTTTGAAATATTTCTTATTGAAGGTTGACCCGAAAAAACGCATGTTATTCAATCCGGAAGAGTCTATTGATTTCCAAGGAAATACGGGGCCATTTATTCAATATACGCATGCAAGGATTTGTTCGATGACGCGAAAGGCGGAAAGCATGGGAATTGATATGAAAATTGCTGCTGGTAAATCGTATGAATTAGCTGAATCCGAGCAAGAGTTAATCTTCTTGCTAGGTAATTACAAATCGAAAATTCAGGAGGCTGCGGCGCAGTTTGCACCTTCGGTTATCGCACAGTATACCTATGATTTAGCGAAGCAATTCAATAAATTTTACAATGAATTGAGTATTTTAAATGAAGAAAATGCAGATAGCCGAAACATTCGGTTAAATTTAGCATCCTTAACCGGTGAAACAATTAAAGCATCGTTGGCGTTATTAGGAATAGTTGCACCAGAACGTATGTAACGTGAAAAACAAATACAAAATACTCATCCTCTTAATCCTTATCACCATGATCGTCAGCCTTATGAAAATCGGATCGCTATTAACTGCCTTGGCTTTGCCATTCACACAAAAAGTAGCATTAGAACGCCCTACTGAAGTATCTCAGTCGGCAGAAAAGAACTTCTTCTCTTTCAAAATGAAGGGGATAGATGGAAAAGAAATTGATTTCAGCCAATTTAAAGGCAAGAAAATCGTCGTATTAAATACGGCTTCAAAATGTGGTTATACTCCTCAATATGCAGATTGGGAAGCATTTCACAAGGCTAATCCTGAAATCGTTATCTTGGGATTTCCTGCCAATGAGTTTGGTGGTCAAGAGCCAGGAACAAACTCAGAAATCGCATCATTTTGCTTAAAAAACTACGGAGTTTCTTTCCAAATGATGGAGAAAGTCGTAGTAAAAGGCGCAGGGAAATGTGAATTATACCAATGGTTAAGTGATAAATCGCAAAACGGTTGGAACGAAAAAGAGCCCACTTGGAATTTTTGCAAATATGTCATCAATGAAAAAGGGGAACTGACTAATTTCTTTGCTTCAGGCATTAAGCCAACTAGTTCAGAATTTCAAGCAGCATTGGCAAAATAATACATGAATAGATGGGTTGAAGCGGCTAGGCCAAGAACATTACCACTTGCAGTAGCGAGTATCATGTTGGGCAATTTATTAGCCTATGCAAATGGTAAATTTGATTGGATAATTGCAGCATTAGCCATCTTAACAACGGTTGGATTACAAGTACTTTCGAATTTTGCGAATGACTATGGTGATTCGGCAAATGGTATTGATAATCAAGACCGTAAAGTTGCTTTACGAGCGGTTCAAACCGGCAAAATCAATCGTCAAGAAATGAAGCAAGTCGTTATTTTAACGGCTTGCCTTTCTTTTTTAATGGGTATTGGTCTTTTAGCCTATAGTTTGCAAAAGGCCTCTTGGGAAATTTGGTTGAACTTTTTAGGATTGGGCGTTGCGTGTATTATTGCGGCGATCGCTTATACCGTAGGTAAAAAACCGTATGGATACATGGGACTCGGTGATCTTTCAGTTTTCATCTTTTTTGGCCTAGTAGGAACCATGGGGACCTATTTTCTACAAACCCAATCCATTCCGTTTCACATCGCCTACCCTGCCGCGGGATGTGGTTTATTGTCGGTGGCCGTTCTAAACCTAAACAACCTGCGTGATTTAGACAATGACAAAAAATCTGGTAAAAATTCGATTCCTGTTCGTATTGGAAAGACGCTAGGATTTTATTATCAAAAAATATTGTTGTTTATGGGAATCATCCCATTTGCTGTTTATCATATGGCAGTCTACAAATCAGCGTCAAATACAACAGCGAACTTATTGATTCTTCTCGGATATTATCCAATTATAATCATGCTCCGTGAACTGAAGCCAACAATGACGCCTACGGAAATAGATCCTTATTTAAAGAAGACGGCATTAAGAACTTTATTATTAATTTTGCTTTTCGGAATTAGCGAAATCATCCAATAACCTCGAACACGACTATGAAGCATATCTACACAATTCTTTTTGTGGGTATTTTAAGCGCAAGCACGACAGCCACTTTTGCACAAGACAGCACAAACTACCTTGAATTGGGTTTAACCCAGAACAAAACGGGTAATTATGCCGATGCGCTTCGTAACTTCAGTTTAGAAATTGAGAAGAATGTCGCGAACCCCAATCCCATTTCATTTTATAATCGAGGATTTGCCAAGTACAATTTGAAGGATTTCCGTGGAGCTATATTGGACTTTGATAAAGCGATTGAATTAAAGCCAACTTACTTTGAGGCATTCATTGCGCGCGGACAAAGTTATAGCAAACAAGAAAATCATAAAGTGGCGATTCAAGATTACAACGAGGCAATTCGTTTAAACCCTTTGGAAGCAACGGCGTATTTTAGTCGGGGAATTTCAAAATCCAAATTAGCCAACTACCGAGGCGCGCTTTCTGATTTCAACAAATCCTTAGAATTAAACGCAGAATATGCACCTGGCTTAGCGGCGCGTGGAGAGGCTAAAGCACATTTGGCAGATTACAAAGGAAGTATTGAGGACTTTGATAAAGCAATTGAAATTAGTCCCAAGCGGGCAAATTATTTGTCGAATCGCGCCTATTCAAAAATGAAATTAGCTGAGTACCAAGCTGCTTTGAAGGACTTTGACGAGGCAATCAAGTTGAGCCCTGACAATGCTGATGATTGGTATCATGCAGGATTTTGCAAAACGCAATTAGAAAATTTTCGCGGAGAGAATGGCGAAAAAGGGGCATTAGAAGATTTCAGCAAAGCCATTGAGATGGACCCATCCAAGGTAGAAGCCTACTATGGCCGAGGATTTGTTAAAGCAAAATTAGGTGATCCGCGAGGAGCGATTGAAGATTATACCAAGGCAGCTGAAATCGGGAATAATGAAGCAGCTAAAATCGTATATGACACGAAAATGACGAAAGCGCTTTTGGATGAATTACGTAATGGAGTTCAAGACAAATTAAAAATTGCAGAATTTACGACTGAACGTGCGGAGGTTTATTTTAACCGAGGTTCATCCAAAGCTAAATCAGGTGATTCTAAACAAGCTATGGAAGATTATAACCGTGCGATCGCATTGAATCCGATCTATGCAGAGGCCTATTTCTTCCGTGGAGTAGCCAAATCTAACTTAGGGGATCAGCGCAATGCCATTCAGGATTGCAGCAATGCCATTAAATTAAACCCTAAATACGCAGAAGCATATTATGTAAGGGGAATAATTAAGTTGGCATTAAGCGACAATACCGGTTGCATGGACTTAAGTAAATCCGGAGAATTAGGATATAACCAAGCCTACCAAGTAATCCGAGAGCATTGCAATTAATTATTCGAAACGTAGATGTTTAACGGATTCTCCAGAATCTGCTAATTCAATTAACGAATCGATTCCAATTTGCAAATGGGAATCAACATAATTCGTGGTAACTTTTTTGTCGGAGGCTTCTGTTTTAACTCCATCGGGTGTCATCGGATTGTCTGAGACAAGCAATAAAGCTCCATGAGGAATTTTATTGACAAAACCCACGGTAAAAATGGTTGCCGTTTCCATGTCGATACCCATTGCACGAATATCAGATAAATAGGTTTTGAAAACCTCATCGTGTTCCCAAACGCGCCGATTGGTTGTATAAACCAAACCCGTCCAATAATCAAGCTCGTGTTTTTTGATCATGGAAGATACGGCACGTTGTAACCGGAAGGAAGGCAAAGCCGGAACTTCTTTGGGTAAATATTCATCAGATGTACCCTCACCACGCACAGCAGCGATAGGTAAAATCAAATCCCCCAATTGTAAGTTTTTCTTTAAACCGCCGCATTTACCTAAGAACAAAACAGCTTTAGGTGAAATAGCTGATAGAATGTCCATAACCGTTGCGGCCATGGGAGACCCCATTCCGAAATTGATGATGGTAATGTTATTTGCCGTTGCAGTTTGCATCGGGCGGTCTTGGCCTAAAATTTCAACTTGAAATTTTTCGGCAAACATATCTACATAATTCTTGAAATTCGTCAGAAGAATATACTGACCAAATGCTTCGATAGGAGTTCCTGTGTAGCGAGGTAACCAATTTTGTACAATCTCTTCTTTTGTTTTCATGAATATGTAAGGTTTGTTAATGAATTAAATCAACAAATAGATTAATTTAGCTGTTAGCTTTTGGCAAAATTATGCACGCTTCATCAGAACTACCTATTGTCTTTCCTGCATTTGAATACAAAATAACGCAAAAGGAAGGAAAACTTTACATTTTTGATGGAATTGCAAAGAAATACCGCGTATTAACCCCTGAAGAATGGGTGCGCCAGCATTGTTTAAATTTTATTACGGTGCATTTAAAATATCCTGCGTCTAATGTTCAGATTGAACGAAATCATAAGATTGACCAACTGAATAGAAGGACAGACATTCAGGTATATGACGCTGCTGGTGACGTATTTATGTTGATAGAATGCAAGGCCCCTCACATCGCGATTAGTTCGATGACGTTTCAGCAGGCAAGTCAATATCAGAAGAAAAATCAGGCTAAATATATTGTATTAACGAATGGATTAGAAAACCACATCTACCATATTGACCATACGAAAAAAGAAACGATTCCTTTAGATCAATTTCCCTCCTATTATGAAAATAACTAAACTATTCGTAGGCCTGCTCCTACTAGGCTGTAATCTATTATTCGCTCAAAATAAGCTTACTCGACCAAAACTCGTGGTAGGAATTGTAGTCGATCAAATGCGCTACGATTATTTATATCGCTTTGCGAATCGCTATGGTGAAAATGGCTTAAAACGCATGATGCGGGAAGGATTAAATTGCCAAGACAATCATTACAACTATGCCCCTACAGTTACAGCGGCAGGCCATGCGAGCGTTTACACAGGTACTGTGCCAGCGGTTCATGGTATTGTAGGGAATGAATGGATGGACCGTGCGACGGGTAAACGGGTGTATTGCACAGATGATTCTACGGTAACGACCGTGGGTACAACGGGGAAAACAGGATTTATGTCACCCAAAAATTTGTGGACCAGTACCATCACAGACCAATTAAAAATTTCCCAAAACTATCAAAGCAAAACCATAGCAATCGCATTGAAAGACCGGGGGGCAATTCTGCCAGGTGGACATACGGCTGATGCGGCATATTGGTATGATTCCAAAGAAGGAAGATGGATCACATCATCCTTTTACATGAAAGAATTGCCAACTTGGGTTCAAGGGTTTAATGCGGAAGAACGCGCGCAAAAAATGGCCAAATTGGGCTGGAACACATTATATCCCCTAGATACTTACCATTCGAGCGCACCTGACAATGGCGAATTTGAAAGTAAAATGGCAGGTGAAACAGCTCCTGTATTTCCTCATACCTTGCAAGGCGGAAATCCTTTGGAACTCATTCGTACGAGTCCTTATGGTAACACTTTGACGAAGGATTTCGCTATCAAGGCGATGCAAGAGGAGCAATTAGGAAAACGAGGCACGACGGATTTTTTAGCGATTAGCTTCTCTTCAACAGATTATGTAGGACATAGTTTTGGCCCTCAATCTATTGAATTAGAAGATACGTATTTACGTTTAGACCGAGACATCGCCGATTTACTTTCGTATTTGGACAAACAATATGGGAAAGATCAAGTTTTGGTATTTTTAACAGCAGACCATGCAGTTGCGGAAGTACCCGGATTTATCAAAAGCAAGAAACTCCCAGGTGGTATATTTGACCGTACAAAGGCTGTTTCCGATTTAAAGAAAGCTTTAAATACGGCCTATGGCGATGTTGATTTGTTGATTGGAGAAGATAATTCTCAATTACATTTTAATGCGGCAACAATCAAGAAAATGGGCATTTCTCGCACGGATTTATTTCAGGTAGTGCGTCAATCATTAGACAAACAAGATGGATTTGCCGATTTAATTGATTTACAGTCCATTAGTCAGACTTCAATCATCAATAGCTACAAAAACATTTTACAGAACGGATATAATCCGGCACGAAGTGGAGATTTTATGTTGTTATTAAAACCTCAATGGCTCATTGGTTATAAAACGGGGACTTCCCATAGTACCGTTTACGCATATGATACCCATGTACCGCTTTTATTCTTTGGCTGGAAAGTAAAACCACAAGAAATTAGCACCCGTACAGAAATAAGTGACATCTCCACAACATTGGCAAATTGGTTGAATTGCATGGAACCATCAGGCAGCATTGGTCGGGTGATTCAAACTAAGTAGCCCATTAATTATATTATTTAAAGATTTATACCTAATTTAGAGGTCAATTTTTGAACTAAATCAAGAAAGTAGCTATATGAAAATTGCGGTAGTAGGAACAGGATATGTAGGACTCGTAACAGGAACATGTTTCGCAGAAACAGGAAATCATGTAACCTGTGTTGATATTAATGAAGCAAAAATCAAGCAGATGCAGGATGGGATTGTACCTATCTATGAGCCCGGTTTGGAAGATATGTTTCATCGGAATGTAAATGAAGGCCGATTAAACTTTACGACTTCTTTGTCTGAAGGTATTGAAGGCGCGAAAGTGATCTTTTTAGCATTGCCAACGCCTCCAGGAGAAGATGGTTCTGCCGACTTAAAATATATTTTAAAAGTAGCTCATGATTTAGGCCCCTTGTTGAAGGACTATACGGTAATCATCGACAAGAGTACTGTACCCGTAGGAACATCGGAATTGGTTCATGCTGCTATCTCAAAAGAGGCTAAAGTACCGTTTGATGTCGTATCCAATCCTGAATTTTTACGTGAAGGAGTTGCCGTGGAGGATTTCATGAAACCTGATCGCGTGGTGATTGGAACACAATCAGATCGTGCAAAGGAATTGATGAGCAAGTTATATGCTCCATTGGTTCGTCAAGGCAATCCAATCATATTTATGGATGAGCGTTCTGCTGAGATGACCAAATATGCTGCCAATGCATTTTTGGCAACAAAGATTACGTTCATGAATGAGATTGCAAATTTGTGTGAGAAAGTTGGTGCCAATGTAGACGACATCCGCAGAGGTATTGGAACAGACTCGCGAATTGGCAAGCGTTTCTTGTTTGCAGGAATTGGATATGGAGGTTCATGTTTTCCAAAAGACGTTCAAGCATTAGCAAAGACTTCAGAGGAAAACGATTATCAATTCCATATTTTGGATTCGGTGATGCGCGTGAATGAATTACAAAAGACGAAATTGATGCCTTACATCCAAGGGCATTTCAAAAATGATTTAGCCGGTAAAACAATCGGCATTTGGGGCTTGGCATTTAAGCCATATACGGATGATATCCGTGAAGCACCTGCCTTGTATAACATCGAAGCATTATTAGCCTTAGGTTGCAAAGTACGCGTTTATGACCCTGAGGCCATGAAAAACGTGCGCGAGCAAATTGGCGACGTGGTGGAATATTCCAAAACCCCATATGATGCCATTGATGGGGCTGATGCCTTATTAATTGTTACGGAGTGGCCACAATTCAGAACGCCAGATTTCGATCGCATGGAAACCTTATTGAAAAATAAAGTCATTTTCGACGGTCGGAACCTATATGAATTACCTCAAATGCAAGAATTAGGTTACACATACTATTCAGTAGGTCGCCAATCAGTTAACTAATTGTCATGAAAAGAATATTAATAACAGGAGGAGCTGGGTTTTTAGGTTCTCATTTATGTGATCGATTTATCAAAGAAGGTTACCATGTAATCGCCATGGATAATTTGATTACAGGTGATTTAAAGAATATTGAGCATTTGTTCAAATTAGAGCATTTTGAATTCTATCACCATGACGTGTCTAAATTTATTCACGTTCCGGGCGAGTTAGATTACATTTTGCATTTTGCCTCGCCGGCATCTCCGATAGATTATTTAAAGATTCCGATTCAAACCTTAAAAGTAGGTTCATTGGGAATTCATAATTGCTTGGGATTAGCACGTGTTAAAAATGCGCGTGTTTTGATCGCATCAACATCGGAAGTTTATGGTGACCCTACCGTTCATCCCCAACCAGAAGAATATTGGGGAAATGTGAACCCGGTAGGACCGCGTGGGGTGTACGATGAGGCTAAACGCTTCCAAGAAGCGATGACCATGGCTTACCATACGTATCATGGCTTAGAAACACGTATTGTTCGTATATTCAACACCTATGGACCTCGTATGCGCCTGAATGACGGACGTGTCTTGCCAGCATTCATTGGACAAGCATTACGTGGTGAAGACTTAACCATGTTTGGCGATGGATCTCAAACACGTGCATTCTGCTTTGTAGATGATTTAGTAGAAGGCATTTATCGACTGTTATTAAGCGATTATCCGCACCCAGTGAACATCGGAAATCCGGATGAAATTACGATTAAGGAATTTGGTGAGGAGATTATCAAATTGACTGGTACCAGCCAAAAGTTAATTTCTCTTCCATTACCTACGGATGATCCGAAACAACGTAAACCGGATATTACAAAGGCCAAATCAATCCTTGGTTGGGAACCCAAAGTATCCCGCGCTGAAGGACTTAAAATCACCTATGAATACTTTAAGTCATTAAGCCCAGAAGATTTACATCGAATGGCACATCATAAAGAGTTTTAGATGAAAGACCGGGGAAACCCGGTCTTTTTTTTGTGCTTGTGGCGGAGGTGAGATATCTATCACAAAATCCCCAGACTAAAGTCTGGGGTTATTAATAACCCTAGGCTTCAGCCTAGGGAATCGGCGTAAGAACGCCTCAAACGAAAGGTTTGCCAAAGAAATAGACGCGAAGTATCGCGTCTCTACAATCAAAGGAATCGGCGTGAACGCCTCAAACTTTGGCAATCCTGAAAGGTTCGCCAATGAAATTTCGATAAACAAAAAAGGCTGCTCTTTCGAGCAGCCTTTTTATTTCGGATTCGAAATACCTTAGTTGAAGATATAACGCACACCGAATTGTGCTTGCCAACGAGATCCAAGTCCGAAAGAACGTTGGAATGACTCTGTTAATGGCGTAGTACCTGAACGGTAAGGGAATTGGAATACTGGTTTTCCAGTTGCCGCATCGTTACCTGTGTAGCTCAATAAACCAGCACGTAATGATGATTGATTTAAGCCCCATTGTGGAGTAATGTAGTTACCGAAGTTAAACACGTCTAATGTTAATTGTAACGTATTTTTCTTTCCTGCAACATTGATATAGAAATCTTGGATGATTTTGAAATCAAAGTTAGCAGCCCAAGGTAATTCAGCCCCATTACGCTCAGCGTATTGACCACGACGTGATGATAAATAAGCATCTTGAGAGATGTATTTATCTAAATCGTTCCATTGTTGAGCAGCAGTATAAGTTCCTAAATCTTTCAACAAGATTTCAGACTGTCCACGTGGGATGTAGATCAAGTCATTAGCTGTTTGGTTGTCACCATTCATATCACCTGAGTACGTGTAAGAGAAACGACCTGCTGGAGCTACTGAATAAGTAAAACCAAACGTAGTTGCTGCTTTTTCATTCAAGTAATTCAATTTATATGAACCATACGCGTTAATACGGTGTGATTGCATGTAAGATGAATAAGATGCTACGTTCTCATTTGGATCACCCGATACAACACGGTCTCTCCATTGAGATTGAGCAATTGAACCACCATCATTCACTGAACGAGAATCTGAATTCGTATAAGCTAAAGAAGCAAATAAACCATTTTCAAATGATTTAGAGATCGTTGCAGTTAATGCATAAGAATAACCTAAATCCGTATTCTTGATTACGATCGCATCAGAAATGTTAGGTGATGCCGTTGTATTGATACCATTCGCAGGCGCATTAACTCCTTTTACGTTTCCGTAAATTTGGAAGTTTTTAGCAGAACCTGGTAAGCCATTAGCACCTAATGTATAGAAAATAACGCGGTTATCAGCTCCCACTGCCTTCACAGTTGAATTTGGCAAGTTTACGTTCTCTAAGTATACGGCATTAATATCTTTTGTGTAGATACCTTCTAATGAAACAATCCAACCATCTCCAAATTGCTTATCTACTGCCAAGTTTCCACGGAATACTTGAGAGAATTTAAAGTTTGGATCAGTTACAGCTAAGTTGTAAGCTGTAGGAGTCAAAGTTGATGAAATCGCTGGACGATATGCATTAACATCTGCATTAAATGGACGATTTGTAGGGTTAGCTAAGTTTTCTGAACCAAACAATACACCATTATTAGACAATTGGTTTGACAACCAAACGTAAGGAACACGACCAGAGAAGATACCTAAACCACCACGTACTTGTGTTGTTTTATCATCTTTCACATCCCAGTTAAATCCAAAACGAGGAGACCACAATAATGTAGTTTCTGGGAATTTGTTTGTAGCTAATTTAACACCATCACGGAAAGTTAAAGCTGGTACATATGGATTGTTGTACTTAGGCTCATCAAATGATGGGAAAGATGTAGCATCACCACGAAGACCAAATGTCAATTTCAAACCTTTAGCAGCTGTAATTTCATCTTGACCATAGAAAGAGAAAGTACTTCCTTTCATTTCAGCAAATGGGAATTCAGCATAGTTAGACCATTGTTGTTGGTAACGAGCAGGAATAACCGTCAAATCACCGCTAGCAGATTTGATGAAATCATCAATTGATTTGAATTGGTAACCACCATAGTAGTTTGGAGCAAAACCGTTTCTAAACGCGTTGCTTTCGTATGCAATACCGAATGTGTAAACATTCTTTCCTTTGTAGATTGTTAAGTTATCTGACAATTGGAAAATATCAGAATCCAAAAGGTTATTTGCCGAGAATGGCTCATAACCGAATGAAGTCAACTCATTTAAGTTATTGTTACCAATATCTACTGTAGGAAATGGATTATTGTTTACAGGCGATTGACGGAAGTCACGCATCGCTGTATAACCAACTGTTAAGTTGTTCGAAATAGAATTCGAGAATGTAGAGTTCAACTCAGCAATGTATGAATCTAAGTTGTTGTTGATACGGTACAATGAACCTTGGAAAGGCAATACCGTAGCAGATGGAGCACGACCACCTGATAATGAACCTGAACTTGATGGAGAGATATCCGCATAAGAACGTAAGTAGTTATACTTGATATTCAATTTATGCTTATCAGAAATATTCCAATCTAAACGAACGTTAGCTTTTTGCGAATATTTTTCTTTGTCATAGTTTTCGTAAGCACCTGGATCATAGTTGTACTTCGTCAACAAGAATTGCTTCAAACGATCTAAATCTTCCGCCTTAGCAATCGATTGATTCGCAGCCGTAGAACCCGTACGAGTAGCTACAAAGTTAGAACCTGGATCAGTTTGTGCCTCTTGCTCAAATGAACCGAAAACAAATAATTTATTCTTGATGATCGCACCACCTACACGTGCTCCAAATTGACCACGTTGGAATTTACCATATTGGTTTGTTACATCACCGATTTTATTTCCTACCAAACCTTCGTTTGTTCCGAAATAGTATCCAGAACCCGTCCAGTTATTCGTACCTGATTTCGTTACAACGTTGATGTTAGCACCTGTTGCCATACCTTGACGAACGTCATATGGAGCAATTAAAACTTGGAATTGGTCAATCGCGTCCACTGAAATAGGAGATGCACCAGCTTGTCCACCGATAGTTGGAGACAACGCAAAAGCATTGTTAAAGAATGCTCCATCAACTGTTACGTTGTTATATAATGCATTACGTCCTGCAAAGTTCAAACCATTCGCACGTGGATCTAAACGAGCAAAATCACCTAATGAACGGTTCAATGTAGGCAATGTCGTAATCGAATTGTTAGAAACCGTTGTAGCAGCACCTGTACGACCTGAGTTAATCACAGATGAACGAGACGCAACAACTTTAACTTCTTCCAATTGAGATTGATTAACCTCTAATTTGAAATTTTGACGAAGCTCTGAAGCCAAAGTCAAAACGATACCTGATTGAACTGCTTCTTTGTAACCTACGAAAGTTACAGAAACTTTGTATGGACCACCCACACGCATGTTTACGATGTTGTAACGACCGTCAGCACGTGTAGACGCACCATAACGAGAACCTGTAGGTTCGTGAATAGCGATTACCGTAGCTCCCGGTAAGCCTTCACCCTTTTCATCAACTACACTACCCGCTAAAGCGGAAGTGGTAGAACCCTGTGCAAACACTTGCCCAATGGGTAGCGCCATCAAAAGCATTAAAAATGCCCCTAACAACACAGAATGAGTAATAAATCTTCTCTGCATAAATTTGGAATTTAGTTATAAATGAAACTGAAGAATTTGGTCACAAAATAAACCTAAAAAATCAAATACTCCAAAAATAAACGAAAAGCTTTTGCAGCTAAATGCTAGATAAATATCTGATATATAGCATTAAAGGCATATTAAATTTACCTATTCGCATGATACAGCCCTAGATTAGTCCTAAAATCATTTTAAATTTAACAGAAAGATAATTTTTAACTATTTAAAGAATAATTTTGCCCTAGATTTAAATATTATGCAATCAAATAACGAAGCAGTTAAATTAACAGCGTTTTCTCATGGTGCAGGATGCGGGTGCAAAATTTCACCCCAAATTTTAGACACCATCCTTAAATCAGATTCTCCCAAAAAACACCATCCACTCCTTCTTGTAGGGAATGAAAGCCGAGACGATGCAGCCGTTTTCGATTGGCAAAACGGCGAGGCCGTCATTTCTACAACGGATTTCTTCATGCCCATTGTTGACGACCCATTTGATTTCGGGAAAATTGCAGCTACAAATGCTATTTCAGATATATATGCCATGGGTGGTTCACCTTTGATGGCGATTGCCATTCTCGGTTGGCCCGTGGATAAACTTGCCCCCGAGATTGCAGCACAGGTCCTTGAAGGCGGCCGTGCAGCCTGCGCAGAAGCGGGAATCCCTTTGGCAGGAGGCCACTCCATTGATTCTCCTGAACCCATTTTCGGTTTAGCAGTCACGGGAAAAGTAAAAAAAGAACATCTGAAACAAAACGATACAGCTGTTAAAGGATGTAAACTCTATCTAACCAAACCTTTAGGGGTTGGTATCCTATCCACTGGCCAAAAACGCGGAATCGTTAGCCCTGAAGATTTAGCGCGCGCCGTCAAACAAATGAGCACATTAAATTCCTTCGGTGAGAAGCTCGGTCCATTAAGCTATGTAAAATCGTTAACCGATGTTACGGGTTTTGGATTATTTGGCCATTTAGTGGAAATGGCAGATGGCTCAGGATTGAGTGCTTACATTGACTTCAATGCCTTACCCCTGTTGCCTAACATTTCAGATTACTTAGACCAAAAATGTTTCCCAGGTGGAACTTCGAGAAATTTGGCGAGTTACGGTCACCGACTGAGCGACGAGATCAATGAACGCCAACGATTTATTGGCGCGGATCCACAAACATCGGGCGGCTTATTAATCGCCGTCGATGCCGAACATATATCTGAATTTGAAACTTTTGCAAAATCACATGGCTTTGAATTAAGTCCCATAGGAGAATTAATTGAAGCACAAGAAAAAGCCATTTATTTAGCCTAATGAAACTATTTGCCCGCACCGTTGGAACAACGGGAACCCCAATCATTATCTTACATGGAATTTTCGGTACCTCCGACAACTGGCTTGGTATCGCCAAAGCCTTTGCTGATACCAACCGCGTTTTCTTGTTAGACCAACGAAACCATGGTCAATCCCCTTGGTCGGACGAATTTGACTACCAGGTCATGGCTGCCGACTTATTGGAATTCATTGAAGATCATGCTTTAGAAAATCCCATCATCATCGGGCATTCCATGGGTGGAAAAACGGTTATGCAATTTGGCCTAAATTATCCTGGAATCGCGCAAAAAATCATCGTGGTAGATATTGCACCCAAATTTTACCCGGTGCACCACACACAAATATTGGCTGGTTTAAATTCTGTTAACTTGCAGGCGATTCAATCGAGAAACGATGCCAATGATCATATGAAGCGCTTCGAGGAAAATGAAGGGGTTCGCCAATTTTTACTTAAGAACTTATATCGAAATGCCGAAGGCCAATTTGCTTGGCGCATCAACTTAGCTGTCATTACCAAAAACATCGATGTGGTAGGACATGAATTGTTCGTTAAAAATGCCTGCGAAACGACCACCTATTTTATCAAAGGTGGGAATTCGCATTATATTCAGCCGGAGGACGAACGCTATATTGCGGAGATTTTCCCCAACTTTGAATTAATCGAAATCCCGAATGCCGGCCATTGGGTACAGGCCGACCAACCGGAAGCTTTCGTTCAAGTGTTAAAAGAGATTCTATGAAATTAGTGCTCATCCCTTGCCCCATTGCAGAACAAACTGCGGCACATGTGCTTCCAGAAGAAGTGCGTCAAGCTGTTTCACAGTGCAAGCATTTTCTCGTGGAAAATGTACGGACGGCCCGCAGATTTATCAGCGAATTGAAACTCGGCATTCAGATTGATGAGCTAACGTTTGAAATATTAGATAAGGATACTGACAGAAAAACGGTTTCCGACTTTTTCAACAAATACAATTCTGTTGAATCCATCGGTGTCATTTCGGAAGCAGGTTGCCCCGGTGTAGCAGATCCGGGTGCCTTAGCCGTAGCTATCGCACAAGAAAAAGGCATCGAGGTATTGCCACTCGTAGGCCCCTCTTCTATCCTACTCGCATTAATGGCATCTGGCTTTTCAGGTCAAATGTTTCGCTTTCATGGCTATTTACCCATCGATCGCGCCGCAAGAATACGAAGAATCGAAATGCTACAAAAAGATGTAGAGAAATTGGGTGAAACCCAACTCTTCATCGAAACGCCATACCGTAATAATGCGATGTTAGAAGATTTAATCCAACAATTACCTGGAAATCAATTATTAGCAATAGGGTGTAATATTCAAGATTCAACAGGATTTACACAAACGAAAACCTTGAAACAGTGGTCGGAGGAAAAGCCCGATCTACACAAAAAACCCTGCATCTTTCTATTGGGACGCTCATAAAATTCGTAATTTGCACCAAAATATTTTTTCGTGATTCATCAAAAATCCTTTACCTGCAATCCTTTCCAAGAGAACTCCTATTTGGTGTGGGATGATGCCGGAATGGGTGTTATCATTGACCCAGGTTGCTATACCTATGATGAACGAAAAGAATTGCATGATTTCATCGAATCAAAAGGGATTAAGCTTCAATATATCTTAAACACACACGCACACATTGACCACGTGCTGGGTGTTGCTTACTTCCAACAAACCTACCAAATTCCATTTTGCCTACATCCTTTGGATAAACCCTTGTTGGCCGATGCATCAAATCGCGCACAAGTCTATGGATTTCCGCATTTCCAAACGGCCGAAGTAGATCGCTGGCTTGTTAATGATGAACAAATCCAAATTGGCGAAATGAACTTTAAGGTTCTATTTGTCCCAGGGCACGCACCTGGACATGTTGCCTTTTATGAAGCATCCATGGGATGGGTATTTGGAGGAGACGTATTATTTAAAAGAAGTATTGGTCGGACGGATTTTCCTTTGTGCAATCACGCAGACCTCGTAAACAGTATCAAAACTCAACTATATACTTTGCCTGGAGAAACTGTGGTATTTCCGGGGCATGGTCCTTCTACACGTATCGAAGAAGAAAAAATAGCTAATCCATTTGTCAAAGCATGAAAAAGGAAATCCCTAATTTATTGACCTTAGGAAATCTCTTAGCAGGTTGCATGGGTTTGTATTTTGTTATGCAAGGCAATATGTTGTTTGCATCGTATTGCATTTTCATTTCCTTGATTTGTGATTTTTTAGACGGCTTTCTTGCTCGATTATTGCATGCCTATTCTGAATTAGGCAAAGAGCTTGATTCCTTGGCCGACATGGTTTCTTTTGGCGTCCTACCCAGCTTTATGCTTTTCAATTTAGTGGAACAAAGTTGTGGAGCTCAATGTACGGTAGGACCACTGGGCTTCTATAAGCCGTTTATGGTATTTTCATTGGCATTAATGTCGGCGTATCGATTAGCCAAATTCAACATTGACACTAGACAAACCGACTCGTTTATTGGAGTACCTACGCCAGCTAATGGTCTACTTGTCGCTTCCTTGCCACTCATATTACATTTCCAACCTGAATACACGGCCTACATTTTACATTACAAAGGCCTTTTAATCTACAGCATTTTGATGAGCTATTTGCTGGTATCTGAATTACCACTCATGGCTTTCAAATTCAAGACTTGGACTTGGGCCGACAATCAAAGTCGATACTTATTCTTAATTTATTGCGTTGCTATGCTAGTAATGTTTAATTTTGCAGCTTTCCCTGTTTTGGTAATATCCTATATTGCTTTATCAGGTATTCTTTCGTTAAATAAATCCTTTCAAAAATGAAATTCATCGCCGAAATCAATGTAATGCCACAAAAAGAAATTCTTGACCCACAAGGAAAAGCAGTTCGCATAGGCTTACAAAACTTAAATATCACGCAAGTAGCTGATGTTCGTATCGGAAAGCACATTACTTTGCAATTAGAGGCAGCTACTGAAGCGGCGGCGAATGAAATTGTGACGGAGGCATGCAAGAAATTATTGGCAAACCTTATTATGGAAGAATTCGAATTTACGCTAACAGCGATCTAAATCAGAATTGGCCTGTATGCAGCATAACAAGCGTACAGGCCTCTTCTACTTGAATTCCCTGCTTACTTAATTCAGCCATCAAAGATGGGTTCTCAGTACCTGGATTAAAGATTACCCGCTTGGGGCTTAATTGCTCGATATATGCCAACAAATCTTGTTGGTGTGCCGGCCCTACATACAATGTTACCGTATCAATATCAGGAATAATCGGTTGATTATGTTGAATGCTAATCCCAGCAACCTCCCCTTTTTTTATCCCAACCAAAAACACTTCATGCCCTTTCTCCAACAATAAATTTGTTGCGCTATAGGCATATCGAGCTGGATTTGTGGAAGCACCGTAGACTAAAACGCGCATATTATCAGTTTATTGGTACAATATTAGTAAAATATCTCAAGTATTTAGTGTAGTTTAACACGCAATTACAACCACTAATCTATATCAATATGTTATCACGCACACGCTGGGCGGAAAAATGGGCATTTATCGAATTGCCTATTCCGACTGATCAAGTTTATGAAATCTCAAATTTTGGACGAATCCGAAATCGGCATCAAAAAATCCTACAAGGGTCAAGTATACAAGGGTATCGAACGCTGAATATCCGCATTGGCACCGAACATTTCAATTATTACATACATAAATTAGTGGCTTTGCACTTCGTTAGCCATATATCCTCGGGAAATCTATTTGTCATCCACAAAGATTACGACAAACTGAATAATGTAGCTGAGAACCTTCAATGGGTAACGCGCGCTGAGTTAACGGAGCATAATAAGCGAAATCCAGCCAATGTGAATAAACGTAAACCAGAAACGGGAAGCCATTATAAACTTAATCCTGGCAAGGTCAAAATCATTAAGCAACTCTTACGCTCAGGAAAAAGCAGACCTAAAATGATTGCCAAGCAATTCGGTATCACCTCAACGCAGGTAACGCGCATTAAAAAAGGCGAAAACTGGAAGCACGTGAGCTAGAACAATTGCGAGGCAATGGCATGCACACTGTCCGACTTACTCATCGTATAGAAATGTAATGCTGGAACTCCCGCTTGAATCAATTCTTTACCTTGTTGGACTGCCCATTCAATACCTAATTGCTTAATTGCTGCGTTATTAGTACATTTTTTTGCCTCAGAAGCTAATGCCTCAGGCATCTCTAAATGGAATATTTCAGGCAAAATTTCCAATTGACGTGCTGTTGCTAAAGGCTTTAAACCTGGGATAATAGGGACGTGGATATCCATGGCCCGACATTTCTCTACAAAATCAAAGTAATGCTGATTGTTGAAAAACATTTGTGTCACAATGTAATCAGCTCCTGCATCCACTTTTTGTTTCAAATAGCGCATGTCTTCTTCCAAAGAAACAGCCTCGAAATGTTTTTCAGGATAGGCCGCTACTCCAATACAGAAATTAGTTGGCAAAGACTCCGTCTCCTCATGTAATAAAATCCCTTGATTCATGGCATGAACCTGCGCCACTAATTCATTCGCATAAGCGTGCCCACCCGGCTTGGGAATAAAACGCTCCTCTCCTTTTTCTTGATCTCCACGTAATACTAAGGCATTTTCGATGCCTAAATAATGTAAATCGATTAGGAAATCTTCCGTTTCTTCTTTGGTAAAACCACCACAAATAACATGAGGAACAGCCTCAACCTTGAATTTCTGCATAATAGCTGCACAAATACCCAGTGTACCCGGACGCTTGCGAATCGGGATACGTTTCAAGAGACCATCAACTATCTTTTCGATGTATTCTTCCCGATGATAGGTCACCTCTATAAAAGGCGGATTAAACTCCATCAAAGGCTCAATGTGCGAAACTAATTCACCCAAATGTTGGCCTTTCATCGGGGGAATAATCTCGATTGAAAAGAGGGTTTTACCCTTTGCCGCAGCTAAATATTCCGTAATTTTTGTCATGTAATCTTAAACATCATAGGTTAAAACGGGACTCAACCACCGCTCAATCTCATCTACAGGCATGCCTTTACGAGCAGCATAATCCACGACTTGGTCTTTGGCAATTTTACCTAAACCAAAATACGTACTTTCCGGATGAGAGAAATAGAAACCGGATACCGAAGAAGCTGGGTGCATCGCATAACTCTCAGTCAACTCTATACCCAACTGTTTCTCAGCATCCAACAATTCAAATAAGCGTTTCTTTTCCGTATGATCTGGACAAGCCGGATAACCGGGTGCCGGACGAATCCCTTGGTATTTCTCCGAAATCATTTCCTCATTCGATAGGTTTTCTTCTGAGGCATATGCCCAAAACTCCTTACGAACGCGCGCATGCATCAATTCAGCAAATGCTTCCGCTAAACGATCCGCCAAGGCCTTCACCATAATCGAATTATAATCATCGTGCTGCTTCTCAAAGCGTTCCAACAACACTTCAATGCCCACACCTGTTGTAACAGCAAATGCCCCTACATAATCCGTCTCGCCACTTTGTAAAGGAGCAACAAAATCACTCAAACAACGATTTGGCAGACTTGCCGACTTCTGACCTTGTTGGCGTAAATGATGCAACCAAGCACTTGAATCAGACGTTTCATCCTTGCGAAGGACATCGTATTCGATGTGCGTATGAACACCATGTTTGTCACAAGGAACTTCTTTGACTTTTTCAACGATATCATGCAAAACGATATCATCCCCAAAACTATTCGCTGGGAAAAAGCCTAAAGCGGCTTTAGCTGTCAATAATTTATTGTCAACAATTTCCTTCAACAAGGCTTGCGCATCATTGAATAATTTTCTTGCTTCTTGCCCAATGGTCTCATTTTCGAAAATGCGAGGGTATTTGCCCGACAATTGCCAAGTGGAGAAGAACGGAGTCCAATCGATGTATTTAGCGATTTCGGCTAAATCATAATCTTGGAAATATTTCACACCTAAGAAGCTTGGCTTAGAGGCTTTGAACCCAGTCCAATCGATCCCAGATGGCTTTTGACGCGCTTGTTCAATCGACAAATAGTTTTTCTCTTGTTGGCGTGCTGCATGCGAAACTCTCAATTCCGCATATTCCTGCTTAATCTCGTTGAAGATTTCTTGCGAAGTCAAGTCACTTTGCAATAGTCGGCCAGCTACAGGAACCGAACGAGATGCATCCAACACGTGAATAACAGGTCCACTGTAATGTGGATCAATTTTCACCGCAGTATGGATGCGTGAGGTCGTAGCGCCACCGATCAACAATGGTACTTTGAACCCTTGGCGTTCCATTTCTTTGGCAACATAAACCATCTCATCTAGAGATGGCGTAATCAAGCCCGATAAACCAATGATATCTACATTGTGTTCTTTCGCAGCGGCCAAAATTTTCTCACAAGAAACCATCACACCGATGTCAATAACCTCATAATTATTACAAGCCAAAACAACACCTACGATATTTTTACCAATATCATGTACATCCCCTTTCACCGTAGCTAAAAGGATTTTACCTGCAGATGAACTCTCGCCACCTTGCTTTTCCGCTTCAATAAAAGGCAATAAATAAGCAACGGCCTTTTTCATGACACGTGCCGATTTCACCACTTGGGGCAAGAACATTTTTCCTTCACCAAACAAGTCGCCCACAACGTTCATTCCATCCATTAATGGACCTTCAATCACCTGAATTGGACGTTCAACTTGTTGGCGCGCTTCCTCCACATCTTCATCAATAAATTCGGTTAAGCCTTTGATTAATGCATGCTCCAAACGCTTATTCACTGGCAATGAACGCCAAGCATCATCAACGACGGCTTCTTTGCCAACCGACTTAACTGTTTCAGCAAAATTTACCAACTTCTCCGTTGCTTCAGCGTTGCGATTCAACAAGACATCCTCGCATAAATCACGAAGCGGTTGTTCAATTTGGTCATAAACGCCTAATTGGCTCGCATTCACGATACCCATGTCCATTCCCGCTTTGATTGCGTGATATAAAAAGACGGTATGCATCGCTTCACGAACGGGTTCGTTTCCACGGAAAGAGAAGGAAATATTCGAAACTCCACCTGATACTTTGGCTAGAGGCAGGTTTTCTTTAATCCATTTCGTTGCTTTGATAAAATCATTGGCATAATTATTATGCTCCTCGATTCCCGTCGCAACCGTTAAAATATTGGGGTCGAAAATGATGTCTTCGGCAGGAAATCCCACTTCGTCCACCAAAATCCGATAAGCTCTTTCACAAATTTCGATGCGGCGCTCATAAGAATCTGCTTGTCCAGCCTCGTCAAAAGCCATGACCACAACAGAGGCACCGTATTGTTTCACTTTGTGCGCGAGTTCAATAAATCTTGCCTCCCCTTCCTTCAAGGAAATGGAATTAACTACTGATTTACCTTGCACACATTTCAATCCCGCTTCGATTACCTCCCATTTAGAGGAGTCAATCATGATAGGCAAACGTGCGATATCAGGCTCTGCCATCAACAAATTCAAGAATTGTGGCATCATTTTCACGCCATCAATCATTCCTTCATCCATGTTGATATCCAAAATCTGCGCACCACCATCAACTTGCTCCCGAGCAACAGCAATGGCTTCTTCGAAATTCTCCTCACGAATCAAACGGGCAAATTTCTTGGAACCGGTTACGTTACAACGCTCACCTACATTGACAAAATTGGTCAATTCTGTAATTTCCAACGGCTCTAAACCTGAAAGTTTTTGATTATGACCGGATACAGGTAATTGATGTGGTGGGTATTTCGCTGCCACTTCCGCAATTGCCTGAATGTGTGCAGGCGTCGTTCCGCAACATCCTCCAATAATATTGACAAAACCATTTTGTAAAAAGTCCTCGATAACCACAGCCATTTGTTCAGGGCTCTGATCGTATTCACCCATTTCATTCGGCAGACCCGCATTCGGGTGAGCAGAAACGTAAAATGGTGATTTATCATTTAGGGTCTTGACATATGGGCGCATCAAATCCGCTCCAAGCGCACAGTTTAAGCCCACTGACATCAATGGCATGTGCGAAATAGAAGTCAAAAATGCTTCCGTCGTTTGGCCTGAAAGCGTCCGCCCAGAAGCATCCGTAATGGTTCCTGAAACCATGACAGGCAAATAGGGTTTGCTTGGG
The DNA here is from genome assembly GCF_054558675.1 of Aquirufa sp. TARAVU-A1A. Taxonomy (NCBI): domain Bacteria; kingdom Pseudomonadati; phylum Bacteroidota; class Cytophagia; order Cytophagales; family Flectobacillaceae; genus Aquirufa; species Aquirufa sp. TARAVU-A1A. Next base: position 184,095 of record NZ_JBPXKP010000002.1, read on the forward strand.
TTTGTTTTGAAAAACTCATCAATGGCAAATAGCGCGGCTTTGGCGTTAAGCGTATCAAAAACGGTTTCGACCAATAACACATCGGCTCCTCCATCCACTAATCCGCGTACTTGTTCCGTATATGCTTCTACTAATTCATCGAATGTAACGGCACGATATCCAGGGTCATTCACATCGGGCGATAACGAAAGCGTACGGTTCGTTGGTCCAATAGATCCCGCCACGTAACGTGGCTTATGAGGGGTTTTCGCCGTAAATTCATCGGCAACCTCACGTGCAATTTTCGCAGATTCGTAATTTAATTCATACACCAAATCCTCCATGTGGTAATCGGCCATCGCAATGGAAGTACCCGAAAAGGTATTCGTTTCAGCGATATCAGCACCCGCTTCAAAATATTTGGCATGAATTTCCTTGATAACATCTGGACGGGTAATGGAAAGCAAATCATTATTACCCTTTACCTCATGAGGAAAATCCTTGAAACGTTCGCCACGGTAATCGGCATCTGATAACTTATATTCTTGAATCAATGAACCCATAGCGCCATCCAGGACTAAAATCCGTTGGCGTAATTGTTCGTATATAGATGGCTTCTGCATAATCCTGCAAATATACCACAAAAGCCTCAAATGATGGACTCAAAAAGGCTTAAACTAATCCCATTTTTTTGATTTTTACCAAATCCTCCGGCGTGTCAATTCCCACTGTTTCATATTCCGTTTCTAAAGTTTGAATGGTATAACCATTTTCTAACCAACGCAATTGTTCCAAGGATTCAGCTAATTCGAGAACACCAGGCTGTAAGCGACTGATTTCCTGCAAGATATCCGCACGATAGGCATATAGCCCGATATGTTTGAAGAATCGGTGATTCGAAAGCCAATCTTTTTCAGGAACTCCACGAAGATGCGGAATGGTTTGTCGGGAAAAATACAAAGCCTCTCCGCGTTGATTTACGACAACCTTGGGCGTATTCACTGAGAAGAGCGTATCTGCATCCTCAATTTTTTTAATGAGCGTCAAAATAGGAGCATTCGTTTTAAACCCCTCAGCCAATTCCATTAACTGAGCTGGCTCAATAAAGGGTTCGTCCCCCTGAATATTCACGACATAATCGATGGCATCGCCAAGTTTACTAAGGACTTCGGCACAACGATCCGTACCTGAAACATGATCCGTGCGCGTCATAATTACTTCAGCTCCAAAAGCTTCTGCCGCAGCCTTAATCTGCAAATCGTCCGTAGCAATGACAACGCGCTGCCAACCATGAACCGCCATAACGCGTTCGTAGGTGCGCTGAATCATTGGCTTTCCACCTAAATCAACTAAGGGTTTACCGGGAAAACGTGTGGAGGCGAAACGAGCGGGAATAATGGCAATTACTTTCTTGTCGTGCATCATTTTATGATATAAGTGACGAAATTTTCCCAAATTTGCACATAATTGACGAAGATGCTTTCTGAATTATGCGAAAAATATTCAATCACCAATTTCCGGACACCCTATGGAGCTTAGGCTATTGGGGAACAAGCGCCGAACCCCAGTTGTGGATTGAGACACGCAGTTCAGATTTATCAGCAAGTTATTGTTTGAATTTACATACGCAAGAACTACAAGAAATCCCTTCTATAGCGAACGGATTACAATGGTTAACTGGCCTACCCCACGGCGGCGTATTCCTTAGACTTCGCAAAGGCATCAATCCTGGAATAGAAGGTTTGGAAGTTTACGATTTCCCGAGTGGCGAACAACGATATGCCATCCCGCTGAGTCAATGGGTTAGCCTAGAAAACACCTACCTAAACACCTCGCAAGGGTATATAGATCTCGAAACAGGAAAATTCACCGAAGAAATCTCAAAACGCGTAGCTGAAATCACAAAGCCAGAATCACCTTTGCATTTCGAGGAAAGTCAAGATGAATTTAAGGCATTCGAAAAGCTTTTTGAACAAAAATTCCAGGAAAAAATCGGAAAAGGAATGGATTATTGGGAAGGCTCCAATAAGCTGATATTTTCTTATTATATTTACGAGAACACTTGGAAAAATAAGCTAAGAATTTGTGATTTTGAATTCAATACGCTGTTTTCAGAGACCTTAGCCGAAGGCGATTTAATGGGCTATCATACCTTCCAATGCGTTCAAAATACGCTATATTTTATCAAAGATAAACGTGAACTTTTCATCTATGCAGATTTATAAAATACGTTATACGATCCTGTTTTTCATGCTATTAGGAGCATTCAATGGCATGAGCAATAGCCTTGATTCCTTGGGACTCAAAAAGGAAAACAATAAAACCTATCTGGTATACAAAATAGGGGCTAAACAAAGTCTTTTTAGCGTATTGAAGCGCTTCAACTTATCATTAACCGAGTTCAAACAGGTAAACCCGGAAATCGAAATACCGGTTAATTCGGGGGAATTGGTATTCATCCCATTACACTATTTGGACGAGAGTACGAATACCTTGGGCAATGTGGCTAAACCTGTTGAAAAGCCAACAGCTCCCGTGGAACCCGCTAAAAACAATGGTATTCACATTGTAACGGCGAAACAAAGCCTTTTGACCGTAGCGAATCTTTATAAGGTCACTATGGCTGAAATTCGTAAGTGGAATAATTTAACGAGTGATGTATTGAAGGAAGGCCAACGGCTCATCGTAGCTGCTCCAGCTGCCACAACGCCCATTGACAAATCAGCTTTACTTCCTGCCAAAGGAAGCGAAGAGACAAAAGCACCCTCAGCAGTTGCTGAACAAACGGATGCTAATGGCATGCGTAAAACGATTGAAACAGGCATGGCTGAATTAATCGACGTACCAGACAATTCAGGCAAATATTTAGCCTTGCATAAATCAGCACCTATTGGGACTTTGGTATTAGTTAAAAACTTGGCCAATGGACAAAGTATATGGGTAAAAGTAATTGGACGTTTACCGAACACAGATAGCAAATTGATCATCAAATTATCCCCAAAAGCATTTGAGCGTTTAAATGCAGTTGACAAACGGATTCGCGCTGAAATCAGCTATTTAGTACAATAAGATGGCGAAACGCAAAAGACCTATCACCGCAGGAACAATCGCATTTGAGGTTTTATTTATCCTCTCCTATCCGTTTATTGCCGCATTCTCTTTGGTCGTAACGGTTGCCGTTTGGATATTGTCGCTGCCTTCTCGAGTATTAGCATTCTTTGGTAATCGAAAATAAGCCATGGAAGCGCATGTGATTAAATTACTGGACGAGAAATTCCATTTTTTCAATCATGTGCGTTTCATTGAGCATGATCCTATTCAAATCCCGCATTTATTCAATAAGAAACAAGACATCGAAATCATGGGATTTTGGGTGTCGATGCTGGCTTGGGGCCAACGGAAAACCATTATTTCCAAGGCGCATGAATTAATTGACTTCATGGATGGAGCACCCCACGAATTCATTTTACATCATCAGGAAAGTGACTTAAAACGCTTTGAGAAGTTCAAACATCGAACCTTCAACGCAACCGATGCCCTATATTTTATCTCATTTTTCCAAAGGCATTACCAGACACATAACAGCTTAGAGGATGCATTTGCCGGTCCTAATCAATCGAATGAACCAAGCGTTGAACAAGCGATTAATCGCTTTTATGAACGCTTTTTCGATGATGAATTCGCGCCTGTTCGAACACAAAAGCATATAGCATCCCCGGCTAAGAATTCAGCGTGCAAACGCATCAATATGTTTTTACGTTGGATGGTTAGAAAAGATGAAGCAGGAGTTGATTTTGGCATTTGGAATAAAATTCAGCCACACCAGTTAGTTTGTCCCTTGGATGTGCATGCCCTACGAACGGCGGAAAGCTTGCAATTAATTCAACCGGGTCCCACAAACTGGAAAAAAGCATTGGAATTAACAGATACCTTGCGAGCTTTAGATCCGCATGACCCTGTCAAATATGATTTTGCCCTTTATGGCATGGGCATAGAAGAAAAAACAATATGGAAATAGTACACATTCAAAGTCCCGATCAATCTGCTTTTTTTGAGCTCATTCCCGCTTATGGGGGCATGTTGACGCAATTAAATTGGAATGGAAATGTCATCGATATACCCTTTTCGGAACAGTTCTCTAATAATGAAAATCCATATCATCCGAGTGCTTTATTGAGCCCATGGGTAAACCGCGTAAGGAACGGAAATTATTCCTTTGAAGGAAGAAATTATCAATTACCAATCAATGAGCCTAATTTAGGCAATGCGATTCATGGACTTTTGGCGCGCAAACCTTTTGAAATAAGCCAAGAAAATTCCAAAGCAACTTTAAGCTATCGATATACTGCCGAGGAAAAAGCCTATCCATTTCCGTTTGAGATGCGATTAACATATTCATTCACAGAAGAGAATATATTCCAATTGCGCTTTACCGCAAAAAATACAGGAGAAGGCAATATGCCCTTTGCTTGCGGTTGGCATCCCTATTTCAATTTAACCGAAGGGAATCTCGCCGACTGGCGTATTCGATTTGATTCCTTGAGTAAATTTCATTCTGATAGCCAAATGATTCCTTTACGCGAGGAAAACTACGATGCAAGTGCTGGAGTGAATTTAGGCGAAGAAGTGTTAGACAATGTTTTTCGTTTAAAATCCATGGAAAAACATATCACACATTTTTATAATAAGTCGAAAGAGGAATCGTTGTACATCGAACAATCAAGTAAAGACTTCCCTTTTTTAGTTGTTTTTGCACCTGAAAATGGGAACTGTGTTGCGATTGAACCGATGTCGGCAAATACCGATGCATTTAATACCGGAGACGGTTTAATCATATTAGCACCCGGAGAGTCCTTTGATTCGACTGTCAAAATTTGGCATGTAAAAGCGGACAAAGCAGATTAATTAGGCAAAACCTTTTTGTACATTTGTGTTTATGATGCATCGATTTCTTTTTTTAGCTCTGATTTGTACTGGCATACATTCGCTGAAAGCGGAGGTTGTGGCAGACAGCTTAGCTAGCAAATGGAAAAAGGATTTTAATACAGGCATCAACATCAACCAATCGAGTTTTTCAGATAACTGGAAAGGAGGAGGAACGAATACCTTTGCCATTGGTTGGTTTTTAAATCATTCAGCCAAAGTCGTTAATAACAATTGGCGTTTAAATAGTGATTTAAACTTACAAGTAGGTTTTCTTCAAAACAGAACCCAAAGCCTTCGGAAGAATGTTGATCGGATTTTTTATGAGTTCAAGGCCGGTTATCGCATTAGTCCCAAATGGGATTTTTATGGGTCGACCAACTTTTCTTCTCAGTTCTTTCAAGGTTTTGAATATGGTAAAAAGAATGCAGCAGGCATACCTGTTGATTCCTTGGTTTCCAATATCTTCGCCCCCGCCTATTTAACTTCCTCAATGGGTTTTGAATTCCACCCAGACAAGTCATTCTATACACGAATAGGTGTGGGTAGTTTACGCCAAACTTTCGTCTTTGATGATCGGATTTCCAATGCGGGATTATTTGGTTTGGAGAAACCCGGCGACAATATTCGTAATCAGTTCGTATTTCAATACTTGATGAACATCGAGAAAGACATCTTTCAAAATATCAACATGAAAGCCCGTTATTCGGCATTAATCGACTATTTCCGTATGGGTTATTCGAATGGCGTTGTGCATCGTCTGGATGCGAATTTTACGATGAAGGTCAACAAATATGTCAGCACGAATTTACAAGCTGTGTTGTTCAAAGATTATGACCAAGATCCTAATTGGCAATTCTCCCAGATCCTTTCGATGGGCGTTTTGTATCGATTAGCTAATTGATCGTTTCCGTTGTTGCATCCGTTCGTGCAACATTTGAATGATACCGTCCTTCAATCCCAAATCTGGAACAAAAATTGTTTGACATCCCGCTAATTCCATAGCTGTCAAATAGATAGAAGCCGCAGGCACAATGACATCCGCACGGTCCGTGTTCAAGCGCAATTTATTCACACGCTCTTCATAGGAATAGGAACTGATAAAGTCGGAAATTCGCTTCAACTCCACTATATCCATGGTTTTTTCCTCGCTTACTTGCGTAGAGAGATTATATAACTTACTAATATTACCACCAGTTCCAACTGCGTGAACGGGACCTCTCAGCGATTCCATTTGAAGCGAGATCCATTTCTTCATTTTATCCCAATCGCCTTCTTTCTCTTTTCCTTCTAACAATCGAACAGAACCAATCTTGAAGGATTTAGAAGCAAATTTTTCTTGATTGCGGTAAAAATTCAACTCGGTTGAACCTCCACCCACATCAATATGCAAATAATTCTTTTTGGGGTTTAAGGACTTAACAACCACATCATTGATTAACTCGGCTTCACGAGCACCATCAATGATTTGAATTTTCATATCCAAAATCTTGTGAATGCGCGTTACAAGTTCTGCCGAATTGGAAGCCTCCCGCATCGCAGAAGTTGCGCAAATGGCATAATCTTGCACTTCATGCAAATCCATCAATAATTTATAAGCATGCAGCAATTTAAACACGCGGACTTCTGATTCCGGCGTGATAGCTCCTTGACTAAATACATCATGTCCTAAACGAAGGGCAAAACGTACATATTCAACGCGTTTAAAACTCATCATCCCGTCATTTTCCAGAACGCTGGAAATTTGTAAACGTGCGGCATTGGAACCGATATCTATCGCAGCGAATTTCATAAAGAGGGATTGGGTTTATGTAAATAAAATCCATTGGCACTCGGCTCAAAGCTGATTTCTGTACCTAATACAAATAACAATTGCCTTTTATCAATGACAACGGGAATCTCTTGCACCAGATATTCCTCGTCAAATTCCGTTTTTTGATCAAAACCTAATACATAGGTCCCACCACAAGTACCGCCACGCATACCTACTCGTAAAAATGGTTCAGGCATTTTACCCTGTTGAACCAGCGCCACAAGATTTTCGTGTGCAGTTTGAGAGAAAGAAATCGGAGAATTATTTGACATACATGCAATGATAGCCTGCACAAATTTAGTTAAATTTAACCTGCTATAAAGCTTTTTGACATTAACAATTTTTAAGGATTTAAAGGCAATAAAAACCTATTGATACGTTTAGGTGATAAAACTAACAGCATGAATTATTCCATTCTTTGGGCAGACGACGAAATTGATCTATTAACTCCCTACATTTTATTCCTAGAAAGCAAAGGCTATCAGGTAACAGCAGTGAACTCAGGTGCGGATGCTTTGGACCTTGTGAATAAACAAAAGTTTGACGTCTTATTTTTGGATGAAAACATGCCTGGAATGACAGGCCTGGAAGTGTTAATTGCCATCAAGCAAATCCGCCCAAATCTTCCTGTCATCATGATTACCAAATCCGAAGAGGAAGAATTAATGGAAGATGCTATCGGATCTAAAATCGCCGACTATCTTATTAAACCACTGAATCCCAATCAATTACTATTGTCAGTTAAGCGTATTTTTGACAAAAAACGTTTGGAAGAGGAGAAAACAAACCTAAGTTACCAACAAGAATTCCGGGAACTTTCGATGCGTTATCAAGATAATTTAAACGCAGCAGAATGGGCTGAAATCTACAAAAAACTAACTTATTGGGAACTAGAAATCGACCAAACAGAGAATAAATCGATGTCGGAAGTCCTTATCAGTCAAAAATCAGAAGCCAATGTTCATTTCAGCAAATTCATTGAGAATTCTTATGAATCCTGGTTACAGAAACCGAATAGCGACACGCCTATTCTGAGTCATTTAATGATGCGAAAACATGTTTTTCCCCGCATTCAGGACAAATCACCTTTATTCTTTATCCTAGTAGATAATCTACGGTATGACCAATGGAAAACTTTGGAATTATTCATCCAAGATTACTTTCAGGTAGAAGATGAAAAAACCTATTATTCCATTTTACCTACTACTACGGCTTATGCGCGAAACTCCATATTTGCGGGCATGATGCCAATGGAGATTCAAAAAAATTACCCAGATAAATGGGTATTTGATTTAGGGGATTCGGAGGATGAAGAGGGTTACAACCAACATGAGGAGTTCTACCTAAATGAACAATTAAAACGCTTACGAATTGACGCGAAGGCGTCTTATCATAAAATCGTTCATCAATACCAGGGGAAACAATTAGTTGACAATTTTAATAAACTATTGACCAATCAGTTGAACGTCGTCGTGTATAATTTTGTAGACATGCTATCCCATGCGCGAACTGACATGGCCATGATTAAGGAATTAGCACCCGATGAATCCGCATATCGAAGCCTAACGGCGAGTTGGTTCCAGCATTCTCCCCTATTCGATTTCTTGAAGCGTATTGCAGAGAAAAAAGGGCGGGTAATCATCACCACCGACCATGGCATGATTCGTGTACAAAACCCGATTAAAATTATCGGAGATCGCAATACAAACACCAATCTTCGTTACAAACAGGGGAAAAATTTAAATTGGGATGCTTCGAGTAAGATGATGGTCTGTCGTAAGCCTGAACAATTATTTTTGCCGAAACCCAATGTTTCTACCTCGTATGTATTTACGAAAGAAGATTACATGTTTGCTTACCCGAACAATTACAATCAATATGTCAACCACTACCGTAATACCTTCCAACATGGCGGTATTTCGTTAGAGGAATGTATTATTCCGGTAACTTATTTGACAGGAAAATAATCGATTAAAGAGAGCTTACAGGCACGATATGCCCACCTTCGCATTTCAAGATTTTTCCTGGAACACGTTGAATCGTGTGGTAATCATGGCTTGCCATGATGATGGCTGTACCCTGTAAGGTCAATTGTTTAAATAATTCCATGATTTCTAAGGAAACCTCTGGATCTAAATGACCTGTAGGCTCATCAGCTAGGATTAAAACAGGATTATTCAATAAAGCTCGCGCAATGGCGATGCGTTGCTGCTCTCCACCTGACAATTTATGTACGCGTTTGTGGATCGCATTAGACATACCCACCTGTTCCAAAACAGCTTCGATCCGCGCTTTGATCTCAGCCTTATCTTTATGACCCGTAGCCTCCAAAACAAAGGCTAAATTCCGCTCTACATTGCGGTCGGTTAACAACTGAAAGTCTTGGAATACAAATCCTAATTTGCGTCGCAGATACGGAATATCTTGATTTTTAATCGATACTAAATCATAGCCAGCAACGTGCGCTGAGCCCGCATCAATGGCTAATTCACCGAAAATAGATTTAAAAAAGGTACTTTTTCCTGAGCCCGACTTACCAATCAAATAATAAAATTCACCTGCCTCAACTGTTAACGAAATATCTGTTAATGTAGGAACTCCTTCCTGCGAGATATGAACATTTTCAAAAGTCAATACAGACATAAAAATTAAATTATTGGTTAGACTTGGCGTGATCAGCTAGGAAAGTGGCTAAACCACTATCCGTTAATGGGTGTTTTAATAAGGCTAAGATTGCCGACAAAGGTCCAGTCATCACATCTGCACCAATTTCAGCACATTTGATGATGTGAATTGGGTGACGAACTGAGGCAGCTAAAATTTGCGTATCAAACTCATAATTATCGTAAATCACACGAATTTGATCAATCAAATCCATGCCGTCGAAAGAAATATCATCTAAACGACCAATGAAAGGAGAAACATAAGTCGCTCCAGCTTTAGCAGCTAAAAGCGCTTGTCCCGCTGAGAACACTAAGGTACAATTGGTCTTTATTCCCCGATTTGAAAAATATTTCAATGCCTTGATACCATCCTTAATCATCGGAATCTTCACAACAATCTTGTCATCCAATTCTGCTAACTCCTCCCCTTCGCGAATCATGCCTTCATAATCTGTGGCAATCACCTCCGCTGAAACATCTCCATCAACTAAGTCACAAATTGCTTTATAATGACGTAAAACGTTATCTTTTCCGCTAATACCTTCTTTGGCCATTAAGGAAGGATTCGTTGTTACACCGTCTAAAACACCTAAATCTTGGGCTTCTTTGATGTGGGCTAAATTCGCCGTGTCGATAAAAAATTTCATATGGGGAGGTTTATATAAGGCAAAAAAAAATGGCAAATTCACCGCTACAACCAACCTACCTTTGCTTCTTTCACGACCTGGAGGATTCAGCGGGAGCTGGTAATTTGCCGATGCAAATATGGCAAAATCTGCGCTTTTTTCAAAATATATGCCAATAATTTCCGAATACCCCTTAACTTTAATTTCAAATTAAAAATATGCGAATCCTTTCTTATTTCTGCCTTTCCTTAATGCTACTTGCCTGCTCTTCAGATGCTGATTCCTGGCTTCAAGAAGCGAAGAGTCGTTTACAAAAAGGAGAAACTGTATCCGCCAAAGAAGCGATTAAGAAAGCATTAGAGAAAAACCCTGGATTAGCAGAAGCTTATAATTTGCAAGGTGTTATCGCATTTCAAGAGAAAAGTTGGGATGAAGCCCGAACAAACTACCAAAAAGCAATCGAACTAAAGCCATCACTTTATACAGCGCAATTAAATCTAGGAGCCTTAGAAATGGAACAAGGGAACTGGAAAGCGGCCTTAGCACCTACAGAAGCGGCAGTTAAACTTCAGCCCGATTCAAGTGCAGCATATTTGCAGCGAGGAATTGTTCAAGCGGCATTAGGTAAATCGAATGAGGCATTGGCCGACTTCACCCAAAGTATTTCGAAAAATACCAAGGAAATTAATGCATTATACAATCGGGGGAATATCTATTTCCAACAAGGTAAATTTGTTGAGGCAAATCTCGATTTTGAAGCAAGTGTACAAATTGATCCCAATTTCGGAAAAGGATTTTATGCCATGGGATTGAGTTATTACAAAGTAAACGAGAAAGAAAAAGCCTGTTTTGCATTACAGCAAGCCCAAAAATTAAAATATCCTGGAGCCAAAGAGGCCGTAACTAACCTGTGTAACTAAGCCATATGAAAACGAAAAAAGCTATCTCATTTTTGGGAATCCTCTTTTCCCTAATCTTTCTGTTGTTTACCTATTGGCAGTTCAATGATCCGGATCCTATTTTATGGGTTCCAATTTATGGAGTTGCCACGTATGTTTCATTCCAGGCATTTAGAGGAATGGTCAATAAAGAATTAACGCTTGTTTTATTTGCACTAAGTACATTTGCGGGCATTCAATTATGGGTTGAAATGACCGCATGGGAAGGATTTATGACAGATGGTCTAGCAATGAAAACGATGAATCAAGAATTAGCGCGTGAAGCTGTTGGTCTTTGGATCGCTTCATTTTCATTTGCCTTGTATTACCTTTTAGAGAAAAAATAAGATGCTTGAATTAGGTTTTGCTTCAGCAATTTTGCCCAATTTATCTTTGGAACAGGTCTTGGACTTTGCCCATCGTGCGCGCTTCTCGTGTGTCGAGGTGATGTGTTGGCCTTCCCAAAACAGTGATACTCGTCGCTACGCGGGCGTAAGTCACATCGCCGTAGACCAATTAGATTCATTGGGTTTATTGAACCTAAAAACCTACCTAAAACAACATCCTGTTAAGATCTCAGCTTTGGGTTACTATCCCAATCCGATGGACCCTAACGAAGAGCAGGCGCTGTTTTACCGCGAACATATCAAAAAGATTATTCGCGCAGCGGCAGTACTCGAAATCCCTGTGGTTAACACGTTTATTGGAAGGGATTTTACCAAAAGTGTCGCCTACAACTTGGACAAATTCAAGGAAGTTTGGCCCGAAATTATTTCGTTAGCAGACTCGTTAAACATCAAAATAGGCATTGAAAATTGCCCGATGTTTTTCACGGATGATGAATGGCCGGGAGGCAAAAACTTGGCAACGACACCCAAGATTTGGGATCAACTCTTCAGCATTATTCCTTCGACGAATTTTGGCCTTAACTATGATCCCTCGCATATGGTTTGGCAGCAAATGGATTATTTATATCCTATCTATCACTACGCAGAAAAATTACATCATATTCACTTAAAGGACGTAAAGGTCTACCAAGATAAATTAGACCGTGTAGGAATCATGGCGAACCCATTGGAATACCATTCACCCAAATTGCCAGGCTTAGGCGACATTCAATGGGGGAAATTCATCAGCGCCTTGCATGATGTGAGATATCGTGGACCTATTGTTATTGAAGTGGAAGATAAAGCTTTTGAAGGGTCGGATGATGATATACAAAAGGCAATTTATATGGCCCGAAATCACATCAATACCTTTTTACCCTAGGGAACCGGTACCATTTTTACCGTGGCATTGACGTAAGTCGATTTATAACTTCGCGATCCTGAAAAAACAAACTCAGTTTTTAATAGACTATTAATGTCTCCAATTCCATCCAACACGAAATAATTGGTCTCGGAAATTTGTAATTGCGTATCGTTATTTATCAGCTTCCATTTACCTGAAGCCGTGTTGTTACCCGTATTATCGATTGCCAGACATGTTCCATTCGCATAAAATGTCAAACGAACCTTAGACATATCATATTGAGATCCCTCTGCAGTTCTCCCTCGCTGGTAAACGGTTCCATTTAAATATCCACTGGCCGTAACCTCTTGAATCTGCCAAGTTGTACTTAACAATATTTCTGTTTTAGTTTGGGGATCTAGGCTAGCATCTGGCTGACATGAAAATAGGATGTTCAAACTAAACAGGATAAAAATGTATCTCATACGTGGATTAATGAACATCAAAATTACGAAAATTTAGTCATAAAAAAGGGAGCTCAATCGCTCCCTTCTCAATACCAGAATGAAATTTTATTTTGTTGGCTTAGCGAAAATATTCGCATCAATGCTCGGATTAATTTCAATCGAAATCGTATCCACGGTCATCATACCTCCCATTGGACTAGCTGTTTCCATCGTATGGGGGAAATACAAGCCATCTACAGCTTTGTAATTTGAAAAATTAACCTCTGTATCTACTTCCTGACCATTAGCCTTAATTTTTCCAGCTACCTTGACGATGTAGTAAGTGGATGCTGAAACATAAATTTGGGATTCTTCACCACTTGTTTTGGTGACTTTCAGCAAATATACATCTGCACCATCCAATTTTTCTTTACTGACCAATTCAATCTTAGAACCCTCTTTTTGAGCAATAATTAACGTTGATCCAATATTTTTTTGAGAAGCAGCCATTTTTACTTGATCAGCTGGCATTGCTTCGGGCTGACCCGTTCCTCCCATCATCGCAGGACGCATCATCCATCCATTTTCACCATTTACGGCCGTTACAATTTTATTACCCATCACTTCCACATCGGTACGAAAACCTTGTCCCACTAAAACAGAGGTTTTACTCTCAATGTCCATTCCTTGAACACTGAACTTATTTTTCATCACCAAACTTTTAACCGCTGCCCATTTTTCAGGGCTTCCCATGGCTGATTGATGTTTACTCAAAACCTCTTCGGTAGATTGAGCTTTTAACAGGATGGTGCTGCATAATAGCAAGCCCAACATGATTGCATTTCTTGTATTTTTCATAAGGGTTTATTTTTTCTGAAAGATATTCAATAATCCTTCAACTCAGATTCCTTTTAACCTGAAATCAAACCAATTATCAGTTTACTGATTATTTTTCGGGATCGAACGCATGATGATTCCCCATGCAAGGAACCCTACAATCCCCGCGGCAAAGAAAGCGGCCCCAGGGAAATTATGTTCTGATGTCGTGAAATAAGCAAATAAGTTCGATGCAAAAAGTGGCCCTAAAATCGTCGTAATGGATTGAAGACTAGTCAAACCACCTTGCAATTCACCTTGCTCATTCGCACCCACTTGTTGGGTTATTAAACTTTGTAATGCCGGCCCTGCCAATCCTCCTAATCCGAATGGCACCATAAAGGCATACATCATCCAAGACTTAGAAGCAAAAGCGAAAAGAAGAAAACCGGATGCCCAAAGGAGTAAACCAAATGAAATAGCTTTCCGCTCCCCTATTTTGGGAGTAATCACGCGTGTTAATCCACCTTGAACAATAGCCACGATTAACCCTACAAAAGCTAAGGAATAGCCAACTTCATCCGGAGACCAATTAAATACCTTCATCGTAAAATAGGACCAGGTACTCGGATGTGCCTGACTCGCTAATTGGATACAGAAATATCCAGCAATTAATCCTAAAACGAGCGGATGATAACGCGACATATGTTTTAACGAACCGAACGGATTCGCACGCTTCCAGTTAAACGGTCGGCGATTCGCTAAACTCAACGACTCTGGCAATACAAAATACCCATAAAGCGCATTCAACATGGTCAAACCCGCTGAGGCATAAAAGGGTAAATGCACATCGATATTCCCTAAAGCACCCCCAATGGCGGGTCCTACAATAAATCCTAAACCAAAGGCCGCTCCAACCATACCAAAATTCTTTGCACGGTTTTCAGCCGTTGATACATCGGCGATGTAAGCCTGAGCTGTTGTAAAACTTGCCCCAGTAATCCCAGCAAGAATCCTACCTACAAACAACCAAGTAATGTTGGGAGCATTAGCAAGCAATAAATAATCCAAGGAGAAGCCAAATAGAGAGGCCAAAATCACGGGTCTCCGACCGAATTGATCCGATAATCCCCCTAAAATGGGTGAAAACACAAATTGCATGATGGCATACGAGGCCATCAACCAACCGGAATATTGCGAGGCAACACTTAAATCACCTCCCGTAAATCCCCGAATCAATGTAGGCATCATGGGAACAATAATCCCGATTCCCATCACATCAATCAATAAGGTAACAAATATAAAACCTATAGCCGCGTCGCGCTTTTTTAGCATATCATTAATTTATTCGGCAATTTACTAAAATTGATACGCAATTTTACCTTGTAAAAAATCTTTACTAATCTGGGCACATTGCATAGGTAATTTTGCTTTATCAGGAACAGCATCCAATTCCACAATAGCCCAACCACCAAATTTTATTTTATCCATGGAAGCAAAAACGCCAACTAAGTCAACATTGCCTTGCCCTAATTCAACGAATTTATAGGATTTAGGATTCGAATCTCCCTTGATTGGGCATTCCACATCCTTGATGTGCATACTATGTAAAACCTTTTGGTATTTTATCACCGCCTCCGCTGGTTTTCCTCCCCCCTGGTGATAATGGGCTACATCCAATAATAAACGAAGATATTTCGGATCCATAGCTTGAACCAACGCATCGACCTCCTCAGGTGTTTCACCATATTGGTTCATGTGATTATGATACGTCGCTTGAACACCAATTGCCTGGGTTTGTTTCCCAATTTCATTCATCGCTGCTGCCAAACGGGCTAATTCATCTGCCGTAGGTGCCACATTATTTTTTCGTAAACTATTCGTTAACTGAATCGAACTACCACCCAAAGCTTTCACAAATCGCGCATGATTTACATGCATCGCCACATTTGCTTCCATTTTCGCAGGATCAATTTCGACATTTCCACTCGAAAACATAACCAAAGACAAACCTTTGGCATCCAATAATTGCTTCAAATCGCTTGGATTATCTTTATACTTCGCATAGGTATTCGCACGCAATTGTATGCCTTTGTAACCTAATACCGACAATTCCTCGATGGCTAATTCATCCTTTCCACCCCATGTGATGGCCGAATAGCCCATGCGATAGGTCTTGGATTTTGCTGAAGGTAAAAATGCCGCAAGGGCTAATAATGAATTTTGTGCGAGAAAGCGACGACGAGATAACATAGGGAGGTGAGAGTTAAGAGTTTAGAGGTAAGAGATTGGACGTTGGACGTTAGACGTTGGACGTTAGACGTTGGACGTTGGACGTTAGATGTTTAAATAGGTTTTACCTCTAAAACAACAAAAAAAATCAGAGATAAAAAAGAGAACTATGGCTAACTTTTGTAACCCTAGGCTTTAGCCTAGGGAACCCCAGACTAAAGTCTGGGGCTAAATATCTAAATACTTATAACCCTAGGCTTTAGCCTAGGGATCCCCAGACTACAGTCTGAGGCTAATAACCTGAATACTTATAACCCTAGGCTTTAGCCTAGGGATCCCCAGACTACAGTCTGAGGCTAATAACCTGAATACTTATAACCCTAGGCTTTAGCCTAGGGATCTAACGCGCTGCCTTCAAATACGCCGCCAAAGCGCCCAACTGATCCGTCCCGATATAATCCACACCTAAATCCAAGAAAGTCTGATAAGCCATCAATCCCTCCGGAGTTGCCCACAAACGAACTTTTCGGCCAGATGCATGCACCTTATCGATATAGCTTTTCAATTTAGTCCGCAACGTAGGTGACATGGGAGTTGTCCCATTCCAAATACCAAATTTGTAAAAGGCCTCACTTTCTAAAACCACATGAGATGCTAAAAAGGAAGGAACTTCCTCATTCGACCGACCGTCAAAAGTTAACCATGAAGGAAACTTGACATAATCCGATACGGCTGGCCGATTGCCCGAAATGACAATTCGGAAATTATTTTTGATCAATAAATCTCTATAAGGCTCGATGGCCTTCAATAATAGCGGCATGGTTGAATCCGCAGAAGTTTTCGAATCAATCAATAATTGATGATAATTCCCCGCTTTTCCAGAAGTTAAAACTTCCACTAAAGGATCTAAATACAAATTCTGAAAGGTCCTTGAAGCTTTCAAATCCTTCACATCATGGGCTACCAACAATTGGCCATTGACCGCATAAACATCCACTTCAATGGAACCAAAGCCCAACGAAAAGGCCTCGTAAAAAGGCCTCTCGTGTTCATAATCATTGTGCGCATGTGCTTTTGTCAACAAATTTTGACCCCAAACAGTACTGGAAATCATCAACAACAAAAGCAGCTTTTTCATAAAATTATCCTTTTAAATAATCCCCAGAAGCAATTCGTTTCTTCGAATCAACGGGTTTATTGTAAAGATATGCATATGAAGTAATTTCCTTGTCCTTTAATTTCACTGTAACATGCTCACGCATAAATAAGGATTTCTCAGAGCTTTCTGGATCGAATTCCTCGTATTCATCCAAGACATTCAACAACTTGATCGTGTTTGAAAGCAAGTACAACTCCCCTACCACCTGATCTTTGACATCATCCGAAGGAATAATTCCCGGATAATCTGCCACTTGATACATTTGGCCTTGATAAGTCGCCATGCCCACATAATCCGAGTTACGAGCGATCAAACGATGTAAGTCATTGCCACAATCACGACGCAAAGTTCCATATACAAATAAGTATTCCTCTACATCAGGTTCTGGCAATTTGGCTTCTTCCAAAGTCAATACCAAATCTTCTTGCTCCACGACCGTACCTTCATTCAAGACTACGTTTCCAATAATCCCCTCAAACGGCGCCGAAACAATCGACTCCATCTTCATCGCCTCAATCACATACAATGGAGCATTTTTCTTCACTTCCTCACCCGGCTTCACCAATATACGACTCAAACGTCCTTGCAAAGGTGCTCCAATATCTCCTTTGGCCTTCGCTTTGGCATGTTGGGCACGCTCAACCTTGATGTTCTTATCCAAGATTTTCAATCGGCGAGCCTGACCATTCAATTCAAATGTTATGTTTCGCAAGCCGGATTCATCAGGGTCCGACATATACAAATACTTCACGATGATTGTCTTACCTGGCTCAATCGTGATCATGATTTCCTCGTCCTGCTTTAAGCCATAGAAAAAGGCTGGCGTAGGCATCGCTGATAAATCACCATACAAGGCTTGATTCTTGTAATAATCCTCGTAAACCTTTGGATACATTTTGTATGACAAGTAATCCAAGAAGCCTCCTTCATTGTCCGGGAATTTTGCAACAAATGCCGCATAATCCTTATCAAAATCAATCGGCGCTAAGTTGTCGTTCGGACGTCCTTCGTAAGCGGTTTCTCCTTTTAAGATGATTTCTTGCAATTGCTTTGGAAAACCTTGATATGGTTGGCCCAATCCTCCTTTGAAGAAATCCTTCACGGATTCTGGGAAAGATAAGGTTGAACCTTTGGCGTATACATCTTCTGCCGACAAGCTATTTGCCGTCATAAAAATGGCCATATCCCCTACTACTTTCGAAGATGGAGTTACCTTAACTATATCGCCAAACAATTTATTCGCTTCCGAATAATTATCCTTCAATAATTCAAACTTATCCCCTACGCCCAAAGCAATCGCCTGACCACGTAAGTTGGTGTATTGCCCACCCGGAATCTCATTATTATAAACCTCTGCTGTTCCTGCTTTTAATTCCGATTCAAAAGGGAAATACATCGTACGAACCGCTTCCCAATAATTGGAATAATCATTCATGGCATCCAAATCCAAACCACTATCGTAAGGATGACCTTGCATCATCGCTACCAAGGAGTTCAAATTCGGTTGGGATGTTAAACCAGACATCGCGGCCAAAGCCCCATCAACCACATCAACACCCGCCTCAATCGCCTTCAAATACGTAGCCGATTGAACCGAAGCTGTATCATGCGTATGTAAGTGAATCGGAATAGCAACCGCTTTCTTTAATTCAGTAACCAATTTCTCTGCCTGGAATGGACGTAACAAACCTGCCATATCTTTAATGGCAAGCATGTGCGCTCCCGCATCTTCTAGTTGGCGCGCTAAATCCAAATAATACTGCATATTATACTTCTCATTTGTAAACACATCTCCTGTGTAACAAATCGCAGCCTCAGCAATACCTGGCGTGCGCTCACGAACCGCTTTGATGGACACCTTCATCGCATCGATCCAGTTCAAGGAATCGAATATACGGAAGACATCGATCCCGGATTCGGATGATTTCTCTACGAATTTCTCGATCAAATTATCAGGATAAGCGGAATAACCCACAGCATTGGAGCCACGGAACAACATCTGTAAAAGCATGTTTGGCATCGCCTCTCTAAACTCTTCCAAACGCTTCCATGGAGACTCATGCAAGAATCGCATCGCCACATCAAAAGTTGCACCGCCCCAAACCTCCATCGAGAATAAATTCGGGAAGGTTTTAGCGAAGCCGGAAGCAACGGCCAACATATCTTGTGTACGAACACGTGTCGCTAAGAGCGATTGGTGTCCATCGCGGAAAGTTGTGTCCGTAAATAAAACTTGTTTCGAATCGCGAATGTGTTTCGCGAAACGCTCAGGTCCTAATTCTGTCAATAATTGTTTGTGTCCACGTGGGAATTCCGCAAACTCATCCACAGAAGGAATAATAGGTGTACGGAAAGGAGCAGATGGCTTCACTTTCACGTCAGGATTCCCATTTACGATTACCTCACCCAAATAGCGCAACGCTTTTGTTGAACGGTCACGTGTAGGCTTAATGTTAAATAATTCTGGATGATTCGCGATAAACGGAACCGTACAATTTCCTTCTTGGAACACGGGATGCGTGATCACATTACGCAAGAATGGAATATTAGTTTTCACCCCACGAATACGGAACTCAGACAATGCTCGGTTCAAACGCTCAGAAGCACCACGTAGCGTACGGCCTTTGGCAGAAACTTTTACAAGCATTGAATCGAAATAAGGCGAAATCTTAACCCCTGGATACGATGAGCCCTCATCCAAACGAATACCAAAACCAGCTGCGTTACGGTAAGCGATGATCGTACCAAAATCAGGCTTAAAGCCATTCGATGGATCTTCTGTGGTAATCCGACACTGAATTGCAAAACCCTTCAATGGAATATCTTCCTGGTTTTGGATAAAGATACCCGGATCCGATAACTTATAATTTTGCGCAACCAAGATTTGGGTACGGACGATATCAATTCCTGTTACCTCTTCGGTAATGGTGTGTTCCACTTGAATACGTGGATTCACTTCGATGAAATAGATATTTTCATCTTTATCCACTAGGAACTCAACGGTTCCCGCATTGTAATAATTTACCGCCTTACCGATTGACAAAGCGTACGCATATAATTTTTGCTTCGTTTCTTCTTTTAAACCAAAAGAAGGCGCAACCTCTACAACCTTTTGGAAACGGCGCTGTACGGAACAATCACGTTCGTAAAGATGAACCAAATTACCGTGTTGGTCACCAAGTAATTGAACCTCAATATGCTTAGGATCATCGATGAATTTCTCGATGAACAATGTATCATCACCAAAGGCATTTTTTGCCTCATTTTTCGCCTCTGAATGTGCTTTTTCTAATTCCTCTTCCGTGCGAACGACCCGCATTCCACGACCACCTCCACCTGCTGCGGCTTTCACCATCACGGGGAATGTGATACGGCGAGCTTCGGATAAGGCATTTTCGTACACCGACATATCTCCTTTCGAATCTTGGATCATCGGTACATTTGCTTTCAAGGCAGCAACTTTCGCAGCTACTTTGTCCCCTAATGCATTCATGGCTTCAGGAGACGGACCTACGAAAACGATGCCTTCTTCACGGCATCGACGCGCTAAACCAACATTTTCTGATAAGAATCCATAACCTGGATGTATGGCATCGATCTTTTTGGACTTACACAAAGCAATCAGTCCTTCGATATCCAAATAAGGTTTTAATGGCTCATTGTCCTTACCAATTTGGTAAGCCTCATCCGCTTTATAACGGTGTAAAGAATAGCGATCCTCAAAGGTGTAAACCGCAACAGTTCTGATTCCCAGTTCAGAAGCGGCACGCATGATACGGATGGCAATTTCACCGCGGTTCGCGATGAGAAGACTCGAGATTTTCTTAACGTATGATTTTGGCATGCTAATAATTTTAGTGCATTGTAACAAAAATGATAAATAAATTGGGATTTAAGTACAATGACAGCTATTTTATTTGGCAAAACTTGAAAATTTACAATTTTTATAGGCTTCGTTACCAAAATATGCAGGGCAAAAAAAATATCTACATCCTTCCTGTGAAATTTCTTAACTTGCAAGCCCAAAATTCACCCATTTTATATGAGCGCAACGAAACCTTTTATTGGCATAACCTTAGGCGACTACAACGGCATTGGACCCGAGGTCATTTTAAAGGCCTTGGGCAGTCAGCGTATCTTAAAATGGTGTACACCGGTGATTTATGGCTCCCAACAAGTCGTTAAATTCTACCGCAAGCAATTAGATCTACAAGATTGGTCAATCAAAAGCATTGCTTCCATGGAAGAAGCAACAGAAGGACACACTTCGTTGATAACTTGTTGGGACGATTCCAACACTGTTGTAGAACCTGGAAAAGTAACCCCTGAAGCCGGTAAAGCTGCATTTGCATGCTTAGACCGTGCCGCACAAGATTTAGACAAGGGATTATTGGCAGCCTTAGTTACTGCACCTATCAATAAGCATAATATCCAGTCGGAGGACTTCAAATTCCCTGGCCACACAGAATACTTAACCGAACGTTTCGAGGCGAAAAACTCCTTGATGATGATGGTAAGTGAAGGCTTCCGCATGGGTGTTGCGACCGGTCACCTACCCTTGCAAGATGTCAGTAAAGCCTTGACGAAGGAATTAATCAAAAATAAGATCGATGTTTTCTTGCAGAGTTTACAAGAAGATTTTGCCATCGAGAAACCCAAATTAGCCGTATTGGGATTGAATCCACATGCGGGTGAGTCGGGCTTATTGGGTCAAGAAGAACTAGAAATCATCCAACCGGTGATAGAAGAATACCGTAAGAAAGGTGTTTTGGTTTTCGGACCCTACCCGGCAGATGGTTTCTTCGGAAAAGCACAATTCAAGGAATTTGATGGTGTTTTGGGCATGTATCATGACCAAGGATTGATTCCGTTTAAATACATTGCTTTTGAGACAGGCGTGAATTTTACGGCGGGTTTACCTATCATCCGTACATCACCTGATCATGGAACGGCATATGACATTGCGGGTAAAAATGAAGCTGACCCCAGCTCGTTTTTACATGCATTTTTTCTAGCAATCGATTTGGTCAAAAACCGCATGCACGTTTAGTCTATGGCAAAAAAGGTCTTGATCATTGATGAAGTTCACCCATCCCTCGCTGCGGACTTACGATCCTTGGGCTTTGAGGTAGACGAACAGCCACAAATTCACCCGAAAGAGGTGCAATTAACAGGCTATCAAGGCTTAGTACTTCGTTCAAAAATGTCGCTCGGGGCCAAAGAACTGGAAGGATCTACATTAGAATTCATTGCCCGTGCCGGAGCCGGATTGGATTTGATTGATGTGGATTATTGTTCAGTAAATCAAATCGCCGTTTTTAGTGCTAATGAAGGTAATCGCGATGCCGTGGCAGAACATGTCATCGGCCAATTAATCACACTAGCTCGGAAAATCAACACAGCAGATGCTGAAGTTCGTAATGGAATCTGGGACCGCGAAGGTAATCGAGGATGGGAATTACAAGGCAAAACGTTGGGCATCATCGGTTATGGAAATATGGGTCAAAGTCTTGCCAAAAAACTGCAAGGTTTCGATATGAATATTCTGGCCTATGACAAATATGCGCCAGCGACTCATGCATTAACGGATATTTTCGAGCAAGCCGACATCCTAAGTTTACACGTTCCCTTAACGGACGAAACGAAGGAGATGGTTAATTCAGCATTTATTGAACAATTTAAAAAACCCATCGTATTGATCAACAGTTCGCGGGGTGGCGTTTGTTCTTTGGAAGCATTAGCTGCAGGATTATCGAGCAGTAAATTACGTGGTTTGGCTTTAGATGTGTTGCCCAATGAAAAATTGGCCACATGGACAACTACAGAAAAAACGCTATTTGATCAAATTGCCTCACATCCCATGACCTTATTCAGCCCGCATGTAGCAGGTTGGACCACAGAAAGTTATTGGAAAATCAACGACGCGCTCATCGACAAAATTAAAACCCATTATCAGCTATGAATTATCCAGAAAACATTGCTGAAAAACTAGGGTTCCACCAGATTAAGGAACACATCCAAGCGGCTTGTTTAAGCCCGATGGGTGCGGAATATGCCGCCAAAATGAAATTCTCGACGCGTTTCCCCGTTGTCAAACAATGGGTAGAACAAGTGCATGAGATGAAACAAATCATGGCGGAGCATGGGGGTGAATGGCCCCAACAAGATTATTTTGACCTGCGTCCATGGTTCGCACCTTTGACACTGGAAGGTCATTATTTAGCGCCTGAAGATTGGCGTGAATGGCATCGTGGATTAGATATCCTCTATCAAGTCATTCGCTTTTTCGCGAACATTGATTCGGAAAAATACCCCGAAATCGCGAAGATCACGCAGAATTACCTCAACAAAGAGGAAGAACAAGGATCCAATTTCCGACAAATCATTCCCATCGTACAAGAGTTGGACCGCGTATTTGACATCAATGGTCAAATCAAGGAAACGGCCTCTGCTGCGCTAGGTGATTTACGAAGAAAGCGTTTTGCGGAAGAGCAAAACCTACGTAAAAAATTAGACTCCTATATTCAGCAGGCATACAAAGAAGGCTGGGTTAGCAAGGATTTTTCGTTGACGCTACGGAATGGTCGGATGGTGATTCCCTTAGCTGCTGAACATAAGCGCAAAATCAAAGGTTTTGTGCAGGATGAGTCGGACACCGGGAAGACCGTTTATTTGGAACCGGCAGATGCCTTGGTTTTAAACAATGAGATAAAGTCATTGGAATCCGCGGAACGACGGGAAATTATTCAAATTCTCTCACGCTTATCCGATCGTGTTCGTCCGATGGTTCCCATGTTGACAGCCTGGTATCAATGGCTCGGAATCATCGATTTTGTACGTGCCAAAGCCGTTTGGGCCATCGAACACGATGCCATTTTACCTCATTTAAAATCCATACCTTGGGTGGAATGGAAAGGCGCGAGACATCCAATCTTAGAAGAATCGCTCGCTAAAATTGGTAAGAAAATCAAAGCCTTGGATATTACATTAGATGACCAAAAACGCATCATGGTCGTCTCAGGACCCAATGCCGGAGGTAAATCGGTGACTTTGAGTACCATCGGATTATTGCAATATTTATTCCAAGCTGGTTGCTTAGTTCCTTTAACGGAAGGATCAACCATGGGATTTTTCGACCAAATCTTTTTGGATATGGGCGATGAGCAAAATCTCGAAAATGAATTAAGTACCTATTCTTCTCACTTGAGCAATATGCGTTATTTTCTAGCGCATGCGCAGGAGAAAACGCTTTTATTGGTTGACGAATTTGGAACGGGAACGGAGCCTTCTTTGGGAGGAGCCATCGCGGAATCGATCTTAGAGAAATTAGCCGATAAAGGCGCATACGGTGCTATCAATACGCACTTTGGCAATCTGAAAAGCTTAGCAGATCGCAAGCAAGGATTATTCAATGCGGCGATGCGTTACGATACAACCCATTTAGAACCGCAGTTCATTTTGGACATGGGGAAACCGGGTAGTTCTTTTGCTTTTGAGATTGCGCAAAAAATAGGCTTACCGAATCAAATCATTGAAAATGCACGAAAAAAACTGGGTAAAAACCAAGTGGATTTCGATAAGTTGTTGATGGAAACGGAGACGGAGAAGCAGATCTGGGAGGCAAAAAATACGAGTTTAGCTGTTCAACTAGCACAGGCTGAAAGTATCAAAGAGCAATATGCGAGCCTAAAGAATCATTTGGAAGAAGAGCAAAAACGTTTACTCAATCAAGCCAAGGCAGAAGCGAAGCAATTGGTCAAAGATGCCAATCAGAAAATCGAACAAACCATTCGAGAAATCAAGGAGAAATCGGCAGAAAAAGAGGTAACCAAGGAAATCCGAAAAGGCCTCAATGAATTTTCCGAGAAGAAATTAAAGGTGCAGGCAACCGTAACTCCTCCTACTCCGCAAAAAGCTGCAATCAACGGACCAATTGCGGTAGGCTCTTGGGTAGCAATTAAACAAGCGGATGGCGAAGGTGCGATAGGTGAAGTGATGCAAATGAAAGGCAAAGACGCAGTGGTTGCCTTAGGTGGAATCCGCACCACGATTAAATTAAATCGATTAGAACAAGTTAAGGCACCTAAAACGGAAAAGTCGGCACGCACAGCCATGCGCGGCATCGACATGAATGATCGCATGGCCCATTTTGGTTTAACGCTCGATGTACGTGGTAAACGCGGTGAAGAAGTTTATGTGATTTTGGATCAATACATGAATGATGCGCTATTACTCGGCGTACCTGAGGTTCGTATATTACATGGCAAAGGCGATGGCATTTTGCGCAATTTGGTCAAAGAGCAATTGAAACGCTACCGCGAAATCAAATTGGTGCAAGATGAACATGCCGACCGTGGAGGTGCGGGAATATCCATTGTAACATTTAAGTAATGAAATACCTGATTATTTTATCTTGTTTCTTGTTGAGCGGTTGTATGATCGATTACAATTTGGGCTTGACTAAAATTCAAGAAGGAAAATTTCAAGAGGCGACTGAACTGTTGACTCTCGCACACGCCAAATACCCAAAACATCCACAAATTCTGTTTACGCGCGGGATTAGTCGGGGATTTCAAGAAAACTACTCGGGAGCCGTGGCTGATATCACCCGGGCGATTCGTTTGGAAGATGATCATGCCGACTACTACTTTTACCGTGCTTATTTCAAATCGAAAATGGGAAATGAAAAGGGTGCGATTTCGGATTATTCCAAAACGATTTCCCTCTACCCGTACTACTCAGAGGCTTATTTTAATCGCGGAATCAAATTAATGAGCATTGGGAATGTAACCGATGCCTGCTATGATTTTCAGTATGCGGCTGATTTGGGAGATACCGTGTCCTTAGGCTATCTAAATATTTATTGTAGGAGCTTAAAGCGGCCTGAATAGGGTATGAAAAAGCAAAAAAAATCCCGAACTTTGAAGGATAGGCTTTAGAGCTTAGAAAAAGAAATCAATTTATTTACTGCCTGGGCGCAATTATGTGAGCAGGATTAATTTTAACAACATGTCTATTGCAAAAACAGGCGATAAAGTAGCCGTACATTACACAGGAAAACACGATGATGGAGCAATTTTTGACTCATCAGTTGGACGTACTCCATTAGAATTTCAATTAGGTTCTGGAATGGTGATCAAAGGTTTCGATGATGGCGTAACGGGAATGACTATTGGTGAGAAAAAAACGATTGTAATTCCTGCGGCAGAGGCCTATGGGGAGCATTCACCAGAAAATACGGTAACGATTGAGCGTGCTCAAATTCCACCACATATTGAATTAGAATTAGGTTCTTCACTAAGCATGCATCAAGATGGTGGTCATGTTGTGGAAGTAGTTATCACGGATTTGACAGAAACACATGTAACATTGGACGCTAACCATCCATTGGCTGGTCGTGATTTAACATTTGAATTAGAATTAGTAAGTATTCAATAGCTTTTATGAAAATTGATTTGCGCTCCTTTGTCCCTCATGGACTCGTTATTATCGGATTTATCGTCATTTCCTTTCTGTATTGTGGCCCCGTGTTGCAAGGAAAGGTCTTGATCCAACATGATATTATGCAGGCCCAAGCCGCGGCACAGGAGAGCATTCAATTTAAAAAGTCGACAGGAACGGATGCGTGGTGGACCAACTCGATGTTTGGGGGAATGCCTACGTATCAGATTTCGGGATCTTATCCATATAGTGTTTCCAGTTACATGGGAAGTTTCATTACCAATTTATTCCCAACACCCGTGAATTTAATCATGCTGCAATTATTAGGCATGTATTTATTCTTGTGGGCGATGAGCGCTTCGCCCCTATTAGGCTTTGCGGGAGCCGTATTTTATGCATTTGCGACTTATAATTTGGTCATTATTCCAGCAGGACATACTTCTAAAGTTTTAGCGCTTGCCTATGCTCCGATGGTCCTTGCGGGTATTCGGATGTGTTGGGGAACGCGCAAATGGTTAGGTGCGGCGGTATTTGCGCTCGCAATGGCCTTGGAATTATATGCCAATCACGTGCAGATTACCTATTATTTATTCTTCATTATTGGGGCTTACAAATTGTATATGTTGGTGCACTCCTACCGAAACAAAACCTTAATCGACTGGTATAGCCGTGGATTATTGTTGGGCCTCGGTTTGATCTTAGCCATCGGAACCCACGGCATGCGTCTTTGGAATAACTATGATTATGCCAAAGAGACAACCCGTGGAAAGTCTGAATTAGCTGCGAATGCCAAACGTGGAGACGGATTAGACAGTGGTTATGCCTTTGATTGGTCTTATGGATTATCAGAAACGGGAACCTTATTGATCCCCAATTTCAAAGGAGGAGCCTCACAAGGGGATTTGGGCGGAACAAAATCTGCGACCTACAAAACGATGGTTGATGCCGGATTTCCGGAAGATCAGGTATTGGGATTTGTGGAAAAGGCACCGACCTATTGGGGAGAGCAGTCCTACACAGCAGGCCCAGCTTATGCAGGAGCTTTGGTGATCTTCTTGTTTTTATTCGGGGCATTTTTTGTCAAATCAGCCGAAAAATGGTGGATTCTTGGAATCACGACATTGTTTTTAACGATGGCTTGGGGAAAGAATTTCCCATTGAATTATGTTTGGTTTGATTACATTCCGATGTTCAACAAGTTCCGTGCGATTACGATGGTTTTATCGTTTGTGCAGTTTGGAATGGTGAGCCTTGGTCTGATGGGATTAATCCAGTTGGCCAAACACAAACCTAGCTTCGCTGAAATCAAGAAACCGCTTCTTTATGCTCTAGGACTTAGTGGCGGCTTGTGTTTACTATTCGGAATTTTACCGGATCTGTTCTTCGATTTCAAAGGATCGCAAGATGGAGCAGCCATTATACAAGATCAAGCCTTGAATACAGCGATTTGGAATAGCATCCGACTGGATCGGATTGATTTGTTCCAAGCAGATGCGTTTAGAAGCTTGGTTATTATTCTCTTGGGGGCAGCTTTGATTTATCTTGCGAGTCTTGCGAAAGTAAAGAAATCCATTTGGGTGATTGGTATTGTCTTGTTGGGAATATTTGACTTGACTCCCGTTGCCAAACGCTATTTTGGCAAGGAGGCCTTTGTATCCAAGAGCACTTTGGAGGAACAAATTCAGCCGACGGCGGTAGACCAACAAATCTTAGCCGATCATGGGACATTCCGCGTATTAAACTCGACGGTTTCTTTCATGAATGATGCGACGACAAGTTATTATCACCAATCATTGGGTGGTTACCATGCGGCTAAATTGCGTCGTTACCAGGAATTAATTGAAAAGTACTTTGCAGGTAATCCTGGCCAAATGAACGTATTGAATATGTTGAATACCAAATACATCATTGTGGCGGATTCAGCGGGTCAGCCGGCTGTTCAAACCAATCCTACTGCATTAGGAAATGCTTGGTTTGTGCAATCGATTCAATGGGCTAAAAATGCAGATGAGGCATTAAATGGCATTGAGAAAATCAATCCGGCTTCGCAGGTAATTGTCGAAGAACAAGATCGTACGATTATGGGTACTGTGGCATTGGATTCTTCAGCCGTTTCTTCGATTCAATTACAAGAATATAAGCCAAATCATTTGACTTATTCGTCAAATTCCGATCTTCCTGGAATAGCTGTATTTTCAGAAATTTACTACCGTGGAAATAAGGACTGGAAGGCCTATATCGATGGAAAAGAAGTTCAGCATGCACGTGCAAACTATGTCTTACGCAGCTTAGTGGTACCCGCAGGAAAACATACCATCGAATTCAAGTTTGAGCCTTATTCAGTTGAAATGGGCCAAAAAGTTGACGGCATAGCGTCCATCGGCTTACTCTTATTTATCGCTCTGGCCATCGGCCTGACGATTAAACAACAAACAAAAACAGACGCATGATTTATTCCATGACCGGTTTTGGGAAATCCCAAAAAGAGGCGCAAG
Source organism: Aquirufa sp. TARAVU-A1A (assembly GCF_054558675.1). Lineage (NCBI taxonomy): Bacteria > Pseudomonadati > Bacteroidota > Cytophagia > Cytophagales > Flectobacillaceae > Aquirufa > Aquirufa sp. TARAVU-A1A. Next base: position 212,856 of record NZ_JBPXKP010000002.1, read on the forward strand.
ACTTACAAATACGTGTTGAGGTAAAAACCTTGAATTCAAAGTTTACTGATATTTTTTGTCGGCTCCCAAAATCCATTTCAGCACGCGAAATTGAGATTCGTAATTTCTTGACGCAGCAATTGGAACGTGGAAAGATTGAATTAAGTGTTCAAATTCAAAAGAATCATGATGGAGCAGAGGCGAGCATATTACCTCAGGGTCAGATTGCCTTGTATTATGCGGAATTGAAGCGCGTGGCTACAGAATTAGGCGTTTCAAGTTTAGACGAAGGGGCCTTGTATTTGCAGGCGTTGAATGTTCCAGCAAGTATTTCACAAGAGACCAAAGAAGAGAACGAAGAGGAAATTGAAGCTTTGTGGCAAGTCATTTATGAAGCTATCCAAGAGGCAGTAGCGGAATGTAAAGAATTCCGTGCCCGTGAAGGCAAAATTGTCGAAGACAAGTTTAGAGAATACATTGCATCCATTGCGACAGGATTGCAACAAGTTTCGGAACAAGATTTGGTGCGTATGCCGGGCATCCGTGAGCGGATGAAAAAGTCGCTTTTAGAATTAGGATTGAATGAAGATTTCGACAAAAATCGCTTTGAGCAAGAGGTCGTTTATTACATCGAGAAATTCGATATCTCGGAAGAAAAGGTTCGTTTGAATACCCACTTAGGCTATTTCATCGACATCCTTGCAGAAGGAAATGGCAAGAAGCTTAACTTCATGGCGCAGGAGATTGGTCGGGAAATTAACACGATTGGATCCAAGGCGAACGATTCACAAATTCAGCGATTGGTGGTGAATATGAAAGATGAGTTGGAGAAGATTAAGGAGCAGACGGCGAATGTGCTCTAGACGTTAGACGCTGGACGTTGGACCTTAGACGTTGGAAACTAGATGTTGGTCAATCGCTCTGCATGTCGTGATGCGCCTCTCTGCATCTTCCACTCGTTTAAACCAAGGGTTATTGTATTCTGATTTTTTTATATTTTGAATTGAATCGGCGTGAAATACGCCTCAAACTTTGGCAATCCTTAAAGGTTTGCCAAAGAAAAAGCTTCCAAAATCTAACGTCTAACGTCCAACGTCTACAGTCCATTGAGGAGCGCTATCCCCACACATCCTAATCCCAAACCCAGCCATTGTTGGCCTGAGAGTTTTTCCTTAAAGAATGCATAAGCAGCCAAAGCGCTCAACAAAATCACACTTAAATTATAAGTCGTCAAGACAACGGCAACGTTATTTTGGTAGGCATCTAAGGCCTTCAACAGGAAGTAAAATGAAAAGAAATTTGGCAAGCCTAAGGGAATAGCGGCTAATACAGAATTCGTATTCCAGTTCAGGGTGCCGTTCACCGACTTCCAGATTAACACGATGGCAGAGCTCGCCATGGAACCAATCAACAACATCATAATAAACGGCAAAGTACCTCCTACCTGAGCGGTTAACGTACTATTTAAATAACTGAAAAGCGTATTCGTAAGACCGTAAGCCACAAAAACGGCCAACAATAATGAAATAACGGGTTTAACGCCAGCTGTCGAACTTACCTGCGGACTGCAGAAATAAATCGCAGCAAAGGAGAACAACAATCCAGCTAAAATGCTTATCGAAATATCTCCTCCCGTCTTCAGAATGAACAAATTAATCAACACGGGAATAACCAACGAGATATTATTCGCCAAGGAAGTTGGCGCCATCCCATTCCGCTGCGTAGAAAAACCGGAAAGCAAAAAGGTAATCACAAAACCGATTCCCATCGCCATCAATAATCCGGTATCGGAATCAGAAGGCCAGTGAAAGGGAATCGCAGAAGGCTGATGCAAATAGGCCGTTAAAAAACAAACAGGATAATTTAACAAAATCGCAATGCGTGTATCCACCTGAAAGCGGGCATGCGCTCTGAAATTCACCAGCAATAATACCGAGAATACAACGCTTAAAAGTAAATAAAGCATATTATGATTTTTTAACGAGATCCTCTAAAATACCTACCCATTCCGGCGAATTGTTCAAGCTTTCAACCAATTGCCAATGCTCTCCCCCCGCCTCTTCGAACAATTCTTTGTACTCCTCACCTACTTCAATTGTCGTTTCCAAACAATCCGCGACAAAAGCTGGCGAAAATGCTAAGATTTTTTTCTTACCCTCTCCCACTAATTTCTTGATGGTTTCATCAGTATAGGGTTGCAACCAAGGATCCCGACCTAAGCGACTTTGGAAAGCAGTTCCATAAGTTCCAGGATTTAAGCCCATTTCAGCTGCGATCCGACGCGTTGTTTCGTGGCATTGCGCCCGATAACAACCATGGTTTTTCTCTGTAATGCTGTCGCAACATGTTCCAAACACACAGGTATTTTTTGAATAATCCCCTTTCCGGATATGACGTTCTGGAACACCATGGTAAGAGAACAAATAATAATCGAAATCAACATCCTTTTGGTAATTCGCAGCTTTGGCGGCAAAATACTTGGCAAAATCTGGATGATCATAAAAATAACTAACCAAAGATAAATCTGGCATCACTTGCCAGTCCTTCATCAATTCCATCACGCGCTCATAGACGGAACCCGTCGTAGCGGATGCGTATTGTGGAAAGAAAGGAATAATAATCAGTTTCTTGAGATTCTTAGCCTGCATATCTTCCAAAGCAGATTTCATGTCAGGCGACTGATAGCGCATCGCCAATTTAACATAATAGCCATTGCCTAGCTTTTCCTGTAAATCACGTGCTACATCCTCCCCATAGTATTTGAGCGGAGAGCCGCGATCATCCCAAAGTTCTTGGTAGATCTTCGTAGATTTAGGCGCACGGAATGGGGCAATAATCCCATTCACGAGCAAAGAACGAAAAATGTAGGGGATATCAATCACCCGACCATCCATCAAAAATTCACGCAAATACTTACGAACTGCAGGGGTCTTCGGATTATCCGGCGTACCCAAATTCACTAATAAAACTCCAATCATAGCACAAATTTGGCCTAATTTATTAGAACACCCAACCTTCAGGCGTAATTTTTGTCCGTGTAGGTCCTTCGATACATGGCGCCAAATCTTGGCAGCCTGTAGAACCTGGTGGGCAAGCATAGGTCTCACCCGGCACAGGGAACACGATTGGAAACTCACCCGCAGGGATATTTGTTTTACGATCGATAATGAAAATTTTCTTGCGAACAGAGAACACATTGAATATTCCCAACACCTTTTCCGTCGGGTCACTCAATGACTTAATGTTCATACTAAAACGCGTTTCAGCGGGAACATCAAACAAAGAACCACTCGACTGCACCTGCGAAATCAAGGATTGATAAAAATTAAACGCATTTTTCGTAATCGAACGTTGCTCCAAACGGAAATAATAAGACTTCCAACCATCAAACGGAATACGTGCAACTTGTCGGCCTACCACCCGCTGACCATTTGTCAAAACATCCGAAAAGACATTCAAATCGTTGTTTGTAGTAATATCCCAGCAATTACCATTGCAACGATAATTCAAAATTTGATCATTTGGGAATTTAGGTTGTACGCAATCCAATGTCTTCACAAAATCGAATTTGCCTCCATCCGAACATGTCGCACAGAAATCCAACTTCTCGAAATGCTTCCAATTCCACATGTAATAATCACCTTCGGATGGAAGATCCTTAAAGTCCAAATAGACCGTAAATCCAGCACGGCGGGGATCGACACGTGAATATTGATCAAAGGTTTCAAAACGATTAATCACGTTTTCGATGTCAGGCACACCACGCATGGTCTCTACCGTACTTTCATATTGCTTCCCAACAAGTGTTTTAACGTAAAGTTTATAACTAGAACCTACTTTCCCTTTAAAACCCGCAATCGCAGGGAAATAAGTACCCGCTGGAATTCCCTCCTTAAAAACAGTCTTGATTCCATCTTGATCTGTCACATAAACTTCCGCTTTGACAACGGCTTGCGCTAATACGGATGTCAGTCGGTTCGCCGAATTCGTCAAACGAATCTTACACAGTTCGGGATCATCAGATATGTCAGCCTCAATCGTCATAAACGATGTGGCGTTCACTTGCACAAAATCTTTAATCGGGTTCACACAGGCCCAAGTCCCTAAAGCGACAAGGGATGCGAAAAATATATATCGTAGAAAATTCAAACGCATTTCTATAAGAATTTAAAATTATAGGTTAGAGAAATAAATGGTGAAGCGAAAACGCTCAACTCATAGGCTTTTAAGCCATTTTTGGTCGATTTAAAGAAGACTGAATACGGGTTTTGACGTCCATATAAATTATAGACCGTAAATACCCAACTTCCTTCCCAGCGTTGCTTGCGCATCGATGGATTATTAATCGTCCAAGAGAAATCTAAACGATGGTAATCCCGCACACGATCATTATTACGTTCCGCAAACACCGGAAATTTCTTTCCTCCAATCTCATAACTTCCCGAAGGCGAAGAGAACGGACGGCCCGTATTGTAAGCAAATGTAAATGAGAAACTGTGGTGCGTCGTAGGCTGAATGTTCAACATCATGTTAAACGAGTGAGGCTTGTCGTAATTTGTCGCAAACCACTCACCTCCATTAATCGCTTGAACTTCCGGAAAATCACCCACCATTTGATTGAAAGCTCTTGCATAAGTATAGGAAATCCAACCTGAATACTCCCCTTTCTTCTTTTGAACCATGAATTCCATTCCGTAAGCCTTGCTCTTACCCGTGATTAATTGGGTCTCAATGTTCGGATTCAACTGCAAATTCGCACCCGATACGAAATCCAATGTATTACGCACATCACGGTAATACGATTCTACCGAAGCCTCATAGACGTTATCATTGAAGGTTTTAAACAACCCCAAGGATACGAAATCACTAACTTGAGGCTTGATGAATGAGTCGGCGGTTTTCCAACGGGACGTTGGCAATGGAGTTGTGTTATTCGACAACAATTGGAAAAACTGTTGTTGGCGATTATACCCAAACTTCATCGTCGTATTTTCAGCCAACGAATATTTCATGGTCAAACGAGGTTCAAGGCCACCGTAAGAAGCCATGACATCTCCATCACCATAATTGACTTTATTAACAATTGAATTCAAAGAAGGCATTTGCCCTGGAACATATTGATTCACGGTTCCCGCTCCAATTCGCCAGTATTGAGAATAACGCAAACCTACTTGAACCGTTAATTTTTCATTGATTTTCCATTCGTCATCCGCATAAATCCCCGCTTCGATCGATTGCTCATCCGGTAGCATGACACGTGCCACACGCGAAACAACGCCATCGTTTAATGAACCAGGCTTGATATCGTAGCGCGTTGCCGTTACCCCAAAATTCATCTTGTGATTTTCACGCGGTTGATAATCAAAACTTGCCGCAATATTACGATACAATATCGAACTCTGTAAATCAATCGTGTTCACCGTATCAGGTGCCCATGTTTTGGTCGAATAATTCGTCAAAGAGGCACTGATCATCATATTTAACTTATCGGAGAAATAATGATTCCAGTGAATCGAGGCATTTTTATGGCCATAATCAAAGGAGGTTTGCTTCGCCACCACATTCTCAATGCTGAACAAGGAATCCACACGATAATAATCATGACTCAAATAAGTTGATAGCGAAATCGTATTCTTGTTATTCGGTCGGTAAAATACCTTCGTCGCTACATCCGAGAAATTCGCACGAATGTTTTTCAAGTAATCTGGCGCGAACCATTTGAACATGAAGTCATTGACAGATAATCGCCCTGCTACCAAGACCGATAATTTATCTTTAATCACGGGAATTTCAGCCATAACACGGTTTGAAACCAAACCTATCCCACCTTGCATCTTAAACTTCTCAGTGTTCGGTTCCGTCATTTTGATATCTAAGACCGCTGCGGTTCTACCTCCAAATCGCGCTGGAATACCTCCTTTATACAATTCCAAATCCCGAATGGCATCGGATGCAAATACCGAGAACAAACCAAACATGTGTGTTGGGTTGAAAATTGGGGTATCGTCAATGAAAATTAAGTTTTGATCCACGTTCGAACCACGAATGTTCAAGCCGTTCGCTCCTTCTCCAACCGATGAAACGCCCGGTAAGGATTGTAAACTACGGATTACATCAACCTCTCCCATCATCGTAGGAAGTTTTTTGATTCCCTTTAAACTCAATACCGTCACACCCAAAGATGGTGTCTGAATATCGCGCTTGCTCGTTGAAGCAGATACAATTACCTCTTCTAATTGTTTGGTTACGTCGTTTAGTTCAACATCCAAGGTAACATCGCCCTTCAAATAGACTTTGGTACGAAAAGGATTATACCCCACGTGGCTGTATTTAATGACCACTTCACCATAAGGTAAATAGATTCGGTAATTACCGAGGCTGTCGGTATGAACCCCTGATTTCTTAAAATCAACGGATATGTCAGCACTTCTGAGTGGTTCGCCCGTTTGGGCATCGATTACTTTTCCGGAAATGGAGGGTAATGAAGTAGATTGTGCTTTTAGGTCAAACATCACACACGTGATACCTAATAGCAACATTAGGGTAATTTTTTTGATCATAGTTAATTGGTCAAATTTTGCAAACACCAATGATACGCAAATTCTCAGACTTTCCTCACCCGAGTAGCGACCAAAGGGCGGATATTGCGACGAAAAGTAGAGCGAATGGAATGAGTACTTTCCAGCAGAGGTACATGAATTGATCTACGCGAAGGCGCGGTAGCGTCCATCTAACCCACATTTGAATTGCAATTAAGACGTATGTTTTTAGCATGATCCAGCCAAAACCCCACAAAGTTGCATAGATAGTGCCAGGTGTGCCATTCGTCCAATCAGCCAAACGGACTGATCCGATATTGGGAAAAGGAGAATACCAAGCTCCCCAAAATAAGATAACCCCAACGACACTGACGAGTAGCATCATGCCATACTCAGACAAAAACAAAAGCGCCCAGCGCATGCCGGCATATTCCGTGTGAAACCCACCCACTAATTCTGATTCTGCTTCGGGAATATCAAAGGGTGCCCGATTCGCTTCCGCGAGCGAAGCGATAAAATACAAGATGAACAAGATAAAAAACAGTGGCATTCGAACCACATTCCAGGCTAATACCCCACCAATCGATTGAATTTCAATCCCAAGCGATTTTAAACCAAACAAATACTGCACCTCCGAAGAAAAAATACCTTGTTGGGCTGCAATATCCTGCAAATTCAAACTCCCTGATATAATCACCACACAGAGAATCGTTAAACCTAAAGGAATCTCAAAAGAAACGAGTTGGGCGGCAGAACGAATCGCACCGAGTAAAGAATACTTATTGTTGGAAGTCCAACCGGCCAACAAAATACCTAGGGTATCCAATGAAACAATTCCCATCAACAACATGATGCCCATTTCGGTTTGGGAACCTTGCAACCAGGTGCCTGAACTTAGTGGAACCACAGAAAAAGCACCAAAAATCGACAAGAAAATAATCCAGGGCGCGAATAAAAACAAGCGCTTTTGAGCCAAAGCAGGAACAATGTCCTCCTTTTGGAACAACTTCAACAAATCAGCAAATACTTGTAATAAACCCCATTTACCCACTTCCATGGGACCTAAACGGTCTTGCATGAAGGCAGATAGCTTACGCTCGACATATACGCCAATGATGACATTGACTGTCAACAAAACCAAGCATATCAGGAGCGCGATGAACATTATTTAATCGCGTTTAAAGCTTGCAAGAAATCGGCTTTCAAATCCTCAATCGATTCTAATCCCACGGCCACACGTACCAAACCATCGGTAATACCCAAAGCCACTTTTTCCTCCGCGGCAATTTTCGCATGCGTGGTAGAAGCTGGATGCGTAATGATCGTTCTTGAATCCCCTAGATTTGGTGAAATAGAAGCAATCTTCAAAGCCTTGCTGAAAGCAACTACTTTTTCAAATCCACCTTTGATATCCAAGGTTAAGATACCGCCACCATATTTCATTTGGCGTTTAGCTAATTCATATTGAGGATGAGATTTCAAATAGGGATATTTCACTTGAACTAAGGCCGCATGACCATCCAAGGCTTCGGCTAATGCCAAAGCATTTTCAGAATGTTTCTGCAAACGCAAGTCCAATAATTCTAAACTTTTAGATAGTACCCAAGCATTAAATGGCGACAAAGAAGGTCCCGTATGACGCGCAAAGAAGCGAATTTCATCCATGTAGACTTTCTTCCCACATATCACGCCACCTAATACGCGACCTTGACCATCAATGTATTTCGTTGCCGAGTGAATCACTAAATCTGCACCTAAATCCAAAGGAGTCTGTAAAATCGGTGTTGCAAAGCAATTATCCACTGCCAACACGATATCACGCCCTTTCTTTAAATCTGCCAAAGCCTTCAGGTCAATTAATTCTAAACCTGGGTTAGACGGAGATTCGCAGAACAAAAATTTGGTATTCGGTTGAATAGCTGCTTCCCAAGCTTTTAAATCAGCTCCAGGAACAAACGTACATTCAATCCCCCATTTGGCCGTAATCTTCGTTAAGATTTGAATGCATGAACCAAACAAAGCATTGGAAGCCACAATGTGATCGCCTGCTTTTAACAAACCAGCCATCGACGCAAAAATTGCTGCCATCCCCGTAGAGAAGGCTAAGCCATCTTCTGCGTTTTCCAACATCACCATTTTCTCTACGAATTCATCCACATTGGGATTCATGTAGCGAGAATAGATATTTCCCGACTTCTCATCAGCGAAAATAGCGCGACCTTCTTCAGCATCTTCGAATGTAAAACTCGAGGTTAAATAAAGAGGGACAGAATGTTCGCGGTTGTGAGAACGTTCGGCTTGAATACGGATAGCTTTTGTTTGTTTTTGCATCAGGCTGTAAAATTAATCTACAAAAGTAATAGAATAGTGGGAAAACGCGTCAATTCCGCATTCAGTATTTTTTGCCCTGATGCTAGCCCACAGGCAAACAGAATTATTTAAAGATAAATGAGTAAATTTCAGCGTTAAGCTTCCTTTAGCTAACAATAAAAAAGAACTATGAAAAAACAATTACTCTATGCTTTGAGCGTCGCGCTCATGTGCATTTCAATCGAATCAAATGCCCAAAAATGGACAAATTTATTCGATGGAAAAACCTTCAAAGGTTTCAAACAATTAGGTGGAACAGCGAAATATGAAGTCAAAGATGGCGTGATGGTTGGAACAACCGTTCCGAATACCGGCAACTCATTTATGGCCACCGAACAAGAATATGGAGATTTTATTTTGGAAGTAGATGTAAAAGTCGACAACAAAATGAACTCAGGCATTCAATTCCGTAGCCTTTCGAACCCAGAATATCAAAATGGACGTGTTCATGGTTACCAAGCAGAAATCGACCCTTCTACTCGTGGATGGTCAGGCGGAATTTACGATGAATCTCGTCGGGGTTGGTTAGCTCAAAATGAACTAAAACCCGAAGCGAAAAAAGCATTTAAATTAGGCGATGTTTGGAATCATTATCGCATCGAGGCGATTGGAACTACGATTCGCACATGGATTAATGACGTTCCTGTGACTTATTTAGTTGACGATATGACTGCCAAAGGTTTCATCGCATTCCAAGTTCATGCGATTTATGCCGACATGAAACCGGGCATGCAGGTTATGTGGAAAAATATTCGCATTCAAACAGGAAAAGACATGCAACCTCGTCCTTTGGATGGTAAAACGGTCGTGGACAGCTATATGTTGAACAATTTATCTGAGCAAGAAAAAGCGGAAGGATTCAAATTATTGTTCAACGGAAAAGATTTAACGGGTTTCCGTTCAGCATTCAAGACTACGGCACCTCCATCTGTTTGGACGGTTGAAGATGGGACATTACATGTAAATTCTTCTGGTGGTAAAGAATCCGTGAATGGTGGAGACATCTTAACGAATGAACAATTTGGTGCATTTGAATTGACATTTGATTTCAAATTAACAGAAGGTGCGAATTCAGGAGTTAAGTATTTCGTGAATGAAACCTATGATTCGGGGATGTCGGCAATCGGCCTAGAATATCAGGTTTTAGATGATGCCAAACACCCAGATGCCAAATTAGGAACTGTGGGAAATCGTACCTTAGCGAGTCTTTATGACATCATTCCTTCAAACAAATTAGACCCTCGTTTCCAACGGAAAATTGGCGAATGGAATCAAGGACGTATCATTGTGTATCCAAACAACATCGTCCAACATTGGTTGAACGGTTTTAAAGTATTGGAATACGAGCGTAAAAGCAATATTTTCAAAGTACTTGTGGCACACAGCAAGCATGCAAAATGGAATGGATTTGGCATGCAAGATAAAGGCCCAATCTTATTTCAAGAGCACGGGGATTCCGTGTTTTACAAAAACATCAAAATCAGAGAAATTAACTAAACCTTACCATGGAAAGAAGATCATTTATTCAAAAAGGAGCTTTGGCGACACTGGGAACACTCGCTTTTAGTGCTAAATCATACAGTAAGATTATTGGAGCAAACGACCGTGTTCGCGTGGCATGTGTTGGATTCTCCGATCGTCACCGTGCATCACATGTGCCACCATTCAAAACTTTGGCGAAAGGCATGAACTTTGAAATGGTTGCGCTTTCGGATCTTTGGAACCGCAGACGTGATGAAGGGAAAGCCTTTTTAGAAAAAGAATTAGGTGGCACGATTCAGACATATCGTAACAATGAAGAATTGTATTCTGCCAAAGGCATAGATGCTGTTTTCATTTCCACGGCGGATTTCCAACACGCCTTGCATACCATCGAAGCGGTAAAAGCAGGTTGCGATACCTACACGGAGAAGCCATTGGCAGAAACGATGGAAGATAACCGCGCGGTATTGAAAGCGGTGAAAGAATCAGGAAAAATTGTTCAAATTGGTTCACAACGCCGTTCAGGAGAAAATTACTGGGCAGCGGAAGAGTTTATCAAATCAGGTAAATTCGGTGATATCAAAATGGTCGAGTTGATGTGGAACGTGAACCAACCGGGTCGTTGGAGACGCCCTGAATTGACAAGCATCTTGAAGGAATCCGATATCGATTGGAAGCGTTTCTTGATGAACCGTCCAGCAGATACGTTTGATCCACGTAAATATTTAGAATACCGTTTATTCTGGCCATATTCTTCGGGCATTCCAGGCCAATGGATGTCACACCAAATTGATACCGTTCACTGGTTCACTGGCTTGAAGCATCCAAACTCGGTAGTTGCCAACGGTGGAATTTACCAATGGAATGATGGTCGGAAAAATGCGGATACCATGACAGTAGTATTTGATTATGGTCAAGGAAATAAAGGATTCCAAGTACAGTTTACTTCACGTTTCTCAAACGGTGCAGGTGGAACCAAAGAGATTTACTACTCAAATGGTGGTGAATTAAATTTGGATACCAATATGATTTCACCAAACGGAGGATTACAAGAACGTGAAGCGAAAGCAATGGGTATGCAGGCGAACCTATTGCCAACCATGAAAATCGAAGGAGCTAAAGTTGCATCGGATGCCAATACAGGAAATGATCCACTAACATTCAACCATGTGAAAAACTGGATGGAATGTGTTCGTTCTCGCAAAACGCCTAACGCGCCGATTGAAGCAGGGTACCAACATTCCATTGCGACAATCATGTCGAATGCAGCATATCGCACAGGCCAACGCGTTACGTTTGATGAGAAGACGCAAGAGGTGATGGCGGGAGATAAGGTTTTTAAATACTAGTCGTTAGTCGTCAGTCACTAGTCGCAAGTCCGGAGTCCGGAGGAGTTAAGTCCGAAGTGAATTGTACCAGTGTGCGAAAGCAACTGAATACTTTTTGCTTCGGATTTTTTTAGACTTTGGACTTTAGACGTTAGACATTGGACGCTGGCTTGTAGATATACGATACCTCGCGTCTAATCGACGTTGGACTTTAGACTGTGGACATTGGAATTTGGACATTGGACTTTCAATTGTAGAGACGCGATACCTCGCGTCTAATCTACGTTGGACTTTAGACTGTGGACATTGGAATTTGGACTTTCAATTGTAGAGACGCGATACTTCGCGTCTAATCGACGTTGGACTTTAGACTGTGGACGTTGGCCTCTTAACATGAAAAATATGATACAACATTTTTATGCTAAAAGTCAGATACTAATAATCCAACTAGTCAACTTACCTCCAACGTCTAAAGTCCAAAGTCTAACGTCTATCTTTCCATTTGCCTTGCGTTATTGTTTTAACTATCTTGCAACAAATACGTATTTCCACTTATGGCTCAAATACCCACGAATTCTAAGAAAGACTTAATCACACACATCGCGATTTTAATCTCGTTGTTTCTCGTGCTATTCTTTGGCTTCTTTTTTGTGTATTTACCTTGGAGTACGCACCATGGCGAAACGATTCAAGTGCCTAATTTGAAGGGCATGACGGTCGACAAAATGGAAGAGGCCATCGATGCCAATGATTTATCTTATGAGGTAGCTGATTGCACGTATACGGCCGATAAACCTCCTTTGACGGTATTATCCCAATATCCTTTACCCAATGCTTTGGTAAAATCAGGTCGGAAAATTTACATTACGATTAATTCAGAAACACCACCTACAATTAAGTTGCCAACGTTAGTTGGCCTTTCAGTTCGCAGTGCGGAGCAACAATTATACATTGCCGGCTTGCGCAAAGGAATCGTCCATGAAGTGAATGACCCGCGTGTGAAGGAAGTTATTGAAGTTCAAGCCTTTGGCAAAAAAATAGAAGCTGGTGCAAGTATCCCAAAAGGTACGATGGTCGATTTATACATAGGAAATGGTACGGCGGATGTCGACATGGAAATACCCGATTTTGTGGGTAAGCCGATGGATGAAGTGACCCTTGTTTTGGCAGGAATGAATTTAAAAGTGGGTAAAATTACCTACGAAGCGAATGATGCATTTCCAGCAGGAACTGTCTTTAAACAGAGCTGTGCGACTTGCGAAGGAACAAGTGTTAAACCTGGCGACCTGATCGACCTTTGGGTTGTGGGCGGCGAAGATCAATAATCATGGATATTACAATTGAAGAATTAAAAGAGCGTTTGGACAAAGGGGAAAACTTGAACCTCATCGATGTCCGCGAAGAATATGAATTCGATGAATTCAACATCGGGGCAAAACTAATTCCTTTAGGTGAATTGCCGGACCGTTTGGAAGAAATCGAAGCTTGGAAAGACCAAGAAGTTTTAGTGCATTGCCGTTCTGGCGCACGATCGGGTCGTGCCAAAGAATATTTAGCAAGCGAAGGTTTCACGAATGTTCGCAACGTATTAGGTGGCATGCTCGCTTGGCAAGCCGCTGGATATTAAGATGCAATCCATTTCCGCGAACGATTTCAAGGAATATTTATCCGCTCTTTCCCTGTTGGACATTCGAACGCCCAGGGAACGAGCGGATTTTGATTTAGGGGGTATCCACATCCCTTTGGATGATTTATTAACGCGTATCCAAGAATTAAATCCCACGATTTTATACACCGTCATCTGCTACAACGGAACCCAAAGCCAAATCGCCTGTCGGCTGTTAACGGCCAAAGGCTATCTTGCCCAAAATGTCACGGGAGGTCTAGAAGCTTATTTAAGCTTGCCTTGAATGTAACTGAATGCTTTGTCGGGATGCACAAACTCGAAATCATCCTGATGGCGGAACCAGGTTAATTGTTTTTTGGCATAATGCCTGGAATTTCGCTTTAACAAACGAATCATTTCGGCTTCGTCGTACTCGCCTCGGAAAAAACCATATACTTCTTTGTAGCCTAAGGTTTTTAAGGCGTATCGGTCTTGAAAAGCCTCAAAATCTTTGGCTTCTTGAACTAATCCGTCGGCCAACATCGTATCCATGCGCAAGTCGATTCGCGCATACAATTCCTCACGTGGTCGGTCTAGGCAAATCTTAATCATCTCAAAAGGACGATCGGCTTTTAGCTGATTGCGGAATGACGTGTAGGATTTGCCAGTAGATAAACATACCTCCAAAGCCCGCACAACCCGTTGGGGATTCTGCGAATCCACTTTCAAGGCATATTCTGGATCTAATACTTGTAATTGCTTGAAAAGTTTTTCCAAACCATCCGTTTCCAAAGCACGCATCAGGTTTTCCCGTAGATTCAAATCCACATCGGGCATATCATCCAAACCATCCATGAGGGCCTTTAGGTATAAACCTGAACCTCCAGTCAAGATGACAATATCATGTGTTTGGAATAAATCCGTCAGGACTTTCAGGGCCTCACGCTCGAAATCACCCGGGGAAAAATAATCGTGAATGGAATGAGAATCAATGAAATGATGCTTGACACCACCCTGTTCATCTAGACTGGGTTTTGCGGTACCAATGCTCAATTCTTGGTAAAATTGCCGAGAATCGGCGGAGATGATTTCGGTATGAAAACTTTTGGCCATTTCGACACATAAAGCTGTTTTGCCAACAGCCGTAGGACCCGCAATGACCAAAAGTGTTTTTTTCATCTTAATAAGTATTCTTTTTGCCGTACCATTTACGGCCAGCTTTTGCTTTATCGAATGAACGTGGATTTTCAGCAGGTTTCGCGGCAGCTCCAGGCCCAGCAGGTTTTCCTCCACGATTTGGAGGTCCTTGTTTGGCTTTTTTCTCGATCGTTAAAACCTTCATCGGGTAACGATGCGCTTCCACAATAGGAACTTTCTTGCCAATAACCTTTTCAATATCCTTCAAATAGGCTTTTTCCTCTATATCACAAAAGGAAATCGCAGTTCCGTTGGCACCCGCACGCCCTGTCCGACCAATCCGGTGAACATAGGTTTCGGGGATATTCGGAAGTTCAAAATTAATCACATATTCCAAATCGTCCACATCAATACCACGCGCAGCAATGTCAGTAGCAACTAACACACGCGTTGTTTGCGCAGTAAAGTTTTTCAATGCCGTTTGACGAGCATTTTGGGATTTATTTCCGTGAATCGCTTCCGCTTTGATACCAGCTTTCAAGAGTACCTTGACAACTTTATCGGCACCATGTTTTGTCCGTGTGAAAACCAGGGCAGTTTTGATTTTGGTATCTTCTAGGATATCGAGCAATAAGGTATTCTTGTTGTTTTTGTCAACAAAATAAACGGATTGGTTGATGATTTCAACCGTTGAAGAAACAGGCGTAACAGATACCTCAGCTGGATTTCGCAAAATAGACGCGGCCAATTGAACGATTTCTGGTGGCATGGTTGCCGAGAAAAAGAGCGATTGTCTTTGACGAGGCAATGCTGCTAATAGTTTTCTTACATCATGAATAAAGCCCATATCGAGCATACGATCGGCTTCATCGAGAACGAAATATTCAACATTGGCAATCGACAAATGTTTTTGATTCATCAAATCCAATAAACGACCTGGTGTAGCAATAACCACATCGACTCCGGCACGCAGGGCGGAAACTTGTGGACTCTGCCCTACTCCACCGAAAATCACAGTGTAGTTTAAAGACGTGTGACGCGCATAAGCTTTAAAGCTTTCGCCGATTTGAATCGCTAATTCCCGAGTGGGCGTAACGATCAAAGCACGAACTTTTTTGGGCTTTTGAAAAGTTTGCTTGGCATCCATTAATTGGATGATGGGCAAGGTAAAAGCAGCTGTTTTTCCAGTACCTGTTTGGGCACAACCTAATAGGTCGGTGCCTTTTAATACAATTGGAATCGCTTGTGCTTGAATGGGTGTTGGGTTCGTATAACCCTCCTCGTTGAGTGCCTTTAAGATCGGCTCAATGAGGTGTAACTCTTGAAATGTCATATAATAATGAGAATGTGTGCTTATGAGTAATAACTGGAAATAACAAGCATTCTCATAATGATGCCGCAAGTTACGGCTTTATTTCCGCATTTCGCGCTTTCGGCCTTCAGCCGCGCGCGTGGGGTAACGCTGCCGGGGTCGTGACCCCGGCAGCGTGGTTGTTAACTTGCGAACGTTTTTTTTCGGACATAAATTGTCCAATAACTTGATAATCTACAATCGAACTGCCGCTTGAATTCCAACGGGTTTTTGGGTACCAATTAATAGCTTTTCACCCGATTTGAAGATTAATTGAAGACCTTGATTCCCTGAAACATTATACACTTTCCCTTGGCCATTGAAACCATACTTGATGCCCCAGCCCCCGTATTCACGCAATGGGCTGTATGTACGAACCTGCGCGGATTCAATCGAATCCCATGGGTAAAATTGCTCTTTCAAGTGAAAAGGAATGAAACGAACATAAATCCCCTCGTCGGTCAAGCGCGTAATCAAGCGCATCTGCCAAAACAAAATAGGTAATCCAAATGCGATAAAACCTGTGACAAGATAGGCCGCACTTGTTTTGGGCGGCTCCTGAACAAACGCATAGATCATTGAGCCCCATGTACCTATCAAGATCAACCACAACCACCATTGCGTAAAGCGCTGCGTTTCTTTAAATTCTGTCATAGTTTAAATTCGAATAAACAAAAGTAAAAAATTTCTACGTTTATTACCATTTTTGGTAATTTCCTATAGCTTTGCTAAAATAATATAGATTACTATGGCGTCCAACACACCTTGTCCTCAATGTTCCTCATATGAGGTGGCAAAAAATGGCATTATCAACGAGAAGCAGCGATTTAAATGTAAATCATGTGGCTATAACTTTACGGTTTCCAAAATTGGGAAAAGCATCGATAGTTATTATGTGATCAAAGCACTTCAGCTGTATATTGAAGGAGTTAGTTACCGCGAAATTGAGCGACTATTAGGGATTAGCCATGTTTCAGTAATGAACTGGGTAAAAAAATACCGAATCAAAATTCCAAAACAAGAGTTCTATACTCCTACTTACCGCATCCTTAACCACAAAGAACTATCCGAATTTGTCATTGTACCTGGGAACCTCAGTAACAAAGGTATGATAATCACGGAATTAGGGGATAAATTCATGGTAATTCAATGGACACGCATAAAAAGTATTTAAATCTATATCAATTTAGCAATACTATAGTAAAAGAATTGTTTTCGTAAGAATTAAGAAATATTTGCTCAACCAAAAAATGCAAATAAAACCCTATAAACTTATATTCAAATGAAAACCTCTTCTGTAATTCTGTTTGCCTTATTGCTGGGAAGTTTTGGATTAAATGCCCAAGGTTCCCAAGATTATGGCACCGGTTTAAAAATCAACTTCAATGACAAAGGTTCCAAGTATATGCGCTTTGTACTTTGGAATCAAATTTGGGCTCGCTCTATTGACAACAATCCAGGAACCCTTGTGAATGGTACTCCATCGGAAAGCACGATGGATATTAGCGCGCGCCGCATTCGTATTTTGGCATACTCTCAAATCTCACCGCGCTACATGGTTGTTTTACACTTTGGCGTCAACAATCAATCGTTCGTACAAGGTGGCGGATCTGCTACCTCGGGAACAGGCGGCTATGGCGCAGGGAAAAAACCACAAATGTTTTTCCATGATGCCTACAGTGAATATGCTATTAAATTAGCAACCAAAGAAAGCCCAAGTACGCTTTCCATCGGTGCAGGATTACATTATTTCAATGGAATCTCACGAATGACCTCAGCAAGCACGTTAAATTTTTTGGCGGTGGATGCTCCTATCTTCAACTGGCCTTTAATTGAGAATAGTGATCAGTTTGCCCGACTATTTGGCATTTATGCCAAAGGTAAACTAGGCAAATTGGACTACCGATTTAACATCAACAAACCATTTGCGACGAATTTAGCTCCCACAAATACTTCAAACGCTTCCGAAGCAGTTGCCGTAGATAATAATGGGGAAAGCCGGCTTTCCAAAGGTGGATATGTTAGTTACCAATTCTTAGACCAAGAATCAAACCTACTTCCCTATACAGTAGGAACCTATGTAGGAACTAAACGTGTATTCAATTTAGGTGCCGGTTTTTATAACCAACCAGAAGGCACGATTAGTCAAACGAATGGTATTAAATCCAAACATGCAATCAATTCATTTGCCCTTGATGCATTCGTGGATATGCCCATCGGTGACAAAAAGAAAAACATGGCCATTACTGCTTATTCAGCATTATATTTAAATGATTTTGGCCCAAACTATTTAAGAAATTCCGGAATCATGAACCCTGGAACTATTGATCCAGCATATACGGGCACAAAAGCGTTAGCTGGTGCGGGAAATGCAAGACCTTTAGTAGGAACAGGTTCTATTTGGTATACTCAAGCAGGATTATTGTTGCCTAAAAACTCAGATAGTCCTAAATTACGTGTACAACCCTTTGTAGCCTACACCTTAAAACAATTGGATGCATTGCCGGCCGCTGGTAGTTATTTTGATATTGGATCAAACTTCTACATCGACGGACACAATTCCAAAATTACCCTCCAGTATTCATCACGCCCTATTTATTCAAGCAAGGATAATATCAGTGATTATAAAGGAGAATTTGTTATTCAATTTGCCAACTACCTATAAACTTATTTTAAACCATTTAATTCAAAAAACTATGTCACAAAAAAAACAAAGCCTGGCGTACATCATTAGCGCCTCGTCTGTCGGCACACTCATTGAGTGGTATGACTTTTACATTTTCGGTTCCTTAGCAACTGTGTTATCGACCAAATTTTTCCCAACGGATAACCCGACCGCAGCCTTCTTAAATACCTTAGCGACATTCGCAGCAGGTTTTGTCGTACGGCCATTTGGTGCCTTAGTATTTGGGCGTTTGGGAGATTTGATCGGCCGTAAGTACACATTTATGGTTACGTTGATGTTAATGGGTGGCGCAACTTTTGCCATCGGTTTAGTACCTTCTTATGCAACGATTGGCGGCTGGGCACCCTTCATCGTATTGACTTTACGTTTATTGCAAGGTTTAGCCTTAGGTGGTGAGTATGGGGGTGCAGCTACCTACGTGGCCGAACATTCACCAGCTGAGCGTCGTGGATTCTTCACTTCATGGATCCAGACGACAGCTACGGTGGGGTTAGTTATTTCCTTGGGCGTCATTATGTTGACTCGTTCATCCATGAGCAAAGAAGCATTTGATGATTACGGCTGGCGCGTACCCTTCTTACTTTCCATCATCATGGTCGGCATTTCATTCTTAATTCGTCGCAATATGGAAGAATCTCCTATGTTTGAAAAGGCAAAAAAAGAAGGTGCGACCTCTACGAATCCATTGAAGGAGTCTTTTGGTAACAAATTAAACTTGAAATTCGTTTTGCTTGCCCTTTTCGGCGCAACCATGGGTCAAGGTTTGGTTTGGTATACCGGTCAATTTTATGCGCAAACTTTCTTATTGAAAATTTGTAATCTAGATGACATTCAAACGAATACCATCTTAGTGATTGGTTTATTGTTAGGAACGCCCCTATTCATATTCTTTGGTGCCTTATCCGACAAAATTGGCCGCAAAGGGATCATGCTCGCTGGTATGGCTATCGCTGTATTCGCCTATCGTCCCATCTTCGACAAAATGTACGAAACTGTTAATGTGAAGAACAAAGAAGTTGTTGCAGGTTCTGAAAAAATTGAGGAAACAAGGGCTTTAAATGCCAAATCTACCGTGGATTCACTCATTACAACAACGACAACGCGAAGCTATACGGATGGAGCTACATATAAAAAAGTAAGTAAATTAGTCGTATTAGCAGATAAAACAGCTGAAGCACCAAAAGCAGATGTGAAGGAAACAATTACCATCAATGACTCAGACAAATGGACATTAATTGGGATGGTATTTTTATTAATCTCCTTTGTAACCATGGCATATGGACCAATAGCTGCATTTTTGGTTGAATTATTCCCGACCAAAATTCGATATACATCCATGTCATTGCCCTATCATATTGGAAATGGTATATTCGGAGGATTGATGCCTGCAATTGCAACTTTTTTAGTTACGACGGCAAAAGACACAAACAAAGCTGCTGAAGAAGCTGGCCAAGTGGCAAGTTTCGCAAAACCCTATTTGGAAGGCTTGAATTACCCAATCGCTTTGGTAAGCGTATGTGTAGTTATTGGTTTCATTTACATCAAAGGCGACAAAAAACACGCCTAGCATCCTATAAAGAAAATTTAATATGAACGCGATAAAGAAAATTTTAGGCCTTGTTTGGATTGCACTAGGTGTAGCAGCAGGCATTTATTTAGTGTATTTCCAAGCACTTCCCTTGTGGGAAAAAGGAGGAAACGATTTAGTACCTGCGATTATATATACGTGTGTATTAGCTCCGTTAATTTCCATTGGAATGTCAGTTTTCGGATATTATTCTTTGACTGGCGAGTTTGATAACGTATAATCAACAAACAAACCGACAAGCGCCCTATCTAGCTCAATAAGCTAGGTAGGCGTTTGTTATATATTAGGATGCGAAATAACCAATTAATTTTAGTGTCGATTGTGTTTTTGGGTTTATTAAACTTCCCCATTCTCCATTTTTTTGATTCGCCAAAAAGCGTTTTCGGCATCCCTCTAATATACTTATACATCCTGGTAATTTGGATCGGTGCGATCGTATGCACAGGAATCATCTTAAACCGTAGATCTAAATAATAACATGGGCGTTTGGGAAATAGCCTTCTTGTCAATTGCTTATTTGGGCATACTTTTCCTTTTGGCTTTTTGGGCTGAAAAGAAAAAAGCGCAAAACAAAAGCTTGATAAACAACCCCCTCATTTATGCATTATCCTTGGCCATCTATTGTTCAGCATGGACATTTTATGGTTCCGTAGGACAAATAACGAGCAATGGACTCAGTTTTCTAAGTGTCTATTTGGGGCCTACCTTAGTGATGATTCTCGCATGGGGATTCGTTCGAAAAATGGTTCGAATTGCGAAAATTCATAATATTACAAACATTGCCGATTTCATTTCATCGCGGTATGGTAAAGACAGCAGAATCGGTTTAGGGGTGACATTGATTTCCTTATTCGCTGGGATCCCCTACATCGGTCTGCAATTAAAAGCCATCGCACAAAGTTTTGATTTAATTACCCAATCTACACCTAGCACTACATTTTATTTAGACCCTTCCTTCCTACTATTCATTTCGCTAACCCTATTTATTCTCGTATTAGGGCCACGTAAATTTGATTCTTCAGAAAAACATGAAGGAATGATTTTCACCATTGCGATGGAGTCAATCATCAAGCTTATAGCCTTTTTAGCCATTGGCATTTACATTTCCTATCAAATTTACCAAGGCTTGGATGCCACTACCCAACTTAATAACATTTCATTACCTAACATTTCAACAAATGGAGGATATGGAAACTGGTTTATCCAATTTATACTTTGTGGAATTGCCTTTTTATTTCTTCCCCGCGTATTTCATGTGGCAGTAGTCGAAATAGGTGAAGAAGAAAACCTCAAACAAGCCTCATGGATATTTCCACTTTACATGATGCTGATAAATCTCTTTGTTATTCCTTTGGGAATTGCTGGATATGCCTTATTGCATACAAGTGGGTTAAACTCGGACTTATATGTCCTAGGACTACCCATCTATTTTCAATCAAAGCTTTTAGCTTTCATCGTTTATTTCGGTGGATTTTCAGCCGCTTCGGGCATGGTCATCATGGAAACCATGGCGATCAGCTCTATGATTAGCAACAACCTTATCATGCCTTTATTATTAAAACAAAAAGGTTTTTTTAGTGATAATCAAAACAAACTAGGCTCAATTAATCAAAATATACGCCGGATTATGATTGTAGCGATTATGCTGTTAGGTTATGCCCATTACCGCGAAACAGAAAGCCTTGTTAATCTTGTATCGGTTGGGATGACTTCTTTTGTGATTGTGGCGCAATTTGCCCCAGCCACAATTCTCGGGATATATTGGAAGAAAGCTAGTCGGCAAGGGGCATTAGCTGGAATTTTAATTGGATTTACGATCAGTGCGGCTTTATTATTTCTACCTTCGTTCGGAATTTCTACGGATGCGTTTCGCATTGAAGGTTTGAATCCTGTTTCTAATGCCGCCTATTGGTCGATTACGTTCAATGTCTTAGCCCTTTATGCCGTTTCAATAATAAGTAAACAAAACGGAAAAGATGCCAACCAATCTTACCTATTCGTTGACGTATTTGAGTATTCCAAAAACATCGAAAACTCAACCATATGGCGTGGGAAAGCTCGATTAAAAGATTTAAAACAAGCACTTACCGGCTTCATTGGCAAAATCAATACGGAGCAAAGACTCAAACAAATTGCAAAAGCTAATAATCTGTCATTGAGCGAAACCTTTGCTGACCCTATCTTGGTTACGCAGACTGAGAAAATACTAGCTGGCTTTGTGGGTTCAACTTCTGCCCGACTAATTATTTCTGCCATATCCAAAGAAGAGCAAATCGGGATGCCAGAAGTAATCCACTTATTGCAAAAATCCAAAGACTTACAAGCTAGCAATGCTGAATTAGTCAAAATTGATGCACAAAAGAATGAATTCTTAACGACAGTTACCCATGAAATTCGATCTCCAATCACCTCGATTCGATCCCTTTCAGAAATCATGGTAGATCACGAGGACATTAGTCAAGAGGAGCGTAAAGCCTTTTTGGAAACAATCATTCAAGAATCAGACCGCTTAAGTCGGCTCGTCAACCAAGTCCTTGATTTGGAAAAATTAGCTGCTGGAAAAGTTAATTTTGATATGCGTTCTATTGATTTAATTGCAGTTATCGAAAAAGCGATGCTGAATTTTACAGCAATAGCCCAACACAATCAAGTTATAATCAATGTAGATGTTAGTCAAAAACGGACCCAACGACAAATCGATGGTGATTTTGAAAAATTGGTTCAAGTAATTATTAACCTACTTTCTAACGCAATAAAAAATGTGGAACCTGGCAAGGGGATAATTCAAGTTCGTTTGTATGAAAATGCCACACACATTTGCCTAGATGTAGAAGACAATGGGATCGGCATCGACCCGAAATATCATGATCAAATTTTTGAAAAATTTAAGCAAGTAGATAACCCTACTCGTAAAATAGACAGTTCAGGGCTGGGTTTATCCATTTCTAAAAAAATTATTGAAATGCACCAAGGAACGATTCATTTAGAGAGTTCTTTAGGACATGGAGCCAAATTTATCCTTAAATTACCCGTACAAAAAACAGCCTAATATGAGAATTTTAATCGCAGATGATGAGCCTGCAATATTGATGTCACTTGATTTCCTCATGCGAAAGGATGGGAATCAGGTATTTGTCGCTCGGGATGGAGAAGAAGCCATTCAATTAATCGAAAAAGAATTACCCGAGGTAATCATATTGGATATCATGATGCCCAAGGTGGATGGATATGGAGTATGCAAACAAGCCAAAGCGCTAAAACCCAACTATCAACCTGCAGTCGTATTCATTTCGGCAAAAATAGCTGAATCAGATATTGAAAAAGGCTACGAAATGGGTGCGGATTTATATATTCCTAAACCCTTTTCAAATCGCGACTTAGTCAAAAAAATAAACGAATTATACGAGAAACTAAAAAACTAACCTATAGAGAACATGAGAATTACATCATTAGCACAATACCATGAGGCCTACGCTGAAAGTGTAAATCACCCTGAGCGATTTTGGGCAAATATTGCCAACGAATTTGATTGGATTAAACCATTTACCAAAGTGTTGGATTGGAGTTTTGATGACTATTCTGTCAAATGGTTTGAAGATGGTCAAATGAATATTACTGCCAATGCGCTAGATCGCCATCTTAAAACTATTCCGGATCAGGCGGCCATTGTTTATGAACCCAACGAACCTGGAGATGAGGCCATCACATTGACCTACCGACAGCTGTACACGCGGGTTTGTAAATTCAGCAACGTATTGAAAGCGCAAGGGGTCAAAAAAGGAGATCGAGTATGTATTTACATGCCGATGATTCCCGAATTAGCCATTGCCGTATTAGCCTGTGCCCGAATCGGGGCGATACACTCCGTCGTTTTTGGCGGTTTTTCAGCGCAATCTATTTCGGACCGCATTAATGATTCCCTGTGCAAGATTGTTATTACAACGGACGGGGCGGTCCGTGGAAATAAAAACATCCCGATGAAAGAAACCGTGGATGATGCATTGGTTTCATGTCCTTTTGTAGAAACAGTCATTGTTAAAACACGCACCAAAACTCCCGTTGCTATGCTAAAAGGCAGAGATCTTTGGTGGGAAGAGGAAGAAGCCCAAGCTTCGTCAGAATGCCCTCCTGAGCCCATGAATGCGGAAGATCCATTATTCATTCTATATACATCTGGATCAACAGGCAAACCGAAAGGTGTAGTACATACCTGTGGTGGCTACATGGTTTATACTGCCTATACATTTGCCAATGTTTTCCAATACAATCCAGGTGATGTTTTTTTCTGTACGGCCGATATCGGTTGGATTACAGGTCACTCCTATTTGGTCTATGGTCCTTTATTGAATGGCGCTATATCTGTTTTATTTGAAGGAATTCCAACTTACCCTGATGCTGGGCGTTTCTGGGATATCATCAAACGTCATCAGGTCAATATTTTCTACACGGCTCCTACGGCAATTCGTTCGTTGATGGGTTTTGGCGACGAGGTGTTGGAAGGCAAAGATTTAAGTTCTCTGCGCGTTTTGGGCTCCGTAGGAGAACCTATCAACGAAGAAGCATGGCAATGGTACCATGAGAAAATTGGCCAAGGCAATTGCCCAATAGTTGATACCTGGTGGCAAACAGAAACCGGAGGATTAATGATTTCTCCCATTGCTGGGATTACGCCGTTGAAACCTGCCTTTGCCACACTTCCATTGCCAGGGGTCCAACCGATTTTAGTTGATGAAAATGGCAAAGAAATTGTAGGAAATGGTGTCAATGGAAACTTGTGTATCAAATACCCTTGGCCATCCATTATCCGTACGACATATGGCGACCATGAGCGTTGCAAGACAACCTATTTCTCAACCTATCCGGGACTTTACTTTACCGGCGATGGATGTATGCGTGATGAAGATGGCTACTACCGCATCACGGGTCGTGTAGATGATGTCATGAATATTTCAGGCCACCGCATCGGAACGGCAGAAGTTGAAAATGCAATCAATATGCACACGGGTGTCATTGAGTCTGCAGTTGTCGGATTTCCGCATGATGTCAAAGGACAAGGAATCTATGCCTATGTGATCTGCGAGCATCCAACGATCAACGATGAATTAACTAGAAAAGATATTTTGGCGACTGTAGCACGTGTTATCGGGCCTATCGCTAAACCGGATAAGATCCAATTCGTTACAGGTTTACCCAAAACCCGTTCAGGCAAAATCATGCGCCGAATATTACGCAAGGTGGCAGAAGGAGAATTTGGTAGCTTAGGGGACACATCTACGTTATTGGATCCGAGTGTTGTTGATTCGATTATTGCAGGGGCGCTATAGACGTTAGACGGTGGACATTAGACGTTGGACGTTGGAATGTAGAGACGCGATACTTCGCGTCTATTAGACATTGAATCTTAGACGTTGGACGTTGGAAAATTAAAATAAAAAAACCTCAGGAAATTCCTGAGGTTTTTTTGTTGACTAAAGTCTAACGTCCAAAGTCTAACGACTACCAAAAATAAGTATACAACATCAACAACATCATCACAATAATCACAGATCCCGCGATAAATGAAGGTGCCAATTTGAACATCTTCGCATCGATTTCCAAGCCTTTGGGATTGTTCTTCGATTCAGGATCTAGCAATGAGATGACCACCATCGAAGTGATACAGAAGGTAAATACCCAGCCCATACGATCAATAAATGGAATCACATACATGCCATCTGCATCTTGGAAAGACGAATAGAAGATCGAATCTGTAACGCCTGTCCAGGTTGGAATATACTTGGATACGACCGAGAATGTCACACCACCTAACAAAGCGAATAATGCTGCTTTTGAAGTCGTACGTTTCCAGAAGAATCCCATGATAAACAAAGCAAAAATTCCCGGTGAAAAATACCCTGTATATTCCTGAATAAATTGGAAACCACCTTTCTTATCGATGCCCATAAAAGGAGCAATTAAAATAGCGATGATGATAGCAGCAACCACCGCAAAGCGTCCAATGGAAACCAATTGTTTCTCAGATGCATTTGGGTTGATGTAGTTCTTATAAATATCCAACGTGAAAATAGTCGAGATTGAATTCGCCTTACCTGCCATCGAAGCAACTACGGCTGCCGTTAACGCGGCAAATGACAATCCTTTCAATCCTACTGGCAACAAGTTCAATAACACTGGGTAAGCATTATCCTTGCTCAAAACGCCATCTTTCATCATTTCTGCTTGGAACATCCCGTCTTTCCACAATAAATACGCCGCAATACCTGGTAAAACCACGATAATTGGCATCATCATTTTTAAGAATGCTGCAAACAAAATCCCGTTACGGGCTGTTGGCAAATCAGCTCCCAAAGCTCTTTGTGTAATGTATTGATTACATCCCCAATAGTTTAAGTTGACAATCCACATACCACCAATCAACACCGCTAAACCTGGCAATGAAGGATAATTTGCGTTGTCTTTACTGAAAATCATGTGGAAATGATCGGGCGCTTTGGTCATTAAATGATTCAAACCATTCATAACGCCTTCGCCTCCAAAACGTGTAGAAACTAAATTCAAGGCCAAATAAGAAGTAACCAAACCTCCTAAAACCAAGAAAACAACTTGAATTACATCGGTGTAACCAATTACCTTCATACCGCCTAGTGTGATTACAATGGCAAATGCCGACATCGCAATCATACAAACCGTGAAGTCTAATCCGGAAATCGTAGAAACAGCTAAAGCGCCTAAATATAAAATGGATGTTAAGTTAACCGCGATGTATAACAACAACCAAAAAACGGCCATAATCAAACTCACAGTGGAATTATACCGTCTATTTAAAAACTGAGGCATCGTAAAAATCTTGTTCTTCAAATAGATCGGCATGAAGAAAATCGCAACGATCAACAGCGTTGCTGCAGCCATCCACTCATAGGTAGCGATCGCCAAACCCATCTGAAAACCATCTCCTGACGTTCCAATGAACTGTTCTGCAGAGATATTTGATGCAATTAAGGAAGAACCAATGGCCCACCAGGTTAATGACCCTTCCGCTAAAAAGAAATCATTTGAATCTGTAATTTTTGACTTTTTCTTATTGTAGATCCAATAACCGTAGCCAGAAACGACAATGAAATAAAATAAAAATACGAGATAGTCGAGCAGCTGTAAACTGTGTGATTGCATAAAAAGTGGGTTTAGTTAAGGGTAATCTCTGCGAAAATAGGGTATTTCAGGAGAAAAGAAAAGGATTTAACGGAATTATACTATTCCCAATAATTCGGCCTAACCAATACAACCTCTTCCTCCCGATCGACAATCACTTGCCCAGGCAATAAATCCTTCGTCTTTCGAACATATTTTTTCGCGGTCACAATAACAGGACAAAGCGACTCAGTCGCCCGTTTAGAAAAATGCGCAGCAAGTTCTGCAGCCTTCTCAATCACATGTTTGGGCACCGTTTGCTGTTGCGGATTTCGAATAATCACATGGGAACCCGAAACATCCCGCGCATGCAACCAAATATCAAATTTCTTTGCATATTTCAGCGTCAATAAATCGTTATTCTTCGCATTCTTGCCCACCCAAATCGTCCAACCCGATGTCACAAATTGCTTAAATGGCAATTCTTCCGATGATTGCTTGGTCGATTGTTGGACCTTCAAGTATTGTAAATAAGGCTTCAACTCCCTACGAACCTGAGCTGCTTCGACGCCTTTTAGTTGGGTCCCTAATTCAATGATTTCAGCCTTTTTTCTGGCAATCGTAGCTTCCCATTGCGCAATTTCTTTGGAGAAATTCTTCGCCTTTCGATAGTAATTTTCGGCATTTTGAGGGCCCGACAACAATGGATTTAGTTTAATAGTAACCTTTCCTCCGTGGTAAAAATCATCTAGTTCAACCGACTTAGCTCCAGAGGGAATCAGGTGCAAAAAGGCCATTAAAATATTTCCAATTTCTTCAAAAGCTAAACTCGAATCACGTTTAACTTGCTGCTTTTCTAAACTTTCCAGGTAATGAATCGCCTTAAGGTGTAATTTACCTAGCGTTTCCATCAACAAAGATTTCTCCCGACGAAACTCCCCTACTGAATAATGCAAGGAATAAAATTGATTCAAAGCATCAAAAACATCCTTCGTTTGATAAAGGACTTCTCCATCATTTGGAAATAAAGTCAATGAAATTCCTTTAGCCGTCTCAACGATCGAAATCTGAGGTTCATCAAGCCATTGCAACGTTTGCTGCAAGCTTTTCCATTGACTTTCAAGGGATTGATTCGCATAGCCCAAACTTTGCAAATAATTGCCTCCCTCCTTTCCTAAGGTTGGGTACAATGCCATCCAATCCCCTTCGGCTTCTTGAAAGGCTTCAAAGGACTGATCGATCGTCCGATCCAATTGTCCTAAAGTCAAATCAAAGTCCTTCCCTAATCGTTTCTGAAATTGGCCTTGATGTTCCCCTACTTGAAAAAGGATTACATTGGAACGATTGCCAAATAATTTCAAAACCAAAACCTGTTCACCCAGAAAATATAAACCGATAGCACGCTCATTCTCAAAAACACGTACATCTTGCACTTCATGAAGAAGCAAATCCGAAAACAAATCCACGGAATTCCGACCGGCCCGTCGGAAATCATCCGGAAATTGCAAACTCGAAAACTGCGAACCAAAACTACATTTGATCCAAAAATCTTGTCCATTTTGCCTCTCAAATCCAATGACTAGCTCATCCTTTTCCTGCGAAAAACATTGCTTGAGCCGCGCATAGGTCAAAATTTGACGTAACTCCCGAGCTAAGATTCGTAGGAAAAAATGATTGTTATGCATAAATTGAATTTTTATTTGCAAGCATGTCCCTTCCTGATTCCTATCTTTCCGTTTCACAACCCGCCGAGGGACTCTACAAAGATAAAGGAAGTAAATTCATCGGATATGTATTTCCCGTGAAAGATGTCGAAGATATCAAGGAACAGATAAATTCCTTAAAGGAATTGCATCCGAAAGCCCGACATATTTGCTACGCTTACCGACTCGGTTTTACCCCCGAAGAAGCGCGTTCCAATGACGATGGTGAGCCATCAGGAAGTGCAGGGAAACCGATTTTAAATACGATTCTTTCCAATAATGTCCACTACACGATGGTTGCGGTGGTTCGATATTTTGGAGGAACCCTTCTGGGTGTACCTGGATTAATTCAAGCCTATAAAGAAGCAAGCCTCGAAGCCTTTGCTGCAGCCAACATCATCGAAATCGAACCGATGGACACCTACGAAATCCGCTTCAGTTATCCCCAAATGAATGAGGTCATGAAAGTGATCAAAAAATACCCCATTCAAATTGTCGAGCAAGAGGTCAATAATGATTGTTGGTATAAGCTTAGTTTCCCGCATCGCATCTCAGCGGAGGTCCAAAATGCATTTGAGAAAGCATTGGAAAACTTTTAAAATCAATCTATTGATAATCTAAATTGATTATCAGTTTTAAAAGATCAGTCGAACGATTGTTTGGTTTACTTCGAGCAAATCAAACGAAATGCCCACTATTTTTCGAAAAAAAGGCTGGAGAATATTTTTTTATTCCAACGAAGGAAATGAGCAAAGCATATCCATGCAATTAAAGGGGAATCGGAAGTAAAATATTGGATTAGTCAAAAATTGAATATGATATCCTATGCAAATTCATTTAATTTGAAACCAATCCAGCAACGAGAAATAGAAGAAATTTTAATTGAGCAATTACCTAGGATCATCAAAACTTGGAATATTTATTTCAACGATTACCAATGAAATCAAATCAAAAACACATTCGGGAAATTCGATTTGAGGGTGATATGATCATCATTCAAGGTGAAAAAAAAATCAATTAAAACGGCTTTAGCTACGATTTCTCAAAAATTGATGCACGCATCCACCATCGAACGAAACACTTTTGAAATTAGCCCTTCGGGAACTGGGGTACATTGGCCACTCATCGACGAAGACCTCTCCTTTCCAAATTTATAAGCCTTCACCCTTTTCCCTTCGACTTTCATTCAGTAGATTTGTTTAAAGCATCTCACATGCTAACTAAACCTATGAACTACTATAAAATTTACCTCGTCGATTCGGGTATCCAAATCGAAAATGCGTCAGGGCAATTGACCTCAGTCTTATCCGAAAATTGGGATGATTGCATCAATCAAGCTCATTTATTTCAATTCTGCGAAAAACAGTTATACGCAGGCAATTCACGCGCTTCCATTCAAACACCTATCGAATCTCAAGAGATTTGGGCAGCGGGTGTGACCTATTTACGGAGTAAAGTGGCTCGCATGGAGGAGTCCAAAGAATCCGGTGGCGATACTTTCTACGACAAAGTATATGACGCAGAAAGACCCGAAATATTCTATAAAGGCAATAAATTAAGAGCAGTAGGCCAACATGGCCTCGTGAGAATCCGTAAGGATTCCGCATGGAATGTTCCCGAACCCGAATTGACCTTGTTCATTAATCGGCAAAATCAAATCGCGGGTTACCTCATCGGCAACGACATGAGCTCTCGGGATATTGAAGGAGAAAACCCCTTGTATCTTCCGCAGGCCAAAGTCTACGACGCCTCCGCGGGAATTGGCCCATGTTTAGTAGTGACAGATAAACCCCTCGCTCCTGAAACGCTTATTTCGATGCGCATTTTCAGAGCCAAGCAAGAAGTTTTTCAAGGTGATACGACCATTTCCCAAATGAAACGTAGCCATGCGGAATTAGTAGAATACCTTACCCGCGAAATGAGTTTCCCACAGGGCGCTTATTTAATGACCGGAACATGCATCGTGCCAGACCCTCCTTTTACCTTACAAGCAAACGACGAAATACATATACAAATCGAGCCCATCGGCACACTGATTCAAACCGTACACCCATGAATTTAACAGGAAAACAACTCATAGGCTTTCAAACAAAAGCAACCGGTCACCGGAATTTTCAAGGGGTTCAAGCAGCTACGGGTGAATTATTACCTCAAGTTTTTACCGAATCAACGGTTGATGAAGCTAATGAAGCCTTACTGAAAGCCTCCTCGGCATTCAAAACGTATCGCAAAATTTCCGACGAAAAACGAGCGAGCTTTCTTAACGCCATTGCGGATGAAATTTTAGCCATCGGCGATCTATTAATCCAAACAGCTTGCGCGGAATCAGGATTGCCTGAAGCGCGTATCAGTGGAGAAAGAGGTCGGACGATTGGTCAAATTCAAGCATTTGCCAATTTCATATCAAACCCTACTTGGAAACGAGAAATCGTCGATGAAGCGATGCCAGAACGCCAACCGCTACCCAAGCCTCGTTTGGTCCAAACACAAATTCCCTTGGGGCCTACGGTGGTTTTCGGAGCGAGCAATTTCCCTTTAGCCTTTTCTGTGGCAGGAGGAGATACTTTATCCGCTTTGGCTGCCGGTTGTCCTGTGGTTTTCAAAGCCCATCCCGCTCATCCAAATACCTGTGATTTAGTTGGCCAGGCGATTCAAAAAGCGGCTCTAAAAACAGGCATGCCAGACGGAACCTTTTCCCTTTTGCATGCGCAAGGACATGAAATCGGTGGATATTTAGTCCAACATCCATTATCCAAAGCTGTGGCATTTACCGGTTCCTACAAAGGTGGGAAAGCGCTATACGACCTCGCGGTTCGCCGAGAGGTGCCTATACCCGTTTATGCCGAAATGGGTTCCATCAATCCCGTTTACATGTTTAGCGATCGAATTGCCTCGCAAGGCGAAGCTTTGGCAGATGCATTTAGTCAATCGATATGTTTGGGCGTAGGCCAATTTTGTACCAATCCTGGCTTGATTGTTATCCTCGAAAAGGATCAAGCGTTTTTAAATACTTTGGCCACGAAATTAGATCAAATGCCTTTGGGCACCTTCTTAACTACGGATATCAAAAAATCCTTTGAGCATGGTTTTACGACCTTAAATCATCATCCCGCTACACAACGACTAACGGCTTCTGATAGTCCGGCTCCAAGTTTATTTAGCACGAGCGTAAAAGAGGCATTAGCGTATCCTGAGGTGATGGAAGAGGTTTTTGGCCCTTGTACGTTAGCTGTTGTTTGTCAAGATTTAGCTGAGATGATTGCCTTTACGGAGCAGATGCCAGGCCAACTAACCGCAACCATTCAAGCGGAACCCATTGAGCTTACAACGTTAGATGAACTCATTGACGAAGTTAGCCAAAAGGTTGGGCGTATACTTTTAAATGGCTTCCCTACGGGAGTTGAAGTTTCCCCTGCGATGGTGCATGGTGGCCCTTTCCCAGCAACAACGGATGCACGAAGTACTTCAGTAGGTACCGAGGCTATTTACCGGTTTACGAGACCGGTTTGTTGGCAGAATTTTTAGGCATAATGTAGAGACGTGATACCTCGCGTCTATAAAAATAAAAAACCCCAGACTTTAGTCTGGGGAATCGGCGCAATGCGCCTCAAACTTTGGCAAAGCTTGAAGCTTTGCCAAAGAAAAGTGCCACTCAATTAAATCTCTACCACCACGTTCTCAAAGGTCAAATTGCCCTCCTTATCCACATCCATCAACACCGCGGATTCCTTCTGAATCTTGCCCGATAAAATGGACTTCGACAATTCGTTCAACACAACCCGTTGGAGAACGCGCTTCATCGGCCGACCGCCATACAAAGGATCAAATCCTTCTTTGGCTAATTTATCCAATGCCTCCTCGGTCGCTTCAATCGTGATATGTTGCTCCGCCAAACGATTCTGAATCTCCTTAAACTGAATGCTCAAAATCTTTCGAGCATGCTCCTGCGTTAATGGTTCAAACAAGACAACCTCATCCACCCGATTCAAGAACTCGGGGCGAACTTGTTGCTTCAACAAAGCCATCACCTCTTCTTTCGCCTCCTCCAACACGATAGCATTGTTCCAACCCTCCATTTGGCCTAATTTCTCTTGAATCAAATGACTACCAATATTCGAAGTCATGATGATAATCGTGTTCTTGAAATTCGCCGTCCGACCTTTATTATCGGTCAATCGGCCTTCATCCAACACCTGCAACAAGATGTTCCAAACATCTGGATGCGCCTTTTCAATTTCATCCAACAACACAACCGAATAAGGCTTACGGCGTACGGCTTCCGTCAATTGACCGCCCTCATCGTATCCTACGTATCCCGGAGGCGCTCCCACGAGACGCGAAACGGCATGGCGTTCTTGGTACTCCGACATGTCGATTCGAACGATTGCATTCTCGTCATTGAACAAATAGGATGCCAAAGACTTCGCTAATTCCGTTTTACCTACCCCAGTCGTCCCCAAGAAAATGAAGGATCCAATCGGTCTGCGTGGATCTTGCAAGCCCGCACGTGATCGGCGCACCGCATCCGAAACCAATTCAATCGCTTGATCTTGACCCGCCACACGCTTGTGTAACTCATCCTCGAGATGCAATAATTTCTCGATTTCCGTTTGCAACATTTTGCTCACTGGAATACCTGTCCACTTCGCAACCACCTCAGCCACATTCTCCGCCGTCACCTCTTCCTGCAACATACCATTCTCTCCCTGTGACTTCTCTTGTAAATCTTTCAATTTCTGTTCGGACTCTACCAAACGACCGTAACGTATTTCAGCCACTTTGCCATAATCTCCTTGGCGCTCCGCTTGATCGGCCTCCAACTTCAACTTATCAATCTTCTCTTTCTCCGCACGAATCGTATCCAAAACGCCTTTCTCGGATTGCCATTGCGCTTTCAAAGCATCACGTTTCTCCGACAAATCAGCCAATTCACGATTTAAGACTGCTTCTTTTTCCTTGTTATTTTCCCGACGAATCGCTTCGCGCTCAATCTCCAAGGACATAATCTTCCGCTGAATATCATCAATCGCCTCAGGCACGGAATCAATCTCCAAACGCATTTTCGCTGCAGCCTCATCCATCAAGTCAATCGCCTTATCCGGCAAGAAACGATCCGAAATGTATCGGCTAGACAATTCCACCGCCGCTATAACTGCATCATCTTGAATTCGCACCCCATGGTGTAATTCGTATTTATCTTTGATACCACGCAAGATAGAAATCGCATCCGCAACATCCGGTTCATCCACAATCACAGATTGAAAACGACGTTCCAAAGCCTTATCCTTCTCGATATACTTTTGGTACTCTTTTAAAGTCGTCGCACCGATCGCATGCAATTCACCACGCGCCAAAGCTGGCTTTAATAAATTCGCTGCATCCATGGCACCTTCTCCCCCGCCTCCAGCACCAATCAAGGTGTGAATCTCATCGATGAATAAGACAATCTCTCCATCAGAATCTGTCACCTCTTTGATCACCGCTTTCAAACGCTCCTCAAATTCACCTTTGTATTTGGCACCGGCCACCAACAATCCCATATCCAAGGACATGACGATTTTGGACTTCAAATTCTCAGGCACATCACCTGATACAATTCGTTGGGCTAAGCCTTCGACAATCGCCGTTTTACCTACACCCGGCTCACCTACCAACATAGGATTGTTTTTGGTCCGTCGGGAAAGGATTTGCAAGACCCGACGAATCTCTTCGTCGCGTCCAATCACTGGGTCAATTTTACCTGCCTTCGCTAATTCATTTAAATTCTTACCATACTTTTCCAAAGACTGGTAAGTACTTTCTGCATGTGGATCGTTCACTTTTCTATTTCCTCTTAGTTCGATGATTGCTTGTTTAAAATTCTTCGTTGTTAATCCGAGCTTTTTCAAGGCATCGGCCACGGAATCGTTTCCATCCAATAGGGATAAAAACAAAACCTCCACGCTCACAAACGTATCTCCAAAATCCGCTTTTAATTTATCTGCACGTTGCAAGGCTTGTTGCAAAGCATTGCTCGCATAGGCTTGATCACCTGATACCTTTGGATAGGTTTGTAAGATGGGACCTAATGCCGTTTGGATTTGGGAAGGATTCACGCCTAATTTCTTCAATAGAAATGAAGCGGTTTGGGTATCATCTTGTAAAATCGCTTGCAACAAATGCCCAGTCTCGATGGCCTGTTGGCCCCGCTCCTGCGCAATTTCTATCGCCTGCTGAATGATGACACTCGATTGGGAAGTATAGTTATTTGGATTCATGTGGTTAAAATATTTGCAGGGCTTAATGCAATTGAACAACCAAGAATAAATAACGGAAATTTTGGCGTGAATCACTGGGCTTCACACAAAGAAAATCGGCCATTATGGCACGTATTAGGCGAATCTGTCTGAAATCACCTGCTTAAAAGCAGCTAATGCTTCTTTCAATTCTACGATCTCATGGGGAAATTGGCTAAACTCACAGACCTTGGCCTTCAACTCAATTTTCTCACAAATATGGTGGACTTGCGCTGCCCCCAAAGTACCGGAATTTCCTTTCAGCGTATGTAATTCCGATTGAACACCTTTGCAATCATTAGCTTCGTATGCCTTTTCAGCCAAAGCAATCTGTTCCTCCGCTTCAGCAATAAATTCAGTAAGCATTCCCTCTACAAAAACTGGGTCACCTCCCACGGCATCAGAAAGCGATTTCAAAACCTCTTCATCCACCACATGATGGGATAGATCCAGGATAACATCCTCAGACGCATGTCCATCATGAACCCATTTCCCTACCATCTGAATGAGCTGTTGGGCCCTGATCGGTTTCGCTAAATAATCATCCATCCCCGCAGCCAAGAATCGCTCCCTGTCTTCTTTCATGGCATAAGCGGTCATAGCCACAATCGGAGGTAATTCGATAAGCGATTTTTTCAGTCGGCGAGTGGTCTCCATCCCATCCATTTCTGGCATCTGAATATCCATGAGGACTAAATCAAAATCAGTATCCTGCGATAAGCGATTAATTGCCTCTTGCCCACTCGTGGCTGTCTCCACCACACAACCGGCTTTCATTAATATTTGAGAGGCAACTTTCCGGTTGGTCGCATTATCATCTACCAATAAAATCCGTGCATGTACTTCCTTCAATGTACCAGATATATCAAAACGGTCAGCCTGTTGAATCGACGAGGCTTTTGAGGCATCACCGATAGCCAAACGTACGGTAAACCAGAATGTACTACCTTTTCCTTCCTCGGATTCAACACCGATTTCGCCTTCCATCATTTTACAGAATTCGCGCGAAATCGCTAATCCTAAGCCTGTTCCTCCGTAATTCTTTGATGTTGAATTATCCAATTGCTGGAAGGCCGAGAATAATTTCTTTAAATTTTCTGGACTGATTCCAATTCCGGTATCGGTCACACGTACCAACAAATCAACTTGCGTATCTGTCTTCTTCGCCGTTGAAACCGAAATTGTCACGGAACCATTCTCCGTAAACTTCAGCGCATTGGATGTTAAATTGGACAAGATTTGTAATAGTCGGGTTTCATCAGCCACAACCACCTTAGGTACATCCTCCGCGATGGAATAAGCAACCTTATTTCCTTTTTGATGTGCAATCGGGGTAAATAAAGCCATCAAACGATCCAATAAATCTTCGAATACCAAATCAGCCGGATGTAAAACCATTTTCCCCGCTTCGATTTTGGCTAAATCCAAAATGTCATTCAGAATATGAAGGAGCGTTTCAGATGATTTACGTATCGTTTGTAGATAATCTTGTTGGTCTTCATTCAAGGGCGAATCGCACAATAAATCCACCATCCCAATTACCCCGTTCATGGGCGTACGAATCTCATGAGACATATTCGCTAAAAACTGTTCCTTCACTTTCAAGGAATGTTCCGCTTGTTCGCGCGCTTCGACAAGTTCCTCTTGGTATTTCTTCAGATCCGTAATATCCCTTGCTATACCAGAAACCTCAGCGATATTTCCGCCAGATTGGATCGGATTTAGGTAAATCTCCAACCACTTTTGTTCGCCGGATTTGGTCGCAAGCTCTAATTCAAAGTGTTGCTTTTGCCCTCGGAAGGCTAGTTTATATTTATCTTCCAAAGGTCTTCGCTCATTCGGCGCAACCAGTTGGAAACCCATACTCTCCGTACTAAAATTCAATTGAGGTTTGATCTGCAATTGCTGCTCGAGCAATTCCGCGTATTCGTGATTAAAACTCGTCAACATTAATCGTTTATTCACCGACCACATCAAGTGGGAACTCCCCTCGAAAATGGCATTCAAACGAGCGGTTTCATGCGCTAATGCCTCTTCTGCCTGCTTACGCGCAATAGCCACAGCCACCTGGCTTGAGATAAAGTCCAATAACTCCAAATCTCGATTCTCGTATTTATTGGCCCGCTCATAGGACTTCACCCCAATGATTCCCGTTACCCGATCACCTATACGCAATGGAACGCAAAGCATAACTTTAGGAACGACACCATATAAATAAATCTTCTTCTCTTTGGCGAGTTGGTGAATATCATCATCATGCAAAATCAAAGGCTTATTCGCCATGATTGCATATTCGGTCAATCCATTTCCCAGTTTACGTTTGGTAAAATGGACACGCGAGTCAAAATACTCATCGATGTAATAAGGGAAATACAAATAGCTTTTGCCCGGATCGTATTGTGCGATGAAGAAATTCTTCACATCAATCACTTCACCCAATTGCTTGTGAATGTTCACATACAAATCATCCAGATTGGTCGAATTAATCGCTACCTGCGCAATGGATGAGAACAATTTATTTGCACGTTCCGCACGAACTTTCGCTGTTGAGTTATGTAAAATACAACGATAAGCCGTGGGAGCACCACGTTCAAATCGACATGTCGCAGAGCCCGAAACATAGAGTCGGCGACCATCTTTCCTTCGAAAAACAGCCGTAAACTCTGGCAATTCCTCGCCTTTACTCAATAAATCAAATTGCGCCTGGGTGTTATGTGCAAATTCGGGATGGAGTACATCTTGAATTTTCAAGTCACGCGCTTCCTCTTCGGAATACCCCATGGTTTCCAACCAGGCTTTATTGACAAACAGAAAGCGCCCTGAAACACCCGTGATTTGAATTAAATCGGTTGTATTATTAATTAGGTCTTGCAATTGGGCATTTGACCTACTTAAAGCTTCAGAAACCTTTTTGCGTTCGGTGATGTCTTCACCAATGATACTTAGGTAAGTTGTTTGGTCGGCTTCCTGAACGATGGTTGAGGCTACCTCCACCCATTTCATGGCACCCGTCTTCGTAATGTAATTTCGTTCTCGATCTTCAAATAAACCACCAGAAGCAATGGCTTTTTGGAATGATGCTCGGCGATCTTCAGTTTCTCCCTCAGGTAACAGGGTACCAAAAAAATCTTTGCCGTTTAACTCGCCTGCTTTGTAATTTAATAATTGATGGGTATATGCATTAGCAAAAACAATCGTCCCATCGAGCGCCATGATGATGCCAAATAATTTAAGGCCCGACATGGTTTTGATCAGATTCTCTTTCGAAGTTGTCTCGGAGGCAATGCCATCGTTGATTTCCAACACGTCCAATTGCTTTTTCAGTTCTTGAATTTCCTGAATGAGATCGTCCTTTGTCTTATTTGCCCAAGCAGCCATGGCTTTATTCCCTATTTTTGCTTAAATGTACAAAAAAGGGCGTAATTTCGCGTACCCTTAAGCCCCAAGAACACGTGCAAGTAAGAGCAAAAAAGAATTTAGGTCAACACTTTTTGAATGATTTAGATGCGGCCCAACGCATCGTGGATGGCTTGCAGGATTATGCCAACTACCAAAAAGTATTGGAAATTGGTCCTGGTATGGGCGTCTTGACACAATATCTGGTCAAGAAGACAGCATACGAAACCTACTTGATCGAAATTGATAAGGAATCAGTCGATTACCTACGCAAGAACTATTTAGAATTCACGGGACCTCGGTTGATCGATGGTGACTTTTTACGCTATCCCTTGGAGAACATCTTTGGCGATACCAAATTTGCGATAGTTGGTAACTTCCCCTATTTCATCTCTACCCAAATATTTTTCCGCATTTTGGAATACAAAGACCAATGTGTGGAGGTCGTAGGTATGTTACAAAAAGAAGTTGCCGTACGCTTAGCCGCCAAACCAGGCAACAAGGACTATGGCATTCTGAGCGTTTTACTGCAAGCTTATTACGATATCGAATACCTCTTTAGCCTCGGGCCTGAAGTATTCACTCCACCACCAAAGGTCAACTCAGGTGTGATTCGTTTGGTCAGAAACTTCAATAAGGAATTGGCCTGTGACCCAAAACACTTTAAGATGTTGGTCAAAATGGCCTTTAACCAACGAAGAAAGACCTTACGGAATGCGTTGCGAGCGATGCAATTACCGGATCATCCCTTATTAACGAAACGAGCGGAACAATTAGGTGTAGAGGAGTTTACTACCTTGACCAAATTATGGGAAGCCAACGGTTACCAAGGAGCATAAGAAAATAATATAGCCTTAACGGCATTTTGGGCAAAAATTCCGTAATTGCGGATCAATCTAATTAACTCATCATGGAAGAAATCAATGTACAGCACCTTCCGTTTGAGCTCACCAAAGAGTTCTTAGAAGAAATTCGCCAACTGATCACCGATCAAGCGAAAGATGAGATCATTGCCAAGATTGAGGATTTATTCCCTGCTGATATCACATCGATTCTCTATGAATTAAACGGGGAAGAATCGAAGTATTTGGTCCAATTATTGGATACCAAAATTGCCGCTGCGATTATCTCTGCCTTAGATACAGATGATCGCAAGAAGTTCTTAAAGAATTTCACTTCCAAAGAAATTTCTGAATACATCAACATTGTCGATTCCGATGACGCGGTGGATATCTTAAACGAACAACCTGTTCGTATACGCGAAGAAGTAATCGCATTATTAAAAGACCGCGAACAAGCACGTTTCATCATTGATCTCATGCATTATGATGAGGATTGCGCGGGTGGTTTAATGCAGAAGGAGTTAATCAAAATCAATGTTACACAGACGGTGACGGAATGTGTGGAGGAGATTCGCCGACAAGCCGAGGACGTTGAGAAGGTTTATTCGGTTTATGTAGTGGATGATGATGGGATTTTATTGGGTACTGTTTCGTTGAAAAAAATCATTTTAGCTAAACGGGGCTCCAAGATTCAAGATGTTTTCGAGGCAGATGAAATCGTTTCCGTACAAACCTATAGCACAGGCGAAGAAGTGGCGGATTTGATGCAGAAATATGATTTGGAAGCTATTCCTGTTGTAAATATTCAAGGCCGATTATTAGGTCGAATTACCATTGATGACGTGGTCGATTTCATCACGGAATCCGCGCAAGAGGATATTCAGGTGATGGCCGGTATCTCAGAAGACGTAGAAGAAGATGACTCCGTTTGGCTCTTGGTACGTTCTCGCTTACCTTGGTTGATCGGTGGCATGGTTGGTAGCTTTTTAGCTGCTAAAATCATCGACCGGTTTGATGATACGATTGCCTTATTACCAGCTATTTCAGCATTTATCCCTTTGATTGGTTCTACGGGTGGAAATGTGGGGATTCAATCTTCCTCACTCATCGTGCAGTCTTTAGCGGATAAAAGTGGTTTAGACACAACGCTGTGGAAACGTCTTCAAAAAGTCTTTGTCGTAGCTTTAATCAACGCCCTTATTGCAGCCATTTTTGCGTTCGGATGTTCGATGTTGATCGATAGCGGAGAAATCATGTTATCCATTACCGTTTCACTTTCCTTATTTGCTGTGGTCATGTTAGCTTCCTTGATGGGAACAGTTACCCCTTTGGTCTTGAACCAATTAAAAATCAATCCAGCAGTTGCATCGGGGCCATTTATCACGACGACAAATGACATCCTTGGGTATGGAGTTTATTTCTTAATTGTCTATTTCTTGTTGTAGGCAATGAGAGCAGTCATTCAGCGCGCAAGTTCAGCTTCCTTACACATCGAAGGCAAATTACATGC
Source organism: Aquirufa sp. TARAVU-A1A (assembly GCF_054558675.1). Lineage (NCBI taxonomy): Bacteria > Pseudomonadati > Bacteroidota > Cytophagia > Cytophagales > Flectobacillaceae > Aquirufa > Aquirufa sp. TARAVU-A1A. The sequence goes on from NZ_JBPXKP010000002.1 coordinate 253,776, forward strand.
TTCCATTGGAACAGGATTTGTTGTGCTCCTAGGCATACATGTTGACGATAGCCCTGCTGATGTCGAATACCTCGTAGGAAAAATTCATGGAATGCGTATTTTTTCAGATAGCGAAGGAAAAATGAACCTTTCCTTGGAACAGGTTTCAGGCCAAATCCTATTAATTAGCCAATTCACCTTGTATGCCGATACCCGCAAAGGGAACCGACCTAGTTACTTAGCTTCGGCAAGACCAGAACAAGCAATCCCTTTATATGAGCTAATGATTGAAAAGCTTTCTACTGCCATGGGCGCCCCGATTCAAACGGGTGTATTTGGCGCGGATATGCAAGTTAGCTTATGTAACGATGGCCCTGTGACCATTATCATTGATTCAAAAACCAATTAACCATGACCTTAGAAGAAGCGCAAGTACAAGTGGACCAATGGATCAAAACGGTAGGAGTTCGTTATTTCAATGAGCTAACTAACATGGCAATGTTAACGGAGGAGGTAGGCGAAGTGGCCCGCATCATCGCTCGTCGCTATGGGGAACAATCTGAGAAGGAATCAGATAAAAATAAGGACCTAGGAGACGAAATGGCCGATGTGCTCTTTGTCTTAATTTGTTTGGCTAATCAAACGGGCGTTAATCTAACTGAGGCCTTAGCGAAAAACTTAGCAAAGAAAAGTGTCCGTGATGCAGACAGACATCACAACAATCCCAAACTCAAATAATAACTACTTACCTGCTGGTACTTGGCTATCCGAAATGCGTTTGCTCATGCTTTTCCCCTCTTCTTTGTTTGGAATAAAGGGACGAACCAAGGAGATCAAATCCAAGCTTGGATTCAATTTTTGAATCACTTCATGGCGAACATCAAATTCCGTTTCACCGGAAATTTGTTGGTATTCTGCATCCGAAATCCCATCATGCTGATTAGATGCATTTGAAAAAGATGCCAAATGTCCTAAGGTGCTGTCTCCCATCAATTTACCACCCTCCCAAGAAACAACAGACCCAGCATGCTTCCAGTTAAATCCTGATAAGGTAAAGTTCTTTTGGTTGATTGCTTGCACGGATTGAAGTGGCATACCCAACAATAAACCCGAATCCGTTTTCCATTCCGAAACGTTTCCGACGATCGTCACATCGACGATTTGACCATCCCGGTAATATACATACACCTGACGATTTGAATTGGGATATAAAATGGAACCGCGCAAGCTGTCATCGCCAATCACCCAGGTTGTATCAGCAATCAATGACTCTTTTCCATATTTCTTTTCAAGACCCGCCAAATCTCCACAGGCCAACACTTCATTCAAACTACGTGTAGGATTGACTTTTTCAGACGAATTATTCGAGCCACAAGAAAACAGAAACAGCCCGACAAAGAAGGAAAGAATGTATTTCATATTAGAAAGAATAAGCTAATGATAAGGTTGCATTTAAGCCTTGAACCTGATATTGATAATACTTTTGATAGTTTTTACCTAAGAGGTTATTGCCTGACAAACCGATATTCAAATTTCGTTTGATAAAGTAATTTATTTTCAAATTGACATCCAAAATATCATCCATCTGAATTAACTGATTTTTGACAGGTTCTAAGGCAAAAAGTGATTTCATCCAATACACATCAGGGGCAATCATGATTTTAGGAGAAATGCGCCAAGAGTTAATCCATGACAAACTGGTTGCAGGAACATGCGGTGCATTAAACTTCACACCCAATAACTCATAAATAACATGATTAAACTTAAAACTCGATGTAAACTGAGAAGTGAAATTCAGATTTAGGTTACCGGAAATCGTAGTGACTTGAATTTTCTCTAATCCCCCGCGGTATTGCACATCAAACTTATTGGGTGCCGTAACAGCATTGACAAAGAAAGGCAAGTCGGAATATTCAGCATAATCATATTGCGCTTCAAAGTCCACGACTTTATTCCCACCAATTCCTTTAATCCCACCATACACATGGCCAACTTGATTCGTATTCTTTAATTGACTAGGTACACGCATCCAAGGATTTTGCTTCAAGTAACTTTGGAATGAATTAAACTGCACATCGCCACCCACACCACCAAACAAGTGAATGTAATCTGAAGCGCCAAAATCCATCTGCAACATTGGAAAAACACTCGTCTTCTCTACTAAGGGATCATCTGATTCCGTCACAAACATAAAGCCAGCATTCAAACTAACGCGTGAGCTTTTATAGGCTAAATGAGGGTTTAAACGATACAAATTACGATTCCATTTTTGCAGGGTCGCATTGGGGATGAATTCAGAATAAATATAATCACCCACTAACTTGAATCGTAGTTTCTCCGACATCGCATGGGCATACATGCCATGGCCTTGGATGATACGCTCGTTCAATTCTTGAGGATTGGTTAACTGATCCGCTTGAATGCTCAACTCATAATCGGATGTAGCCGATTTCTTAGCACTACTCAGTTTACCTTTGGCACTCATCTGTGTATACGACGCTAAAAGATCACTAGCCTTTACATAGGAAGGTATTTCAGCTAAACCATAATAGTAATTAGAGAACATCTTATATTCCAATGTACTTTCCCAATAATTCACCCGACCTAAGGAACGGCTCTCCAAACGCGCTAGGTTTTGACTTCTCGCTGAATAATCCGCCATCACAGGACCAAACTGATTGGCATCATGATGCAAATACAAGCCTAAGAATTTATTTTCCTTCGCACTTTGGCTTACGTTAAAATCAAATAATGTATGCCCATAATTGCCTAATCCGAAAAGGATTGCATTTTTAAACTTCTCACCGTAAGCTGTTTTATTGTTCTCATCTGATCGCATTTCCTGGGGAGCCGGTGCCTCAATTTTAGGCAAAGAATCAATTGCCCAAGCAGATTCTTTTAATTTAACAACCAAAGGAGTCGATACAGATTGACCAAAAGTTTTCATGGGCAAATACGACCTGTCTGTAACTTTTAAATTCATGACCGCGCGCGTAGAATTCGGGATTGTAATCGTAGAACGATCAATACGCGATTCTTGTGCATAGGTAAGGTTAAGCAATCCAATCAGGCCAATAAAAAGTAAAATGATCTGCTTCATCTATTGAATTCCCTCCATTTTTTTCTTGGCTAATACTTTAATGGCATCATCCGACGAGTTGGCTAAAATACTTTGCAAAATCACCTTGGCTTGCGCATAATTCTTAAGTAGAACAAAATTATCCGCCATAGCTAGATAGGCCAAACCTACCGTTGCATCTGGTAAATGATAATAACGACTGTCGGCTTGAACAAACTGAAGCACTAGCCATTCATTGGCCTGTTTGTAGTCTTTTTGCAAAGCCAATACTTTAGCATAAGCCAAAGCAGCTTTGGCGCCAACTTCATCTTGATTAAAATTGACCGACTTAACAAACCATTGTTTTGCGATTTCATAGTCAACGGCATCCAAGCCAAACTGCCCAATTTCTAAGGCCCATTGACTTTTACGCAACGAATCAGAAGCATCTAAATCGTTCCAAAGCTGATTAAGTAAATCAAACTTCTTTTGTTGGCCGTATAACTGTTTCAATTTATCCTGCACATCAAGCATAAGGGTATCTTGAAAAGGCATATTGGCTTTTAAATCGACCAATTGACTGATTGCTAAATCCGAACGCTTTTGCTCTTCATAAATCAAAGCAATCATCCATTGGGATTTATTTGCATAGCTAACTCCTTGCTGACTACGCTTCAAGTAAATCAAGGCATTTCCAAAATCTTTGGTGTGATAAGTCGATACCCCTAACATATAATTCAAAGCATCTGATTGACCATAAGCCGGATATTCTTGAATCAGACGAACAAGTTCGGGAACAACTAATTTATATTTAGCTTGCTGGAACATCTCTGTACAAATATCAAACCATTGATCCGCTAAGCTTGGATCATCGCCATGTTGGCTAGCATATAAGTGATACAATTCCATCGCCTCGCTGTGTCGACCTGCTTTTTTCAATAATTCATTCGCACCAATGATGGCTTCTTTGGCGGAAGAATCCGTCGTAAACTTTCTTACAATTTGTACATAATCATCCATGGCTAAAAACCATTGATTTGTATTCTCATAGGCTTGAGCCCTTATCAATAAGAAAGGGGCAAAAAGCGGATTGGTAGTCGATTTTTCTTGGATAAATTGGCTCGTATTGCGAATAACTGCCGCATAACTTTCTGTTTTTTGCAAACGTGCTAATGCTACATTGCTTTGATAAAACATCTTATCCGCTTGTGGGTCATTCGGGAATTTAGCACTGTAAGTTTGATATACCTCAGCCGACTCTTTGAATTTCCGAAGGTTGAAAAGAATTGATGCCTTTCGTTCTAATAAGCTAGGTGCTTGAGTTGTATTCTGAAGAATGGCTTCATCGAAATATTTGAGGCCTGCAGGCAAATCTCCTTTCGCAATGGATAATTCAGCCAAATTACGTAAATCTTCCACGGAACGACGGCCATCTAATTTATTGGCTACATATTCCTCAAAATATTGCAAGGAACGATCGTACATCGTAATGTATGCGAAGGAATGTGCTAAACTCAAACGGATTCGCTGGCTTAATTCCCGAGAACCCGTAGGCAATGATGTCTCGGCAAGCAAAGGAACATACAATTTTATCGCATCTGAATTCTTATTGGATCGAGCTAACATCTCCGCTAATGCATAGCGCGCATACCATGCCATCTCGCGATTGACAGAAAAGTCTAGTGATTTCTTAAAGTAGGTAATAGCTTTTCGATCTTCCTGTTTATCATAAGCCTTTGAAGCTATTTGATAACAAGTGGCTTGATAAAGTTCCTGGAATTTCACTTTCCCCACCGGGAAATTCAACATGAAATCCTCCATGGATGACAAAATCGCTTGTTTCTGAAGGGCATCCACAGCCATAGAAACCAATAATTCTCCATGCTTATTTTGAGGAACGCGCTTTTGATACGCTTTAATTTCTTTAAGTAATGTAGCCCATTGCTGGTTTTGCTGCAGCAAACTTAAGTACATCAAATAAGACTCATCAGCCAATTCTTTATTGAAGGGCATCGAAGCAACTTCCTGTAAAGCCTGGTAAGCTAGATCCCATTTTTGTTGGTCGACTAAGATTAACGCCCGAGTTTTAGCCATCTCCTGTCCCAACGAATCCGTAGATTTGTCGAGCGAGGCTAATAAGTTAAGTGCCTCATCCAATTGCTTGGATTTGTACAAGGCAAAAGCGTGCTTGTAGCTTCGCTCACGCGTCATCATCGCAGGCGATTTTACTTTTACGACCGCATAGCTTTTGGCGGCATTGGCAAAATCTTGTTTCTGAAATTGCAATTCAGCAATAATAGAAGCCAAATTCCCAGAAGACTGTTGATATGAACTATCAGCTAAAATAGGCTTAACGTAACCAATTAAATCATTGTATCGATTTAGTTTCATGTAGGCAGAACTGATCCAAACGGGTGCCTCTGTGGCGTATTTGGGATCAGCACTAGCTAATTTAAAATCTTCGATCGCTTGTTCGAATTTTTCGGCATGAAAATGCATAACCCCAGCATAATAAGCTGCAGGTAAGGCATATTCATCCTCCGACTCAAATTTCAAGAGATTAAAAAGCGCTAAAGCTTCCTTGTACAGACTCGATTTGTAGTAGGAAACTGCTAGGTAATATTTATGCTCTAAATTCGTTTGAGCCGAATTACTTAAGTACTTAATTGCTCGCGCCCAATCCCCTGTTTCATAATAGAACACGCCGATTTCAGTAATCAATTTAGCTGAAAACGGACTTTCTGGGTGATCAGCCACGAACTTAACCGCTTGAATTTCTGCTTCAGGACGCATCGAATAAATCGAACACATCGCGATATAATATTCAACGATGGTACGCTCAGAATTTAATGAAGAAGGGCTTTCTTGTAAGGATTTTAGATAAAAACGGAATTCTTCTTGAGCAGCCGGAAAGTTATTCGAATCAAACAATAACTTAGCTTGACGAAAATGCTCATAGGGGTCTGTCAATTTGACCGTTTGCTGACCATGCATTTCAAACGGTTGAATAAAGAACACACTTAAGACTAAAACACTAAAATAAAATAATCGTTTTTTCATCTACGAAAAGATGTATATCTAGGGTTATTACAATAATACAAATTTTATTTCAAATTTATCTCTCCTTTCCAACGATAAAAATGCAAATTAATTTCCTCTAAGACATATTTTATCTAATTTTGGGAGATATTACCAACAAATAACATTCGATGACAATTCGTAACTTATTCATATTCAGTATCCTTTCTTTCTGTTTCCTGAGCACTTCAGCTCAAAGCCCTAACAAAAAGCTTCCATTGATTAAAAATGGCGGCTATGTAATTTTCGAAAAAAATGGACACGGGTTAATCGCGACCGTGGAGAACTTGGGTAAACTAGATTATAATGAAGCACAAAAAGCTTGCGATTCGCTCCAAACTGGCGGATTTTCAGATTGGCGTTTACCTACCAAAGAAGAATTTGAGTTAATTCACCCCAAATTGAATCTTAAAAAAGTAGGCGGAGGAAGCATTTTCCAATCTTCTTGGTATTGGACATCTTCAGAGGTGGACAAACAAAATGCTTGGACGCATAATCTACAAACCGGTTTACAAGCTTCCTATTTCAAGGACTTCAAATGCTTCGTAAAAGCAGTCCGTTCATTTTAATACTCCGTATTTTTTCATTTGTCGGTCCATCACCGCAAAATACACAGGTGGAATTAGCGCCAAAATCAACATACCCGGATAACCCGTAGGCATCTGCGGAGCCCCATCATGGTGACGCAGGATTTGATATTTCCGAGACGCTAAATAATGATGATCACTATGCCTGCTTAATTCGAACAAAAGAACACGTCCTAATAAATGATTACTGTTCCAGGAATGTTCAGGCTGAACACGGCTATACCGATTTGTTGAATTTAGCTGCCGCATTAATCCATAATGCTCAATATAATTCACCGACTCAAGCAGTAATATACCGATGCCTGCCGACATTAAAAAATAGCCCAAAGTAGCTAAACCCCACATTCCATAAATGCCCCAAAGCAATAGCGCCTGAAAAAGATGGAAAAGCAACATTTCATTTTGAATCGAGAAAAAACCTGCTTGTTGATTCTTTAAAATTTTATTGTTGATTCGCCAAGCGCTTAGGTAAGTCCCGGGAATCGTTTGAAAATAAAAGGCGAATATGCTTTGTCGGTATTTCGCTGTACTCGGATCATCTGGAGTACTTACATGCGTATGATGACCTCGATTATGCTCGATAAAAAAGTGCATATATAAACTCGTAGCGAGCAAAATTTTAGACATCCCTTGTTCTACCCTTTTGCTACGATGCCCTAATTCATGCGCTAAATTAATCCCAAAAATACCCGCCAATAAACCTGCCGTTAAGATTCGCCCCAAGCGATCATGTGCCGTAATTTCAGGCGAGGCAACATGATTTAAAAAAGAATAAAGACAATACAGATGCAAGAAAAAAGCCACATAAAGCACCCCATCGTAGAGCGGATTATTTTTTGCTGCCAGTTCATCCGATTCCGATAAATTTCCCTCATCTGCCGGCAAAAATAATTCTGCCAAGGGAATAAAAAGGAAGCTGAACAAGATGCTGCCCCAACAAGCAATACCTACTGAATGATAGGAAATCCAAGCGCCTGCAAATAATATAAAGGGGAGAAAATACTTGAGGATGCGCATAGCTAGTCTAAAATTTCCTCAATAATAACAATTTAAACTTGTTTTATTGCCATCATAAAATCAGACGCTACCCGCTCAATTTGATAATCAGCTAAAAACAAGGAACGGGCATTCGTAGCTAAGCGTTTTTGCAAATCCAAGTCTGAAACAAGTGTTTGCATGGCATGAAAAACATCCTCTTGTTTTGGCTCACAGATCATTGCCGCATCCGCCGCGAGTAATTCCGTCGCAAAACCAATACGCGTACTTAAAATACATGGTTTATTGTAAGCAAGCGCTTCCAATGCCGCGATCGAGAAACCTTCGGAATAACTAGGCAAAATAAACCCATCTGCTTGCTCTAATAAATAGGCCTTATTCGCACCCGTAACAACATCAAACAACGCGATATTTTGATGGGGATAAGTTGCCAACTTCCCAGCTAATGCATCCGAATAATCATCTTGAGGACCAGCAATGATGAGATGTACATCCTTACCATGCTGAATAGACAATGTATGAAAGGCTTCTACCAAAATATCAAGCCCCTTTTTCCGATTGATCCGACTCAAGAATAAAAACACAAAGGAAGACTTCGCTTTAATTTCCGCAAGTCGCTGAACAAATTCAGGTGACGGATTTGCATGGGACTCTGATTTAGGGTCTTCGATTCCGTTTGGAATAAATACGATTTTGGAACGCAAATCAGGGAATAAATTTAGGAGGATTTGTTCCTCTTCCCGACTAATCACATGAATCATATCAGCTTGACGCAAAAAGCGTTTTTGCATCAAATTCCACAACAACTTTTTTTTCCACGCGGAACGACTCCATGCATAAGGGTCTAAAAAGCCATGAACCGTAACAATTTTCTTGGCCTTATTGGGAACTAAGAAAGGCAAAAGCGCACCAAAGTACCAGAGACCATGGATGTGAACGTATTGAAAAGTATTACGATTTCGAATGAACCAGAAAAACAAGGACCATGAGAATTCGGAGAGAATTCGGGAAAAAGCACTCTGATTAAATATTTCCAGTTGGACACCGGGAGCGGTTGGATATGGGTGATGAGCACGATCCATGGAACTCGCGATCGTCACATCCATACCAGATTCTATTTGAAACCGGGAATGATTCAAAATGACACTTGCAGGCCCTCCTGATTCATAAGAATAGGAACACAAATGCAATAAATGTTCTTTTTGATTCATGCTAACAGTCAATCTTCCAATCCGACGTGATGATATTTTTCAGGCGTACGGGATCTTTTTGTGCGGCTTTTTCGGCTTCATAAATATTTACATCGACGAGTAAACGGTACCAAAGCCCTTGCATAAAATGAAACACCCAGACTTTCGGATGATCTAAAAAACCTAATTGGAATATAAAGCGAAATATAAAATAAGCCAATGCACGCAATCCCAGTGGCATTCGGTTGTAGAAACTATTCTTGGCCGCCCTTTTCGTATGCGCTTGGCTATTTCCTGCCGCAGACAAATCCGTTGTATAAGAAAACTGATATTTTTGATTTAATACGTCGGCAGCTTCTCTACGAGCATAATTATTGTGCTTCGTTACCCACCAGTGAATCGAATTAAGATTTTCATCCACGACATGTTTTGAAAAGCGGATGGTTTCCCCTTGCGATAGCACGATATGCTCATCCATCAAACGTTGTTCACAGGCCCCCATTCCAGTACGCCAAAGTCGCAACAAGTGAATCGGATAAAAACCACCGAAACGAATCCATTTACCTTTAAACAATACCTTACGCGTAAATTCGATTCCCGAAATACGAGAAGAAAGTCCACCCAATTTGAGCTGAATTTCTTGCTGCAACTCCTCCGTCAAATATTCATCCGCATCGATTCGCAGGGTCCAATCCGTTTGAATTTGGGCTTCCTGAATTCCCCAATTCAGCTGTTTGGCATAATTATTTTCCCATACATGGGAGAAAACATCAGCCCCTAAATCTTTGGCAATTTCGATGGTACGATCCGTGGAGAGAGAATCGATGATGCAGATACGTGAGCAAACGGATTGCAAGCTTTTTATGCAGCGAGCAATGTGTTTCTCTTCATTAAACGTCAAAATGATTGCCGTAATTTGGTTCATGCACCTAGAATTTCAACAAATTTACCATTAGCCCGTGGATTCACAAGGCATTTATATTTATTCTATCTTGTAGTAACGATGCGTGACAAGTATTTCGGTTTTGAATCCTCCATGAAAAAATTGCCCCTCGCTAAATTTAATTGATTCCAACGTGTTGGATGAGTCGGCTTGTTGCGTATAGAAAGCTTTGGCTTGTGCTAAATTCAAAATCAAGCTATTGGACCAAAATCCTTTTTTCATCAAATTAGGGGCAAAACGAACGCGTTCACGATGCTCACCTGAAGTTAGTTCTGCCATTAATTGGGGAGGCTGAAACAACAGGTTAACAAGATTCCCTTGGGAACTATACGCGGGTTCAAAGATACTTTCGCGCAAATATCCAGCTTGCAAAACCCCTAGTTTAATCGGCTGACCCAATCGATGACTTGCGTACCGCGTATAGACCAAACGAAGTTTCCGATGATTGGGTTTGTGCGCAAATAGCAACAAAGAATCATTCGAATCGACAATCTCATAATGCTGCAACAAGGCTTTTTGGGTGAAAGATTCTTCCGCCCAAGGATACTTCAAACTCGATTGCTCCAATCCATAAATGATAAATTCGGGCGCTTTCTTTGAGATAAAAAAGACCTCGTTCAAACTATCCAAATAGCGATCTCCAGCCAAATAACTCTGAAGCGTAGGTCGAGGTGCATAATTCAGGTGATTCGAATTTACCCATGAAATCTCAAAGGGAATGATATCGACAGAATGCCCCGAAATCTTTCGGAGAAATGAATCGGGCAGTTTGGGCCCGCTTGCTCCTACTTCACGTTTACCTTGAAAATAATTGGCTAAAATATACGGACGGTATTTGATTCCGTGCCAGATTCCAAGTGGTGTGAATCCAACCAAAGGCACATAAACCCATGCATACAAAGCAAACAAAATGGGCATGAGCCATAAGTATAAACGCTTCATGCTTAGCTGCTCCGTGAAAGCATAAATCAAGATGCACACATAAGTCATCAATTTGATATATGCCGTAAAATGCCCAGAATCAGCCCTCACAAAGCTATATTTCAACAAAACGAACGATATCCCGAGTCCTGTTGCCAATAAAAAGTATTCAGACCATGTTTTTCTATATACATTCAATACGAAGTATAAGGTGATTATTACCTGCAAAATGAAAATGCCATAGGTTAAGGCGGTCAACTTCTCGAATGCGTCGGGGAAGACGGACATGCCCGCATTATAATTGGCAATAATATGTAAACTCGTAGTCACATACAGCAGCAAATCCGTATTTAGGTAAAAAGCCCAAGCCATTAGTAACAACACAAAAATGCTGGCAATCACCAACCCCCTATACCAGGCTAGCCTTTTTTGAATAAGCATCACGACAATTAATCCTGCCAAAAATGCCCAAACGATAATTCCATAATTGGCTTTCGTAAAAAAGATTATGCCTAATAAGAGAAAAGATAGTGCGAGCGAAAAAATTCTTTTCCACTCATTTTCAGCATATAGTGCCACAAAACCATGATACATCCCCAAAAACATCCACAGAAATGCCGTAGTTTCCCCAATCATTTCAAATGAACACAAGTTGAAGCAGAACAATAAAATCAAATGATAATATTTGGCCTGTTTCGGAAAACAAGTTGCATGAAAATAAATGAGATTCAGAAAGAAAAAACCATCATAGCACAATTGCTTCCAGGCAGGCACATGAATGGGCAGTCGGTAAATATACGAGCCCAACGGCCCATAAGTAAACACAAAGTCCTTTCCCCAGACACCTTGTTTTTCGCGCAATAAATTCAATGCAATCTGCCAAGAAGGATCTAAACCCAAACCCGGCTCTTCAAACAAGCGCAAGTAAGGGAAAGTAAGATATACCAGCACAAACGCATACAGCCAGAAATGCCAGTTCCGAGTTACTGGTTTTTGAAAAAATTCGATGAAGGAATTAGTGAATTGCAAGGAAAATAGTGAATTAATATGCCAAATAAATGAAGTTTAACGAGTTAGCCTAAAATAAGAACCTAATCTACGAGTTAAGTAGTTATAAATTTGATGGATGAGCAATGCATAACCTAGACAAATTACAATTTCCACCAAGAAAATTAGAGAGGGACTCGTGAAATTTGAAATAAAATAATGGGAACGTCTAATGACTAAATAATGTGAAATGTAAATCTCATAAGAAATAGGCGCAATCCAAGTAAAGAGCGAACCGAATACCACAAAACCATACCAATTTAATTTCTTCCATTGCATAGCGAAAAATAGGACAATCAAGGAAAATGCAAAATGCCTTAATTCCAACAATGGATGAATTCCCCAATGACTGAAATCTCCCATCGAAAGCGCGTTCACCAATAATATTAGCGTAATGCCAAAAACAGGCATAAGTTCATTTTTTAACTGCATGATGGAAATAGGCTCTCCTTGAACATATAATCGTGCAGCTGCAACTCCTAACCACCAAATGCAGAAATACATCAATTCCCGATTTACAAAATTGGGATAAATTACATAGGTCAATGCAGCACAAATACTTACAGCACCGACAATCAATGACGCATGATTTTTCCCATACTTATTCAACGGAAAAAACAACATATAAAACCACCATTCGTAGGACAATGACCATAAAGGTGAATTTCCCATGAAGGGAGCTACGATCACATGTGGTTTTAAAGCGGGTAAATCTTGAAGCATCAATAGGTTACCAATCATATCCCATGATTTTAAATCCATCGAACGCCATAAATCCCCCGAAACATATTCAACACCAAAAACTAAAATCAGCGGAACATAAATCCGTAAGAATCGTTTATTAAAATAGGTTTTGAATGATTTATCCGGATTAAAAGAAAACGAGTAGCCAATAACAAAACCCGAAAGTAAAAAGAACAAAATAACTGCCTCTTGCCCAAACCTAAATACCCAAGTCAAGTCATAGCCCAATAATTCAACATGCGGCAACATGTGATGAAAGACAACATAAATTGCCGCAAATCCTCTAATTGATTCGAGTTTATTTAATTTATTTTTCATGCGAAAATGAAATCATCCCCTGAAAAAAATGCTAGGAACAAAAAAGACCCACACGTTCGTGCAGGTCTATAATCAGTGGTCGCGTAGGGATTCGAACCCCAAACCTTCTCATCCGTAGTGAGATGCTCTATCCAGTTGAGCTACGCAACCATTGCCCTTTCGGGACTGCAAAGGTAGAAATAGTTTTTAAAAATCGAAACAATCAATCGAAAAAAAATATCTGAACAAACGCCTTGGCAATCTAAGTGTATCGTTCACAAGCAATTGCTCCTATTTTTTAAATTGAATCCGATAGATACTTCCCCCTAAATCATCACTGACATACAACGAACCATCCGGTCCTTCCGCCAATCCACAAGGTCGGTGTTGAATAGGTCCCGTCGGTTTTGCCAAATCCGTTCCAGCAAAATTATCTGCAAATATCTCCCACTTCCCACTTGGCTTACCGTTTTTAAAGGGAACAAAAGCAACAAGATAGCCTTTCTTCAACTCAGATGATTGACCATGAAAGGCAATAAATGCGCCTTGTTTATAACGCGCAGGAAATTGATTCCCTTGATAAAACAAGATATCATTCGGCCCCATGTGAGCTGGAAAAGCGACCACAGGGTTCAACGCTTTTTCACCTCCCGTTTTCTTTCCATCACCGCCATATTCTGGAGCAAGCATTTTCTTGTTTTGTTTTTGGTCATAATAAATATAGGGCCAACCGGCATCATCACCTGCCTTTTTGAATTCATACATGGCCTCAGCAGGTAATTCCTGCGATTGCTGGGGTGTATAATATTGCGGATAAAAATCGTGGAATTGTCCACGGCCATGGGCCATCGCAAAAAGACTCTGTGTTTGTGGATTCCAAGTAATCCCTACCGCATTTTTCAATCCCGTGGCATAACGTACACCATCTTTGAATCCTTGATTTAATTTGTTCGCATCAAATTGCCAAACTCCACCTGCTGAATCTAAGATCGCACAAGGATTCATGCCTTGGCCTGTGCCAGGGACCCGACAAGGGTCATTCCAAGATCCGATCGTTATATAAATATGTTTTTTGCCTTGATCGAAAACAAATGGTTTGGCATTATCCCGACCATGATCAGGTAAACCATCGACGATTGTTTCAGGTTTGTTAAAATCTGCTACCTCACCTTTTGCATTAAGTGCATAACGGAATACCCCTTTATTCGATGAGGCATATAAATAGTCCCCATCAATCATGATGCCAGTTCCTGAATAGGAAGCAAACAAGGTTTGTTCATTAAAAACGCCATCTTGATCGGTATCTTTCAATTGGACGATTCCATTTCCATCTTTTAATTTGGATAATTTAGCATACACATGCCCTTGTTTCGAAACGGTGATATGACGCGCAGAACCTTGATCTTTGGCTATTTCCGTGACACGGAATCCCGAAGGGACTTTAATTTCTTGAGCTAATAACAAGGATGGGACCAACATGCCCAGGAGCAATATACTTTTCATGAATAAATAAGGTTTAGAAATCACAAGGTAGTATAAATTCACAAAATACCTATGTGTCCTTATTCCATTTTCCTTCGAAGTCGGGCTACTGGAATCCCCAATTGCTCGCGATATTTAGCGACCGTTCTTCTTTTTACCACAAATCCCTTTTCAGCCAATAAACCTTCTAATTCCTCATCCGAATAAGCATGTCCTGCGGGCTCATGCTCAATCAATTCGCGTAAAATATTCTTTACCTCGCGGGTTGAAAAGTCCTCGCCCGACTCATGTGTAATCCCTTCAGAAAAGAAATACTTTAAGGGATACATACCAAAATCCGTTTGCACCGACTTAGCTGAAACGACGCGAGAGACCGTCGATATATCCATTTCAATGACTTCGGCGATTTCCTTCATGCGAAGTGGCTTGAGTTTCGCCTCATCACCCGACAAGAAAAAATCGTATTGCTGAGCTACAATACTTTCCATCGTTTTCAACAACGTCCCCTGTCGCTGTTGGATCGCTTGAATGAACCAAGACGCAGAATCCAGCTTATGCTTGATAAAGGTCACCGCTTCCTTCACATCTTTCTGTTGCTTATCCCCTTTAGAATAGGTTTGTAGCATTTCTTGAAAGGACTTACTCACGCGTAATTCGGGAGCGTTCTTGCCATTCAATTTGATATCCAATTTCCCGTCCGACTGGCTCACAATAAAATCGGGTTGCAAAAAGGGTGCCACCTCCCCCGCTTCGCTACCCCCTGGTTTGGGGTTCAAATGCGTAATAATTTTGATGGCTTGTTTCATCAATGCATCATCAACCCCTAATTTTTGTTGCAATTGACTATAATGTTTTTTCGAAAACTCATCAAAATATTGATCAATTAACCGAATTGCAACTTGTAAAGCTTGTTCGTCGGCGAAATGCTTACGATGCAACTGTATAGACAAACATTCCTGCAAATCCCTTGCACCGATACCCGCGGGATCTAATTGCTGGACTTTTAATAAAACAGACTCAACTTCCTGATAATCCGTCTCAAAACCAACCGTAAAGGCTAAATCATTAACAATACTTTCAATGTTTCGACGCAAATAACCATCATCCTCTAAGGAACCTATTAATTGTTCGGCAATGATGCGCTCCCGCTCATTGGTGATGACAAAACCAATTTGCATCAATAAAAACTCTTCCGCACTAGGTACGGTGGGCATCGGACGTTCCCGCATTTCCTCGTTGGGATCATAGGAATCCCCCGCCATTTTATAACCCGCATAATCATCTTGTAGATAATCATCAATGGCCATTTCATCATTTGCGAGGTCATCTACCGTCTCACGATCTTCCATTTCTTCCAAACGTTCCTCGGAAATCCCCTCCTCCAAAGCCGGGTTTTCTTCTAATTCCGCTTCAATCCGCGCGGCCAATTCGGCAGTCGGGATTTGCAACAACTTTATCAGCTGAATTTGCTGTGGAGAAAGTCGTTGCTGTTGCGATAAATTAATGGATAATCCTTGCATCAGCGTTGAAATTTAAATACAAAAATAATTGAAAAAATTCGGTTTTTTTGTGGTATTTTTGAGGCTTATTGCGCCCATTACAGGGCTATTGAGAATCATTTATGCAAATTAAAGAAATCCTTTCCTTATCCCCATCTAACCAAAGCCTTGTTATCAAAGGTTGGGTTCGTACCAAACGCGTTTCAGCCAATGTCGCTTTCATTGCCTTAAATGACGGATCCACAATTCATAACATACAAGGTGTTGTTTCTGATGGAGCTGTTTCAGAAGAAACATTGAAATTAGTTACAACAGGGGCATGTATTGCCATGACAGGTACGTTGATTCCTTCACAAGGACAAGGACAATCGGTCGAGTTACAAGTAAATTCCATTGAAGTTTACGGGATCGCTGACCCAGAAAAATACCCATTACAGCCGAAAAAACACTCCTTGGAGTTCTTGCGTGAAATCGCGCATTTACGCCCTCGAACGAATACGTTCTCAGCCATTTTACGTGTACGCCACGCGTTGGCTTATGCGGTTCACACCTATTTCAACCAAAACCAATTCTTCTATTTGCATACGCCTATCATTACAGGATCGGATGCAGAAGGTGCGGGTGAAATGTTCCGTGTAACAACTCTACCGGCTACGAACCCTCCATTAACTGAAGATGGAAAGGTAGATTTCAAAGAAGATTTCTTTGGTAAGGAGACGAATTTAACGGTTTCAGGCCAACTAGAAGGTGAATTAGGAGCGATGGCTTTATCGAAGGTATATACCTTTGGACCTACCTTCCGTGCGGAGAATTCAAACACAACTCGCCACTTGGCCGAGTTTTGGATGATCGAACCTGAAGTTGCATTTAATGAATTAGAAGACAACATGAATTTGGCGGAAGACTTCACCAAATTCTGTATCAAATACGCTTTAGACCATTGTGCGGATGATATCGCATTCTTAGAAAAGCGTTTATTGGACGAAGAAAAAACAAAGAAAAAAGAGGAGCAGTCGGAACTAAGCTTAACTGCAAAGTTGCGTTTTGTCACCGAAAACGACTTTGAGCGCATTACCTACACGGAAGCAATCAACATCTTATTGCAATCGAAAACCCACAAACAAGGTAAATTCCAATATCCTGTGGAATGGGGCATCGATTTACAATCGGAACACGAGCGCTGGTTGGTTGAAAAACACTTCAAAAAACCGGTTATTCTTACGAATTACCCGAAAGACATCAAGGCATTCTACATGAAGTTGGACGAAGACGGCAAAACCGTTCGTGCGATGGACGTATTATTCCCAGGCATCGGCGAAATCATTGGAGGATCACAACGTGAAGACGATTACGAGAAATTATTGCAACGCACCAAAGAAGTAGGTATCGAAGAAGAATCGATCTGGTGGTACTTAGAAACGCGTAAATTCGGATCTGCACCACACGCAGGATTTGGATTAGGCTTTGAGCGTTTGGTATTATTCGTAACAGGGATGAGCAACATCCGCGATGTGATTCCTTTCCCAAGAACACCTAAAACGGCAGAATTTTAATGTTTTTCAAACAGCTAAATCAAAGTATTGGGCATGCGCTTGATGGGATTGTTAATCTGATCAAAGAGGAAAGAAATGCCAAAATACATTTAGTTGCGACAGCCTTGGTGATTTATGTGGGCTTCAACATGGAATTTACCGCCCAGGAATGGATTTGGATTAGCCTCGCTGTGGCCTGTGTTTGGGTAGCGGAATTGATCAATACCTCGATTGAAAGGCTAACAAATTTGGTTTCTCCAGAACACCATCCTTTGGCCAAACAAGTGAAAGATTATGCAGCAGGAGCTGTTTTAGTAATGTCTTTATGGGCAATCCTGGTTTTTTGCCTGATTGCATTTCCGCATGTAGTGATGTGGTTAACATTTTCAAATTAATATGAAAGAATACGGATCGAGTGTACAAAAATTGGTCAATTACATTATGACCATCGCCGACCGCGAGCAACGTACTAAATATGCCTTTATCATGGTGGATTTGATGAAACAGATTCATCCCAACATGAAGGACAACAGCCAAGATTATTCCAAAAAGCTTTGGGACGACTTGTTTATCATGTCGAATTTCGAGTTGGATGTGCAAGGCCCCTTTCCTCCCCCATCACCGGAGTCGGTAGGTAAAGCACCACGCAAGGTTGCTTACAACCAACATCATTTGAAATTCAAGCATTATGGTCGTAATGTAGAATTGTTAATTCTTCGTGCCATTGCAGAAGAGAAATTAGAGGATAAAAAGATTTTGGTGGCCTACATCGCTCGTTTGATGAAAGGCTTCTATGTGACCTGGAACAAAGACACGGTGGATGATTCGGTCATTTGGCAGAACATCAAAGACATGTCGGAGAATCTATTAGGCAGCATCGTCGACGAATTATCTCAAGAGACTTTAGGTCATGCAAAAGTGGCAAATAATGCGCGAAACGCATACAATGCGCCAGAATACCCGAATAATAACAACAATCGGAACAATAACTTCCGGAAGAACAACTTCAGAAATAACAACAACAATCGTAATAACAATTACCGTAAAAATAAGTAAGATTTATGGCATCATTTAAGGTTACCGGTGGCCGCCGGATGAAAGGAGAAATTACTCCTCAAGGAGCAAAGAACGAAGCATTGCAAATTTTGTGTGCGGTGGTTTTAACAGCAGAGCCTGTTACGATTCACAACATACCGAATATCCGCGATGTCAACCAATTGATTGATTTATTGGGGGACATGGGTGTGAGCATGCGTCGTTTATCGGAAACCAGCATTGAGTTTGATGCATCTCAAGTGAACATTGATTACTTGGAATCTGAAACCTACAAGAAAAAAGCCGCTGCACTTCGTGGTTCGGTGATGTTATTAGGGCCAACTTTGGCGCGATTCAAAAAAGGACGTATTCCTTCACCCGGCGGAGATAAAATCGGCCGTCGTCGTTTAGATACGCACTTTTTCGGATTCATGAAATTAGGTGCGAAATTCAATTATAGCGCGGAAGATGGTGGAATCTATGAAGTAGATGCCTCGCAATTACAGGGAGCCTATATGTTGTTAGACGAAGCATCGGTAACAGGAACAGCGAATATTTTGATGGCTGCTGTACTAGCGAAAGGCACGACAACGATCTACAATGCAGCTTGCGAGCCTTATTTGCAACAATTATCGAAGATGTTGAACCGTATGGGAGCAAAAATCTCAGGTATTGGTTCTAATTTATTGGTTATTGAGGGCGTTGATGAGCTTCATGGTACGGAACACACGATGTTACCTGATATGATTGAAATCGGTTCATTCATCGGTATGGCTGTGATGACACAATCAGAAATCACGATTAAAAACTGCCAAATTCCTCAATTAGGTATCATTCCTGATGTATTTAAGAAATTAGGTATTCAAATGGAATTCCGTGGCGATGATATTTTCATCCCTTCGCAAGAGCATTACGAGTTAGAAAACTTCATCGATGGATCGATGTTGACCATCTCGGATCATCCATGGCCAGGATTTACGCCTGACTTGTTGTCAATTATTTTAGTGACGGCTATCCAAGCAAAAGGAACGGTATTGATTCACCAAAAAATGTTTGAATCTCGTTTATTCTTCGTGGATCGTTTGATTGAAATGGGTGCACAGATTATCCTTTGCGATCCTCACCGTGCTACGGTGGTTGGTTTCGATCGCAAGCAAACCTTGAAAGGCATTCGCATGTCATCACCAGATATTCGTGCGGGGGTTTCCTTATTGATCGCGGCGATGTCGGCGAATGGCACATCCATCATCGACAACATTGAGCAAATTGATCGTGGATACCAAAACATCGATACGCGTTTAAATGCGATCGGTGCAGAAATCGTACGTATTTAAGATGTCTTTATTTGCTAAGATTAAACAGACCGTCCAATTGGCCTTACCCATCGTGGTGGGCGAATTGGGCGTTATGCTTATGGGCCTTGCCGATACGATTCAGGTAGGCCAAATGTCGACCGGTGCCGCCGAAAGTTTAGGCGCATCCGGCATGGCGCATTCCATCTTTTTCACCATTGCGATTGTAGGCATTATCTGTATCCAAATCGTTTCCCCGATGATCTCCAAGGCCGTTGCCGAAGGTGATCAAACGGAATGTGGAAATTTACTACGGGCCAATTTACGCGTAGCGACCTTGCTAGGTATCGCGACAATTCTCATCACAGGAATCGTGGGATTGAATTACGATTTATTTGGTCAGACGGAGGCGAATAAAACCTTGACCCTACCCTTTTTGACTTTGATTTCGGTTTCGGTATTACCTATTTTCTGGTTTATCGCCTTGAAGAGTTTCATGGATGGACTTCAAAGGACCACGGTGGGAATGACGATTACAATTATCGCTTTAGCCATGAATGTGTTTGGCAATCATTTATTGATCAATGGCGTTTGGGGATTTCCGGCATTGGGCTTATTAGGTTCCGGAATTTCGACCTTGGTTTCTCGCTTATTTATGGCGGCCACATTAGCCATTTACGTGTTTACGCGGGATGAATTCAAACCTTATTTACGTAAGGGACATGTGCATGTAGTGAAAAACGTCTTAGAGAAAAACATCTTACGCATCGGAATTCCTTCGGGCATGCAGGGGTTCTTTGAAATTGCGACTTTCGGAATGGCCGTTGTCATGATGGGCTGGATTTCCGTGACGGCACAAGCTGCACACATCGTGGCGATCAACATGGCATCGATCACCTACATGATGGCGACGGGTATAGCCGTAGCTGGCGGAATTAATGTGGGAACGGCAATCGGCGAACGAGATCGTTCTGAAATCAAACGTTCTGGACATGCCGCCTTGATTTTATCGGTGATATTCATGGGCGTCTGTGCCTTGGTCTTTTTCTTCGGTCGGGAATATTTAGTTCGCGGCTATACGCAAGAATTACCCGTCATCGCGATCGCTGTCACCTTGGTGGTTTGGGGAGCGATATTCCAACTCTTCGATGGCATTCAGGCGGTATCCTTAGGCCTATTACGTGGCTTACAAGATGTCAAAATCCCAACGGCCATCACGGTATTCTCGTATTGGGGAATGGGCATTCCGATTTCCTATTATGTGGGCATTTACTTGGGTGTAGGAGCTGTGGGAATCTGGATGGGCTTGACGGCTAGTTTGGTGTGTTCATCGATCTTGCTGTCGTGGCGGTTCTATGCGCGGGCGAAGACGATAGATTTAGAATCCTTGAAAGTAGATTAGAATTAAGAGTTAAGAGGTAAGAGATAAGAGGTTGGAGATGAAAACTGTAGAGACGCGATACTTCGCGTCTTTTTTTTAACATATCAATACAGAAATAAATCAATAACCCCAGGTTTTAACCTGGGGACTAGACGCGAGGTATCGCGTCTCTACAAACATATTACAATATCTTTTTTATCATTTGTATTTAAAACGCAGAATTATTCACTTCATCAAAATTTTAACATATGACTTTACATTTCTAACAGCTAAAAATATAAGAGTGATTGGAATAAGTAATTCAAAAATTGACATAAAGGAAACATTAAAATTGCCTTTCTGTAAATTGATAAATAAAGAGACAATTCTATTAGGAAAAAGTAAAATTGAATCTTGATTCACAAACAAGACATAAAACAAAAATAATGCAAGAACTAAATGGCTTAAGATTGCATAAATAAAAAGAAAAAAATCTTTAGAATTCCATATCAATGGTTCTCCTAAAATTAACTTCCCAACATCATTTAACTTTTGAGAGGAATTTGTCATCAGGTTTGGGACTTCTAGTAAATCGGCTAAAATCCAATAGCCGTCACTTCTCAAAAAAGGATTAAGATTAAATAAGGTCCGAGCAAAAATGGTAATAGAAACGATTACAATCGAATTACTATTTAAAAGAGTTCCACATAAAATAACCAAGGAACAAAATAAAAGCTCAAAATAAACGCCAGCTAGATTTACTATAATTCTTTTGTGTTTGGGTAAGTGCCAAACCCCAGTTACATCAGCATAAAATACAGGGGTTAAAAGATAAAAACCGATTCCAATACCACCATGGTTTATACCAAAATAGCTGGTTGCAGTCGCATGGCCAAGCTCATGAAACAATAAACTCATCGTTGCAAATGAAATAAAAACTAGCGCACTTTCTGCCAAATTAAAATTTTGATAAAGATTAAGATTTGAGAATAAACTAATTGCCACTATGCTTAAAGAAAAGCCAACCAAAAGAATCCCGATCCATTTATCAAACAAAAAATGAAAGAATTTAACACTCTTGGAAACGGCGTTTTCGTTTAAAATCTGATAACTTAGTTTTAAATAAGATGGCTTTTGATAGGGTTTAATTGATTCAGCAAATCCTTTCAAAAAGCCATATTGTGCTAAAGAGTTATTTAATAAGTTAGCAATCGCATTTGGGTTAATTTCCCTTTGATATTTCTGATTAAAGTCAACACATATTTCTGTCAAAGATTTCTCACCATCAATAAGTAAAATTAGATTATAGGTATCCTGATTAATTTTAACATAATGCTTCTCCTGAGCACTACTCACAATATATGAGCTGTTACTTAACTTACTAAATTCTAATTCATCCGATAATTCTGGAATATAGTTTAATTCCATTTTCAAAATTGAGAGAGTGCTTTCAGAACAAATCCCGTTGTTAATGATCTACTTTTAAAAGGAGACAGTAATTTCGGCTTGATAAAATCTACCTCCTGCCACCCACCATCATTTTGCTGACAAGAAGATATAAATTCAATTGCTTTTTTCATGACCAAATTCTTTTCCTGTGAAATTTGACAATAGGCCATTAATGCTAAAGAAGTGGACAGTGGATCAGAACCATGTTTTGGTGAAAGACCAAATCCACCATCTTTATTTTGATTGCTTTCTAAAAATCTTATTGATCTATTAATTGCTATTGTATACGTTGACCCAAACAAAGATAGTAGCCTTAGGCAAGCATATGTACCATAGTAATCACCATGATACCAAGTACTTTCCCAAGAACCTTCTGTTTTTTGATGTTTTAAGATATAATCAATTGATTTTGATATTTGATGTTGATATTTTTCAAAATCATATAAATAAAGTGCGTAAACTAGGTTAGCTACAACTTCTACATCAGGACCTCTACCCCACCTTGTTTGATTAAAATAATCTTGCTTTTTCTGTAAATCTGATAAATTGTGATTTGGTATAATCCACGTTTCAATACCCCCATCTTCTGACGTGCGCTCGGTTAATGCAATTGTCAAAGGGTAAACACAGTATTCATTAACTAAATCTGGCCTATCAACATGAAGAAATAGTTGTATAATTTGTGCTAAATCATCATTATCAGCTGCAATTTCGTTGACACTGGGAAAGTAACTCCAACCACCAATTTCATCTTTGTTTCTATTTTCAATTAAGTATTCACATTCTTGAACTAAAAATGCTTTTATTTCTAAATTGTATTTACTCGAAACCGAAAATAAACAATCATTTAACATCGCTCGAGGGAAAATATCTGATTCATGTATTTGACTCGAATTTTCAAAACCATCGAGTGAACCTAAAAACATTCGATGCTTTAAATCAGGATAGTTGTCACAAAATTGCTTTTCAACAAACTCCAAACCTCGCTTTATTTGAATATTGGAAATTGTAGAATAATTAATAAATGAAAGAGCATATGTGGTGTTACTTTCTTCTAACTTATTACGGATACTATTCAAATAATGTACCAGTATATCTAAATCCTTACTAGCAGATTTTTGAGTCTGGAATACAATATCGCGCCATTCCCCAGCGGCGCTTATACTATCAATCGTATTAAGGGCCTTTTCAAAATGATTAATTGCTAATTCAAACAATTGTTGCGCAATCCCCTTAATGTAAAAGAGTTTATTTTGTGTAGAAAAATCAGACAATTGGGAATCAATAATTTGATTTTGAGCAAGAGTATAAACACCCCAATTAAATTGCCTATTTATAAGATCTTCTTTAAAATCATTTATGTCATCACATAACTGCAAACCAATTGAAAAATTTTTGTGTGACTCCATTAATTGTTCATAAACTTTATAGCTTTTTTCGCCTGATAAAATCCATAAACAATCAATAGCAATCTTACCGAATGCTGCTTTTTTTTCCGCTAGCTCACAATATGATTCATATGAAACTTCTGCTTCTGAATAGAGCTTTTTCTCAAATTTTACAGCATCAAAAAATTCAATTTTTCTTTGATTCCAAAGTCCCCAAAAAGTAGCATCTATTCCAAAAATAGAAGTTAAAATTTTGATTGATTCTTCTTGTAAAGAAAGGGCTTTCGTTAGAAACGAAAAATTATTATCATCAATTAAGCTATCTAACATCAATGTAGATTGATAATATAGATATCCAGCATCAGATAATTCTGAAATTAAATCTGGATCTAATCCTTCAAAATAAGCACTAAATAACCTGGGATAATACTGATAAAATTGATGAGAAACATCTGAAGATTTCAGTTGCTCTACTAATTGAACTTTTGATATTATTTCTGAAGTTTCCATAGCCCTTAGTCATCCTTAACTTTCGTATTTATGAATCTAATCTCCTCCTCAGTGAATAGGATCTTGGGATTATCTGATATTTTCTCACCTATATGTTCAAAAATATTTTGACTATTTAAATCGATTTTGAAAGATTTAGGAGGAATCATATTCCCTTTTTCAATCTTTGTTACATAAATATCAACCTGGTCTTCATATTTATTGGTTCTTCCCTGATAAATAGCCTCGGTGTTTATGTTTATATTGTATTGAGCGAGCCTCAATTTATTTTCTTCATTAACAAAAGACATAAGCCTCTGTTCATCGATATAATGTATTTCATACGGAGCGTTTGTTTTTTGGGATATCCCTCGATCAACACGATTTTCATAACTTTGACGGGTCTTCAATAATACGATAGCTCCAGTTTTTAAATCAAACCTAACTTCGCAATCACTAAATTTAGCCTGAAAATTATTTCTAGGTCCATTATTCTTTGCACTAAAATATACAGTTGAGGTTTCACTGTCCTTTTCAATACGTTCAATAATGATTTCGTCTAAAGAATTATATAAACCAGTCAGGTAATTGTTTAAAAGAAGTGAACTTAAAAAACTAGTAAGATCTATACCAAATCCTGTATCCAATTCCCCCTTTTGTACATAATCCGTTTCTCCAATACCTAATTGATTTTGAGCAAAAACAGATTTTTTTAGATTGCTATTATAGGTTTTATTCCACCATTTTAGATTAAACTGTAATAATCTAGAAAGTTTAGTGTTTACCCTTTGCGAGCCCTTGTAGGTACATTGATAGGTTCGAGGCCCATTTACGTAAAGTCTGTTAAAATTTTTTAATACAAATGCTATTTTGTCCTTTAATTCTAGATTATAAACTTTAACATCCTCTAATAAAACACTTTTGGACTCCAAGAAGACATCTTCGTTTTTAAATCTTTCAATAATAGTCAGAGCGTTATAAGCAATATGACTGAATTTAATTGAATCAAATTGTATGGGCACTTTAAATTTCCCGTCGGTATTTGAAATCGTTTCAAAAGATTGATTTTGCTTGTAAATGCTAACATAAACTGAGGAAATTGCTTCTTTTGTCTTCGAGTCCTTGATTGTCATTATAGAATTTTGAGCAACGAGAAAATACTGACTCAATAAGAATATGACCAATAAAGCTGTTTTTTTTGAATTGGATCTGTTATTCATAGTTTTGCAATATATTGTT
Organism: Aquirufa sp. TARAVU-A1A; assembly: GCF_054558675.1. Lineage (NCBI taxonomy): Bacteria > Pseudomonadati > Bacteroidota > Cytophagia > Cytophagales > Flectobacillaceae > Aquirufa > Aquirufa sp. TARAVU-A1A. The sequence goes on from NZ_JBPXKP010000002.1 coordinate 279,381, forward strand.
AGAGCAACCTAAAACAGCTGCTCTAACAATAATTTAAATTTAAAATTTGTGGGAAGCACCAACGGTTATAGTTGTTTGTCCAGTGGAGGTATTAGTAGTTGAGGACGTACTGACAGCCCATTCCCCCATTTCAAATCTTTTTTCAAGCTCCTCAACTTGAAAAATTTGTAACATTTGTTCTTCTTGATTAGCTGATAAATTTTCCATAATTATTAAGATTTGTAATATTCCCTACTCGTAACTGGTTTTTCGGGATCCACCAGCACTACATTGTGCGATGTAAACCTAGAAATCTCAACGAGGCAAATCAATACCACCTAGGTAGTAATCTGGTAGTAATTTAGTAGTACATACTCAGGCAATCGGCGTATAAAAATGTAATTACTGAGGCACATTTAGCAAAAACCTTAAAAAAGCAACCTTGCCTTTGATGCCTAATTTTCGCATCACAACTCTTCGACGGGATTCAGGCGGTTTCTTTGGGTTTATTACGTGGCCTGCAAGATGTCAAAATCCCAACAGCAATCACGGTATTCTCGTATTGGGGAATGGGTATTCCGATTTCCTATTATGTGGGCATTTACTTGGGTGTAGGAGCTGTGGGCATCTGGATGGGCTTGACAGCTAGTTTGGTTTGCTCGTCGATCTTGCTTTCGTGGCGGTTTTATGCACGGGCGAAGACGATTGATCTCGAGCACTTACCATTGAGTAGAGACGCGATACTTCGCGTCTACCCTCAGACTAAAGTCTGAGGATTTATAATTTAAAAGCTCAAATTTTAACCTAGAAAAAAAGAAGCGAAGTATCGCATCTTTTTGGTATAACTATTAAAACAATTACAAAATTGCATATAGAATGAAAATTATAGGATATCATTTTATCTAAACTTTTTACTTCTTATGGAGTTTTCTTTAGGTGCTTATTTATTTTAGATGACAGTTTATAAAATTCACCAAAATACGAATCGTCGAATTTTATATTCTTTTTAAATTCAGTCAAATACAGCCATTTTAGTTTACCTTTCGCTGACTTACGCTCTTCCTTATCTTCTGATTGAAGTGCAAAAACTAATTCAGCATTTTCAGAACAAACCTTTGATCTAATAAATTCAGGCAATAAGCCCTCAATACAACGATAACCGGGCTTATCATAACCAATAAGGAAATAGTCAACATCTTCACGATAGCCAGCTTTGTCAAATTGGGATTTTACATTTCCAACTGCGTCTAAGTCTACTGTTACTATAAGTTTATTAAATCGCTCTTTTATAAATTTAAGCAAAACAGGGTTACTTAAAAATCCAAAACCTCCATAAGCATATAATTCGCCTTCAAACTGAAGTCTTTTTGTCCCATGATTCCGATCTCGAAGTAATTGGAAGTATTCTAAATCTGTTGTTCCTTCTAACAGAATTATATCATTATTTTGACTAAAAAATGCTTCTTTAAGACTTTCGAATTCTGGCCCAACCATACCTAAAGCAAGTTCAAAAGGTTCTCGCCAATTTTCATTTTCAACATTTTCAATTAAAGATTCTCTAGCATTATTCCTTAAAATATTTCTCTTTAAAAGTATGTTTGATTTGGGATTGTGATGGCTTAATAAATATGGGCTATGAGTAGTTGCTATAACTTGAATTTCTAACTCTTTGCTTAAATCTTGTAAAATTCTTCCAAACTCTGATTGAGCAGAGGGATGTAAAAACGATTCCGGTTCTTCAATTATAACTATTGGTGTAATTTTATTTGATTCGTCATCTTGATTTATTAAATTTTTTGCATTAAAAATACTACTTAAAATTAATGTCCTATTTTTTGTGCCACTTCCCCAATCATCAAGTGGAAGTTCAAAGCTTGAATCACCAAGTGAAATTTCGTATGGAATATTTTCATAGTCCATATCAAAACCGCTAATCGAAAGACTTACTTTATATCTTTCGTTTAGCCTTCCAATTAATTCTTGTAACTCTGATTTATGTTTTTGAACAGCCTTAGATAGTTCTTTGTTAATTTGGTTTACTTTAACCTCTATTGAATCCTTCGTTTTAATACTCAAACTATCTAACTGCCCGTGTTGTTGAGCCCTTCTAAATGGATTGATTGGCTGTGTCGAATTATGAAATAGTATAACCTGAGCATAATTAATTCGTCGTAAAATTTCTCTAACTTTATATACATCACTTACCGTCTTATCATCAACACAAATTTCAAATTGGTTTTCTTTAGGATTTGACGTCACAATAAACTTTATAATTAGAATGGAATCATTTACGTCAAACTCTTGTGGTTCATCATTATTGTCTTGCAAGAAAACATTTAGAAATTTAATTAGTCCAATGTCTCCTAGTTTATCAAGTTGAACTCGAACAGTAATTTCTATATTTTCTCTATTTGACTTTGATTTCCAAATAGGATAATCCTGATGAAAATTTATTCTGTGTCTCGGACCTATTGGCCTCTCAAATACATTTAATATAGCTCGAATTATATTTGACTTTCCAGAATTATTCTTACCACAGATAGCTGCATAGTAGTCATGAAATTCAATTTTACAATCTTCAAAAGATCGAAAATTCTTTAAATGAATGTCTTTTATTTTCATCTCTAAAATATTAAATTATACTACCAAAATCCCAAAATTATTATTTAAAAGGCTCCATTAGAATTCACAAGAATGGATTTAAATCGATTTAACCAATCAAAAGAAAAAAGTCTATTTTATCTCTGTTTCAATAAAAACTCATCATTTAATAAAAACAAAATAGACTCAATTAAACTGTTGGCATCACTAATTTTAAATATGCACAGTTAATTGTAAAAAAATCGGTGTGAATTACATAGCTGAATAACTAATCTAAAATTATTCAAATTTGGAATAAACCAAAATACCACCTAAGTAGTATTCTGGTGGTATTTTGGTAGTAGAACTTAACTCATTGCTAATTGTACGATCTAGAATCCTACGATTTTCAAATGAAACGAGTAAGTAAATAAGCTCAGCCTATCGAAAATTAAAATTCGAACTCTGACTTATAATCGATTCTAGCCTTCATTTCCATCAAATTTCGCTTGTAATAAGCTGAATCGCCTAAAATTTGATTAATCACGGATAAAATTTTGCATACAGGAGCATCTAGTGGAATCCTCTTGCCTAATTGATAATATTCAATTCTGGCGGCATTGCCATTTTGGTCAGAAAAGGGATTCAATGGCATCACAAGCATGGGGCATTTTTGATGTATGCCTTCCATCACGGAGTTTACACCACCGTGCGTGATAAATAGATCTACTTTTCCCAATAAATAGCATTGTGACACATTTTCCTCAATGCTTACATTCGTGGGTATAACTAGCTCCAAAGAAAGCTTTTCGCCTCCCAAACTAATCATAAACAAGGTATCAGGTTTCATTTTGGCTAATGAAAGCATCCTTTCAAAAAAGCCGTTTGATTTACCTTTAGAATGTTTAACATGAAGCGTCCCTAATGAGACATAGATCATATATGTGTACTTGGATCGAGCATAAATGAATAGAATATCATCGTCCTCGGGCACTACTACAGAATTACTATTAATAAATGACCCTAAATATTTTGTGGATTCACTTATCGTTAAATTCGGGAATTCCATTTCCTGGGGAAGCAAAACAAATTTCCGAAGTGTACTGGATAAACCATTGATGGCGAAAGGATCGACTTTGCAAGCTACTTTACCTGAGCTTTTCTTACAATTTTTCCGAATTAATGATACGTCATCAAATCCTACAAATTTGATAAAATCAAGAGCCCACGAAAATAATCGTATCAGAATAAATCGAAAATTTACGAGTCGATTTTGAAATACCTGCTTAGGCAAATAGCTCGAAAATAATGCCGGGTAATGATTTCTAATTTGATCGTAAAATGTTGTTTGAAGCAATAATACTTCAAATTTGAATTCGTTTGGAATAGAATTAATCACAACCAAATCAGGCTCAAGCTGGCTATCTAAAAAAATATGGGAAGGCTTAACTTTTCGAATCCAAGAAACATAATCTTTTTTCCTTGCAGTGAAAATTGAATTAAGGACCCGATGAATCAGGCTATCCAAATAACCAGAAAATGTATTTGAAAAAAGTACATTTTCAATTCCAATACCAAAAGGAGAAGAATTGGGTTTTATCGTATAAAAGCCATGTTTCAAAACATAGCTTTTATATGTATCCTCAACGACAAAATAGGAGATAATCCCCTTCGACAATTTCAATTGTTTAGCAAATTCTAAAGCAGGATTTATGTGCCCTTTTGTATTAGATACAACAAAAATGGCACAGCTTTTCATTCGTTAGCTTTTAAAATATTGGCACCGAAAAAAGAAATTACTATTAAAATGAAAACTACAATTAAATAATTCTTTAGTAAGCTTTCAAATGAATAGCTACTTACAGCTTCATCATAGATAAAACTTAGATTTTCTGCTTTGTTTTCGATGACAATATCATGCTCTTCCTCTACCTTCTTGAGATTATTTTGCATCTCAGAAACCTTATTTGATGCTATCTTATTTTTTAAATTGACGTCGGCATACTGATGTAAATAGATCTTAAAAACGAATAAGACCAAAAATCCAACTTGATATACTTTTGAAAAATAATAAAACAGTGCTTGTCGGCTTTTATTAATCTCAATTTTCTTCAAATAGACTAATAAAGGCAAACTCAGCAATAAGCAGATGACAAGAATTATTGCAAGCAGAGAAATCGGAAAAAGATATTGTACGATTATCTCCAGGATAATCATCAAAATCCCTAAGACAAATCCAGTTTGAATAGAATGTCGAAATAAATTGAAAAGATTATTTCCCATGGTTCAATCGTTTTATGACGATATACATCGTACTCAACATCAATACAAGAAAATAGATGAAATGTATAGGCGGATGAATTTGAAAGAAATAAGGCTTAGTAAAATGACTATATAGATATTCAATGGAATAATTAGCCCAATTAATTGGGAGCCAATAAAAATCACCAAATGGAAGCATAAATACATTTACCAAATGGAAAACAATTAAAATCCATATAGACTTCAACGTAAAAAAAATAAACAGTAATAAATTATAGTAGATAAGTGTGATCAAAGAAACAATATAAATCCAATTAAAAAGAACGATATGAATTCTATATCCATCTAACCCTAAATGAGAATAGAAAAAAACTTTTCCTACTAAGAAAAAACTGAAAATCGTGCCCAATGATGCTAAAATCACACATATGGCCAGCAACTTAGCGTAATACTTTTGATTATATTGAACTGGCAATACTTGTAACTTTTCAAACATGCCATTGGATAACTCTACATGAAATGAATAGATAATTAAGGTTGGAACAAAAACATTCGTTAACACATAAAATAACTTCAAATCAAAACCTACCGCATTCAAGTATTGCACTTCAAATGAATCAAATGCAAATTGATAAATTTGGGAATTCATTAATGTAGAAATGAGCAATGTGCATAAAAGCATGAAAGTCAACATCAAGCCAACAACTTTTAGATTCTTGAAAAATAGAAATTCTTGAAAAATCAATCGAATCATACCTGTATGAATTAGCATTGTTTACTCAATTCCTTAATTAGTAAATTAATAGGTGCTATGTTATAGGACAACCATAAAGCTATTAGTAAGGTAACCGCAAATAATAATTTATTGGACCTTCCAAAATAAGCTTTAATGATAATGACAACGCAACTAATTACACTCCAATAAATACTGTTATATAAAAATGATAGATAAATGAATGTGCTCGTGAATGGCGATTTACCCCATTTAAAGTCCAATAATAAATAATCCCAAGCTTTTGAAACCTCAAACATAAATATTGCCGCGGCAATCAAAAAGAAAATCAAATGCACAATAAATGTTGAAAATGTAAGTTCCTTGAAATCTATTGGCAATAATTGAATACGCGCTTGATCAATTTCATCTAGTTGAAACCAAGTAATCATATTCGCTAAAAACAAAAGCCCAAACCCCCAATTAACAATTTTCAATATTTTAAGTATTGAGTAAAATTCGATGCTACAGTTTGAATGATCCTGATATAAATAGTAATGTTGACGATTTGAATAAAAGTCATTGATAAACAAAAAAATCACAAATGCAGTAATAAGTATAATTGCAACTAGCCTACTAAGCAACCTATGTCTCAAAATAATGAACTGAATCAACTCTAAAACGCTGAACAGGGACAAGACCAATTTTGAACTAATAAGCTTTCCCATCCTGGATAAATATTTCTTTAGATACTACATTTGAAAACACATCAGGATCATTCGTTGCAATGACAAATTGCATGTTTGATTTTGATGTATAATAGTCCAATGTCGCTAATAAAAGGCTAATTGTTTCCGAATCCAGATTTGCGGTAGGTTCATCCATAAAAACCAAATCCGGGGAATGACTCATTGCTAATACGATATCAGCCAACTTTCTCTTTCCTAATGATAGTGCAGATATAGGGAGATCTATGATTTGTTGTAAACGTAATTGCTCAACCAATTCATCAAATAAATTAATCTGAGCATCGTAAATCAAATCATAGATCTTAAAATTTTGTCTTAAACTCATATTGGAATAAGACAAACCTGTAGTTAGGCAAAACCCCATTTTATTCAAGTGCTCATTCCGATTACGCTTAGTTAATAATTGACCGTTAACATAAATTTGACCCGTCCTATAAGGGACTGAATCAATCATTGCATGAATTAATGTTGTTTTACCAGAACCATTTTCTCCCTTGATAAGTACAAATTTATCAGAGTCATCAATCAACAATGATGGAACGGAGAGAACAATTTGATTCTTTAAGTGACCAACTCGTAAATCATGCGCGTGTATATTCATGTTATTAAATAAATTACCACCAAAATTGTGTCCAAAACGCTTCATATCCGTTGTTACAAATCAAATGGAAACGTTGATACGTAAATGAGATAAATCCGAAATTAATCGTAGCCGTTCCAGCACTCGTGTTCTTACAGGTAATCGTAACATTTTCCAATTCGCCACCATCAACTGTTGGGGCACCGTTTTGTCCACGAACAACAGACGCTATTAATAGAAGTAATAATAGCGAAATTTTCTTGAATAAATTTTTCATAATTATTTTGTCTAGAAATGCCCTACTCTTCATTGGTTTTTCGGGATACACCAGCACTGGAATGTGCAACATAAACGTATAACTATCATTAATGCAAGTCAATACCACCTAAGCAGTATTCTGGTAGTATTTTCGTAGTACTCCCGCCTCCTAAAAACCGAATATCCTATAATTGCTGCGGCACATTGTGCAGAAAACGCAAAAATTCAACCTTCCCTTTAAGCCCTAACTTTCGCATGACATTTCGTCGATGACACTTCACTGTCGACTCCTCTATATTCAAGTGATTCGCAATTTCTTTATTTGACATTCCTTCCTTGGCTAGGCAAACAATTTTAAATTCTCTGATAGACAATGGCGCTGGATTGAATTCCATAGAATTTGTATTTAGGGGGTAGGTATTTAAAAAGAATATGAAACTAAAATTTGGGAAAGATTCAAATGATCGAATTCGTTGGATTTCTAATCATGTGGACAGAAGAAATGCCGGTGGAATAGGTAGGCTCTTTCCGACAAGCATTCAACAGAAACAATAACATAGCCCAGAGAAAGTAAACAGACATTTTTACCATGATTGAATTGTATTTATTGAGTTACCCACACCACAATCAAGCTTGTCTATAGCTTTGCATTTCGAAAACATCTGAATCAATTGTCAAATTGAACAAACAAGTGTTTAAATAAAAGCACTCAACCGCTTAATAGGCTCTTTTAGGCAGAAAAGGAGCACAACATCCGAATAAGCCTTACTCGAAAACAGCTTTCCAACAAGTTCCAAATATAGGCTTCATAGCTGTATCATGTTATTCGATAATCGAATTCTTCGAAATCAGCGCAAGAAAAGCATGCGATTGACAGAGGTTTCGATGCTTGTTAATAGAATATTTCAAATTTCTAGAAGCCCGATTTAATACTAACAAAACAGTATTCCTCCCAAGAGCCATCCAGCATTAACAAACGCCAAAAAAGGTGCGATATGCTAAACAGCTTTACTTGTTCTCAAATTGCTCCTTTTGGCAATAAAGCAACATATCTAGGTGCTCAAATAACAGATTCAACCTAAATATTCAGCATTTTTGAATGGTGCAATTCTAGGCTTGATACTCCCAAACGAAATAAGGCAAAAACGATCGATTTGGCGGATTCTTAACAGAATATTTGCCTCTAAACGATTCATCCAAAACACAAGGAAGAGAATACATCTGCAATACTTCTAGCTGGAGCAATGACTACCTTATGAACTATAATAAAATTCTTCTTTTACTCATTTCGCTTGCCGTTCTTTCCTGTAAACATGCTGATTCCTTTACCGAGCCATTACCAGCACAGGCAAAAAACTTAACTAAATTTCCAAAGAGTTTACAGGGTGAATATATAAATCCTACTAGTAAATCGACATTAACGATCAGAGACAATGCCATTTTGATCAATTTCACGTTTGATATGAAGGTTCCTTTCGACCAGCAATTATTTAGTTCTTTCCAAGCCCAAGACTCAACAAATAGCAATATCTATTACAAGCGTGAAGGAGATAGCCTAATAATCAGAGAAATTATTCTTACCGATACACTCTTTCGATTAAATCATGCAAACATATTAAGAGCATCAAAGGGATTATATTTTTTGAATAAACATAACCCAACATCAACTTGGGAAGTATTTAAAATTAAACTACACCATAAAAATCTAACAATTAGTAAAATCATCCCCGTACACCCCACCGACAGATTCATTAAAATAGCAAAAACGCTGAAAGACACCGTTAAACTTTTCGAAATTTCAACGGAAGATCGAATCAATCAAGAAGCTAGTGGGCCTGGAAAAATTCAAAGTGAAACGTATATTATTAAATTAAGGTAAAGCTAAGTTACAAGCACGATAAGACTGCAATAAGGACAGATTATGGGAAAGAGATAGATCCAAGCTTCCCTCTACGTTAGCGTACTGCATGAATATATTATTCTTAATCTTGGCGTACGCATTTCAATTTACCTCCAACAATATAAGTATCAAGTGCGTTACAATTGATATTTTGATAATCACGTACAGCCTCAGCATGCCATTTTAGAGATCATTTCCTCTTAATCACATAATATCAACTCCCAAAGAAGTTAATAGCTTGGCCATAAAAAGAAGGTGTCCGAGTTAATAAACTAATTCGAACACCTTCTTTATAAACCTTACTCACAAACCGTACTCAATTAGTAACGCTATTTTGCTAATAGCTTTTCCAAACTCTTCTCTAAAGCTTGTATGCGATCAGCCTGTTGGCTAATTTGTTGCTTTAGCTTTTGGTTATTTTGCCCCTGTTCTTGCAACGCTTTGGTTAGCAAAGGAATCAAGGATGTGTAATTAATCGACATTAAACCGTCTTTACCTTCACTTTGTGAGACAACATTAGGTAGCACCTTTTGAACCTGCTGAGCGATAAAACCAAACTCATCATGGACTGAATAATTGGAATCCGTTAAATTAATTTTCTTATCGTAAGAAACAGGTAATAACTGATTGATCAATTGGTTGGCATTCGTCAGCGGCGTGATGTTAGTTTTTAAACGTTGATCGGAAGTGACATTAAATGCGGTAGCTTCTATTGCACCATAAAAATAATTATTGGTTGTGGAGCTGTTCCCAATGGCAACCGTGTTTTGACCTCGACCAACAGAATTATTGCCAATGACAATCTCATTATTTACAGTTGCCGAAGGAAGGGCAAGACTACCTATATAAATATTATTACTTCCCGTTGTTGCAGTAGATAGATACCCCGCTTGGAATCCAATACCAATGTTACCACTTCCAGAAGTGTTGTAATATAATGCAAGCGCTCCTAAAGCTACGTTATTATTTCCTACGGTATTGTTATATAGAGATTGAATTCCCGTAGCAACATTGAAATTTCCTTGGGTATTAAAAAAAAGACTTTGAACACCATATGCGCTATTTTTAAGACCTATCGTATTGCTAGAAAGTGTCTGATACCCTGAAGCTACATTATGAATCCCTGTAGTATTATTTCTAAGTGTTTGAAAGCCTATGGCTTGATTAAGACCTCCCGTCGTATTTAACGAAAGTGCTGAAGTGCCGAAGGCTAGATTTGTAGCTACACTAGAACCACCTCGACCAATGTTAACACCATTAATCATTTTATCAACCCCTCCAAGCTCTTGATTTGCAGTATTATTCACAATTCCTGAAACACTTGAACTCGCTGGAACAATGGCTGTTGTCAATGAGGCTGCAACAAATGAAGTTGTAGCGATCTGAGTAGAATTATTTCCAGCAGTTGCCGTAGGAGCTGTAGGTGTACCTGTTAACGCAGGCGAATTTAATGGTGCTTTAGCAGAAAGACCCGGAACTGTGGGCGAAGTTGCCGTACCACCAAGATCTCCCGCAAGTTGGATTTTACCAGTTGATGTTGTGCTTGCATCGGGTGTTGCTCCACTTGTTATGGCTGTTGAAACAAATGAAGTTGTAGCAATCTGAGTAGAATTATCTCCCGCTGTAGCCGTTGGTGCGGTAGGTGTACCTGTTAACGCAGGCGAATTTAATGGTGCTTTAGCAGAAAGACCAGGAACTGTAGGCGAAGTTGCCGTACCACCAAGATCACCCGCAAGTTGGATTTTACCAGTTGATGTTGTGCTTGCATCGGGAGTTGCTCCACTTGTTATGGCTGTTGAAACAAATGAAGTTGTAGCAATCTGAGTAGAATTATCACCCGCTGTAGCCGTTGGTGCGGTAGGTGTACCTGTTAACGCAGGCGAATTTAATGGTGCTTTAGCAAAAAGACCCGGAACTGTGGGCGAAGTTGCCGTACCACCTAAATCTCCCGCTAACTGAATCTTACCAGTTGATGTTGTGGTTGCATCGGGAGTTGCGCCACTTGTTACTGCCGTAGTTACGGCTGTTGAAACAAATGATGTTGTAGCGATCTTTGTAGAATTGTCTCCCGCTGCAACCGTTGGAGCAGTAGGAGTTCCCGTCAAAGAAGGTGAATTCAGTGGTGCTTTAGCAGCTAGGCCAGGAACTGTTGGAGAAGTTGCCGTACCTCCTAAATCTCCTGCCAACTGAATTTTACCAGTTGATGTTATAGTTGCATCGGGAGTTGCGCCACTTGTTACTGCCGTAGTTACGGCTGTTGAAACAAATGATGTTGTAGCGATCTTTGTAGAATTATCTCCCGCTGCAACCGTTGGAGCAGTAGGAGTTCCTGTCAATGCTGGGGAATTAAGTGGTGCTTTAGCTGCTAATCCAGGTACCGTTGGATTTGATGCGGTGCCTGCTAAATCGCCCGCTAATTGAATTTTACCAAATAAAGTTGTTGTAGCATCGGGTGTTGCGCCACTTGTTACTGCTGTAGTTACGGCTGTTGAAACAAATGATGTTGTAGCGATTTGGGTCGAATTATCTCCCGCTGTAGCCGTTGGAGCAGTAGGAATTCCCGTTAAAGCAGGTGAATTCAGCGGTGCTTTAGAAGCTAGACCAGGAACTGTTGGCGAAGTTGCCGTACCTCCTAAATCACCTGCCAACTGAATTTTACCTGGCGATGTTGTTGTTGCATCGGGTGTTGTAACGCCAGCTACTCCAGAAGTTATTTGAACATCTACATAGTCCTTTACAGCTTTGACACTTGGGTATCTGATATCTGATGTAGCATCAGCTGCAACAGAAATAGATTTATTCGAAATTTGCTCGGAATTAGCATTTTGAGTAGTTAGCAAATATTGAATATTTGAAATTTGATTATTAGCATTATTTGCTGTGTTGAGGGCATTATCTGCAACTTGCTGAGCATTATTTGCAATGGAATGTACATCAACAATTCGACTACTTTGTTCGGTCAATTGAGAGCCAAGCGTCGTTATATTATTTTTAAGTGTGTCTATTTTTTTAGTAGAAACGACAAAGTTGTTCTCTGCAATAATTTTGTTACTTTCAATGGCTTGGTTGGTTTTAGCTAAAGCGGTATTCAACGGATCTAAGTCTTTAGGAGCCAAAAATTGAGCGTCATTTTGAAACTGAGAAACTTTGGTAGGAACGCCTCGAACATTAGCATATTCCGTCGACTCGGCAAACAATGCGTAGGGCGAATAATTCAGCGATTGCGTGCTAACTGCCTTGTAATTTGTGCAGGCATCATAACTAACGCTAACCTTAAGGCTCTTAATCGCCGCATCCCACTTTATGCTATCAAATGACTTGAATGTCCCTTGACCCGTGCTAATTCCATTTCCGATGGATACGCTCACAAGACCATATTCATCAGTAGTTACTTGCTGAGTTTCTTCATAATCTGTAACCCCAGACTGCCCATTTAGCAAGGCAAACTTAAGACAAACCTGTGCCTTGAATAACGGTTGATTAACAAGGCTCTTCCCAGGAATTTCCACCGGTTTAGGATCCAAAATTACGGCTTGGTAATTTAATGTTTTACGAACGCTACTTTGCGCTTTTACAGCGCTGTTACAAGCAAATATTAATATCAAACAAATGAATAGATTGGATTTCATAAAATGGTTAATTGAAGTGATTTTGTAAAAGTTTGAACTATTCTTTTTTTAATTTTCTTTAATAAAATGTATGCTTTTGTAGCCCCCTAATTGGTTGACTTGCAAAATATAAGAACCGGATTTAAGCTGCTTAATCTGATCTATTTCCAGAACACTGCTACTTTGTGGATAGACTTTTTCCCAAACAATTTGCGCCATAAGGTCCGTAATTCGAAGGATTACCTCGGTGGCACTTGGGCTAGACAAGCGAATCGTTGCCAGATCATAGACCGGATTGGGGAACAATTCCACCGACCACAACTTTTCTTCTACAATAGTTAATGATTGGGTATCTCTTGAGGTTGATTTACTAAACCCGAGCGGCTGTTTGAAACCTTGTCGGAAAACAGCCCCTTCCCTTTGACTTGTTCCTGATACAATGCTGGATTGACCAATAATTTGAGCGAAGTAATTCCCCCCCAACATTTTCCCTCCGCCAGCTGACATGGTCTGCTGGATGATATACTGACTGAAGGCCTGTGTAGTTGTTGTAAGTAAAAAAAGCAACAAACACGCCCTAATACATTTATGTGGTAATTGACTCAATTTTCGCATATTAATTAACATTCCATCGTAGACCAATGGCAAGAATATTGGTTTGAATATTGATGCTAGCACCTGAGCTAAGCTTCGTATTTAAGGTATTTTGAAATTGGTAACCAACTGACGCAATGAGCTTGTTGTTAAAGCTTTTTTCCAAACAAACTCCAGCTCCAGCCATCAGTTTAAGGTTGTTGAACTGTGGATCTTGCGTTAAGTCGCTGTAACTATTTTGAACAAGTTGGTTTCCTTGAAGTATTTGATTAACACTACCAATCGCTTGAATATTAATATTTGTTCCAAATGCCACAGGTATTCGATACCCTACATTTGTTTGCAGACTAGCAAAAATTGATTGATAGGAAAATGCTGCTTGTTGAATATCGCCTACAGCATTATAGGCTAAAATGCGTACACCTAAATCGTAATTTAAACACCGAGCTAAAGAAATTTTGCCCCGATTAGTTGAGTCCTTTTTAACTTCATCCCAATGCAAGGATAATCCAACCATCGATCCTGCGCCAGGCTTTAAGCCAGTTACATCATGACCTTGAGAATTGCTAAACTTAAAACTTGAAAGCACTTCACCAGCTTCAAATTTGATGCCTTGTGCTGAACCAGAAATTCCGATAAGAAAAAATAAAACAAGTAAGAATAGAGTTTTTTTCATGTAAAAAGTATTTATAAAATATATCAACCGTGTATTCAAATTTTAATTACCACTTGGCAACAATAATATTGAGCTAAGAATTAAATAGATAAAAGCCACACATTTGACGGACAATTATCTTTAATAGTTTTCTCAAACCAGTAAAATGGATTTAGCCACTTCAACCTTTCGACATGTTGTATCCGAAAGATTCTGATATGGTTTTGCAAAATTATGGCAATAATAAGTTGATATAGGCACCAGAAATAGCACCTAAGTAAGCCGCAGATAAAGAATAGCAAACAATCGCTCGAAATCTCTGAGTGGATTTGATTGAATTTAACTCGAAACAGAGCGCTCAATTAGAGTGAAAAAATTCTAAAAAAATGCACCTAAAACGAACCAAATTTGAGAAAAAATATTCCACAAAACACTAACTATCAGCATATTAATAGCATTTTAGAAAAAATAGCTAAAATTGAATTTGAATCAAAAAAGATAGCGCTGTTTATGCTTAATCTTTTATAAAAAATTTCAAATAAAGTAGGAAAAATTTCATTTGTCACTTTTCAGCCAAAGGGAGCAATTTCCAGAACTCAAAAAGCTAATGACTACCAATAAATAAAGGCATTTTGAGGAGAAATAAATCCTTTGGACTGTTTACATGTTTCCAATTAGAAAACTATACTAATATGGAACAATATATTGGGGCAAATATGGGATAAATGGAATGAAAACAATCTGAATATCAAGAAAAAACATATACTTTTTCCCAATGAATTAAAAAGATTTCATTAACTCACATCAGCGATGAGAAGTTGTTTACGAACCTGAAAAAAATGGAATTAGTAATTTAAAATCCCACATAAATCATGGGTTTTAATGTCCTGGAATCGGACAAAATCAAATGGCGCAATGGAGGAATTTGAATTTCTATATGAGATGATATTTGTTGTAGCCATAAAAGACACAAACCATCAATACCACATGGGTGCTTATTAAAAAAATGTTTTATTAACTAGATGCCTTAAATACTTATAAATTTATGTGAACGTATAAGTCATGCTACAATTCCATACACCAAAATTCATACGAAAAGCCTCGTAAATTTAAATGAGCCATCGATAATACAATTTGAAGCTACATTAACAAGTAATGAACATGAACTGGAGAATGTAGAATCAGCGAGCTTACAAGCATTCACGTCAATAAGTGAAACCCAAAAAGGTAAGTTAGAAATACCAAGTCAATTTCAATTTGATGTACATTACGAGATATGATTGATCAATCTAATATTGGAAGCACCCTCTACCCTTTTTGTCTAATTCATTATTACCGATTGAAAAAATCTCAAGCCTAAATTCAATCCCAAACGATTTGAATTCTTCTTTCAAAGTACACCTAATCACTGAATGATGCACTGATAGCCAAACAGCCATTGATATACGCATTACCTTGAGAAATGGCGTATTAAAGCGATGAATTCATCAGCTCTTTGATAATAAATAAATGGCTAGCTATCGAAAAGCTATTTCTTAAGAGAATATCGTAAGGCAATTTCATGTGATTGCAAATTAACCCGGCTTGCTTGTGTGGTAGGCATTTCAAAAACATACCCTACGTACAGGCTTTTGGAAACCTTAATTCCTGTTCTGACACCCCAACTATCTTGGTAACGATAATTAGAACCAATATCAAACTTACCTAAAAAGTTAACCAACACGTTCGCATCCCAACTAACAGGAACACCTGCCCCTACTCGAAATAAAGCACTTGGATATATGGATATAGTTGGATTTGCCTCTATTTTAGTTCCTACCATACCATAAAAGAGAGCTACATCTTTAAATCCTGGCCCCAAATCATAACGTAAAACTCTGGGTTGAGAAACACTAATAAATAACCCATCACCTTTAGCAATTTTAATTCCCCATCCCGTATTAAAGGTATAGATGGAACGATTAACATAATTGGGATCTCCTTGATCATACAAATTCGTCTCATTAAAATTTAAGGCTAAGTTGGTATACCCTAGACGGAAACCGCTCGATAGCACCCATTTTTCAGTAAGCTTAGCATGATAAGCATAATCTAAACTCAACGAAGTAATTTTAGTAGGACCAAATTGATCTAACATTCCGTTTGCACCAATACCACTTTGCTTACCAATTTTAAAGTTTCCAGAAAAAATATAAGTACTTGGTGAACCCTCAATTCCTTCCCATTGTTGGCGATTCATGAAAATAAATTCACCCGTCCTTGTACTTCCTGCATGAGAAGGGGAGATAACTTGAGGATTAAATCGATACATCGAATATCCTGGCTCTAATTGTCCAAAGGAATTAAATGACAATCCTAAAAAAAGGAGGGAAACAAGAGCCACATGGCTCTTGATCCACTTCAAACAATCTACTCTCTGATTAAAAAAATATATATTTTTCATTTACAATTGACGTTTTAAGTACAAAATTGAATCTATTTCAATCGATTAATATATAGATATGATTTATATGCTGGCGTTTTTCCTTTATAATCGATTATGTATAGGTAAGTTCCATCTGGCAAATCACCACCACTCCAATCATTTTGGTAATTGTCTTTTTCATAAACAACACTTCCAAATCGATTAAAAATCGTTAAGGTATTCGGTTGAGCACTTAGGATCCCAGGAATAATGAACGTATCGTTTTTCCCATCACCATTCGGTGAAATACCTTGAGGAACAAAGGCTGGACATTTATCTGCATCTAATCGGTTGGGAATTCCATCCTTGTCGCAATCCACTAAACCGCTAATATTCACATTATCCTCATCTTTATCCAAAATTCCATCATTATCGGTATCGCTATCAAAATAATCATAAATGCCATCCTTATCCGTATCCAATGGATTCTTAGGATCTGGACCCGTTTCTACTAAATCGGAGGTTCCATCGTTGTCAGAATCTACATCTCTAAAGTCGGCAACTCCATCTTTGTCCGTATCCATCGGTGTTGAGCTAGGACCTTTCTCGATATTGTCTGATAATGTATCGCCATCAGAATCCAAATCTCTAAAATCTGGTAATCCATCACCATCAGTATCCACAGGTAAAGAACTTGGCCCTTTCTCAATGATATCTGAGATACCATCATTGTCAGCATCTAAGTCACGGTAATCTGGCAAACCATCACCATCAGTATCTACAGGAGTTGAACTTGATCCTTTCTCAATAAGATCTGCAATTCCATCGTTGTCTGAATCTAAATCTCTAAAGTCGGCAGTACCATCGCCATCCGAATCGGCAAGCGTCGCTGAAACACCCTTCTCGATCATATCTGAGATACCGTCGTTATCAGAATCGAGATCTCTAAAGTCAGGGGTACCATCTTGGTCGGTATCAGCGGGTACCGCTGTTTGTCCTTTCTCGATCATATCCGTGATGCCATCATTATCTGAATCTATATCGCGGTAATTCGGCGTGCCATCAAGGTCGGTATCTACAGGAGTTGAATTTGGTCCTTTCTCGATGAGGTCTGTAATACCATCATTATCTGAATCTAAATCTCTAAAGTCATAAACCCCATCAGCATCCGTATCCAAAGGCGTATTTGGGATAATTCCTGCTTCAATTACATCGCTGATGCCATCATTATCTGAATCCAAATCTCTGAAGTCAGGTGTACCATCATTATCTGTATCCACTGGTATAGACGGATCAGTACCTGCTTCTTTTGCATCTAGGATACCATCGTTATCAACGTCTATATCTCGGAAGTCAGACGTACCATCTTGATCGGTATCAATCGGTTTTTTAGGATTGTTACCCGCTTCAAATGCATCTGGAATGCCATCGTTATCAGAATCTACATCCAAAAAGTCAAGAATTCCATCTTTATCTGTATCAATTGACGGATAACCTGGGTCTTGTTGGGCACGGTCATCATAGCCATCATCATTATTATCGACCCGACCACAATTTTCACATAAATTCAAGCCTTCGTATTGATCTGTAATACCATCACCGTCAGAATCTAAATCTAAGAAATTAGGTTTTCCATCGCCATCCATGTCACCGAATTTCTCCACCGAATCAGAGATACCATCGCCATCGCTATCTCCATCACGGTAATTGGGATGCTGGTCACCATCAGTGTCTCCTGCAGATTCAATGCTATCTAATATACCATCACCATCAGATTCTAAATCTATGAAGTCAGGCGTACCGTCATTATCCGTATCAGGTACAATCATCGAGTTCGCTGTATAATTAGCTCGAGCTTCCTCCTTATCCAAAATATTATCTCCATCGGAATCAAAATCCAAGTAATTTGGTGTGCTATCGCCATCTTGGTCTTGCGCTGTTTCACGAATGTCTAAAATACCATCACCGTCCGAATCTAAGTCAATGTAGTTGGCACTACCATCACCATCACTATCAATACCACCTTCTGCGATATCACCAATCTGATCGTTATCAGAATCTGTATCTAAATAATTAGGTATACCATCGTTATCAAAATCTGGGCAATTAACACCGACAGAACACTCCAAACCGTTTAAAATTCCATCATTGTCACAATCTTGGTATCGGAAAATTTCATATTCTGGAGTACCATTTGCAGGAACTGATCCAGACCCTCCTAAACAAAAATTCAACGGGGCTGAATCTGATCCATTGACAACACCATCACCATCACAATCTAAATTCCGCCATGTAGATGAAGTATTTGCAATAACTTGACTAGTGACTAAATAACTACAGCCGTCGTTTGCATTTGTTCCGTCAGAAGCTTCCTGCGCGTCAGATACTCCATCGCCATCAGTATCGATAATAGGTTGTGATGCTATTGTTGCTACAACGGATGATCTGGAAGCAGAAAGACAACTTGCTGAAATGATTCTAGCCTGAGCATAAAAAGTTGTTGTTGAACTAATACTAGGGGTCGTAAACGACGTTCCAGTGGCAATCGAAGATCCTCCACTAGAGACAGAATACCAATCTACTACTGCTCCAGAAGACGCAGTAGCCGCCAAGGCTACAGTGCCCGTTCCTGTGCGAGCGTTCGGCGTAGTTCCTGTTATTGTTGGAATGGCATTTACTACTGCGGTTATTATTTGAGAACTCCTTGTTGAGGAACCAATTGAAGCAACTGTAACACGTCCTGAGGCTCCATTGATAGCTGAATTTGTAAGCCGTATATAAACAGTCGTATTCGCTACTGTCCCTGATACTGGAGGAATTGATAAAAAAGGCAAATACCCAGAACCAGCGGTCAAAGAAACTTCAAAACCGGTAGGAGGTGTAACAACAATATCATTTGTCAACATGCTACCGGAAACAGTAAAGCTTTGAGCAGCGGAGACAGACCCAGCACATGAAGAAAATAGCGAAAATCCAAAGCCAACATTATTGACGGTTGGCGTAGGCGTAACAACCACTTCGAAAGGCCTAAAAGAAGAAACACAACCCGTAAGACTATTATTTATACGAATTTCAAAATCATACGTATTAGGTAAGCTTGGAGGTATGGTAACATAGAACGGGAATGTAGAAGTTGACTGATTACTACCTGGATTAAATCCTGGCAAAACACGCGCACCTGCAATTACAGAAAATGTATCCCCAGAAGTCAATCCAGAGATTGGAATTTCAAAATAAGTAGCTGATGAAGAAACACTAGGTATAGTCCCTAAAACAAAATTTATCGGATCGTGTAAAATACTAAATTCATATTGTCCTATTTCATTGTTAGAAATAGCCATGAGACCTCCCCCGCCTCCACCTGCATTAGTTACATTAATTATTGAATTAAGTCTACTATTACTAGCCGGCAAACTAATTGAGCTTGAAACTGCCGGGTTATTATTTTCAGCAACATTATATCCAGCTGGCGAGGTAATACTTACAGAATTCGTTGGAATTAACCCTTCGATTGTAAAATTTTTTGTAGGAATATCAGTACATGTGGTAAAACCCGTTGAGGTGATATTAAGATATGTTGTATTAAAATAAATTGCCTCATCCAATTCAACAGATCTTCTCTCAGAATCACGTATCGGATCTTTCAAACTTATAATTTCTGAATATTTCCCCACATTAACTGATGTAGGCGTTGACATACTGGCATCTCCAATACAATCCCAATTCGTACCGGAAGGATCAACAAGGGGGGCAATTGAATACATTGCCAATATATTATTCCTCAAGGCAGGATTTCTTAGTGTGCCATTAGACCTCAACAATCCATTTTGATACATAACAGATGCCCTAATTGCATTAGAGGCATTCCCTCCTAATAAATTAAATGAATTTGGAGCAAGGCCCCATAAATTATTAGCGTTAGTAATATGGTTATTAAATATGGGTCCAAAATTATTATCAAAACTAGCTACAAGAAATACTTGACCATTTTTATCAATAACGGGATCGGAAACCAAAAACTTACGATTAAATGAAGTTAAAGTTGCAGAAAAATCAATGGTAGGTTTATCATTCAACAAATTAATTTCCCCATCAACAGCAATGGTTGGCTTGTATTGATTTGCGCCGTTATTTACCAAATGATTTCCATTGCCTGTTTGATCATACCAGGTATTCACATATACAAAACCCGTAGGTGTTTCACTTAAATATTGACCAAACGAAATCACATCGCCTACAACATAAGCACTTCCACCTGGATTAATTACAGTTGCATCACTATCAACCGATAATTCATCATTCCTATCAAACAAGATGTCACAAACGAATCCATCAGCACGAGAAATACGTATTACCGGATCACGATAACCAGGAACAATTTTCCTAATTGAATAGGCAACATTAAGATTGCGAATATTAATACCATTAAATGTATTTTGTGAAAAAAGATTAAACGTTGTGCTTAACGAAAAGGAAAAAACTAATAATAAAATAAAAGAATTAAACCTCGAAAAAGATAGGCGTCGATAGAACTGTTTCATAGAGTTTAAGATGGTAACAATATTTTTAGATAAACAAAAATACCACCAGGCTACCACTTAAAATAACTCAAGCATAAGATAAATGCTCCATTTGAGTGAAATGAAACAAAAAGCCATAAAAGCAAAAAGTAATTCCTATACCAACAAAATCCCAAACCAAGCAAAAAACACCTAAAATCAAACTATACAGGCTATTTAAAGGTAAATTGTTTGCGTTTGAATAGAGAAAAAGTAAATCACTTTTATAATGTCCAATAAAAAACAAAAAATGCTCTCTTTGGCGGTAAAAGAGCAGCGATTCGTAAAAAAGAGAAATAGTAGGATTAAAAATATTGAAATTTGTTTAGGCTAATTCCAAGCACCAGAATTTATAATTCAAATTATATAAGAGGGGTTTACAATTCATCAAAGAATTATACAAGAACGATTCCGATTATTGTTTGAAAATTCACATGCATTATCACGTAAAATGGCAAAGCATATTTTTAATTGCAGGCGATTACAAATGCTAAAGAAAACAAAGGAAGAAGCCTAAACGAATTGAATATTCAAACGAAAAGTATTAAATCAAAACAAACGAATTAATCACTTAAATTTGCATTCAGTCCACCTAATATAGTTCGAAAAAAAATTATAATACTTCATGACAAGCCTCTTAAAATTAAATCAATTATTAAATTCTAGATCTGAGTACCTACAAAATGGAAAGAAAACTAATTTAAGGTTCCTGTTCCTATTCATTATTATCAACAGCATTTATGCGACTTTACTTCAAGTACAACATTTATATAAATTCGACGATAACCTACATAAGTGTCTTATAAATTTCCCGCTGTCATTTTTAACGGGACCGATTATCTACTATTATTTCCGTGATGAGATATTTAAATACGAACCACTAAAACTAAGTGACCTTTATCACTTCCTACCACTGGTAATCTATTTCGTATATATAGGTGCGATTAACATTGAAATAGTCAATTACAAATTCAAGTTTAAATCAACGCTGGAAATACATTCGATATCGTCAAGTTCGTTTTTATATTTAATCCGTATCCTACAAATATTTACCTATTTTACAATTGGACTAATGCATTGCTACAATCGATATGGGTTAAATTTCATAAAGAAGAATAAACTAGCTTTATTGAGTCCATACATTTTAATTTATTTAACACTAATATCGCTAGCTTTTTATCCTCAAGTATATTTTTTGTTTCTTGGCCAATTTGATGTAGAATATAGCTTTACCCATTCTATGGCGATTATAATTTTAATTGGATTTACCATTCGTCTTACTGTTGATCGATTTCCACATATAGCTGAATCAGTTCAAATAATTATTCAAGATGAAAATAATCAACTAACCAAATTCAAAAAAGAAATAATCCTTACGGATCATCAATTAAAGATTTATTCCAAAATCATTAATCAATACATTAGCACGAAACCCACAAGAGACACAAAATTCAATAAGAACCAATTGGTCTCGGCGGTATGTTTACCCGAATACTTAGTGAATTGCTATTTTAATCAACACCTTGGAACATCATTTGGCAATTGGAAAACAAATCAACGAATTATTGATGGAGTTGATTTAATTCAACAAGGATTTCTAAAGTCAAAAACAATTGAATCACTCGCAAAAGAAGTTGGATTTTCTTCTCGTTCTAGATTTGTTGAAGCTTTTGTTAAAATTCAAGGATGTACTCCTACCGATTATCATGCTCAATATTTTAAATAAAATAGTAGCGAATAACTCTTATCTTCTGCTTAATAGTTGATTTCCCTATAATTTAACTAATCATTAACAATAAACGCATGGAGCAAAGCCCCATGCGTTAGCGCACTCCTAGTTCTAAATTATATTTTTTTTAAAACCGTACAACCCAAACAACCTTAATTTTACATAGCTAAATAAGCTCGATTAATAGTATAGCTTAAAATCATTTTTTAATTATCAAATAATTCAATCGATTAAACCATTATTTTCATCATCTCTTGAATTCATTTTATATAAAACCAACTTTTTAAACATAAGTACGTCAAAACGAACACATTCTGATTCTAGCTCAATTTGAAAGCTGATGCGTCGATAAAATAGTATAAGGAGTATTATTGATACTACCTGCAAAAACGAAATAAGAAAAATTAAATAAATCATCGTATCCAAATTAATTTGTATCAATTATCACTTGCAATTTTCACTCGTTCAACAACATGACAAAAATTGAATATTACATCGATTAATTTTTCATTTCGATTTAAAACAATGCTCCTTTAGGGACAAAAGAGACAAAATAGAGGGAATGGATGCTGTATTCGCACATTTTATCATTGTAAAGACGCGATGATCTTTTTAATTCTTAGTGTGAAGCCTAGGGTAATAAATTAACCCAAGGTTTTAACTTGGGGACTAGATGCAAGGAATCGCGTCTCTACAAAACAAAAAAAGACGCGAAATAATCGCGTCTCTTCAAAATCAAAAAAAAGACGCGAAGTATCGCGTCTCTACAATTTTACGAATGAATGGATCTCTTCGCCGTCGCAGCCAAGCAAGCTTCCTTCATCGCCTCCGTGTAGGTCGGGTGCGCATGTGACATACGAGCCACATCTTCCGCAGATGCGCGGTATTCCATCGCAACAACCGCTTCCGCGATCATATCCGCTGCACGCGCACCGATGATGTGAACACCCAAAATCTCATCCGTATTTGCATCCGCCAATACCTTCGCCAAACCATCTACATCGCCCGATGCAATCGCACGACCCAATGCCTTGAATGGGAATGAACCTTCTTTATAAGCGATACCCGCCGCTTTCAATTCCTGCTCCGTCTTCCCTACCGAAGCCACTTCTGGCCACGTGTAAACTACGCCTGGAATCAAGTTATAATTGATATGTGGTTTTTGACCCGCAATAACTTCCGCTACGAATGTTCCTTCTTCTTCCGCTTTGTGTGCCAACATCGCCCCGCGGACAACATCACCAATCGCATAGATACCTGGAACGGATGTTTGAAGCGTATGCTCATCGACAGCAATCCGACCACGCTCATCAGCTGTTAAACCTGCCGCAGCTAAGTTCAAGCCTTCCGTATAGGGACGGCGACCAATGCACACCAAGCAATAATCTCCTTTAATTTCAACATCTTTACCTGATGCATCTTGTGCCTTCACGGTCACTTCCTTGCCTTTCACAGCTGCCGAAGTAACTTTATGAGACAAGTAAAAATCTGCGCCTAATTTGGCAATTGACTTTTGTAATTCCTTTCCCATCGTCTTATCCATCGTAGGAATCATGCTATCCGCAAATTCCACAAATGAAACTTTCGATCCCAAACGTGCATATACGGAACCTAATTCTGCTCCAATTACGCCAGCACCAATCACAATCAAATGCTTGGGAATTTCCTTCATTTTCAAGGCTTCCGTCGACGTAATGATACGCTCCTTATCCACCGGAATGAACGGAAGAATCGTAGGCTTAGAACCCGTTGCAATGATGATGTTCTTTCCTGAAATCACTTCCGAAGAGCCATCTTCTTTGGTCACTTTAACGGTTTTGACAGAATCAAAAGATCCCAAACCATGAAAGGTCGTAATCTTATTTTTCTTCATCAAATACGCAATTCCAGCGTTCAAATTCGAAACCACACCCGCTTTGCGCTTGATCATTTGGTCCAAATTTACTTTCGGCTTCGCGATTTCAATGCCATGCTCTTGGAAACTATGCACCGCATTGTGATAATGCTCGGATGAGTCCAACAACGCTTTGGAAGGAATACATCCTACGTTCAAACATGTTCCACCCATCACGGAATATTTTTCCACGATAGCTACTTTGAAACCCAATTGGGCCGAACGAATTGCCGAAACATATCCTCCAGGACCCGAACCAATTACGATAACATCAAATTCTTGCATAAGGCGATTGAAAACGAATAGGCCCCGCAAGGCCTATTCTGGTAATTAAATATCTAACAATAAACGAGCTGGATCCTCTAATAGTTGCTTTAAGCGAACTAAGAAACTTACCGACTCACGGCCATCGATGATGCGGTGATCATACGATAATGCCAAATACATGATTGGACGAACAACGATTTGACCGTCAACAACCACCGGACGCTCTACGATATTGTGCATACCTAAGATCGCTACTTGTGGTGCATTGATGATCGGCGTTGAAAGCATCGATCCAAATACGCCACCATTCGTGATCGTAAATGTTCCGCCACTCATTTCTTCCAAACTCAATTTATTTTCACGTGCTTTCCCTGCTAAACGAACCACTTCGGATTCGATACCTGCCAAAGACAAGTTCTCCGCAGAACGAATCACGGGAACAACTAAACCTTTTGGAGCAGAAACCGCAATCGAAATATCGCAATAATCGTGGAACACGATTTCATCGCCATCGATCTTCGCATTTACCGAAGGGAATTCCTTCAAGGCAACGCAAACCGCTTTCGTGAAGAAGGACATAAAGCCTAAGCCTACGCCATGTTTCTCCTTGAATTTATCTTTGTATTTTCCACGTAAATCCATGACCGGCTTCATGTCCACCTCGTTGAAGGTTGTCAACATCGCCGTCTCATTTTTCACAGCCACCAAACGACGGGCCACTGTTTTACGCAATGAACTCATTTTCTCACGACGCGTTCCTCCTTGTGCCACTGCTGGCGCAGCCGCCGGAGCCGAGGCTGCTGGTGCAGCCGCCGCTGGTTTTGAAGCTGCCATCGCATCTTCTTTCGTGATACGTCCACCTACACCTGAACCCGCAACGGATGCTGCCGCAATTCCTTTTTCATCTAATATTTTGGCTGCTGCTGGCGAAGGATGTCCTGCCGCATAATTTGCATCTGAAGCTACTGCTGCTGGAGCCGCTGCGGGTGCCGGAGCTGCCGCAGGTGCTGCTGAAACGGAACCACCTACGGTGATTTTAGCTAGCAAACCTCCAATCGGAACAACAGAACCCGGCTGAGCAATCACCTCTAATACGCCTGCT
Source organism: Aquirufa sp. TARAVU-A1A (assembly GCF_054558675.1). NCBI lineage: Bacteria > Pseudomonadati > Bacteroidota > Cytophagia > Cytophagales > Flectobacillaceae > Aquirufa > Aquirufa sp. TARAVU-A1A. Next base: position 305,213 of record NZ_JBPXKP010000002.1, read on the forward strand.
GATTCTGCTGGCAATTCGAAGGTCGCTTTATCCGACTCTAATTCGCAAAGAACTTCATCCAAGGCAACTACATCCCCTGTTTTCTTGTTCCAAACCGAAACGGTTACTTCTGAAATAGACTCACCTACCGCTGGAACTTTAACTTCCAATACGCTCGTTGGGCCTGCTGCAGGTGCTGGTGCTGCTGCGGGTGCAGGAGCGGCAACGGCTGCTGGAGCTGCGTCTGCCACGGTTACGGATGCTGTTGCACCGCCCGCTTCAATCGTGCAAATAATCGCACCGATCGGCAAAACATCGCCTTCTTTTGCCACAATGTGCAAAATACCTTCAGCCTCAGCTGGCAATTCAAATGTTGCTTTGTCCGACTCTAGTTCGCACAATACCTCATCTAATTTCACGTGATCGCCTTCTTTCTTGTTCCAAGTAGCAACCGTTACTTCCGTGATTGACTCGCCCACAGCGGGCACTTTCATTTCTATAGCCATAATATTCGATTATTCAAATGCTCTGTTTATCAATGCTGCCTGCTCCTCTCCATGCACCTTCAAGAATCCTGTCGCCGGTGAGGCCGATTTCTTACGTGCGACTAATTTACTGAAACGTGACCAACCAAACTCACGAATCACATACGACCAATAGCCCATGTTTTCCGGTTCTTCTTGCACGTAGAATACCTCAGCTGATTTGTATTTCGCTAATTCTGCTTCCACTTGCTTCGTTGGGAATGGATGCAATTGCTCCAAACGGATAATGGCAACATCCTTACGCTTGTCTTTTTCTTGACGATCTAATAAATCAAAATATACTTTACCCGAACAGATCAACACGCGTTTTACTTTCGCTTTGTCGGCAAATTCATCTCCAATCACTTCTTGGAAAGAACCCTTCGTAAAGGCATCCAATTTCGAAACGACTTTGGGATGACGGAAAATTGACTTCGGAGACATCACCACCAATGGCTTACGGAACTCCCAAGTTAATTGGCGACGTAAAGCATGGAAAATATTGGCTGGTGTTGTCAAATTGGCAATGACCATATTATTCTCCGCGGCTAATTGCAAGAAACGTTCCGGACGAGCATTTGAGTGCTCTGGCCCTTGTCCCTCGTAACCATGCGGCAACAACATCACCAAACCGTTTTGGGTGCCCCACTTCGATTCGTGTGAAGAAACGAATTGGTCAATCATCGTTTGAGCACCATTGGCAAAATCACCAAACTGAGCTTCCCAGATAACCAAGGCATTCGGATTCGCTAAGGCATAACCAAATTCATAACCCAAAACACCGTATTCCGACAACAATGAATTATAGATTTGCGCTTTTTCCTGCTTATCCGAAATATGATTTAATGAACTGTAATTCTCATTCGTGTTCGCATCATGCAATACAGCATGACGGTGTGAGAAGGTACCACGTTGTACGTCTTGTCCCGACAAACGAACTGCTTTGCCTTCTACCAATAAAGAACCATAAGCTAATAATTCAGCCGTAGCCCAGTTTAATTCGCCTTTTTCAAAGAAAACTTTACGATCAGCAATTACTTTTTCAATTTGTTTCAAAGCCACGAAGCCTTTTGGTAAGGTTGTGATGGCTTTCGCTACCTGATCAACGGTCGCTTTTGAAATAGCTGTATTAGGCGATTTTTCGAAATCTTTTTCCGTTGAGTAACGTAATTCTGACCAAGCATTATCCAATTTCAATGGAATGTAAGGAGGACGAACTTTTTGTTTCACCAAATCCAAACGTGCTTGCAACTCGGCTTTGAACTCAGCGTCCATTTGCTCTGCTAACTTTGCTTCGATTTCTCCTTGCTTGATTAATTTTTGCGTATAAATCTCGCGTGGATTCGGGTGGTTCGTAATGTTGGCATACAAGGTAGGCTGCGTAAAACGAGGCTCATCTGATTCGTTGTGTCCATTCCGGCGGTAACAAACCATATCCACAAATACATCACGGCCAAACTCCTGACGGAATTCCGCAGCGATACGCGAAACGAAAACAACAGCTTCTGGATCATCTCCATTCACGTGGAATACCGGTGCGTCAATAATTTTGGCAACATCCGTGCAATAGATCGCTGAACGTGCATCTTCAAAATCCGTTGTAAAACCTACTTGGTTATTGATCACAAAGTGAATCGTTCCACCCGTTGAATAACCTTTCAATTTCGCCATTTGAGTCACTTCGTACACGATGCCTTGGCCAGCGACCGCCGCATCTCCGTGAATCAAAATGGGCAATACTTTCGAATAATCACCATTGTAATGTGCGTCTGCACTTGCCCGACAGAATCCCTCAACTAAAGGATTCACCGCTTCTAAGTGAGATGGATTCGGTGCTAATTTCAAAGAAATTTCGCTGCCGTTTGGCGAGATGTGCTTCGAAGAATACCCTAAGTGGTATTTCACATCACCATCGCCATGAATTTCATCCGGCACATTTCCTTCGAAACCATCAAAGATCGCTTCATAAGATTTGTGCATGATATTCGCCAATACGTTCAAACGACCGCGGTGCGCCATACCAATCATGGCTTCTTTGACACCTAAGTCGGCAGAGGTATTAATAATCGCATCCAAACCCGCGATGGTTGATTCACCACCTTCAAGTCCGAAACGTTTTTGGCCTAAGTATTTTGTTCCTAAGAAATTCTCGAAAACGACTGCTTCGTTCAATTTCTGAAGGATATGTTTTTTCTTTTCAATCGAGGGATTAAAAGACAAAGCCTCTTTTTCAATTTTGTTACGCAACCATTCTTTGGTTGCTACCTCACGGATATACGAATATTCAAAACCGATAGTACCCGCATATATCTTGTGTAAGGCATCTTGAATTTGACGCAAGGTCGCAGGTCCGATTCCCAAGAAAACACCCGCTTGAAAAACCGTATCTAAGTCAGCATCAGTAAGCGCATAATCAGTCAAACCTAAACGTGGCTGGCGATCTTTACGCTCACGAACTGGATTTGTCTTCGACAATAAATGCCCACGAGAACGGAATGCTTTGATCAGCGAGATAACCGCCATTTCCTTTTGAACATGCGCAGAATCTGCAGCATTGCCCACCGGCGCATCTGTTAACCAGGTTTGTGAAAAATCGAATCCCTTAAAGAAATCTCTCCAAGAGCTATCTACGGAATTGGGGTCTTGTTTATATGCTTCATACAAGTCGGCGATGACCTGTGTATCTGCATTGGCAACGTAGGAAAATGGATCCATAATGTAAAATTCTAGCCGTCGACTAGAAAAAGTTTCAAACGTTATTGTTTTGGTTTAGGTAAATTTAATTCTCGCGAAAAAAATCCTCGCAATTTAATACACTCTCGGCAATAAAACCCAACAATTCGCAGGTTTTTATACCATATAAGAGCACAAATTTCTTTGGAAAAAATCCTATTTATTCATGCATCAAAAAATTCTTTATTTATTACAATTATATCCTACCAAAGTCAAAGAAATCCCATAATTACCTAGGGCCGAAATTCTGCAATTTTTCCGTTGCCCAAATCAACTTCGTAACGAATGAATAATTGATGAAAACCCGCACGCTCTGTAGATGCGCTCGTTCCAAATCCCGCAGGAAAATAGGCAGTTGATTCTCCTAAAAAATCATAGGCATATCCCACCCGAAAATTCTTTCCCATGGCCACTTCTAAACTTCCTAATAAAGCCTTAGAACCTAGTTCAGAACCGGTTTCTTGATACCAAATTCCTAGACCCAACTTTTCTTTCATCCAAAACACCGCATAATAATCCGCTTTCATGGATTCTTGTTGGTTTCGAATAACCGTCCCCAACTTTAAGGTATGTTGGGAAACATGTAAGATATATTGCCCAGTCAGATACAAAGGCTTATTTAAAGACCCATAACTCGATTCAAAAGAATTAGAAGGCGAACTAAAACCCAATTGAAAATCCCCGCGTTCATACTGCAGGCCCCAACCGTAATGACCACCCAGGACACTCGTGCCACTTTTACCAATGATAGGATACTGATTAACTCCCACTTCCACACCTAAACGAAGATGATTCCCCCTTCCCCATTGAACGTGCTTCGAGCCAACTGCCGCTAAACCTAAATTAGCTGCAATTCCACCTGAAGCCAAGGCATAAGACTGATCCGTATTATAAGCCAAAAATCCAATGCCCCCTTTCTCTTGAGCAATGGGCATGTCAAAACTAAAGTATTGTTGGGACGATGCCGTATTCGTAATCCCACCCTGAAACAGCGGCTTTTTTCGATAAATCCCCGTCATTGAGGCGACGCCTTTGGCACCTGCCATGGCGGGATTGATACCCAAGGGCATAAAGGGATAAACCATGCGCAGGGATTCTTGCTGGGCGAAAACGACCGAACTACTCAATAAAAGCAGGATTAGAATTCTCACAGGCTAAAGAAAGAAAAGATCAGTAAACCAATAAAAATAAAAGCCAATAATATCTGTTGCATCAAAACCGCAAAGGCATAATAAATCATTGCCTTAGGCCAGGTTAATTGATAAAAGCGTTTGAAAGCGAATAAATAATAAACAAACCAAGCAAAAATCAACCATCCGGAAATTTGGCCAACTACAGCCCAGGAAGTCAACAATTTTACAATTCCAACGACCTCTACGAAGAAAAGGGTAATAAAATAACTGGTAGCCATGTGCAAAATGAATATGCCATGATGCATATAGTAAAATCCTTTTCGTCTTATAAAAAGCAACTGTAAAATAAAAGCCAACAAGGGTAAAGCGATAAAAAGCAGGGTAGACATTTTGTGCAACATGGTATCTACAAGCGCCTCGAGTAAATCCTCCGAATTTTTATATTCATTACCGATCGCATATACCTGTTTGACTAATTTCTGTTCAAATTCAGAATCACGTTTGGCTACCGGCAATTTGTCCTGAAGTTTTTTGTAGTCTTCAAACGTTTTGGGATTTGCTTTTTGGTCTTGCATAAACCCATTTTTAAAAGCAATGACGGGGTCAGACAATTCTTTTTTACTCGAGTTTTCGGGTTCATGACTCAAACGTTTTTCTAGGGGATGAAAAACATAAAACAGACTAATAAAAAAGAAGGCAGAAGTGAATAAATAAAATCGAATGGGATGTAAATAAACAGTTCTTTTGCCACGTAAGTATTCTGAAGACAAATAACCTGGCTTTAGAAAGAGTTGTTTAATCGTCGTAAACAATTTACCATCGTAGTGAAAAATATCTTCAACAAAATGGATTAACAAACTCCAAAACGTCTCATGGGGCTCTCGATTTTCTTGGCCGCAATAGGAACAAAAACGATCATGTACGTTTTGACCACAATTAAGACAGGTTTGCTCTTGGCGTAGGGTTGAATGTGACATAAAATGGCTGACAATATGACATTCCGAAAGGTTTTGGATTAAGATTTGAACCATCGGATTCCAAATTTATGATTTTTAATCTCAATTAAACATGAAAGAAACAGGTAACATCTCCATTCACACTGAGAACATCTTCCCTATTATTAAGAAATTTCTCTATTCGGACCACGAGATTTTCCTTCGTGAGTTGGTTTCCAATGCGGTAGACGCCACCCAAAAAATCAAGCGATTGAGCTCTATAGGCGAATTCAATGGCGAATTGGGTGAATTAAAAGTGCAGGTAAGCTTCGACAAAGTCAAGAAAACAATTACGATTTCCGACAACGGTATCGGGATGACTGCCGAAGAAATAAAAAAATACATTAATCAAATCGCCTTCTCAGGCGCCACAGAATTTGTGGAGAAATACAAAGACCAAGGCGAGGACAAAGGAATCATCGGTCATTTTGGCTTAGGATTCTATTCCGCGTTCATGGTTGCCAAAGAAGTTGAAATCATTTCGAAATCCTATCAAGATGGCGCCGAGGCCGCACGTTGGATTTGCGATGGTTCAACCGAATATTCGATCAGTTCTGCCAAAAAGAAAACACGCGGAACGGATATCATTCTACACATCGCGGAAGATTCCGAGGAATTCCTAGAAGAATACCGCTTGAAATCGATCTTGGAAAAGTATGGCAAGTTTTTACCGATGCCGATTGAATTTCAAGAGAAAATCATCAATAATCCGAATCCAATTTGGACAAAATCTCCTTCCGATTTGACAGATGAAGATTACTTACAATTCTACGATGAATTGTATCCAATGCAAGAAAAGCCCTTATTTTGGATTCATTTAAACGTGGATTATCCATTCAACCTAACGGGTATTTTATACTTCCCGAAAGTGAAGAATGAAATGCAATTGCAGCGTGAAAAGATCCAATTATACAGCCGTCAAGTCTTTATCACCGACGAAGTTAAAGACATCGTTCCCGAATTCTTGATGTTATTGCACGGGGTCATTGACTCACCGGATATTCCCTTGAACGTTTCTCGTTCCTTCTTACAGGCGGATTCAAATGTTAAGAAAATCAATTCGTACATCACGAAAAAAGTTGCGGATAAATTGGCCGACCTATTCAAGGCTGACCGTGCGGCGTTCGAAGAGAAATTCGCGAATATTGGCTTATTCGTCAAATACGGAATGATTTCCGATGAGAAATTCATGGAACGCGCGACAAATTTTTGCTTAGTTCAAGATACGAATAACAAATATTACACGTTAGACGAATACGCTGAAGAGGTTCAGGCAGCACAAACGGATAAAGATGGCAACAAAGTCTATCTCTATACGACTGACGAACAACAGCAAGATGCCTTTATTCAATCCGCCAAACAAAAAGAGTACTCGGTATTACGACTTGATTCTTTAATCGATAGTCACTTCATTCAAGCCATGGAAGCGAAATTGGAGAAAACCCAATGGAAGCGTGTGGATGCAGACCGAATTGATAAATTAATCGACACAGGAATCAACTTAGAAGCTATTCTTAGCGATACACAAAAAGAAAGTGTCAAGAAGGTCTTCGAAGAAACCCTGAATGACAAACAAAAAGTCGTAGCTGTTGAGGCCATGTCACCAGACGAATTACCGGCCATTGTAACCCAAAATGAGTTCATGCGCCGCATGAGTGAAATGTCGAAAAACGGCGGTGGCATGGGTATGTTTGGGGCGATGCCTACGACATATAATATCACGGTCAATGCGAATCACCCGTTGATTGGTAAATTAGCTAGCTTAGAATCTGAAGAAGAGCAAAAAGCCTTGGCGAAACAAATCTCAGATTTGGCATTATTATCGCAGAATTTGTTGACAGGAGCTGATTTGACGGCGTTTATTAAACGGACGATTGCTAATCAATAGTGTTGAGACGCGATACCTAAAGAGCCCCAGACTAAAGTCTGGGGTTACAATAATTCTTTTATAACCCTAGGCTTCAGCCTAGGGAGTAGACGCGAAGTATCGCGTCTCTACAGAACCTGGGTGGATCAACTTCCATCCAGGTTTTTTACATCCCTTTCCGAACAATGATTTTCTTTGTAGCGACCGATCGGCCATCTATCGACAATTGATATAAATACATCCCGGAAGCAAAATCGCGCAAGGAAATACGCAATGTTTTTTGATCACGGTCAAGAGAAAACTCTTTTACTTGTTCACCAAGCACATTATAAAAGCCTAATCGCAAATCTTGATTACCTACAACTTGATAATCAATATCTAGAAAATCACTCGCTGGATTAGGATATGCATGCGAAACTTGAATTCGATCATTGAAGAATAAGTAATTGGGATTGTTGCTATTCTCTTCGACCAATTTACGGTCTTGATTCTGCCCGACAATATTAGTGGTGGATGCTTTCGCAAAACTCGACTTCATGATTTGTGTGAGGTATGAATTCTGCTTTAAATCAAGGTTTGTCTGCAAAGCAGGATTCACATGAAATGAACGTTTGGCCAATAATATGGGCAAATTCACGCGCTGTGCTGTTCGTTGAATACTTAGTCGAGATTTCGATTTCCCCTCATTTTGTGCATGCAAAAATACGGGGCTAAAAAAGCCAAGCAGTAATGCGAAAATGAAAATATGACGTATAGCTTGAATCATAAGAAATTCGAATATTCAAATGTAAGTCATTGTGGCTTAGAAAAAACACGTCAATAGGTAAACGGTCAAAATCCAGTGACAAAAAGCCGAATTTTAAGGTTTTTTAACAGCAGGGGCTTGCTGCACACGCTCCATCACCATCGGTAAAGTGATTTTTTCCTTTGACCGCCAATTAAAGCCATCCAAATACTCGAGCTCTTCCTTCCACTCTTTGGGAGGCACGAACTTGGCTTCAGGTTTCGTGATAAACGAGATTTTGTTGATTTTATTTTCTAGAAAAAAGAGATTCATCCGACTGCATTCGACGCGATTCAAGCCCGTCGTATTTTTCTTATCATCCACGACATAGTAAACGCTCTCTCCATTTCCATCCACTTGAACTTTCTTTAATCGGGAATCATCCGCAAAAAACACCCACATTTTGCGTCCCTTAATTTGATTATAATGGGATGCAGAATCTTTAGAAATCACAAAGGAATGACCCCGTAAACGCATCTCACGCATTTTTTGATTGGTCATGTACATCGAAACCGAATCTGCCTGTAATTGGGATTCATTCGTCCACAGCAAAGGCTTTTGGTAAAAGTGTATCACCGAATCCTTGGTGTCATAACCGAGCGAATCGCATTTCCCTGAGAAGTCCGATTTATAAATCAACACATGTTTGTAGGCATACAATTTCCGCGTTGAGTCCGTCTTATTTTGCATCGAAACCAAGGTATCAGCAGTCAAATACAAGGTATCTTTTTCGCCAATATTGCGCATTAGGGCATGCCCATAAACCCGTGTGATACCCGTTTTTCCTGCATAGCGACCATGATCACCAGTCAAAACAACCTTTTGTTTTTGGCTTAAAAATTCCACGCGTCCGCGCGCTACACCAATCTGTGTGGGGCTATCGTAAAACAAGGTATCAGCTGAAAGGATATATTCGTCGGTTTTAGCTGTAGACCGACCGGTAAAATTCGAAACTTTGGTCTGCGTATTGTAAAAGCCAGCATTCGTTAAAACGGTATCCTTCTTCGTGATAATTTCCGTAGGTGCTATAAAGTAGGCCTCTTTGGAAGCCGTATTGTATTTGAGCGAATCCGCTTGCAACTTACCACCTTCTTTATCAAGCACACGCACTTTTTGTTTAAATAGAAAGTTTTTGGTCACCGTATTATAGAATCCTTCACGGCTTGATAACGTTGATTTTTTATCAACAATCTTTGCACCCGAATGGTAAATAGCCATGCGCGAATTCAAATCGTAGTCCAATTTATTTGTTGTCAAAACGATGGTATGATCATCTAATTTCACCTTCCCAGAAATGAAGGCTTGCCGATTATCACCCATGTAAATGGCGGTATCACCCGTAATCGTAACCGTATCCGCTTGAATGATTTTCACATGTCCGTAAGCTTCCACATTGTTCGTCGAGCTATTTAGAACGGCTTGATCGCACGCAAGGGTAGTTGTTCCTTGACGAAGAAACACCCGTCCAATCAACGTTTTTCGCATAACTAAATCCTGCTGAATCCCATTGAGACTGTCGGCACGAATGACCTCCAACTGGCTTTGCGCGAGCAGGCAAGCTGGAAGCATCAAAAAGAAAAAGAGGAATAATCCGTATTTTTGCCGCATGTTCATCGCGAATCGTTAATTTCGCATCTTCAATTGAACGCGCAATTTACCAATTTTATGCTGGAAGATTTCATCCATTTTATCCAAAAAGAGAATTTATTTCAACCCGAAGACAAAATCCTAATCGCAGTTAGCGGAGGAATTGATTCAGTGGTTTTGGCCAAACTATTTTCGTTGGCAAAATTCAATTTTGGAATCGCCCATGTGAATTTCAGTTTGCGAGGTGAAGAATCACTAGCCGATGAGGTATTTGTAAAGAAATTTGCCAAAACGCTCAAAGTTGACTACCACAGTATCGTTTTTGATACCAAAGCCTTTGCAGAGAAAGAAAAGATTTCTACCCAAATGGCTGCACGATTGTTGCGCTATAATTGGTTTGAAGAAATCCGCCAACAAGCAGGATATCAATACATTGCGACGGCACATCATCAAATGGACAGTGCCGAAACGGTATTGATCAACTTAACGCGAGGAAGTGGTTTGGCGGGATTCCATGGCATACCCGTTAAAAATGGCCATATTATCCGACCGATGTTATTCGCCAACCAAGAACAAATATTCGATTTTGTTGTGGAGAAACATTTAGCATGGAGAGAGGATTCCTCCAATGAATCCACGAAATATCAACGCAATTTCATCCGTCATGAAATCATGCCCAAGTTTCAAGAACTCAATTCAACGTTCGATGAAACTTTAGCGCAAACAAGTGAGCGTATACGCGATATTGAATCCTGGATTCAAGAAGAATACGCGATGTGGCAAGAAGCAAATATTAAAAGCGACACGGCGAATAATTTATTTGTGCAATTAAACGCGAAGTCGGCCCGCGAAAAAGTCATGCAACAGCGCTGGCTTCAAAGCCTAGCTTTCAACGGTGACCAAATCGCTCAAATAACAAATCATCCAGCGGATAAGGTAGGTAAGATTTTCGAATCCCCGTTATATACATTGAACATCGACCGAAACCAATGGGTCTTAAGCCCCAAGGACCAGTCGGAATACAAACCTATCTTAGTTCAAGAAGAAGACGAAATCATCGACTTAGGTTCGCAGGAATTACATATTTATGTTGAGGAAAAAACGGCTGACTTCAAAGTCCCGACCGAAGCAAATATGGCATGTCTAGATGCTGATAGCTTAACATTTCCGCTTGAAATTCGTAAGACGCAAGAAGGCGATTGGTTTTGCCCGCTAGGCATGAATTCCAAGAAGCTAATTTCGGACTTCCTAACGGATAAAAAAGTAGCACTAAATATCAAGAAGACCACCTTATTAATGCTAAGCAAAGGTTCCGTGGCTTGGATTGTGGGTCACCGCATTGATAACCGATTCAAGATTTCGGATAAAACGGAGACCGTGATGATTTTTGAATTAAAGTCGAAATCCTAGCTTGCTTTGGCTGAGTGGGTTCCACAAACCTTTGGCAAACCTGGTACCTCTTACCTTTGGCAAACCTGGTTTGAGGATTGCCAAAGGTACGGGAGAAAAAGGACTTCATTTCCCTCAATACTGATAATCTACCTGATTAATTTTCGATAACTCTCTGTCCGAATCGGATCGAGCAAACTCAAATAGGCAAAGGCTTGTTGGCGCTCAGACACACCTGCCTCATCTAAAATTGAAAAGATCTCCTCACTCTTCGCATCAAAAAAGACACGAATACTCGCTGCACCTGGACGTATCTGATTGATCTGGCGAATCTGCATCAATAAATCCAAAATCCCCTTTCGTGCCTCATCTGGCTTATCCTTGAACGTATCCAAATACAAACGGTGGTAAGTATAATTCACATCACGCATCCCTTGGATTTGTTGGTTCATCAAATTCTCCGAAATTGCAAAACGCGAACGGATGTCGGTGGCATTCCCCCAACCTGTACCTGAATTTTGGGCCAAATTCGTCAAGTTTGCTAATTTCTGCACAAAGGCCTCTCCCCCACGCAAGCCCATCGAATCATAATGATAAGCCAAGGACAAATAGGCATAATAGGCCATCAATGAACTCAGATTATCAATAAAACTATTGTCGTTGTAAGTAATTGGCGTACCTAGTTGGTACTTAAAATTGAAGTTTTTGTCCACCATATTCAAAATGACTGTCTCATACGAGGTTCCAAAAACAGGACGTAAAACTTGAATACGCGCATTGGCCTCGAAATCACCTTGTGAACTTGCCTTGGTCAATAAAAGATTGATATTGACTTTGATCTTCTCTTCGGGCGCAAAATTATCATTGGACCAACGGCGGTTGGACAGAAAATCTTGAAGTGTACGCTGAAGTTCGGAATAAATTTGCGAGGATCCTCGCTGCTGATCGAGCTGTAATTGCTCAGTGTTAATCGTTACAGTTGCCTGTAGTTCTTGGGCTTTTGAGGCCCAAGAACCGAGACATAATATCGCGAATAAAAGTATGCGAATGGATTTCATATGAAATCAAACGAAAAAAGATTAGTTTTCGTCTGTTCCCTCAGTACGTGCTCTGAAATCTACTTTGTCAGCCAAAAACTCATCAATCGCAATGGCGCTTGGTTTTGGCATACGCTCATAGTATTTTGAGATTTCGATTTGCTCACGGTTTTCAAAAATCTCTTCCAAGTTATCTACAGACGAAGCAAACTCAGATAATTTACCTGATAATTCCTCCTTCATTTTGCTTGAAATCTGACGAGCACGTTGTCCAATAATCGAAATGGACTCATATGTATTACCTGTCTTTGCAGCAATTTTATCTACATCACGCGTAATGATTGATGGATTGGTTTGGATCTTAGACATCTCTTTGAATTTTAATTAAGGTTGCAAAAATAAGATAATTTTCTGAAATAAACTATTGAGGACTCGTGGTCAATTTTGACGTATTCGACTTCTCTTTTTCTAACAAAGCTTTTTGCTCAGCTTCTAGCTTGGCAATTCGTTCTACTTCCTGATTACTCTTATCGTACATCTTCTCAGCGGACTTTAAAAATGCACTCTGCGGATATTTATCCACTAATTCCAAATAGAACTTTGCCGCATCGGAATAACGCTCTTTCTGCTTAGACTCAATTGTACTATTGGCCAAATCAAACTGAGCCAATACTTTCAAATAAGCCATTTCCTCATTGTAATCTGAATCCGGAAAATCACGTTGAAAATTTGTAATCTCAATCACCGAAGACTTCAACGATGCTATATTGAATGGTGACGTTTTGTGATATAATTTAGCCTTTTCATAAGCTTTACGCTCCAACTTACGACGCAACTCCTTGATCATATTTGAGCATTCGTCTTTGAATTTAGTATCTGGATAATTGTTCAAATAACTCTGTAGCTCATTAATCGCAGACAAGGTACCAGTTTGGTCCAAATTGTAATTCGGCGAATCTTTGTACAAGGAAAATGCCGACATATATATCGCCTCTTCCGCATATTCACTGCGTGAGAAAACTTCATAGAATTTCTTGAAATGGGCATTCGCAACTGTGTAGTTACCTAAATTAAAATCACAATAGGCTTGGTAATACGTTGCCATTTCTTGCGTAGAATCTCCTTTCATCAAAGGAAGAATCTCATCAAACAAGATACTCGCCTTGTCAAAATCCTTCTTTTTATAGTAGTCTACAGCCGCCTTATACTTCACAGGCAAACTTGCACTCTTACGGAACTTCTCGAACTTACCACATGAACTCAAGCCGAGCAATGCAATAAAACCAACTAGTATATAATTTTTCAATTTCATAAGCCTCAAATATACGGATTAATTACGACTAAATTGTAAATGATACAATTGGGCATACAATCCTTCTTGCTTCAATAATGCCTCATGCGTTCCGCGCTCTTTAATTTCCCCTTTATCCATCACCAAAATCTGATGCGCATTACGAATCGTAGATAAGCGATGGGCAATCACTACCGCAGTCCTTCCTTGCATCAAAGTGGCAATTGCTTGCTGGATTAATCCCTCCGACTCCGAGTCAACCGATGATGTTGCCTCATCTAAAATAATAATTTTGGGATCATGCACCATTGCACGAACAAAAGAGATTAATTGACGCTGACCCACACTCAAAGTCGCTCCTCGTTCCATCACTTCATAAGCATATCCTCCGGGTAAGGACATGATAAATTCATGCACACCAACCGCTTTAGCAGCTGCTTCGATCTTCTTTTGCGAAATAGACTCATCACCTAAATGAATGTTGTAGGCGATAGATGCACTAAATAAAAATACATCCTGTAATACGACCGCAATATTCTTCCGCAAACTGTGAATCTCGTAGTCGGGTAAGGCTACCCCATCGATACGAATTTCGCCTTGTTGGCAATCATACATACGACCGAGCAAACCGATAATAGACGATTTACCAGCCCCCGTAGCTCCTACAATCGCCAAAGTTTGTCCCGCAGGAACTTCGAAACTTACCTGTTTCACAACCCACTCGGGTTCGTTATATGCAAAAGTCACCTCATCAAAAACGATGTCTCCTTTGACTTTATCAGCTAAAATCTTCCCATTATTCTGAATATAATCCTCAGAATCCAATAAAGTCAAAATACGCTCCGTCGAAACAATACCCATTTGCAGCGTATTGAAACGATCTGCCAACATCCTGATCGGTCGGAAAAAGAGATTAATAAACATGATGAAGGCTGTCAAGGTCCCCACCGTGATTTGTTCCTTTAAAATATAGGTCGAGGCCATCCAAACTACAAAACCAGATCCTACTGCCGAAATCACATCTGCGACAGGAAAATACACGGAATAAGCTAAAATACCCCGAATATTCGCGTCGCGATGTTCTTGATTAATCCGATTAAATTTGGCCAGTTCCCGCTTTTCGGCATGAAATAATTGCACTATCATCATCCCTGAAATATGCTCTTGCACAAAGGAATTCAAGTTGGCAACCGCAACGCGCACTTCATTAAAAGATTTTTTGATGTATTCTTTGAACACATAAGTAGAGAATACCATGAAAGGCACAGTCGCCAAGATGACCAAAGTCAAACGCCAATCTGTATAAAACATGACGCCAATAATCAAGAACAATTGCAATAAATCCCCCGCAATAGATGCTAATCCTTCGGAAAACACATCATTCAAGGTCTCGATATCCGACACAGTTCGTGTCACCAATCGACCGATGGGTGTGGCATCAAAAAAGGCTAATTTTAAATCGACGATTTTGGCATACAATTGAACACGAATGTCACGAATAACCGTTTGACCTAGATAGCCTGCTAAATAACTGGTAGAAAACTGTAATCCTGTTTGTGCGAAAAGCACGGCGATCATGATGAAAAACATGTGAAGCAAGTCGGCCATTTTATCCAAACTCACAAAATGATCCAGCGTGTACCGAATCATCAAAGGAATCACAGGTGACACCCCTGCCATGCACAAAATCAAGCCTACAAGAAACCAGAACCGAAATTTATAGGGTTTGATAAAGCCATAAATCCGTCGGATAATTTGCAAATCAACAATTTTTCCGCTTTCCTTATCTTTCAATGGATTCGATTTTATCGAGTGAGCTAGCTGCGCAAGTACCGCAGCCTTTGGCGCATTGACCCGCCGTTTTACCCCAAAATTGTTGATACACCAATCTACCTAAATAGAATAATGCCGCAGCAAATACCAAGAAGATGATTATTTGTTCCATGCTTAGTCAACAAACCATTTGGCCTGTAAAGTTCCTAAAAATTCATCAAATATAGGCCCTGCTCCAATTATTTCTCCTTCAAAGATCACAGCATCTCCCCCACTAAAATTGGTCACACGCCCACCTGCTTCCTCGATAATAATCTTACCAGCCGCCACATCCCAAGGTTTTAAATTAGCCTCAAAAAATCCCTCAAATCGACCGCAAGCCGTATAGGCTAAATCGATTGCCGCTGCACCCATCCGACGCAAGCCATGCGAGGTCCGCATCAATTCTTTGAGCAAAGCCAAGTAACGATCCTGATAAGAAAAATCGTAATAAGGAAATCCGGTGGCCAATAAACTCTTGTTCATGAAGGCTTGTTGGGACACCTGAATCACATGCTCATTCAAATAGGCTCCATGACCTTTCGCCGCATAAAACAATTCATCTCGATTAGGTTCATAAATCAGTCCTAAAACAGGTTGTTTCTGATAAATCAAGCCAACCGAAACGGCATAAATGGGCAAGCGATGCAAGAAATTTGTCGTGCCATCTAATGGATCAATGACCCAATAATAGCCGTCGCCCACTTCACTGTAATCGGAAGCAGATTCTTCAGCGACAAAACCCGCTTCGGGGAAAATCGCCGACAAACCTTCTTTCAAGCGAGCTTCTGCTGTTTGATCCACAAAGGAAACCAAATCATTTGTTCCTTTGTATTGGATATCTGATTCGCCAATGTTGTTCACCATGGATTGAATCCAAACACCCGTTTCACGCACGATGGGTTTGGCATTTTCCAGAATGACAGCTAAATCAATCATTTTACTTTGGCAATTTTATGCGCACCTGAAGAAATCCAATCGGATAAAATCTGTTGGGTTTCTTTTAAATATGCATCCTTTGCATGCTTATCTGCCGCTTTCTCCTTTTTATCTTTATCCGCAGCCGTCTCTTCCGTTCCCCCTAAAGCATCCATCACCGCTTGTGACTCATCCGGTTTTTTCTTTTGCTCATCCAATTCCTTCTTGCGCTTCTCCATATTCAAGGAAATTGAATTTTGCTCTTTGATTTTTTTCCAACGCTCAAAATCTTGCTTCAATTTGATCAAATCAGGTTTTGTCTTTAAACGAGTCTGAAATGCTGCTTGTAAATGCGCCAATGCCGGCGCCACAATCGTATTCGTAGGCGTATAAGCTGTTGTAGGAATCATATCCCATGGCAAAGCCGAAGGTTGCGAACTTTCTCCATATTCCTCCGCAGAAAACGCAGATGGCAAGGCAAAATCAGGACTTACGCCTTTGTGTTGCGTAGAGGACCCATTCACACGATAGAATTTCTCCAAGGTGATTTTTAATTGACCTACCGGATCTTTTTCATTCGCCATGTAATTATCTAAATCAATTACCGACTGCACCGTACCTTTTCCGTAGGATTGTTCCCCTACGATAATTCCACGCTTGTAATCTTGAATCGCGGCAGCAAAAATTTCAGATGCAGAGGCAGAAAAACGATTGATCATAATCGCCATCGGGCCATCATAAACTTGAGCAGGGTCGCGGTCGATTTCTTGGGAAATTTTACCGTCCGACTGCTTGCGTTGCACGACAGGCCCTTTCGGGATAAATAAACCTGTTAATTCGACAGCTTCTACTAAAGAACCACCCCCATTATTACGTAAGTCAATGACTAATCCATCAATTCCTTCTTGTTTGAATTCATTCAAGAACTTGCGGACATCTGCGGAAGTCGATTTAAAATCAGCTTCTCGTTTACGCGCTCCTTCGAAATCTCGGTAGAACATCGGAATTGTAATCAAGCCTAATTTATAACTTGACGCCCCTTGCTTGAAATTCAAAATTTCTTTTTTGGCTGTCTGCTCTTCTAATTTGATTTTCTCACGTACGATTCGAACTTCAGAAGTTGGCGAGCCAGTTACCCCTGAACCTGGTAAAATCTTCAAACGAACGACAGTTCCTTTAGGACCGCGAATTAATTTAACCGCATCATCCGTAAACCAACCAATCACATCCACAAACGCACCATCATCTCCTTGGGCAACTCCTACGATGCGATCTTTGGGATTAATTTGTTTAGACCGGAACGCAGGACCACCGGGAACTAAATCCTGGATGGTCACATAATCTCCTTCCAAACGGAGCGTTGCTCCAATGCCTTCAAAACTTTGGGCCATATCTTTATTGAATTCCTGAGCCGCTTTGGGAATCATATAGGAAGTATGTGGATCGATACTTTCCGTGTAAGCATTCATGAAAACCTGAAAAACATCTTCTGCACGCGTACGTGCCATGTATTTGGCAGAACGCTTGTAACGATCAGTCAATTCACGTACAGCCGTTGTATCCGCTTTGCCTCCGATTTTCCAATCTAGCAATTGACGCTTCACGTCTTTGCGCCAGTAATCATCCAATTCACTTGTCGATTTTGCCCAAGCAGCTTTTTCACGATCAGGTTGGTAGGCTTCATCGATGGTAAAATCCATCGGTTGTTTAATCACCTTGTCAACAAAGGCAAAACGCTCCAACATGCGTTTTTGATATAGATTATAAATCTGAAATGCAGACGTTAAATCTCCTAAATTCAATTGTTCATCAATTGTGTAGCGGTATTTCTCAACTTCTTCAATGTCCGAAGCAAGAAAATAAGCTTTGTTGGGATCCAAATCTTTCAAATAAGCATCAAAAATTTTCGAAGACAAGGAATCGTTGACAGGTACCTTCCGATAGTGGTAATTGCTCAAGATACCAAAAACCAATCGCTCCACC
Organism: Aquirufa sp. TARAVU-A1A; assembly: GCF_054558675.1. Lineage (NCBI taxonomy): Bacteria > Pseudomonadati > Bacteroidota > Cytophagia > Cytophagales > Flectobacillaceae > Aquirufa > Aquirufa sp. TARAVU-A1A. The sequence continues at coordinate 323,245 of NZ_JBPXKP010000002.1, forward strand.
TTTCGTTGCGTATCCGTAGGTTGCAGGTCGCCTTGTTGGTAAGTTGCCACCTCCAATTTACCTTGTGTTTTCCCGTGAAGAAAAACGACAACTAAAAGTGATAGCGGGATTAATATCGGAAGTATCCTTTTCATGTTATTCTTTTTCGATTGCTAATAACTCAACTTCAAACACCAATGCAGAATATGGCTTGATTGTTTGACCGCCCCCACGAATGCCATAAGCTAATTCTTGAGGAATGAATAATTTAAATTTAGAGCCTACAGGCATTAATTGTAGTGCTTCGACCCAACCCGGAATAACACCAGAAACAGGGAATGAAACAGGCTCGCCACGTTGAACGGATGAATCAAACACCGTTCCGTCGATTAATGTTCCGTGGTAATGTGTTTTAACTTTGTCGGAGGCTTTTGGCTTAGGACCATCCCCCATTTTAATTACTTTGTATTGTAGACCTGAAGCAGTCGTGATGACAGAATCTTTGGTTTTATTTTCAGCTAGGAACTTCTCACCGGCGATGCGGTTTGGCTCAAATTGTTTTGCTTGCTCAGCTGCTTGTGCTTGTTGGTTTTTCATCATGAAATTGTTCATGACGCTCTGACATTCTTGTTCTGTTATTAATAAAGTACCTCCCGAAGTAACAGAGGCAAAGCCTTTTGCGACCATCTCCGGATTTAAGGTAACATTTTGAGATTTGAAGTTTTGCGCAACCAAGACACCCACGGCATACGAAACCGAGTCAATGGATGAGTTAAAAGGCTTGACAGGAACTTTCGAAACAGTCAGGGCAACTTTAGTTTTGGTTTTCGGCTTTGTTTGAGCGAAAGACGCGAAAGTAAGGCAAGAGATGCTAGCGAAAAGAGCCGCACGAAGAAATGACAATTGCATAGTTATCGATTTAAATCAAATTAAAGTTTCGAAGATACACGAAAATTGTGGCTCACTCAACAAAATTAACGCCATTTAACAAGGACAAATTATCCGCGAAATCTTTAATCTAAAAAAAGTCTTATGATTAAGCTCATTTTTTGACGAAGTTATGGGAATATTGAAATTTCCTAGCTAATTTTGCACCCGAAATTATATAGTCAAAAATTAAACTCTTCATAAAACTTTAGTATGGCATCAGTAAGACCAGATGAGGTTTCGGCAATTTTGAGAGAACAATTATCTCAAGCGAAAACTCAAGCAGAATTAGAAGAAATAGGCACTGTACTCCAAGTGGGTGATGGTGTGGCTCGTATTTATGGCCTTTCCAACGTACAAGCAGGTGAATTGATCGTTTTCGAAAACGGTTTGAAAGCCTTAGCCTTGAACTTAGAGGAGGATAATGTAGGAGCTGTACTTTTAGGTGACTCTAGCCAAATCAAAGAAGGCGATACCGTTAAGCGTACCAATTTAATTGCCTCTGTCAAAGTAGGTGATGGTATCTTAGGACGTGTGGTTAACACATTAGGTGAGCCAATCGATGGTAATGGACCTATCGCTGGTACTTTATACGAAATGCCTTTGGAGCGTAAAGCACCAGGAGTAATTTTCCGTCAACCGGTAACAGAACCATTGCAATCAGGTATCAAGGCAATTGATGCGATGATTCCAGTGGGTCGTGGCCAACGTGAGTTGGTGATCGGTGACCGTCAAACAGGTAAAACAGCTGTTTGTATCGATACAATCATTAATCAAAAAGAATTCTACGATAAAGGAGAGCCTGTATTCTGTATTTATGTAGCGATTGGTCAAAAGGCTTCTACAGTGAAGCAAGTTGAGCAAACTTTACGTAAAGCAGGTGCGATGGACTATACAGTTATCGTTTCGGCGACTGCTGCAGATCCAGCTCCAATGCAATTCTACGCGCCATTTACAGGTGCTGCAATCGGTGAATTCTTCCGTGATACAGGTCGTCCAGCTTTAGTTGTATATGATGACTTATCAAAACAAGCGGTAGCATACCGTGAAGTTTCCTTGTTGTTACGTCGTCCACCAGGACGTGAGGCGTATCCAGGTGACGTTTTCTACCTACACTCTCGTTTATTGGAGCGTGCTGCGAAAATCAACAATTCAGATGAAATCGCACGTAACATGAACGACTTGCCTGAGTCAATCAAAGGCATCGTAAAAGGGGGTGGTAGCTTAACAGCCCTTCCAATCATTGAAACACAAGCAGGTGACGTTTCGGCGTATATCCCAACCAACGTAATTTCGATTACAGACGGTCAAATCTTCTTGGAAACAAACTTGTTTAACGCAGGTATTCGTCCAGCGATCAACGTAGGTATCTCGGTATCTCGTGTGGGTGGTAACGCACAGATCAAATCCATGAAGAAAGTAGCAGGTACATTAAAATTAGATCAAGCACAATTCCGTGAGTTAGAAGCTTTCGCGAAGTTTGGTTCGGATTTAGATGCATCTACGAAATTAACGATTGATCGTGGTCGTCGTAACTTAGAGATGTTGAAGCAACCACAATTTGCGCCTCAACGTGTCGAAGAACAAGTAGCGATGATTTATTTAGCAACTACAGGTAACTTAGATACAGTACCCGTAGAAAAAGTTCGTGAATTCGAACAAGATTTCATTCAAGTATTACGTGCGACTGAAAAAGCTACATTAGAAGCATTAGGTCAAGGTAAATACGATGACAACTTAACCGCTACCTTGAAGCGTGTAGGTAATGAAGTAGCAGCTAAATACAAAGCATAAAATTAGAATACTATGGCTTCCTTAAAAGAAGTAAGAAATAGAATTGTATCCGTTAACTCGACGCAACAAATCACCAAAGCCATGAAAATGGTTTCGGCGGCTAAGTTGCGTCGCGCGCAGGATGCTATCCACCAAATGCGCCCTTACGCTAAGAAATTAGCGGAAATGATTGCAACGGTTTCTGCTCAAACAGAAGCCGGAGCTGAAAACCCATTTACAGAGGTTCGTGAAATCAAACGTGCATTAATCATTGTAGTTACTTCAGATCGTGGACTTTGCGGCGCATTCAATGCGAACGTAGGAAAAGCGACGATGGCATTGGTACAAGAGAAATATGCCGACTTGCACGCAGCTGGTCAAGTGGAGATTTTATCATTAGGTAAAAAAGGTGCTGAATATTTATCTCGTCGGGGATACAACGTGAACGAGGCTCATGCAGACATCTTCACACGTTTGAATTTCAACAACGTTCGTGAAATTGGTGAGGTCGTTTTAAATTCATTCACTGAGAAGAAATTTGATGTGGTGGAAGTAATTTTCAACTACTCAAAGAACGTTGCGACACAGATTGTTCAAACGGAGCAATTACTTCCTTTAGTAGCTGCTGAATCTGGCGAAAAAGCAAGTGCTGTGGATTACATCTTTGAACCATCAGAAGAGCAAATTATTTCCGAATTAATTCCTAAGTCGATCAAATTATCTATTTTCCGTGCTTTATTGGAGTCCAATTCATCTGAACATGGCGCTCGTATGACAGCAATGGATAAGGCAACTGATAATGCTGGGGAATTAATCAAGGCATTGAAATTAGAGTATAACCGTTCACGCCAAGCAGCCATTACGAAGGAAATCCTTGAGATCGTAGGAGGTGCGGAAGCTTTATCAGCCTAAAATAAGATGAAAAAAGTATTGATTTTGTGCTTGCTTGCGGTCAATGTATTCGCACAAGGTATTAAAACTCCTGCGCCTAGTCCCGGACAAAGCATCAAGCAAGACTTTTCTTTATCTTCGGTTGAAGTAAAATATTCCCGTCCAGTAATTAAAGGGCGTAAGATATTTGGTGATGTGGTTCCTTTCGGAAAATTATGGCGTACGGGTGCAAATGCACCTACGAGTATTACATTCGGGGAAGATGTTAAGATTGCAGGCCAGCCCTTGAAAGCAGGTACTTACCAATTGATGACGATTCCTTCTCAATTTTCTTGGGAAATCATCTTCAACAAAGGAACGAATGGCGTATTTAATTACAATCCAGCTGAGGACGTTTTGAAGGTAAAGTTGGCAACAACCACCCTAGCTCAATCGGTTGAATCATTTTCCATTCAGTTTGCAAATGTGATTGCCAACAAAATGGATTTGGTAATTTCTTGGGAGAAGGTAGCCGTTTCGGTACCTATCGAAACAGAAATCGATTCAAAAATTGCCGCATCCATCGAAAAAGCAATGGCGGCGGACACAAGACCTTATTTTGAATCAGCTTCGTATTATTTTGAGACGGGTCGTGATTTAAAGAAAGCATTGGAATGGGTTGGTAAAGCGGTTGAGGCAAATCCATCTGCTTATTGGATCTTGCATTTACAAGCAAAAATTCAGGCGAAGTTGGGCGATAAAGCAGGCGCCAAAGCAAGTGCTGAGAAATCAATCACCTTAGCCAAAGAAGGTAAGAACGAAGATTATGTAACCTTGAATCTTAAATTGATTCAAAGTTTATAAATTGAACTAAATTCGCATGAAAAGCCTTTCTTAACAGGAAGGCTTTTTTTAGCATTAGATATGAAGGAAGAATTAGGATTTAGTACGGGAGAAGAACAAGAAACAGCGGTACTCGTTGCGGTAACGACGCAGAAACAAAATGCGGTTCAAACTGCGGAATATTTGGCAGAATTAGCCTTCTTAGCATCCACCTCCGGGGTGGTGACTTTGGCAAGCTTTACTCAAAACTTAGCCAAACCAGACAATCGTACCTATGTGGGTAAAGGGAAGTTGGATGACATCATCGCCTATGTCATTGCCAAAGACGTGGACATCATCATTTTTGATGATGATTTAAGTCCATCGCAAGTGCGTAATATTGAATTGACGATTTCCTTATTAGGCAAAGAGATCAAAGTATTAGATCGAAGCTTACTCATTTTGAACATCTTTGCACAACGTGCTCAAACAGTTCAGGCGCGTACACAAGTGGAGCTTGCTCAATACCAATATATGTTGCCACGTTTAACTCGTATGTGGTCTCACCTTTCCAAACAACGGGGCGGTGTAGGTATGCGTGGTCCAGGTGAAAAAGAATTAGAGACTGACCGAAGGATCGCCAATGATCGTATTGCATTCTTAAAAGACAAATTAACGGCGATTGATAAGCAGTCGTATACCCAACGAAAACATCGGGATCGTATGGTTCGCGTTTCGTTGGTGGGATATACCAATGTGGGTAAGTCAACCTTAATGAAGAAATTAGCAAAGGCGGAAGTCTTTGCGGAAAATAAATTATTTGCGACCGTTGATTCGACTGTTCGTAAAGTTGTTTGGGATGGAATTCCTTTTTTATTAACGGATACAGTTGGATTTATTCGCAAGCTCCCTACCCTCTTGATTGAGTCATTTAAATCGACCTTGGATGAGGTGCGTGAGGCAGATGTGTTACTACACGTTGTGGATATTTCGCATCCCAATTTTGAGGAGCAAATTGAAGTAGTTCAAGGTATCTTAAACGAAATGGGTGCTGGAGATAAGCCCACGATTTTGGTATTCAATAAGATTGATCTTTACAAGGTGGAAGATGTGTTCTTTGAAGGTGCAGCAGTCGATGAGGATGGGAATCCAGAATTGACCAAAATGGAACGTGTTACGCGTTTCTTAAAACAATCGCACTGGCAAACAAACACACCAAAAACGGTCTTCATTTCAGCAGAACAACGTTCAAATTTGGCAGAGTTACGCGAAATGGTCATGGAAATCATTAAAGAAAAACATTTCCAGATATTCCCGAATTGGTTGGACACCAACCACTTGATGGGATATAATGATGGGGTGATACCGGAGGAGAGTTAAGAGGTAAGAGGTAAGAGTTAAGAGCTAAGAGTGAAGAGCTAAGAGTGAAGAGCTAAGCGTAAAGAGGTGTGAGTGGAATTTGTCAATTTAATGGTAAATTGCAATCCACATTTGTATACCCCGTTAATGAAAGTTGGAGATCGATTTTTATCAAGCGAATATTTCAAGCTTGGAAAGTCAAATCAATTTATCGATTGGTTTATCAAATTATGCTTTTCCAAAAAAATCAAAAAAGGCGAATTCTTATTAATCGAGGGAGACAAATGCGATAAAATCTATTATGTCGAGAAAGGGCTCATTCGTATCTTTAGAACGGATGAATCAAAAGAAATCACAACATGGTTTGCAAAGGAAGGAGATTTCTTGACTAACGCAAACAGCTTCCATTTTGACGCACCATCTCGAGAAAATTTTGAGGCCTTGGAAGATAGCGTCGTTTATGGGACAGATCGTTCAACTTATCAATTTCTGATCGAAAAATCATCTAGCTTTGCCTTGTTTTCTGTCCACGAGTTATTTTACAATTTGTGTGAATTTGAGAATCAGTGTGAATTTTTAAGAACATTAACTGCCAACGAACGCATTGAGTACATCAGTGAAAAATATCCCTTTTTATTAACACGAGTAAAGAAAAAATATTTGTCATCATTTTTGAATATCGAGACGACATATCTTTCAAAATTATTGACAAATAAAAAAACCTCAAATTAAAAATTCAAGGTTTTACTTACTCCGTGTTCTATAAATTTCTTAGCGAAATTGTGGACAAATCTACAAGCAATTCCATTTAGCAAACTTGCAATTTTACAAGTTTTACTAATTATTTCACCCCCATTAATTGCATGAGTTTAGTATCTTTACGCACCATTTTATTGGCGCTGTAGTTCAACGGATAGAATAGGCGTTTCCTAAACGCTAGATGCGGGTTCGATTCCCGCCGGGGCCACAAAAAAATAGACGTTGGACATTGGACTTTAGACATTAGACGTTAGACGTTAGACGGTTTGCTAAACCCAATTATTGTAGAGACGCGATACCTCGCGTCTAGAAAAATCATCAAAGCTACTTTCAACTAAATTAGACGCGAGGTATCGCGTCTCTACAAATATCAAATTCCTCTCCGGGAACAAAAACCCCTACTTTTCGGTTAAACCACTGAAAACATCTTGAATTGAATTACAAACATCACATATACCTTCATCCTACAGACTTACCGCAATCTTGGGATGCTATTGCCCAATCGAGTATTTTCTTACAAAAAGAATATCTTACCGCATTAACTTCATCTGAACCGGCCAATGTAAAAAATCGATTTATTGGCATTTTTCAAGATGAGCGCATGATCGCAGTCGCATTGATCCAACAAATCGATCTGAATCAATTAGAGACTTTTGGTACGCGAGATCATGGATTAAAAATCAAGCTAAGGGATTTCTTATTCAAAAACTTTGCAGGCAAATTAACGATTGTTGGGAATAATATGTTGACAGGCCAACACGCCATCGCTTGTAAAGAAGGAACTAATCCGAGTGGGGTTTTGGCCTATCTTAAAGAAAAAGTTTTATCAGAATTCCCAGGCCAACACATTCACATCCTGAAAGACTTTCCTGAGGAAGAACTTATCCATTTCCAACAAGCCATATTTGACAAAAGCCTAAAATTTACCTCACAACCCAGCATGTGTTTTAGCACAGAGACTGCGTGGACGAAGGAACAGGATTATATTGATGCCCTTTCCAAAAAATACCGAGACCAATACAAACGGGCACGAAAAAAGGCCGATGGGATCGAAAAACGCCAATTAAGATTGAGTGAAATCATCGAGCAAGAAGAACGAATTTACGAGTTATATTACCACGTGGCTGAAAACGCACCGTTCAACACCTTCTTTTTGGCAAAAAATCATTTCAGCTCCTTGAAAGAAAACATGGGAGATGCCTTTCGGTTTTTCGCCTATTTTGAAGCAGGGAATCTCATTGGGTTTAACACGCTTTTCCAACATGAGGATGTATTAGAAACCTACTTCCTGGGCTATGACCCAAGCATCCAAAAAGAAAAAATGCTGTATCTAAACATGCTTTACGACATGGTAGGTTGCGCCATTGTCAATCAATTCATGCACATTAATTTTGGTAGGACCGCGATGGAAATTAAAAGTTCCATAGGTGCTGTTCCCGTCAACATGTATGGCTTCATGGAGCATCAATACCCATGGATAAATCGCTATTTATCGAGCATTTTTCAATTATTAGAGCCCGAGGTTTCCTGGATTCAACGGCATCCGTTTAAGGATTAAGTTTCATTTCAGGAACCGGTTCGTGATAGGTAAGTTTACCAGAGGTTGCATGTTGAATTTCCGACAATGAAATACCCGGTGCTCGTTCAATTAATTGAAACCCACCCTCAGGCAAAATATCATAAACGCCTAATTCTGTGATGACGCGCGTCACACAACGGACTCCCGTGAGCGGCAGGTCACAAAAACTAACTAATTTCGATTTGCCCGAAGGCATCGTTTGTAACATGGCAACAATTACCTTATCCGCGGAAGCTACTAAGTCCATCGCTCCTCCCATTCCTTTGACCATTTTTCCGGGTACTTTCCAGTTGGCCAAATCCCCCCGTTCCGAAACTTCCATCCCACCCAAAATCGTCACATCAATGTGATTCCCCCTAATCATGGCAAAACTTTGTTCGGATCCGAAAACCGACCCACCAGGAGCAACAGTAATAGTTTGTTTACTCGCATTAATATAATCCGCATCTTCCGCCCCTTCTTCCGGAAATGGTCCGATGCCCAACAAACCATTTTCCGATTGCAAAATGACCTTCATGCCTTTTGGAATGTGATTCGCCACGCGGGTTGGAATACCGATTCCCAAATTGACATAATCGCCATCCTTAATTTCTTGGGCAAGACGCTTTCCGATAATTTCTTTCTTAAGATCTTCCGGACTAAGCTCCTTGATTTCTTCCGCATCCAATTGGTGCGTCAAATGCTCAATAGGCTTTTGGTATGCTTTCCCTTCAAAAATGCGATGTACATAAATGCCGGGGGTATGTATTTGATTGGGATCCAAGGTGCCTGCAGGCACTAATTCCTCCACTTCTGCAATGGTTATTTTTCCGGCCATCGCTACCACTGGATTGAAGTTTTGCGAAGTCCCTCGATAAATTAAATTTCCCTCCGTATCCCCTTTCCATGCTTTTACAAACGCATAATCCGCCGTGATGGCTGTTTCCAACAGGTATTTTTTACCATGAAATTCACGTGTTTCTTTTCCTTCCGCCACTTCCGTCCCCACGCCTGCTGGTGTATAGAAAGCAGGAATTCCGGCACCTCCACATCGAATCCGTTCCGCTAACGTTCCCTGAGGGACTAGCTCCACGGCAAGATGACCTTCCAACATCAATTTTTCGAACAAATGATTTTCCCCAATGTAGGAACAAATCATTTTCCGTATTTGCTTTTGAGCAATTAGTCGGCCTATACCAAAGTTTTCCAAACCTGCCTCATTCGAGATGCAGGTTAATTCATTGGTGCCTTTTTCTAATAAGGCAGATATAAGATTTTCAGGAACACCTGTCAGACCAAAGCCCCCCATCAGAATGCTCGAACCAGAGGTGAGATCCTTTAATGTGTCCGCAGCCAATGAGAAAACTTTGTTCATATTATTCGCTTTTTTGCTTCACCCAACGATATAAAGAAGGGATCAACAAAGGTGCAAAAATCAAGGTGCTGGTTAATCCGCCGATGATTACAGTCGCCAATGGGCGTTGCACATCTGAACCAATACCAGAAGAAGTTGCAGCTGGAATTAAACCCAAAATCGCCACAATCAATACCGATAATAATGAACGCATCTGTTGGGTTGATACGAGAGCCACTTCGTCCAAATTTCCATTTCGATTGAATGCCGAAACCAGAATAACACCCGCCATGACCGAAATACCAAATATGGAGACGAAACCAACACCAGCAGAAACATTGAAGTAATAACCTCTTAATAATAAAGCAATGATCCCTCCAGCCAAAGCGAAGAAAATACAACTTGCCGTAATTAAGGTATCCGTCAATTGATTATATAACATGTAAAGAAATGCGAAAACAAGTAATAGCGTCAGCGGAATACTAATTAACAATTGTTTACCGGCACGTTCCAAATTCTCATATTGCCCTCCTAATACGATTTCATACCCCTTGGGAATCTTAATGCTCCCGGCTATTTTTTGATTCAATTCCTTTACAAATCCCCCTTGATCACGACCTTCAATATTTGTTCGAACTGTGATCATACGCTTATTATTATAGCGATAAATATTCGTTTGCCCTTCCACAAAACTCACTTCGGCTAATTGATCCATCGGGATCAGTGTACCATTTACTGAAGGAACTAATAACTGTTTAATTTCATCGATATTATTCCGATACTGGGGCAAATAGCGAATGATAATATCATAACGTTTGGTTCCATCATATAAGGTGGAAAGATTTTTACCGCCTATCGCAGCTTCGATCATGTTTTGAATATCAGAAATATTGATTCCATAACGAGCTGCATTCTCCCGATTGATTTTGATCGCTAATTGTTCCTGCGTCCCTTCTTGTTCGATATTAACGGATTCACTACCTGGCATTGCACGAATAATCGTGGCAATACTGTCAGCTTTGGCTCGCATCATATGTAAATCTTCCCCGACGATTGAAACGGCCAAATCCGCAGCACTACCTGTAACAATCTCCATCACCTGGTCAATAATAGGCTGACCTGAAGAGAAACGAACACTGGGCAAAGCAACGGCTAAATCATATTTAATTTTTGAAACCAATTCCTTCTTCGTGATGGTCTTACTCCACAAATTATAATCTTTCAAGCCCACCAGAATCTCATTCCGATTAGCTGGAAAAGGATCTGTTCCATCATCATTTCTTCCCGTTTGGGTAATGACATAAGCGATTTGGGGATACTTGGCAATCACCGAACGAATCGTCGGCGCATATTTGGCATTCTCCTGAATCGTAATTCCCGCAGGGAAATTTCCCCGAAGGAAAATAGAGCCCTCATCGAGTTCAGGCAAAAACTCGGTACCCATAAAATAAGCAGACGACAAGAGCAAAAGCACAAGCGAAAAACCGATGAGCACTGTAGCTTTAAAGCGAGCAATCAACCAATCACTTGCTTTTTGATAAACTCGCTCAACCCACTCCAACACGATATTTTTGCGTTCTTTGACCGCTGGCGCCCCTTCGTTAAAATAACGACCATAGACAAATGAGATTAAAATGGGAACGACAGTTAATGCAGCCAATAATGAACCAACCACAGCAAATGCCAATGTCAACGCCATAGGAGAAAACAATTTACCTTCCACGCGAGTCATCATCAAAATAGGCATGTAGGCCAAAATGATAATCGTAACCGAGAAGAAAATTTCACGGCTCACCTCTTTGGCAGCATCAAGCGTCACCTCAATCACTCCTTTTTGCTTGTCTTCGGGATTCATTTTCCGGTAATGCCGGATGACATGTTCAACCATCACACAGGCTCCATCCACAATAATTCCAAAATCAATCGCCCCTAGTGAAAGTAAATTGGCCGGAATTCCAGTCAAACGCATTAAAATAAATGCAAAAAGTAATGAAAAGGGGATTGTTAATGCCACGACCAAAGCACTCCTTGCACTACCGAGGAAGAAAACCAATATAATAATGACGATGCTTATCCCTTCGAAAAGTGTATGTCCTACCGTTTCCAACGAATGATCGATTAAAAAACTCCGATCATACAAGGTTTTAATTTTAACTCCAGCTGGTAATTCACGCGTTTCTAATTCAGCAATTCGCTCCTTCAGTTTCACAAGTGCCTCACTGGGATTTTCATATCGTCTTAATAAAACAATTCCTTCTACTCCATTAGACGACTCACTATGATTCGCCTTAATTTGATAACCCAAAACGCCACTCGGCGGAGGAGGTGCCATTTCCACACTCGCGACATCACTGACAAAAATAGGAACGCCATTTTCCGACTTCAACACGATGTTTTTAATATCTTCATCTGTTTTAATCGCACCTAAACCACGTACGGCAAAACCCTGCCCACCTCGTTCGATTAAATTTCCGCCAGTATTTTGGTTATTGGCATTTACGGCCTCCTCGACATCGGAAATCGTTATGTTGTATTTACGAAGTTTGTCGGGATATGTTAATATCTGATATTGCTTTAAGGGGCCTCCAAAAGTAACAACGTCAGCAACACCATCCGTTTGAAGCAAATAAGGCTTAATCACCCAATCTTGTAAATCCCGAATTTGTGTAGGCGTATATTCAAAAGGCGCCTCTACAACATAGCGAAAAATTTCACCTACAGCCGTAGACAAAGGGGCTAATTCAGGACTGACACCATCCGGCAAATCCACTGAACTTAAGCGTTCCAATACTTGTTGGCGCGCAAAATAATCATCTGTCCCATCCTTAAAAGTCAGTTGGACTACGGATAATCCGAAGATTGTCCGACTGCGTCGATCGAGTACATTAGGCGTATTTTGCAAAGCGCGTTCGATGGGAACAGTTACTTGTTGTTCCACTTCTTCAGAAGCACGTCCGTCGTATTTGGCAACGATGATAACGTTCGTATCTGCAATATCTGGATAAGCCTCTATTTTGAGTTGCGTAAAGCAAAAATATCCAATGCCCATCAGCGCCAAACTCATGATGAGCATGAGCCAGCGGTTATGTAACGAAAACTGTAGCAGACGATTGATCATAATGGGTGGGCTTAATATCCGAAACTCAAACCTTTTAATTGAATGACACCGGAAGTAGCAATTTCATCGTCTACTTGAATGCCGCTTAAAATAATCACACGATTCCCGATTTGATGCCCGATTTGAACTTCTTTACGTTCGAAGGACAAGGGTCCTGATTTCTTGAAAACATAGGATTTCCCTTGAATGGTTACGAGCGAATATTTATCAATCGTCATGTGGTTCCCTTCTTTTAAACCAAATGAAATCATCGCAAACATACCAGCCTTCATTTCGGCATTGGGATTTTTCATTCGAATACGCAATTTGACCATGCGCGTCGCATTATCAACCACCTCAGCGACATCATCAATTAAACCTACAAACTTTTTATCTTGAAAAGCAGTAAACTGAATTTGACAAGTACTCCCCTCCTTCATGTTAGAAAATTGATTTTCAGGAATATCACAAGTCAGGTATACTGAACCAACGGGTGCATTTCTTAACACTTCTGGATGAAATCCTGCCGCCTCTAAAATGGCTTCATGCTCTAAAATGGCTGCCTTTTCATTTGACAAATTACTTTGTTCCGTAGATAAACCTGTTTGAGCATTCAATAAATCTTGTGCTGTCGAAGCACCATGTGCGAGCAAATCTTTGTAGCGAGCAACTTCCACTATTTTTTGTTGGATATTCACTTGTTGAATCCGCTTAATATTAATTTGATGCTGAATCAATTGCGTGAAGTTTCCCGAAAGTTCGGGATTATCAAATAAAATAATCGGTTGAGATGCGCCAGCATGTGAAGCTACAACGGTAGCAACAATTTTACCGGGGGCGACAAAATCAGCAACTATATTTTTTTGCTCCACTTGGGATACATGGAAAAATTCTATGCTTTTCGCATCCGAAAAGATAACTTCAGCCCCACCGTTTTTAACCGTGGTTTCTGGCATTTTATCATTTTGTGCTGCTTCTTTTTTCTCGCAAGAAATCAAAGACCAACAAAATACACTTAAGATTAATGCAATTCTCATTCGCTCGCTAGTTGGTTTATTTTACCCGTGGTAAATAAAAGTTGTATGTAGTTTTGTTTGTAGGCAAGTAGGATATCGTTGTATTGATGCTGGTTATCAAGCCAGCTTCTTTCGGCTTCTAAAAAGTCTATGATTGTTGTCCCACCCTTCAAATAGGCATATTTTACATTAGACAATATTTGTTTAGATTTATTCAACATTTCGCTAATGTGTGTAAGATTCTGCTGCTGACTTTTTAAACGTTGTACGGAAACAATAATTTCAGTTTTAATTTGCTCGGCTAAACCCGCAGCTTCGGCGGCATATTGCTCCTTTTGAATAATTGACTTTTGGATATCCCCTTGATTTTTATTGAAAAATGGAAGTGGCATCGTCGCATACAAACCAAAATAAGGAATTGAATTTTGGGGATTCCAAATAAACCCTAATTCAGGTTTGGGGATAGCTAAACTTTTTTGAAGTTTTACATTCGATGCAGCCGCATCAATCGTAGATTGAACGGTTAAGTAATCCCCACGATTCACAAAGGCAAACTGGATTAAGCTATCCAAATTTTCCGTCGAAAAATGAATAAAATCATCCTTTAGATCTACTTGGACGGGGTGATCGCTACCGAGCAAATTTTTCAGTTCAATACATTTGCTCGCTTCCTCTTTTTGAATGGATTGTTGCTGAATTAAATACGAATTGGCTAATAGCTCTGCTCGTAACAAATCTGTTTCCGTGATGACTTGATTCTTTAGACGTAATTTATTTATCAAAACCAGGCTATCTATATTTGATTTAGCCTCCATGACGATTTTGCCTTGTTTGCGTAAAGTCCAGATTTCCAACCACTTATTAGCAACATCAAAATATAAATTCCGCTCGTATTCGATGAGATTTTTCTCCGCGATATTTACATTTTTTTTGGCAAATTCGATTTTATTTTCGCGTTGACCTCCGACTTGAAATTGCTTGGTAAACTGCCACCAAACCTGCCGGTTTGCATTCTGATACCAGAACGAATTTGCAGGCATGTGCGTCGCGCTCATGAGCTGGAGACTTTGATTATTCAGCGTCGGATTTAATTTTAGCTGCGCTGTTATCACATCAGCTTGCGCTTGATCAATGTTTCGACGTTCGGACTTTAAAAGTAAATTCGATTGTTTGGCTGTGGCTAAAGCTTTTTGCAGACTAAATTCCTGCTGAGCCCAGCAAAGTTGGGATAGCAAGCAAAAAAAGCTTAGGTAATATTTAGTAGTGGTTTGTTTCACGATTTACTCGTTTGAATGGCAAATAGACTCAAAAATAATGATATAAATTGAAAAGAATAGACCAAATGACCTATTCTGGTGTTCATTATACGGGGTAGTCGGTAATTAATTCAACATTCGAATGCAACCAAAGAAATGAAGCCGGGCAATCCGTCGTAATTTGTTGGGTCAAAATTTGCTGCAAAGCCGCTTCTTTTCCCTTACCGGTTACCAAAAAAATGATTTTTTTAGTTTGTAGAATACCTTGCATTCCTACACACCAACCGAATGCAGGTTCAGCACCTTGGGATAAAGCTGGATCATGTTGAATGGTTGATTCTGCCAAAATCGCTTTGTGAAAACCCGCTTGTAAATAGGCTGCAGGTTCATTGAATGCTATATGACCATTTTTCCCAAGGCCTAGAATACAAATATCCATGGGGCTATTCGCTTGAATGTAAGATTCAATGCGTTGGATTTCACTTTCAGATTCCGCTGTATTTGGATCAAAACTTACATAGCGCTCTACGGGGATATTCAAGGGGCCTAGCAAGTGCTTTTGAAGGTAAGATTCGCAGGAGTCCGGGTGATGGGATGGAATTATTCCCCACTCATCCATTTTAATGACCCGCATCTGTTTGAACAAATCCTTTTCTTTTTGCATTTCCGCATACATACCCGTGGGAGACCCTCCGGTAGCGGCACAAAATAACAAATCTGGCTTTTTTTGAACTTCTTTTATGACGATGTCTGCAGCTAAAGCGCTTAATGCTTGATAATTGGCAACGCGTGTTATTCTCATTTCGAATTGTTTTCACTAAAATAACAGAATAGCCAAGATATAACAACGGATTATCAGTTTTCTGATATTTAATACCAATACATTTCACTATTTTGCATCATAATCTAGTTCTAATAAAATATGTTCGCACACCCAATCGCTCAAGCGATGAAGGGAAAATTGGCTATATCGCTGTTTTTCCTTGTCATCTCCTATGCAGCTACAGCCCAACAATGGAGTATTCAAGCGGGTACAAATCTGACCAGCTTTGATTTTAAAAATAATGCAGGGAATACGTTAACAGGCATTAAAGCTGGCTCAGGCAATATTTATTCGATTCAATATCAGCGTAAATTAGTAGACACCTCAGCACTCCTACTTAAATCAAGCCCAAAGGTTATTTATTTTAATCAGCACCCAGCGTTGGCGAAGTTGTTAGGGAATTTCAACTGGGGTGTGGAATTAAATCTCAACCAATATAATGCTGTGGGCGATGCAGCAAATGTAGCCTACAGCTACCAAACTGACTATATTGGCATTAGTCCATCCATTCAATTCACGCAAAAACTTTATCGAGGCTTGAGTATTCAGGCAACGGGTTTAGTTCAGATAACCCAGATTATTCATGGTAATCAATGGGTAAATAATCGATTCATGGATTTAAAAGATGATGTCCAATTTAATGGCATCCTAGGTTTAGGAGGATATCAAATTGGTCTCCAACAATCCATATCGGAAATCATACGAATTTCGATGGCTTATCGTCAGGCATCAAGTTTATCTAGTAAGGAAGCACAAGGAACACACTTATCCATACAAGCTTCGAGTATCGTATTTGGCATTACCATTCAACCACTAAGAAAATAATTCCGATGAAAAAGTATCTATTCATTTTACTTTGTTTTCAAATTGCCTTTTTGAGCAATGCCCAAACAAAAGGCATTCAATATCAGGCAGTTATTCAAGACCCTAGCCCCTATCAAATTCCAGGAACATTTATTCAAGGTCAAGCGCTTCAGAATAAGTCGGTCACCATTCGATTTACATTAAAATCGAATAATTTGATCGATTACGAGGAATTACACGAGACACAGACGGACGAATTTGGCTTGATTAACTTAACAATAGGTAGAGGCAAAAAATCTTCAGGAACTAATTTTGATCAATTAGTCTGGAGTGGGCAAAATAAAATACTCGTTGTTTCTGTCAAAATCGACGGTCAAGCGAATTTCCTTGAAGTGAGCAATCAGACGCTTTTATACAGTCCATACGCGCTTTATGCTGAAGCGGTCGAATACAAAAATGTAACCAATGCCCCCAAAGATGTTTCTCACTTTACCAATGATGTGGGATATCTCGTATCAAATGATTTGAAGCCATTAGAGAAAAAGATTGCAGATAATCAAACCGAAAATTTAAATACGTTTAACTTAATCAAGAATCAGCAAATAGCGCTTGAAACAAAGCTTAATGAACAGGGAAAACAACTGAATGAAACGGTCCAAATGACTCAGAATTTGAGTGCACGTATAGACCAACAAAATAATCAAATCAATCAGAACCAAACGACGCTAATTAATCAAATTAATAGTTTAGGTGGATCTTTTGAATCCTTAGGAAACAAGTCGGCCGCTACAGATTTAGGTAATACAAATCCGAGTAATCAATTGTACCCAAGCCAGCGTGCTGTCAAAACTTATGTTGACCAGGTGATTTCGACCGTCACGGTATCAGGCACACCGGATGCTACGAACTTAGCAGCGGGAAAAATAAAATTAGCAGGTGATTTGGGTGGTACAGCTAGTAACCCTACGGTACCTGGCTTAGCTTTAAAAGAAGATTTAAGTAATAAAACCTTAAGCATTCCAGCAGACGGAACTTCCGACCTAAAATACCCAAGTGCACGAGCTGTTAAAACATATGTTGACCAAGCCACACAAGGCATAGCATTGAGTGCCGACTTAAACGCCAAAGCAGATAAAATTTCCCCTGTTTTTTCAGGAACGCCATCACTTCCTACAGGTACTGTTGGGGTATTGCAAGGTGTGGGGACCAATACAAATCAATTGGCCACTACATCATTTGTCCAACAAGAATTATCATCGGCATCCATCAATTATGCGACCAAAGAAGATCTATCAAACAAATCAACTTCCACAGCCTTAGGGACAAGTAATACCTTATATCCAACCCAAAATGCGGTTAAGACCTATGTAGATAATCGATTTGGAGCAGTCGTGATTCAAGATGCAAGCTTAACAGACAAGGGAATTGTTCGTTTAGGCGGTGATTTAGCAGCTGGAACGAGTACCGCGGACAATCCTATTATTCGGGATAATGCCATAAGTACCAATAAAGTGGCAGATGCAGCCATTACCGATGTAAAAATCGCTGGTATTTCGGGAGGAAAAGTTAGTGGTAATATCGCAGGAGAAGCATCGAATGTATCAGGCACTGTTTTAACCACCCACGGCGGTACGGGCGTCGCAGGAACCTTGAACGGCTATGTGAAAGGTTTTGGAACATCTGCGATGCAAGCTGTTTCGTCGATACCTGTTGCAGACGTTACAGGGGCAGAAGCGGTGGCCAACAAAAGTACGAATATTGATTTAGATGCTCCATCCAATACCAAATACCCGAGTGTATCTGCGGTAAAGACCTATGTTGATACTCAAATTGCACAGGGAACGATCCCTGATGCGACAACGAGTGTTTATGGTAAAATCAAATTAGGTGGTGATTTAGCAGGAACAGGTTCAACTGCAGGAACACCCGTGATTTCCGACAATAGTATTAATAGCAATAAAATTGCGGATTTAGCCGTAACGAATTCCAAAATTGTGGGTGTTAACGGAAGCAAAGTCGCAGGTAGTATTCCTGGGAATTCAGAGAATGTGAATGGCATTATTAACACAACACATGGAGGAACAGGGGCAAATGGCACCTTAACGGGCTATATCAAAGGAAATGGAATCGCTGCGATGACAAGTAATACGACAATTCCTGTTGCCGATGTAACGGGAGCAGAACTAAGTACGAATAAATCTACGGCAACCGACTTAGGTAATTCGACACCAAGCGATCAATCCTATCCAAGTCAAAAAGCTGTTAAAAGCTATGTAGATGCTTCTGTGGCCGGGAGTGTTGGAACAGCAACGCAAAGCGCATTAAATCTAAAAGAAAACACAGCAAATAAATCGGATGGCAGTATTGATGCAAATAGTTCGATAGAATTCCCTACACAACATGCAGTTAAAATTTATGTCGAGAATAAATTAGCCAATCAAACCATTTCATTGGCTAATTTTCAGTCCATTAATCCTGATAAACTAATAGGAAATTTTGGAGTGACGACTGCGACGCCATCTGAAATCTCAACTTCTGGAACGGGAAGTGTAGTTCGAACAAACGGATCGACGCTTAGTAATGTACTTTTAAATGGAACGATCAGCGGAAATGCCATAGTTGCTACGACCAATGGTGGTTTAGGGACCGCTAGCTTAACATCCGGATATGTAAAAGCAGGAAATCCATTTTCTACGGTATCATCGATACCCGTTAGTGATGTGACAGGTGCAGTTCAAAAAGTCAATGGTTCACTTCCTGATGCCAATGGTAACATCGCACTTCGTTTTGGAACGACCTACACAGGAATATTTAATAATAGAAATTTCGCACCTGTGGTAAGTTCACCGATCAACAGTGATGTTTATATCGTTTCAAATGACCCTACCACAACGAATAATGGACGTACCTTCATATACGACGGCAGTAATTGGCAAGAAATTACAACAAATCAAGCAGCTTTGGAATCCAAATATGTACAATTGACAGGATCAACCATGAGTGGGAATTTATCATTTCCTACAGGAACAAAAATTCAACTATCCGATGCCCCATCTGCTTCCACGGATGTTGCGAATAAGGCATATGTAGATATTCAAATGGCAGCAAGCACAACTCCTGATGCTACAAGTATTGTAATAGGAAAAATTCGTTTAGCTGGCGATTTAGGAGGTTCTAGTTCAACAGCTTCTAATCCAATCATTTCGAATGGGGCAATTAACAATGTGAAACTTGCTTCAGGTTCTGTATCAGATGACAAAATAACAGGAACAATATCCGGAGCAAAAGGAGGGACAGGTGTAAATAATACTGGCAAAACGATTACGTTGGGGGGAAATTTAACAACAACGGGATCAAATGCTTTGACTTTCAATACGATTGGAACAACGAGTGTTTCATTGCCGATGAGTGGAACGTTAGCAACGTTAACTGGAACTGAAGCCTTGACAAATAAAAGTATTAATGGCTTACAAATGACGAGTAGTTTATCTGGATTTACGATCGCTGGAGGAACAACAAGTAAGACGTTAACAGTAGCAAACGATGCAACAGTATCTGGGACAAATACAGGCGATCAAACGATTACGTTAACTGGCGACTTGACAGGATCGGGTACGGGAGTAATTGCCACTACATTGGCAAACACGAATGTCGTTGCAGCAGTCTATGGCGGAAATGCTTTGATTCCACAAATTACGGTTGATTCCAAAGGTCGAATTACCAATGTATCAGAGATTCCATTGTCTAATACTACATTGGCAGGAACCATTTTAAATGATGGGAAAGTACTCATTGGAAATAGTAGCAACGCAGCCGTCGAAAGGAATCTTTCAGGTGACGTAACCATGAACAATACTGGTGTTACGACGATTGGAAATTCAAAAATCACCAATGGCATGCTGGCTGGTAATATTGACCTAAGCACGAAAGTAAGTAATACGCTACCCATCGCCAATGGGGGAACAGGTACCTCAAGTTTAACAAGCAATGCCCTGATGGTCGGTGGAGCAAGCATTGGATTTATTGCACCGGGAGCTTCAGGATATGTTCTGAGCTCAAATGGTACAAGCTGGTCGGCAAATGCCATCAGCAGCTTAGGCGTTGCGACGTCCGTTGGCAGTATAAATTCAAGTTCCTCTGCAAATGGCATGACACTTTTGGGAGGAGAATTAAAATTAAGCCCAGCGGATGCAAGTAATCCAGGCATATTAACTGCAGGAACGCAAACATTGGGCGGGGCAAAAACGTTTGCGCAAGACTTACAAATTAATCACCTGATGATAGGAAACGGGGGTGGTGGACTTGATGCAAATACATTAATAGGGAAAAGTGCTTTTTTAAGCAACACGACTGGATCGAACAATACGGCAATAGGTTATCAGAGCCTTACTGCTAATACGAGTGGAACAAACAACACGGCGATTGGGGCAGGTACTTTAAGCTTAAATACTACGGGAATTGGTAATACAGCGATCGGTCAAGGATCTGGCGTCAGTAGCGGTAATTTAAGTAATACGATTGCTATTGGAGCTGGCGCTGTGGTTAACTCAGACAATACCATTCAATTGGGGAATACGAGCATAAGTCGAATTAATACATCTGGAGCAATAAACGCAGGGAGTATCCAAAACACCCCCATCGGCTCTACGACTCCCTCGACCGGTGCTTTTACGAGTTTGAAAACGACAGGGACAAATATCAGTCAAGTCGTGCTGACAGATGCAAATAATTTATTGGTTTCAGCGTCAAATCTACCCGTAAGTTTGGGTGGAACGGGCGTGTCAACGATAGCATCGAATGGTGTTATGATTGGAAATGGAACCGGAGGAATTAATACAATTGTACCGACTGCCAGTGGACAGGTGTTGACATGGAATGGAACCGCTTGGGCAGCTATTATTCCTAGTGCTGTTTCGGTGGGAATCGTGGGGACTAGCAATGCCAATGGATTATCGATCACCAATAATGTATTGAGCTTAAGTCCCGCTGATGCCAATAATCCGGGAATTGTCACCACTGGAACTCAAATTTTTGGCGGAGCAAAAACCTTTGCTAGCATCACGAGTTCAGGCAACTTGAGTGTAGGCGGAAACTTAACAAATACCGCATTAACAGCTAGTAAAGTTGTATTCACGGATGCGTCAAAAAACCTAAGCACGAATGGCACTGTCGGGGTTTCTCAAGGAGGTACGGGGACAACAAACTTCACGAATGGAGGCCTAATTGTGGGTGCGGGAACCTCCGCCCTATCCAGCATTAACCCGGGAACTGATGGACAAATCCTCGTTTCACGCTTAGGCGTTTGGAATGTGGAGAGCGCATCTCCAACGGTTACTTTGGGAACGGTGAATGTAAGTTCTACGGCAAAAGGTTTAACGATAACAGCAGGAGGTGAAATCAGTTTAAGTCCTGCCGATGCGACGAATGCGGGTATTATAACAACTGCCGCACAGACTTTTGCTGGAGCTAAAACCTTTGCTAGCATTATTAACTCAGGAAACCTCAGTGTGGCTGGCAATCTGACAAACTCGACCTTGACAGCATCTAAAGTCGTGTTTTCGGATGCTTCCAAAGTCTTAAGTTCAATAGGGACTGTTGGGGTTGATCAAGGGGGTACGGGTGCCAATACATTTACAAGTGGTGGAATTATTGTGGGCAATGGTACATCTGCTCTTTCGACAATCAACCCAGGAACAAACGGCCAGATCCTAGTTTCACGCTTAGGCGTTTGGAATGTGGAGAACGCATCTCCAACGGTTACCTTAGGAACGGTGAATGTAAGTTCTACGGCAAAAGGTTTAACGATAACAGCAGGAGGTGAAATCAGTTTAAGTCCTGCCGATGCGACTAATGCGGGTATTATAACTACTGCCGCTCAGACTTTTGCTGGAGCTAAAACCTTTGCTAGCATTATTAACTCAGGAAACCTCAGTGTGGCAGGTAACCTAACAAACTCGTCCTTGACGGCATCAAAAGTTGTGTTTTCGGATGCTTTCAAAGTCTTAAGTTCAACAGGGACTGTTGGGGTTGATCAAGGGGGTACGGGATTAACTTCTATTCCGCTGAACGGAGTTGTTATTGGTAATGGAACGAGTTCAATCAATACCATCGTCCCTACTTCCAGCGGTCAAGTATTAACATGGAATGGAACAACTTGGGCTGCGACTGCCCCTACTTCTATTTCGGTGGGTTCCGTGGGGACAAGTACGATCAATGGCTTAACTATCAGTAATAATGTATTAAGTCTTAGCCCTGCAGATGCCACAAATCCGGGGATCGTGACTATTGGAGCCCAGACATTTGCGGGTGCCAAAACATTTGCAAGTATAACTAACTCTGGAAACCTCAGTGTGGCTGGTAATCTGACAAACTCGACCTTGACAGCATCTAAAGTCGTGTTTTCGGATGCCTCGAAGAATCTAAGTTCAACCGGAACCGTTGGGGTTGATCAAGGGGGTACAGGTGCGTCAACTTTGAGTAGTGGTGCATTGTTAGTTGGAAATGGAACCGGAGCTATCACCACACTAGCACCTAGTACAGCTGGGTATGTACTAAAAGTCGTAGGTTCAAGCTGGACGGTCAGCACCCCAGACCGCGATGAAAGTGATCAGTTTACTGCTACCGCAGGACAAACAACTTTTACCTTAACTCAAACTCCCGTTTCAAATTCAAAGGTGAAAATGTTTATAAATGGCATTCGGATTGATAAAAATGCATATACACTTTCTAGCAATACAATTACATATGTCCCAGCATCCAACAGCAGTTTTACTTTGGAGGCAGGAGATAGAATTCAATTTGACTATGCATACTAAACTATTTATCTATTTATTGATGACAGCCAGCGTTTGCTTAGGTCAAATGACTGCGACACCTAGCGGTAGGAGATCAACCGTAAGAAGTGAGTTTATCAACCGTGCGGGAAAAAAAAGCACTTTGGATGGAGTTTATACAACAGGTAAACTGAATATTTTACCTCCATGTACCAATTTGCTTGTCAATCATATTACGAGTAGAGGCGTTGCACCCGTAGCCAAAACGGTCACATACAACCTCGCCTATTCAACCATAACAGGGACAAATAAATGTTGGCTCCTTCAAAACCTTGGAGCCACAAACCCACCTGCGACCGCAACAGATAATACGGAAGCATCTGCTGGTTGGTATTGGCAGTTTGCAAGTAAAGTAGGTTACCGGTATACGACATCCAGAACACCGTCAACAACTTATCCGAACAGAACTTTATTAAATGTCGATTGGTCTCCCACGGAGGATCCCTGCACGATTGAGTTGGGGTCTGGTTGGCGAATTCCCACTTATGCAGAATGGCAAGCCGTAGAACTCGTTACTTCAAATCTAAATGCCCTATTTAACTCTGCTTTACAAATGCATGCGGCAGGATACTTATCAACTGGGGGAGCCATCACAGAAAGGGGGTCAACTGTCCATTATTGGTCAAGCGTTTCATATTCAACAACGCACGCCAGAGCCTATGTTATCCCAACTTTAAACGGAGCCTCTACGACCTCAACAAATGATAAAGATGCAGGATTTAGTGTTCGTTGTATTCGAGACTAAAATCATTTTTTGTCTGAGCGGAAAAGCTTAATTTAGCAAGATGAAGGCAAACGCATTATTCATTTTGGCTGGAATAAGTTTATTCGCTTGTTCAAAAAAGAAAGAAAGTATAAACCCAACTCGTGGAAACATTACTGAATCCATTTATGCATCAGGGACTGTAAAATCGGTGGATCAATACCAAGCTTACGTTTCCGTCAGCGGCATCATCGAAGAAATTTTCGTAAAAGAAGGTCAGATTGTTGACGTAGGGACTCCCCTACTTCGCGTATCCAATGAAACGCAGCGATACAATTTGGAAAATGCAACGTTGGCAGCCAATTTCAACGATGCGGCTAATAACCAAGGAAAACTCATCGAAGCAGAGGCACTCGTGCAGACAGCCAAGGCAAAGCTAAAACTAGATTCAAGCCTCTATGCTCGACAAAAAGCATTATGGACACAGCAAGTAGGTACGCGAGTTGAATTCGAACAAAAAGAGCTCAACTACCAAAGTTCTAAGGCCAATTTCCTTTCAGCCAACCAGCGATTTAAAGATCTGAAACGCCAAATCAATTTTAGTTCAGCGCAGTCCAAAAAAAATGTTCAAATCTCCGCAAGACAATCGGATGATTTCATTTTGAAAAGCAAAGTCAAAGGAAGCATCCTAAGTCTACTGAAAGAAAAAGGAGAACTGGTTAGCCCGCAAACTCCCATTGCAACCTTAGGAAATACGCAAAATTTCAAATTGGAAATGCAAGTGGATGAACATGACATCTTCAAAGTAAAATTGGGCCAAAAAGTTGCCATCACTTTTGATGCCTATAAAAATGAATATTTTGAAGCAAAAGTGACCAAAATCGCATCCATCATGAACGAGCGAAATAAAACTTTTCTAATTGAAGCTGAATTCACGAAAGCTCCACAAAAACTATACCCCAATGTGACATTTGAAGCAAATATTATTCTAAAGTCAAGAAATAATGTGCTCATATTACCTCGAAATTACATCAAAAATGACTCAATCATTACCTTAGCAGATGGGAATAAACGAGTTGTCAAATTAGGGTTGACTGATTTCCAAAAAGCAGAAATTTTAAGCGGATTGAAGCCTAGCGATCAAGTGATTAAACCAGAATAATGAATATCAAACTAATCATTCAGGTATCCATTTCACTTCTATTAGCTAGATGGAAACAAACTTTGGTGGCAGCCGTAGGGGTTACTTTTAGTATCGCGATGTTTGTGACGCTCCTAGGTTTCATGAATGGCCTAAATGATTTATTGGATGGCTTGATTATGAATCGAACAGCCCATATTCGCCTCTATCACGACATTAACGTTTCCAAAACCCAACCCATCGATTTACTTTCCCCGAAAACCAAGAACTTCGTTCATTCTGTCAAGCCTAAAAACCAACGCCTTGAAATTTACAACAGTGGCCAAATTATGCAGGCTATTAAACGCGACGAGCGTGTACTTGGCGTTGCTCCCAAAATTAACGCACAGGTATTTTATAATGTTGGGAGTGTTGATTTGACAGGTGTCATTAACGGTATTGACCCCGATGAAGAAAACAGATTATTCATGTTTTCTGATTACGTAACATCAGGCAATTATTTGGATTTAAAAAACATTCCCAACAGCATTATATTAGGAAAAGGAGTCGCAGATAAAATGGCCGCGAATCTAGGAGATGTGGTTCAGGTCACAACCAGCAAAGGCGAACGAATGCAATTAAAAGTTGTAGGATTTTTCCAATCTGGCCTTCAAGATTTAGATCGCGTCCAAAGTTATTGCTCCATTAACACAACCCAAAAACTTCTCGGTGTTTCCAATAATTATATCACGGATATTCAAGTCAAACTAAAAGATATCTTACAAGCACCTTCCATGGCAAAGGAATATCAACGCTATTACGAAACGGATGCGATTGATATCCAACAAGCAAATTCGCAGTTCGAAACAGGAAGTTCTGTGAGAACTATCATTTCCTATGCCGTTGGTGTAACCTTATTGATCGTAGCCGGTTTCGGGATTTACAATATTCTGAACATGATGATTTATGAAAAAATGGATTCCATTGCCATCATGAAGGCCATCGGTTTTTCTGGAAATGATGTAAACATGATTTTCATCTTCATTGCGTTAAGTATCGGGATTTTTGGTGGAGCAATGGGTTTACTTGTAGGATTTGGCATATCGAATATTATCGATAACATTCCTTTTAATACGGAATCTTTACCAACAATTAAAACCTTTCCAGTCAATTACAACCCCATTTTTTACATCATTGCCTCTATATTTTCCATCGTTACGACCTATTTCGCGGGTTATTTCCCATCCAGAAAAGCGAGCAAAATAGATCCTGTTATCATCATCCGCGGCAAATAAATATGGCACATATACACAAAGAAGTTTTACGGGCAAATCACATTTCCAAATACTTTCACGATCCGATGACAATCAAAGTTTTGGATGACATCAACTTCAGTCTAAATCAAAGTGAATTTGTATCTGTAATAGGTAAATCGGGATGCGGAAAATCGACGCTGTTGTATATCTTATCCACGATGGACACCGACTACAAAGGTGAATTATTCATTGATTCGGTTCTTATGGGAGATAAGAATGAAAAGGAATTAGCGCGCGTTCGAAATGAAAAAATCGGATTTGTTTTTCAATTCCATTACTTACTAAATGAATTTAGTGTCCTGAAAAATGTGATGCTTCCTGGACTTAAACTTGGTAAATACAGCGAAAAAGAAGTAGAACATCGTGCCTACGAAAAGCTAAAAGTTCTTGGTATTGAACACGAAGCCCTAAAAATGCCCAACCAATTATCTGGAGGCCAAAAACAACGTGTTGCTATTGCGCGTGCACTCATCAATGATCCATTATTAATCATGGGAGATGAACCCACAGGAAATTTGGACAAGAAAAACAGTGATATTGTTTTTAACACCTTCCAGCAATTAGCGGAAGAATTCCATCAAACACTACTGATTGTTACGCATGATAATGAGTTTGCCAACAAAACTTCACGCATCATTGAGATGCAAGACGGCAAGATTATCAATTAACTATTCTTTGACGATCGAAGTCACGAAGGGTTTTCCTTTTTGCAAAACATGTAAAATGTATTTGCCTTGACGAAAATTTTGAAACTCAGTCAAATTAATTTCTGAAATTTTCTCCGGATAAGTAGCCTGCCACATCGTACTTCCCACGATGTCATAAATCGCTACATAAGTAGGCATGGTGCTTTCAGCAGAAAATTCAATGCGAAGTTTATCTTTAAATGGGTTAGGAAAAACGGTGAAAGAGATCGGATTTTCAATCGCCATTTGAATCTTTAAACCCGAATTCTGAATACTTTTAGCAAGCAGGTTAGGCTGTTTAAACCCCTGTCTCATGGTTACTCCTGCCTGAACACTGGTTCCCGTTACGACACTAGATTGTCCTATAACATGCGAATAATATTTACCATTAATCTGTTGAGTGCCACCACCAGCAGCAATCGTCGAAGAACTAATAGATTGTGCAAATACACTCGAAAGTGAAGCACAAAAGACAAAAACAAGTATGTAAAATTTCATAGCGTCAAACTAGTTTGAATTAAAGTTACGAATTAATTCTAACCTGCGATATATTTCCCACCGGGTATTCTTCGTAAAATCCATACAATTAGCCCAGATATCAACAAACAGATAAATGCCGTCAAAGGAATACCAATACTCGGGTGCCACATTCCACCGTAGATTTTAATCTTAACCAAATAGAATAACACGATAATATGAACCAAATAAATACCGTAACTGTGCGAACTCACCCAATCACGAAACGCTAGAGTTCCCCGAATCGACCCTTCATAAGATTTAAACAACATAAATAATCCTGCCGTCGACATCACCACACTCGGCGAAAAATTCGCATACAACAAGCCATAAAACTTGCCATCTTCCAGCGATTGAAGATACGTTCCCTCCATCGTCCACAAAGTACCAAGGATGAACAATACCCATGCAAATACCCGCGAAACCGTGTAATTAGCGATGTAATAGCCCAAAACTAAATAGCCCAAATAGCCCGTGAAGTAGGGCAATTTAACCGGCAAACTCAGCCCCGGAAAATGTGGATTATCGAATAAGATGGTCACCAACCACATGCCTAAAAAGAATCGCAAATGGCTTTCAGATGCTTTTCTGACCCAAGCGCCTATGATTGGAATAAACAAATAGACACCTACAATCATGTAGATGTACCAGAAATGATAGGAAGCCCCTTCAAAATACTGTTTGAAAATCCATGAAGGACTAACCGATCGGCCACCCAGTCTAACTTGCCAATTGAATAGCGCAAATACCGTATTGTAAAATAAAAATGGAACGATGATTCGAAGAAAACTCTTCTTGAAAAACGAGCCTATTTCCTCCTCGCGGGGCAATAACAATGCACCTGATAACATCACGAAAATGGGCACCGCATAGCGAAATCCTCCATTATACAAATTCGCGAACCACCAAGCCGAATCAGGCGTTTTCCCAAAGCTCAATAAGACATTCGCAGCCGAATGAATCAACAACACAGCAAGTGTTGCCGTGACTCTTAAATTATCTAAATATTGAACTTTGGGATTTGCCATCAATAAAAGGGTTGTTTGTAGAATCGTTTTTTAGTAGCTGCATAAATTGCATTCGCAATCGAACCACCCGTTGGCGGCAATGCCGGCTCCCCTAGGCCCGTTGGGCTAATTCCATTATCCACAAAGTACGCATCTATTTTCGGAACTTCATTGCCCCGGATCATCCGATAGGCATTAAAATTCGTTGGACTTGTCACACCTGCTTGAATATTTAGTTTGGCAAACATCGCATGTCCCATCCCATCGATGATCGCACCTTTCACCTGATTTTCTGCCCCACTTAGATTAATCACTTCACCACAATCCGTCACGGCAGTTACCTGCGTCACTTGCGGCTTACCTTTTTTCACCTGAACTTCAGCGACCTGAGCCACATAAGAGAAATGTGAATAATACACACTAAATCCTTGGTGCACACCTGGTTTCTTTTTCCATTGCGATTTTTCAGCTACCTGACGAATCACTTCAGCAAAACGATCAGGTTCATAGGTAATCTTGCCCACAGGATTGGATTTCACGCGTGCCAATAAATCCAAGCGCAGTTGAATGGGATCTTTTCCGGCTGCTTCGGCTACCTCATCTAAAAATGCTTGCTCCGCAAAACCCAAGAAATTGGTAATCGGCGCGCGCCAAGGTCCCGTCGTGACAGCTGATTTCTGATCGACTGACTCAATCAACACATGGTCAATGGCTCCTACCGGGAAATTATCTTGGCGTGTCGAATTACCAGCATTCAAGCCTACACCACGCAAATAAAATGCCGTTATATTTCCATTGGCATCAATACCCGCTTTGAAATGATAACGGACAGCTGGTCGGTAAGTACCACCACCCATATCATCCTCCCGCGTCCACATGACCAAAACAGGTTTTTTAATGATACTCGACAATTCAGCGGCTTCTAAGGCGAAATCATTACTTAATCGCCGACCGAAGCCCCCGCCCATTTTACTCAACTCCACTTGAATCGTATTTTCGGGAACACCTAATAAGGTAGCTACGGCTTTTTGCGCTGGTTGGGGAACTTGTGTAGGGCCTGCCAATAAAACCGAACCCGGTTTGACTTCCGCGAAAAAGTTCATCGGCTCCATCGGGCTATGCGAGATGAAAGGACATTCGTAAGTCGCCTCGATTACTTTAGCGGCTTCTGAAATAGCTTTCGCGAAATCCCCATCCTTCCGTTGGACCGTCGCCTTATCCGACTTCATTCCCGCATCAAACCAAGCTTGATGGGTTTCGTTACTTTCCAAAGGGGCATCGGATCCATACGAACAAGTCAAATTTTGACGAGCCTGCATGATTTCATAGGTACTCTTGCCCACGATAGCCACTTTGTTTTTAAAGGAAACCACATCGATGATTCCCGGCATTTTCTTGACATCGTCAGCTGAGAATGATTTTAAAGTCGCACCAAACGGCGGTCGCACGATCTGGGCAAAAACCATATCAGGCTTACGAATATCAATCCCAAAAACAGGTTTACCCGTCACAATCGCTTGATTATCTACGCCACGTACACGCGTTCCAATAATCTTATAATCTTTACGATCCTTGTAAGTAACTGTCGAGGGAACAGGTATTTTGGCTGCTTCAGTAGCCAAAGAACCGTAAGATGCTTTCTGACCAGCAGGGCCTAAAACAAAACCTTTGGAGGTTTTACAAGTACTAGCATCTACCTTCCATTGATTCGCTGCAGCTTGCACCATCATCTGGCGCACCGTTGCACCCGCTTTGCGCAAACGCTCCCACGAGTGCTTCAAAGCTCCCGAACCACCCGTTAATTGGCGTTCAAAGTTTTGTGTATCTAGGTTCGCTTGCAACACTTCCACTTGCTTCCAGTCCACATCCAATTCCTCTGCGACAACGACTGGAAATGCGGTTTTGATCCCTTGTCCTATTTCTGGATTGGGTGAATATAAGCGAATTTTGCCTGATGCATCAATGCTCAAAAATGCATTAAATCTGCCTGGCTCATTGGCAATTGCCATCGCTGCACCTTTCGATTCAAACCAATCGAATCCCAAGGTAAACACACTTGTAAAGAGTGCTGTTTGTTGGATAAAATTTCTACGGCTCGTTTTCATTTTTTGACTTTTTTAGCGGCTAAAGCAACGGCGTCTTGAATGCGGTGGTAAGTTCCGCACCGACAAATATTTCCGGCCATTCCATCAATAATTTCTTGTTTCGAAGGATGTGGATTTTTCTTAAGTAATGCCGCAGCGGTCATGATTTGACCAGCTTGGCAATAACCACATTGTGGCACATCTAATTCATCCCAAGCTTCTTGGATAGGATGTTTTCCCGCAGGATCCAATCCTTCAATCGTGGTGATTTGCGCATTCCCTACAGCGGAAATAGGCAAAACACATGAGCGCATCGGTTCGCCATTTACCCAAACGGTACAAGCTCCACATTGGGCGATTCCGCAACCAAATTTGGTTCCTAACAAACCTACATGATCCCGCAACGCCCACAAAAGTGGCGTGTTGGAGTCAATGTCCAAGCTTACTTTCTTTCGATTAATCGTCAATGTAATTGCCATGACTATTTTTTCTTTTTAGTGATTTCCTTAATGCGTAAGTTCCTAAATTTCAAAGGTGACCCATGTCCTAAGAACCCAATATGACCTGTTTTGTTTAACAAACCCGGATGTTCTTTATGATCCGGCGTTCCGTCCTTAATGGCCTGCACAATGTCGCCATCTGTGATAACTTCTCCATTTAAAATTACTTTGATGTGATTTCCCTCGGCGATTACCTCTTCCTCATTCCATTCACCTACCGGTTTCAAGAATCCCTGTTTTGCAGGAATGATTCCATACACGGAACCATGATACTGATAAGGTTGTAATTTGGCATACATTGGGGAAGTATTATCCAAAATCTGCAATTCCATGCCTACATAGGCCGCATCGCCTTCGAGTGGCGTACGAATGCCTAAACCGTTGTTGGCACCGGGCGTCAACTGGAATTCAAACTTCATGTGAAAATCACCGAATTCTTTCTTCGTGTATAAATTCCCTTTGCCACCGCGTTTCGGATCCACCACCAATTCGCCGTTTACAGGCACATAATCCGTCGTATTTCCTGTCCAATTAAACAAAGATGACCCATCAAAAAGAGGCTCAAAACCTACTTCTTCAGGTTGATAAATCGGCTGAGGTACTAATTCCTTTACATAAATATTTCGGTAAACGATGTGATTTCCATGTGCTTGCAATTCGATCGCATCCTTGATGAAAATAGGTATTTTGCGATCCCAATAATTTTCCAAAATCACATTATCCACAACCATTTCCCCGTTTAAATACACCGTAACGCGTTCTCCACGCATGATTACCCGGAAGGTGTTCCACTCTCCTACGGGATTATCAGCTACTTTCGACGGATTCTTTGGATTGATTTGATTGTTGTACAAACCTCCAGAACCCACTTGTGCACCTACATTCGTACGGGCAATGTCCCAAATCTGTACCTGCGGTGATCCGCGCAAATAAAGTCCAGCATCTCCATCTTTTTCGATTTTCCAGTCGATCGTCAATTCAAAATCTTGGTAATCTTTGACCGAACATAAATTATCACCATGGCCTGTGAAGTGCAATTCTTCGCCTTGGGCCAACCAGCCTTTACGCATAATCGAATCTGCCTTGATTTGCTTCATAGCCAAGGTGTCTGCTGAAGTCTTTCTGCGTTTTACAGGATTGTCAACCAAACCTTTCCATCCGCGTAAATCAATTCCATTGTACATCGTGTAAAATCCACGACCCGGATTGCTCTTAATCACTTGGTCGCGAATCGCGGCATCGGAGATTTGCCATTGATTTTCCAATGCCCATTCCTTCGTCATGGTACCCTGAAATTCCGGATTGGCAACATACAAAGCAGCTAATCCATCTACGGCGATTTGCTTAATATTGGGTTCTTTTAGGCCTAAGTATAATGTTCGCATGGCCGACAAGGAATTGCATTTCGCCAAACCTTTGAAAATCTGCTCACGTGTTTCCAGATTCTGAGTCAAGCTTAACGCGTTTCGGTAACGCAAAACTTGTTGGTCTACATTCGCAAATGCTTTCCCATTAATCCGCACAAAAGCGCGCAAGGCATCTTCATTTGTCTTCCCTAAGACATACAACCAATCCAAATTAGCCACTTCTTGAACGAAAGGAACCCAATTCAATTTATGTTTGGCGGCTGTAGCGAATGCCGTAATTTTACCATTGCGCGTGCCATCTTTTTTGATCAATTGCGTCATGCAATTTTGTAGCGCTTTTACTTCATGGGGTAATTGCGCGATGGATAATTTCTCTGCAATCAGGTCAAAATCACCTAAATCCACCCATTTATCCAAAGCCTCAAAACCCGCAGCGCGTTCCGGATGATTCGATTGTACCGCACGCCAAACCAATGATTTCACCTCGGGCCATTGTCGGCCGCTACCATAGGTCAACAACACCGTTTTTTGTGCCGTGGACGCTTGATCATAAGAGTTTAATTTTTCTTTCAAGAAATTATTTGCCGCCAATGTAGTCATCAGGTCAGCGATTTTTTGCGCATCTACTTGATTCGTTTTCAACAAATCCCAAACAGCAGGCAATCCTTTTGCTCCTTGCACGTGAAGTTGTGCAAT
Organism: Aquirufa sp. TARAVU-A1A; assembly: GCF_054558675.1. Taxonomy (NCBI): domain Bacteria; kingdom Pseudomonadati; phylum Bacteroidota; class Cytophagia; order Cytophagales; family Flectobacillaceae; genus Aquirufa; species Aquirufa sp. TARAVU-A1A. Next base: position 356,470 of record NZ_JBPXKP010000002.1, read on the forward strand.
GATCTGTTCCGTTTTGAAATTCGAATTTTGAATGAGCGGTAAAGCCCAGGTTGCTTTGTAAGTCCCAACGGCGATAATGAAGGCTTTTTGATGCACTGCATCCCAAGATTTCAACGTGATGCTTGTTCGCGATTTAGCCAATAATTGCTTTAAAATAAAAGCGCTCACTTGCGGTTTTGAATTTGGATACTTCGCTAGCAAGATACTTTCATCTTGTTTTGCAATCAGTCCAATGATTTGACATTGCGTCGCTTCTGGAAGATCCGCTCGTAAAATGGCTTTTAATTCTTTGATGTTTTTGGCATTTGCCAAAATGAAGGCTTCTGTCGCTTGCGTGGGTTCGTAAATTCCTTTGCTCGCATAGGCAGCCGCTTTTAATTCTGACGTGGCACCTTTTGTGCGGAAATTCAATTGCTGCTCGCGGGATGATTGCGCGAGGGCTTGCCAACTAACTAATAATAAAACTAAATATTTCATGACGTTTAGAGGATATAAGGTGCGCGCATCGGCTGGTTAATGAGACTATTTGCTTCGGGATCGCCGATAAATTCTTGCTTGATCGGATCAAATTTAAGGTTGCGGTGCAAACGCATCGCGATTAAACCCATGTTGATGAGCGTACACGAGCGATGCCCATTTTCCTCATTCAAGGCAAATTGCGTCCTATTTTTCACCGAGCCCACAAAGTCCATTTGTTGGGCCGGTGGCTCCGGGAACTCAGCCAATTTGCGTTCCAAATCGGGAATGTCCGATTTAAAATTGCGATATAACTTTCCTTTTGGCCCTTCGATGTAAGCTACTTTCTCGTCTTTGGCTTCGCCATCGAGAACGATTTGGCATCCATCTGCATATGTATAGGTGATGCGATTGAAGATTCCCACTGCATCTTTATCTTGAACCGGAGCATCCACTTCGACATACACGGGGCTTTCGTTGTCTTTGCCCAACATATATTGAATCGGATCCATGTAATGTTGGCCCATGTCGCCTAAGGCTCCCCCATCGTAATCCCAATAGCCCCGGAAAGTTTGGTGAGTCCGATGAACGTTATAAGGCTTATATGGCGCTGGTCCGAGCCAAGCGTCGTAATCTAATTCAGGAGGTACAGGTTGAGGCGTCAAATCCGTTTTGCCCACCCAGTAAAATTTCCAATCGAAACCTGTGTGTTTGCTTACCGTGAATTTCAAAGGCCATCCCAAAAGTCCCGAATCCACTAATTTCTTCATGGGTTTCACGGGACAATTCAACCCATAAAAATTACCTTCAAAACGGAACCAGGTGTTTAGTCGGAAAATTCGACCATGCTGTTGAATCGCTTCTTTTAATTTCTGTCCTTCACCGATGGTTCGAGTCATCGGTTTTTCACACCAAACATCTTTTCCTGCACGCGCCGCATCTGCAGCCATAATGCCATGCCAATGTGGTGGAGTAGCTACGTGAACGATGTCTACTTCGGGCAACTGAATCATTTCCCGGTAATCGGAGAATGCCTTCACCCCTTTCTCAACTTTGTCTAAGCCGAGTTGGAGATTTTTCTTATCGACATCACACAAGGCAACAACGCGCGTTCCGGCATAGGGGATATGACCGCGGCCCATGCCGCCGGTACCGATGATCGCTTTAGTGAGTTGGTCTGAAGGAGCAATAAAGCCCTTCCCGAGTACATGTCGAGGTACGATGCTAAATGCCGCTAAGGAAAGGACGGATTGCCCGAGGAATTTTCTTCTGGAAACTGACATAATTGAATAGGTTTACGTCACAATATAGTGATTTTTTCGATAGACGCTGCCGGGGTCTGCGATCCCGGCAGCGTCACCCCAAACCACCGTTAAAGTACAGCAAATCAAACCAAATTATCAGCTTTCACGAAAGAAAATCAAGTTCCTGAATGAATAAACGGGTATCTTTCGCTTCGAAAATTTGACGCTGCCAGGGAGTCTACGACCCTGGCAGCGTTCAAATTCTGATAACGACGGTTAAACTTCGCGCACCGTGCGCACCGATCACGAGCGATTGCTCAATGTCTGCGGTCTTCGATGGACCGGCTAAAAACAAACCAAAACTCGAGTTTGGCATTTTTAATTCTTCGTATGCCGCATGCATATTCGGCACTATTTTAGAAACGTTGATCACTAAATGTTGGCAAATAAACGGCGCTACCCGATGCGGCATCGCCTCTTCGGTCAACCAAATCGCTCCATTTTCTGCGACCCCAAACTGCCCATCAATTTCCAATACTTCCACGTCCGCTAAACTCAAGCCATCCATAGTTTTGTCATACCGACGCCGACCAGGAAATAAAACTTCTAATTCCTCAGGACTCACCACGCGCGCACCCACCACCTCCAAAGAAGCCTTGAAATCAAAATCCTCCGATGCCCCTTTAAAATCGCCTGGATGATTCACTGGTTCGAGTGTCTCAATTTTCCCTAAAATATCTTCTCTAGCACTCATCGTTTTTTATACCATTCTTGAAAACTTTCCTTGGGTGCTTCTGGCATCTCCCGCTGTTTGTACCAAGGATTTAATCGGGAATTTAATGCTCCTGCGAATTTGCGCAGTATCGATCCGCCTAACCGATAAATGACAGGATTAGCTAACACGAAGGCCATTAATTTCATGCCTATCGTTTTGCCGACCGGCGCTAAACCAGCGGCCATCAAATCCTGCCGCCAAAACCACAATTGCTCATGAATATTAATCTTAACCGGACAAACATTGGAACAAGACCCACAAAGCGTGCTCGCAAAAGGCAAATCCGCATTGGCCTTTTTATCGATATTCGGGGCTAAAATGGAGCCTATAGGACCTGCCACCGGTTGATGGTAACTATGCCCCCCACTCCTACGATACACCGGACAGGTATTAAAACAAGCCGCACATCGAATGCATTTCAATGAATTCTTGTATTTCGGGTCTGCGAGTTGACGCGTCCGACCGTTATCCAACAACACGATGTGCATTTCCTGGCCCTCACGAGGTTTATGGAAATGCGAAGAATAGGTCGTGATTAATTGACCAGTAGCGCTTCTGGCAAGTAACCGTAAAAACACTGCTAAATCCGCTCGTTTCGGAATAATCTTTTCAATCCCCATGCAGGCAATATGTACTTTGGCTAAATGTGCCCCCATATCTGCATTTCCCTCATTCGTACAAACTACGAATTCGCCCGTTTCGGCCACAGCAAAATTCACTCCCGTAATCGCCACTTCTGAAGCCAGAAAATGCCCCCGAAGATGATGGCGTGCAGCCTCTGTCAAAAACTGAGGATCTTTATTGCCTTTAGGGGTACCTAAATGCTGGTGAAATGTCTCCCCTACATCCTCTTTTTTCAGGTGGATCGCAGGTAAAACAATGTGACTGGGTGCTTCTTTTCTGAATTGAACAATGCGTTCCCCTAAATCCGTATCGACGACTTCGATACCATTTTTGGCTAAATAATCGTTCAAATGACATTCTTCGGTCAACATGGACTTGCTCTTCACAAGCAATTGCGAACCCTGTGCAGCAATAATTCCATGCACAATGGCATTATGCTCCGCCGCATCTTTCGCCCAATGTACTTTAATTCCATTCGCTTGCGCTTTGGCTTCAAAGGCCTGCAAATAGCTTCCTAAATTCGCTAAGGTATGATCTTTGATTTGTGAAGCGTGTTCACGCAAGGCTTCCCATTCAGGTAAAACCTTCGATGCCTTATCCCGCTTCGCACGCACAAACCACAAGGTTTCATCATGCCAGTTGGTCCGTTCCGCATCCGAAATAAATTTCTCTGAAGCCTCCGCGTGACTAAGCATGATTCAATATTTCGACTATGTGTTTCACCTGAACTTTGGAACCTTGTCGGCGCAAAATCCCTTCCAAATGCATCAAACAAGAGGTATCCGCTCCTACAATATATTCCACCTCATTCGCATTGTGCTCCTTGATTCGATCTTGTCCCATCTTCACCGAAACGGCTTCTTCTGTTACACAGAAGGTTCCGCCAAAACCGCAGCATTCGTCTGTACGTTCAGGCTTTAATATTTCAACACCCTCCACGAGTCCAAGTAGATCTTCTAACTTCGAAAAAGGCTTTTCATTGCGCTCCGACATCGAACTTAAACGCAAACCGCGCTGCCCATGGCAACTTTGGTGTAATCCTACCCTGTGAGGAAATGATGCATTTAGCGAAGAAACGTTAAGAACATCTGTCAAAAACTCACAAATCTCATATACCGAATTCCGAATTTTCTCCGATGGATGATGCTCCTTCAAATGCAATACGCAAGAACCCGAAGGTCCTACGATGTAATCAAATCCCTCAAAATTATTCGAAAAATTGGTATCACAACCTTCTGTGGAGGATGAAAAACCTGAATTGGCCATCGGTTGGCCACAACAAGTTTGATCTTTGGGAACAATAACTTCGCAGCCCAGTTTTTCCAACAATTCCAAACTCGCCACCGCGACTTGCGGGTAGAATTGGTCAATGTAACAAGGAACAAACAAGGCTACGCGCATCCTAATATCGTTTCAATTGAATTAAATCTTTTGGGGTATCACCCGCATAAACCATCAAAGCCGCACCTAAAGCACTCGCTTGGGCAACTTCCGCGGCATACACCTCTATCTCTGGAAAGGCCCGCGTTAATAAGCGCATGTACCATTCGTTTTTGCTAAAACCACCGTCCACAAGCAATTGTTTGACAGGTGCATCTTTCAACAGCAAGTTCAGACTAAAGATTTGTTGGCCTACCAAATCTACCATGAATTGATCATACGCCGAAGCCAAATCTGTAAAATCAGCTAAATTTCGGGAGGCGAAGGCACATTCGAATACAGATGAAGCACTCGGTTTCAATTCAAAAACGGAATCGCTGAATTGACAATCCTTAAATGACCCACCAAAATGTTTCTCCATCCGATCCACTTGCTCCTCATGAAAATGTCCTCCAAACAGGCGAGATGCTTTGACCGGCTTTCCGTTTGGCTGTAAATAACACAAGACATCATTCGCTAATTCGTCGGAAGTCAAGGGCGAATCATTAAACGGATGCATGGCAATGCACCAGGTACCTGTCGATAGCAAAACGAATTCCTCCTCAACCGAACGCAAATAGGGAACTAAGGCCGCCGAGGAATCATGCAATCCCATACCGTAATGAATGCCGTCAATTTCATCAAAAGCAACAGAGGAAATGGGAGCTAATTTATCTAGAATGACAGATACCCAGTGATGATAATGACCCTTGTCGAAATCCCATAAAGCGGTATGACAACCGATGGAGGTAATCTCAGACAAGAATTTTCCCGTAAATAATGAAGATAGGTAATTAGGGAAATGTAGGGCTTGAAATACCTCAGGCCAAAATGCTTTGAATTGAGCAGCATACACCTGCAATCCCGAATTCAAATTCCCCAAGATGGGCGATGCCGTTTTACGGGCAAATTCCGACTCACCACCAAAATCCGCATAGGGAAATGGCACCGTAGCAGGTTTCAAATAATTATACAAAGGCGACACGGGTTCGCCCATGCGATCTACATAAACAAACGACGCACCATAAGCCGAGAAATTCAATCCGATTAATTCGAATTCGGGCATTTGGCAAATCTCTGTAAAGGTCGATATGATCCATTGCTGGAGCGCCGCTAAATCCTCACAGGCAAATCCATCTTCGTCCAAAATCTCCGCAAAACTCTGCTGTTTCTCGAACACAATCTCAAATGCGGTATTCCACAGAAAGACCTTTTTATTGGTCTTCCCGATATCAAATACGGCGATTACAGGCGTCCTCAAACTCATCTTACAATCCCGTCGCTACCGTTTTTGCACCACGTGCCTTGATTAATTGATCACGCAATTTCTCCTGACGGAACAAAGCGATCGGATCCAAAGCTCCACCTAATTCCAAACGGGCTTGTGCCACTAATGCGCGCACATCCGTACGGAAAACGGCCTGCAATATTTCTTGACAACGAACCACATCATTCGCTTCACGAGCTTCTTCTAAAGCTTTTCGATCCACTAATAAGGCTTGTGCATAAGCAATTTGAATGGCTTCCACGGATTGCAATAAATCCTCCAAAGGATCCTTCACATTGTGTGAAGCATCAATCATCCATCCTAAATCTTTGGCATGATTCATTCCTTTGGCATCCATCCCATCCACCAATTCATTGAAGATTAAGAACAATTGATATGGTTTAATCGAACCTGCCGTCAAATCATCATCGCCGTATTTCGAATCATTGAAGTGGAACCCACCCAATTTACCTTCCATTAAGAGAATGGAAACGATTTGTTCAATGTTGGCATTCGGCAAATGGTGCCCCAAATCGACCAAGGTTTTTGCCTGTGGCCCTAATTTATTTACCATGGAGTACGACGCACCCCAGTCTCCTACGGTCGTAGAATAGAAGTTCGGCTCGTAAGCCTTGTATTCTAAATACAAAGACCAGTCGGCAGGAAGCGCCGCATAAATCTCCCGCAAACTATCCACCGTGCGCTCATAGGCGTGACGGAAGTTTAATTGGCCTGGAAAACATGAACCATCCGATAACCAAACGGTTAAAGCTTTGGAACCGAGTTCAACTCCGTGCTTAATCACTTCAATGTTGTGATCAATCGCTTGTTTCCGAGTCGCCGCAGAAACATGTTGCAAGGAACCAAACTTATAGGAATGTGCTTGATCTGCTTGATCCTGAAAGGTATTTGAATTCACAGCATCGAATGCCAAACCGTGTTGGGCAGCTAGCGTGCGAATCGCCGCAGTATCCGTAGGGATATCCCAAGGAATGTGCAAAGAAATCGCACCCGAAGACTGATTTAAGGCATGCAACAAACCCACATCCGCGATTTTTTCTTCCAAATTACGCGGTTCGCCTCCGCCAGAAAAGCGGCCAAAACGGGTTCCTCCCGTGCCTAGGGCCCAAGAAGGAATCGCGATTTGAAAATCCTTTAATTTCTGTAAAATGCCATCTGGCAAGTTCACCTCAGATTTCAAGAAATCCAGACGGCGGGTATGTTGGGCTAATAATGCCTCGTTATGATTCGAAATATTCATGGTTCTTATCTTAAAAATCCAGCAGCAACACCACCATCTACGTTTAGCGCATTTCCGGTCGACTTATTTAATAAGCCACCTACGAATGCAAAACATGCGTTGGCAATATCATCTGGCAAAATAGATTCATTCAAAAGGGTACGTTTTGCGTAATATGCGGGCAATTCAGCTACCGTGATGCCGTAGGCTTTGGCGCGACCTTCGGCCCAGCCACCTGCCCAGATATTAGAATCTGCAATCACTGCATCTGGATTGACGGTATTCACACGGATATGATCTGGTCCTAATTCCGCGGCCAACAAACGGGTCATGTGTGCTTGCGCTGCTTTGGCACTTCCATATCCCACATTGTTCGGTCCCGCCACAAAAGCATTCTTCGACACGATGTTCACAATATCGCCACCCAATCCCTGCTTGCGCATCACGGCAATCGCCGCTTGTGAAACCAAATATTGCCCCTTCACTAAAATATCATATAGCTTATCCCAGTCGGCCTGCGTATGCTCCAAAATCCCTTTGGAAATCGAGATTCCCGCATTATTCACGATTAAATCCACCCCACCAAAATCCAAGCAAGCTTGCTTCATCGCCGCCTCAATCGATTCTTGATTGGTTACATCCGCAATGACTGTAGATACCACATCTTTCCCGAATAAGCTCACAAACTCTGCTTTCGCCTCCGCTAATCGATCCGAGTTCACGTCATTTAAAATTACGCAAGCACCTTCTTGAGCCATTTTTTTGGCAATCGCCTTACCGATTCCCCCACCCGATCCCGTCACAAATGCGACACGGCCGGACAAAGCTTTGGGCTTCGGCATGCGTTGGAGTTTGGCTTCTTCCAACAACCAATATTCAATATCAAAAGCTTCTTGACGAGGCAAGGAAGTATAAGACGAAATCGCCTCCGCTCCGCGCATTACGTTGATGGCATTCGTATAAAACTCGGCGGCAACGCGCGCCGTTTGTTTGTCTTTGGCAAAGGTAAACATCCCCACACCCGGGTATAAAATCACAACTGGATTGGGGTCACGCATCGTTGGGGAATTCGCATGTTTGCAAGAATCGTAATAGGATCCGTACATGATGCGGTAATCCTCAAATAAAGGCGTCAATGCCTCCACGGAAACATCCGACCCCAACACCAATGGCGAAATTTTCGTCCGCAAAAAGTGATCTGGGCAAGAGGTTCCTAAAGGTGCCAACCTATCTAAATCATTCGAATTGATAAATTGCAAGACACGCTCATCGTCGGAGAAATGACCCACCATCTGCACATGTGACGAACAAAATCCACGCAAAACGGGTGCTAACGCTGCAGCCTTAGCCGCTCTTTCTTCAGCAGAAAACGATGACATGCGCGCACCGCCAAAAACCGTTTTCGTTTTCGATTCAATGTAATCCGCACATTTTTCAATGACCTCGAGCGTATTTACATAACACGCATGAGATGTGTCGCCCCAGGTAAATAAACCGTGCGAGCCCAACATGATGCCGCGTAATTGGACACCGCGTGAAGCAGCCTCATCCAAGCAAGCTTTTAATTGCAAGCCTAGATCGAAGCCTGGACGTTGCCAACCCACCCAGCCAATTAATCCACCGAATAGGTCTTTGGTGATTTGCTCGCCATCTTTTGAGGCAGCAATCGCAATGGCTGCATCGGGATGCAAGTGATCGATGTGTTTGAAAGGTAAAAATCCGTGCAAAGGCGTGTCGATAGAAGGGGCTTTGGAAGACAAATCAAAAATGCAATGATTAAATAATTCCACCATCTCATCTTCGTATTCCAGACCGCGGTAAACATTCGTCAACGAACGTAAGCGATCCACGTACAAGGCCGCGCAGCCCGACTTCTTCAAGGTTCCGATATCACCACCGGAGCCTTTGATCCACATCACTTCGGTTTCAGAACCTGTCAACGGGTCTTTGTCTTGCAATTTCACCGAAGTATTCCCCCCGCCGTAATTCGTGATGCGTAAATCCGCTCCTAAAATATTCGAGCGATAGATGAATAGGTCGACTTCATTCCCTGCGAGTGCCGCTGCTTTGGCATCATCCCAAAGGTAAGATACGTGTTTGTACATGTTGCTTTTTTATTTTTTCCAAAACTACGCTTGCAAAAGCGCCCAACCGTCCTATCCTACCTAGGGATAGTCAATATATTTTTTCCGGCTTTTAGCGCATAACTTTTGCCCTTCCAAATAAATTGCCCACCAACTGTTCCCGGTAATTCAATGGAAGCGGCGCCCACTCGATAAGCAATTTTTATTTCCCCCTGCGGATGAGGTACCACACCTTCCACTTCTTTAAGCTCGCCTAGATGTGGTTCAATTTTTACTTTAGCGAAAGCCGGTGCATCAGAGTCTACGCCCAAAACGATGCGGAAAAATTCAATGTTAGGACTTGCGCCCCAAGCATGGCAATCCGATCTGGACGTGGAAATATCCGAGGTTTCCGCCCAAGTCGACAAGCCCATGTCGATGTTTTCTTTCCATTTATCAAGCCATTTCAGGTAATCATTTCCTTGACCAGCTTTCGTTAAGGCTAAGTGTATGTAGTATTTGAAGTAGATAGACGCAGGAGCTAAATCCTTGTCAGTCAGGAGTTTCCTTGACACCCCGCCAGCGTCAAAACCCGCCAAAATGGCAAGGGAATTTGCGTGTTGGGAAAATTTATCATGCACTTCCGTATCTGCATACAAACCTCTAGCAGCATCCCAGTATATTTTATGTAAAACCGGTTTTAATGCCTTCACTTTCGCCTCATAGCGAGCGGCCAATTCGGGATAGCCAAAATAACGTTCGATTTCAGCCGCATTTTGCAAGATCCATACATACTGAAAATCGATCACTGCCGAACGGCCAGAAGGCCCAACCGGAGCAATTCCCCGTGGCCAGGCATTCACCCAGTCGGAGAAAGTCCAATAAGGTACATTTTGCAAGGTTCCATCGGTTCCTTCGAAACGCGAAAAATAATCCAAAATCCCGCGCATGCCGGATAATTTGTTTTTCAAGAACGAAGGATCTTTTCCATAGCGTAAATAATCATGCAACATCCCGATGTACCATAAGGAGAAGGTCGGAATTTGCTGGTGCAAATCCGTCGGGTATCTGCTCAGCGTAATTCCTTCCGCTATTCTCGAATGATCCATGTGGTCCAGCGCCTGACGCACCAAACGCTCATCCCCCGCATAATACATGCTGACAAGCGCCTGAATCCGTGCATCGCCAATGTATTGCAATTGCTCATAATAAGGACAATCCATGTAGGTTTCCATCGCACATAAACGCGCGGTGCGAAAGCCTACGTCAAGCAATTGGGGAATCAAAGGATTATCCGTTTTCAACGCAGCTTTCGCCAGAAAAGGAAAACCCGTGAACACGCTCTTAAAATCCTGCAAAGTCAAAGCCTCCGCTTCCGTTTTTACGGTCAAACGCACATAGCGAAAGGTGCGATAGGTCATTGTTTCAAAAGTATGCGCGGCACCATCGGCAATAAGGCTATCCTTCCGACCAAGCCAGTATTTATCCTCAATATCATTCCGATTACCCTTATGATTCCCATTTTTCGTAGTCGTACTTAGCGGCTTCTTTTCGTATAAACCTTCGGCATAGGTAAGGCCGATTTTGGCATCCTTTCCTCCTGAAAACGTTAATTGCGGGTATGCATTTGTCAATACTCCTTGATCGATCCACAGATCAACCGAAGAATTCGCAGGTACCACGAGCGATTTCCCGTGAATCAGATCCCCCTCTCCTTTGCGAATAGCCGCAAATCTTTGCTCTTTTAATTCCATCGCCGGAATCGCGGAAGGATATAGCATCCAACCCCTTGAATCGATAGCCGCGCCTTTGGTTAAACCTGGACCTAAGGATTTCGCGGAAATGAAAGGCGACCAGGATTTGGCATATTCCTGTAATTCTCCTTGACCCGCCACATAATAACCTGGCACCCGAGGCTGCAACGGAGATACCCCCAGATTTTTAGCCACTTGCCAATTCATATTGGTGTTCAACGCGGCATAAGCCTCCTCGTCGGTCTGTAAAATAAATCCCGTTGCATAGGATATTTGGGCCTCTGGTTTTCCTTTTCCCTCATTCCAAACCAAGGCCTCCAAGGTATTTTCTCCCGACTTTAAATAAGGCGCGATGTCCAAGGTCTCAAAATTCCAGAAATACAAATCGCCGCGAGCAGGTCCAGCCGATACCCAAGTCCCGTTCACATATAATTTATAGCGATTATCGCCGGAAACGTGAATGAGACATTTGGCAGGTTTTTCAGGCAATGAAACCGTTTTCTGAAATTTGAATACCCCATAATCTTTCAAACCTAGCAGAGAATAAACATTGTTTGCATTCTCCGCATACGTAATCCAGGAAGCTTTCCAAGGTTTACGCCAAAGTTCAGGTTTTAGATTTTGTGCATAGGCCAAAGGGCCTGCCAAAAGGAGGAATAGAAGGAGTATTTTCATAGGTTTAAGTAGAGACGCGATTCATCGCAAATTAATTGTAGAGACGCAATACCTTGCGTCTAGAATAAAAATAAGACGCGAAGTATCGCGTCTCTACATATTTAAGTCGCAAGGCAATGCGTCTCTACATGATTTTATTTCTTTTTCTTCGGCTGCGCCATATCCATGTAATCCACAACCAAGCTACTCAAGGCTTTCACCCCTACTTGGAAATGACCTTCATCTAATTGAAAGTCTGGCGTATGGTGCCCTGCCACTTCATCAGCCTTTTTGTTATCCGGACGTGCTCCCAAGAAGAAGAAGAAACCTGGAACTTTTTGTTGGAAGAATGAAAAATCTTCCGCACCTGTATGTGCAGGAACAGTTCTAACGCGATCCTTTCCATTAACTCCTTGCAAAGTTGGCAACATCTTTTCTACCAATTGTGGATTGTTATACGTCACAGGATATCCTGTACCGATCGTCACATCAGCTTTACCGCCACCACTTTCAGCAATATTTGTTGCGATATCTTTGATGCGTTGGTGAACCAATTGACGTTGTTCTACACCAAAAGTCCGGATCGTTCCGATCATATGAGAACTTTCCGGAATAATATTTTGACGAATACCACTGTGAATGGCGCCTACTGTAACGATGGCAGGATCTTCCGTGATGTTCACCGAACGTGAAACGATGGTTTGTAAACCCATCACGATTTGAGAAGAAATAACAATCGGGTCAATTCCCGTCCAAGGATTTGCACCATGTGCTTGCTTACCTTTTACTTTGATATCTAATTGATCTACAGCTGCCATGGTAGCACCAGACTTGTATTCAATAACACCGTTGTCTGAGCCTGCAGAAATATGTAAACCAAAAATCACATCCACTTTAGGGTTTTCTAACACGCCTTCTTTCACCATCAACTCAGCCCCTGAAAGAATGGTTTCTCCCTTTTCGTTGTAAACTCCCTCCTCAGATGGCTGAAATATAAACTTCACAGTACCTGCTAAATTCGCTTTCTCAGATGCCAAAATTTCAGCCACAGCCATTAAAATTGCCACGTGTGAATCGTGACCACAAGCATGCATGACACCTGTTTTTTGACCATTAAACTCAGTAACCACCTTCGACTTAAAAGGAATATCTACACGTTCTGTCACAGGTAAACCGTCCATGTCGGCACGCAAGGCGACAACGGGTCCTGGCTTTCCGCCCTTTAGAATCCCAACCACACCCGTGTAAGCCACTTTTTCCTGTACCTCAATACCCAAAGAACGTAGATGCGCTGCCACGATACCCGCAGTGCGAACTTCTTGGTTTCCCAATTCGGGATGCTCATGAAAATCGCGACGCCAAGCGATGACCTTGTCTTTCAAGGCATCCGCTTTTTGCGCAATAACGGGTTTTAATGAGGACTGCGCAGACGCGAAAAACGGTGCTGCGAATAGGGCGATGAAGGTTAGTTTTTTCATTGGTAATTTTTCGTTTTTTCAAATCCCCCAGGTTAAAACCTGGGGTTAACATATTTGTAACCTCAGGCTTCAGCCTGAGGACTTGGGCAAACACCCAAAATCAATCTATTTATACCCCCAACCCCGCATGATGGCAATATTCTCCTTCATACAGTCAAGCGGTTGTAATCCTTGATAAGCTTCTTGTTCAATAATAAAGTGCTTCGTTCCGCCCTCTTTGTCGCCTAACTTCACCAAAGCCTTTACATCAATTTGACCTGATCCTTTTCCAAGAATCGTTGATTCAAAATGTTCATGACCTGTTTTGGCTGGCACTTCGTCTTTCACGTGCATGGAAACGAAACGACCTGGGAATTTCTTCATCACTTCGGCAGGAACTCCCCCACCATTGATCATATTACCTATGTCTAATTGTTGGGCTACGAGTTTCGGATCTGTATTGTTCAACATAATATCATACAACAATTCTCCTTCCAGTTTCTCCGAAAACTCAAAATCATGGTTGTGGTACCCGAATCGCATACCAAATTTGTTACACAATTCTCCCGATTTATTGAAGATATCCATGTATTTCAACAACAAGTTTTTATCCTTGCGAATCCCCATGTCGATGGATGGACTTATGACTAATTCCTGTCCCAAAACAGCAGCATCTTCCACAGTATATTTCCACAAATCAGTGAAATCATTTTTTGCGTCGTCCCAATGCAGCTTACCCATTACAGTATGTCCTGAAGGCATTTTAATTCCTAAATCATCGAGACGTTTGCGGAATTCTTTGGCCTCCCAACCGTAAAATTTGCGATTAACGTAATTAGCATGTTCTACATATTTATAGCCCATTTCTGCCAAAGCATTCAAGGTTGCTTGTGGATCCTTGCGCATATCATCGCGTACGGAATACAATTGAACCCCAACTAATTTCTTGTATTTAACGGCTGCCAAACTCTGCAAAGCAGGAGAAGCAAAAGCCAATGCACCTAGCCCAAAGGCCGAATTGCGCAAAAAGGAACGACGTGATGAATTCATAATTTCATAGGTTTATTTAGTTCTCCAAGCTACTAATTCTATTTCTAATTTACAAAATTCCCGTAACTTCGAAGGATGATGCAACCACTCGCAGAACGCATGCGCCCCACTTCACTTGAAGACTACATTGGCCAAGAAAAGGTCATTGGAGCTCATGCACCCCTACGCAAGGCAATCGAGGCAGGACATCTCCCCTCTTGTATTCTGTGGGGTCCTCCCGGGGTAGGAAAAACGACCTTAGCCACCTTATTAGCGGGTGCATTAAAACGCACAATCTACACGCTCTCTGCTGTACAATCTGGCGTAAAAGAAGTCCGTGAAACGCTCGAATTAGCGAAGAAAAACCGCATGTTTGAAGCGCAATCACCTATTCTTTTCATCGATGAGATTCACCGTTTCTCCAAGTCCCAGCAAGACTCCTTGCTAAATGCGGTCGAAAAAGGAATCGTCACGTTGGTGGGAGCAACCACAGAAAACCCATCATTCGAGGTTATTTCAGCCCTATTATCGCGTTGTCAAGTATATGTATTGGAGGCATTGAATGATGTGCATTTACGCCAACTCATCGATAAGGCCATTAGCACGGATAAATTATTCGCAAATAAAACCATCACGCTCACGGAAACGGATGCGCTATTCCATTTTTCAGGGGGAGATGGTCGGAAATTATTGAATCTCTTTGAATTGCTCATCACCACCGAAGGGGCAAATGAAATTGAAGTTACCAATGCGCTTGTCACTGAACGTTTACAAAAAAACTTAGCACAATACGACAAGGATGGTGAACAACATTACGACATCATATCAGCCTTCATTAAATCCATTCGCGGTTCTGACCCGGATGCGGCTGTTTACTGGTTGGCCCGCATGCTTGCAGGTGGCGAATCCTTGGAATTCATCGGTCGGCGCTTATTGATCCTCGCCTCCGAGGACATCGGTTTAGCCAATCCGAACGCATTGCTACTAGCGCAATCTTGCTTCGATTCCATCCGCGTCATTGGCAACCCGGAATCCCGCATTATTTTATCCCAAACGGTGATCTATTTGGCAACATCTCCAAAAAGTAATTCTGCCTATAATGCGATTAATAAAGCCATGGCTTTTGTGGAGCAAACAGGAAATTTACCCGTGCCTTTGCATTTACGCAATGCACCTACGCGTCTCATGAAAGATTTGAATTATGGGGCCGATTATAAATACCCGCATGATTATCCGGGAAATTGGGTGGAGCAGAACTACTTCCCTGAGGTCCCGTCGCGCCCCGTGTTCTACAAACCTTCCGAGCAAGACAAAATTAATCGTGGCACTCCATCAAAATAAGGGCGCCACTTTCGTAGGAAATTTTCACCATCCCATCTTCTCGCGCCTCATTGCTAGAACTTGTCTGAGTCCCTAGACGTAATATAGGATGGTTCAAATCGTATAATAAACCTGTCGATTTTACCTGAAACGCCTCCCCGTAAGGCATCAAGGAAATAGGTGTTTTGGCAGGATACCATTTTTCAAACGTAGGGGGTAACAAATAAGAGGTTGAATAATCATCGAAGAAGACAATCTTCATTCGCCGACCGTATCGCACCATCGAATGAAAATTATTCAAGGTATGATCCATGCGCTTTCCGGAAGCCCAAACCACATTCACAGCGGGATAACCTTCAGCCAACAAATATTCAAAAGCCTTCTCTAAATCGGTCAAATTTTGATCCGGTGTATGTACTTTTTTCAAGGGATAATCACTGAAATCCGTGATGTGTGTATGATCAAAATCGCCTAACCAAACATCCACTTTGATGCCCAATGAGATCACCCTTTCCAAAGCACCATCCAGAACAAGGACCGTTGGGGACCATTCTAATAATTGATCCAACATTTCCATTGAACACGCCTCCCCATTCGCAATGATCAGCGCGGGTTCTTGTTTTTCACGAATGATGTGATGCGAGGACATTAGGCTTTGAAGTCAGATTTACCACCCGATTTTGAAATCAATTTGGTCTCTTTGATGACGATTCCTTTGGAAACCGATTTACACATGTCGTAAACGGTTAAAGCAGCGACTGAGGCGCCAACCAAGGCTTCCATTTCAACACCCGTTTTAGCTTCTAGCCGACAAATGCATGTGATTACAATTTGATCCGCTAACACTTCTGTTTCAAACTTACAAGAATCTAAACCGAGTGGATGACATAAAGGAATCAAATCCGAGGTCTTTTTGGCAGCCATGGTACCGGCAATCACGGCCGTTTGTAGGATGCTTCCTTTCTTATTTTGCCAACCGGCTGCCTCGAAATGCTGGACGATTTCTGCACCTAAATAGACAATGGATTGCGCTTTTGCTTCGCGCACCGTTTCATTTTTGGAACTTACATCCACCATGCCGGGGGTACCATCGGATTGCAGGTGTGAAAAATCGATAGCCATAGCTGATTTGAAATTTAGAAGACAAAAATACGGGAGAATTAGCAAAAAATAGCGAAATTTAACAAATACGTAAAACAACAAACATGATCAGTCCTATTGAAGCAATTGCCCTATTAAAAAACATCACCATTCCATTTCGGACTGAGAAATTACCCTTAGCAAAAACCTTGGGCATGAATTTGGCTGAAAAAATTGTTGCGGACCGTGATTTTCCTCCCTTTGATCGTGTCATGATGGATGGTATTGCCGTGAAAGACATCACCGCTCCAACCTGGAAAATCGAAGGCATTCTATATGCGGGAGAACCCGTAAAAGCGATTAAAAAAATCGATGGTGCCATGGAAATCATGACAGGCGCAACGGCTCCCAAAGGAACGGAAGCGATCATCAAAATTGAAGATTTAAGCATCGAGAAAAAGATTGCCACCTACATAGGTAAAACACCCTTAACAAAGGGTCAATTCATTCATACGCAAGGCATGGATGCCAAAGAAGGGACGATTTTAGTTAAAAAACGCACAAAAATCGGACCTGTGGAAATTGCCATTGCGGCTACAGTTGGCAAAGCGCACATCGAAGTGGAATCAAAACCACATGTGCACATTTTCTCCACTGGTGATGAAATAGTAGGACTTCATGAAACGCCTGCGGTACATCAAATTCGGTCATCGAATGTCATGATGATGAAATCTGTCTTGTTATCAAAAGGCTTCAAAGCAAATTCAAGCCACCTACCTGATTCAGCTGAAAAGATCAAAGCGAATATCGATAAGGTCTTAGAATCCAATGACATTATTTTATTGTCGGGCGGAGTCTCTGCTGGTAAAAAAGATTTGATTCCAGGTGTCCTAACGGAAGCTGGTTTCGAAACAATCTTTCATAAAATTGCTCAGAAACCGGGTAAACCGATGTTGGTAGCCACACGCACCGACGGCAAAGTGGTATTCGCATTCCCGGGTAATCCGATCTCAACTTTAACTTGTTTTTGGGTCTATTTCTTACCTTGGGTATCCGGCGATTTCCCTGAATATGCAGAAAAAGAAATCAAGTTTTTACCTAAACCATCCGCAGAATTAGATCAGTGGATTCCGGTTGAAAATGGCGAAACCTTGGCTCATAATGGCTCAGGCGATTTGATCAATTGGTCAAAAGCCGATGGATTAGTTTGGCAAAAAGCTGGGCAAAAAGATACCAAATTGCCTTATATCCCACTTAAATAATCATGTATGGAACTCAAGCTTCATCAATTTGACTTACCGCTCAAACACACCTTTACGATCACACATGAATCGCGTGACGTACAGCCCACACTTATTGTGGAGTTAAGTTGGCACGGCAAAAGCGGATTCGGCGAAGCGACAGAGACCCCATATTACGGCATCACCATGGAAAAGATGGTGGCGCAAGTAGAAAGTATCCGACATTTATTACCCAGCGATATTCTTCCGCACCCGACGGATTTTTGGAAGTTGATTTCCAAAACTTTGTTGGACGACCATCCTTTCGCACTTTGCGCCTTAGATGTAGCCTATTGGGACCTTTGGGGAAAAACACATAATAAAGCGCTACATGAAATTTGGGGATTGGATATCTCTCACAACCCGATCACCGACTATACCATTGGAATTGATACCGTAGATGTCATGGTTTCCAAAATGCGGGAAATGCCCTTTCCTTTGTATAAAATCAAACTGGGCACGGATCAAGATTTAGAGATTGTAGAAGCCTTGCGCAAAGAAACCGAAGCTGTTTTCCGGGTGGATGCCAATACCGCTTGGACTCCTGAACAGACGATTTATTTCGCACCGGAATTAAAAAAACTGGGCGTTGAATTTATTGAACAACCCTTAAAGGCCGACAACTGGGAAGGCATGAAGCGCGTTTACCAAGAATCTGCATTGCCCATCATTGCCGATGAGTCATGTATTTTAGAAGAAGATGTAGCCAAATGCTCCGGATATTTTCATGGAGTTAATATCAAGTTAATGAAATGTGGGGGACTTACGCCTGCCCTGCGGATGATCAATCAAGCGAAAAGTCTTGGCCTAAAAGTCATGGTAGGCTGTATGACCGAATCGACGATCGGTTGCTCGGCCATCGCGCAATTATTGCCCTTATTGGATTACGTAGACATGGACGGCTGTTTATTAGTTGACGACCAAATCGCCAAAGGTATTACCATCGATTTTGGCACAGTACAATATGCTAATGCTCCTGGAACGGGTGCACAATTAATTCGTTAGTATGTCGTATCAAATCCAACAAAATCAAATCCCGGAGCGTCTCGTGTCATTCGAGGGAAAAGAATACCGTTGGCTTGGGGGAACGAATTATTTAAACATTGGCACCCATCCCCTCTTTCAAGAAAAACTACAGGAGGGTATTCGGATGTTTAGTCAAAATTGGGGTAGTTCCCGACTGAATAATTACCGCATGGATGCCTGGGAGAGTTTGGAGCATACGCTCGCCAAACGCTTTCAGGTCGAAGCCGCAGCCTTATGCAGTTCTGGTTTAATTGCTGGCCAAATAGCCCTGCAACACATCATGCAAAAATATCCGAATGCAGCTATTTCCTTAGCTCCCAAAACCCATCCAGCCTTGTGGAGACATCCACATAAACCGGCAGCGGGTTCATTCGCGGATTGGGAAAAAGATGCACAAATTCTCTGCATGGATGGTATCGGAGCTCCTTGGGTGGAAGAATTCTTAACAGGTTTTGAGCAAAATTTATCAGCCGACCAGACATTGATTGTCGACGAATCCCATCGTCTTGGAATCGTTTCCACGCAAATTCAAACACCGGCAAATTTGATTCAAACGAGTTCTTTATCGAAAGCCTTTGGGATTCCTGCAGGGATCATTTTAGGCAAAAAAGCTGATATTGACGCGATCAAACAAGATCCCTTTTGGGTAGGTGGATCGCCAGCAAATCCGGCCTATGTATATGCCTGTTTACATGCCCAAGAAGCCTATGATGAGCGGATCGAACAATCCCGAGTACTCGCTGAGGCGTTTACAAAAAATGTGATGCAGGTGAATTATGTCAAGGATTATCCAGCATTCAGTTCCGCGGACACGAAGCTTTTTGATCATTTAAAATCCCATGGATTTTTATGCAACCAATTCGCCTATCCTGACCCACAAGCTGCTCCTATTTGCAAAGCTATTTTACCCGCTTGCCTGCATGTTCAGGATATCGAAGAATTAAGCCAAGCCCTATTAACCTATGAAAAAGTTTAAACTAGTACTCTTTATGGGACTCTTTTCAACGTCACTGCTTCATGCCCAAGAAAATGTGATCGAGCAATTATTAAAGGCTAATCCCACTTATTTTAAGCATTTGACGGATAATCCAAGTAAATACCGTTTGCAGATTTTATACACGCAAATCGACCGAGATGCACATAACAAGGCTCAATTCACCACACATGCCTATCGGGTGGATGCCAATGAATATTTTTACCCTGCAAGTACCGTTAAATTAGCCGCAAGCGTTTTGGCTTTGGAAAAAATCAACCGGCTGAAAATCGATAAAGCAACAACATTCCATACCCTGAAAAATAGGCCAACGCAGTTGGAGGTCCTAACAGACACCAGCGCATCGAACGGCAAACCGAGCATTGAGCACTATATTAAGAAGATTTTATTGGTCTCCGACAACGAAGCCTACAACCGTTTATATGAATTTTTAGGCCAAAAAAAATTCAACAAAACCATGGCCTCCAAAGGTTTTGAGGGTGTTCGATTCACGCATCGTTTACAGACAAGCATTCCCTTGTTGGAAAATCAATACACGAACCCGGTGAAATTTGTGGATGAGCAAGGCCGACTTATTTATCAACAAAAAGAGCAGTTCAACAAGAAGCAAATCGTCTCCACGAATCCAATAATTTTAGGAAAGGGAATCATGAACGATTCGGGGCGCATCATTCCACATCCGGTTAATTTTAGCTTTAAGAATGCTTATCCACTGCAAGCCCAACATGATTTCTTGAAACGCTTGATGTTTCCGGCTTCCTTCGAGAAAAAAGACCGGTTTAAATTGAGTCCTGAAGATTATTCGTTTTTATACCGCTACATGTCGGAATACCCAACCGAATCCAAACATCCGAATTATAGTGCAGATTCCACAATTGGGCCAGCTTATTGCAAATTTTTATACTATGGAGGTGATAAAAAGGCGAACATGAATCCGAATGTTCGCATCTTCAACAAAGTAGGTGATGCCTATGGATTCTTACTTGATAATGCCTATTTCGTCGACTTCCAAAACAAGGTAGAATTTATGGTTACCGCAGCGATCTACTGCAATGAAGACGAAATATTCAATGACGACAAATACGATTATGAAACGGTCGGATTTCCCTTTTTTAAGCATTTAGGCGAGGTAATCTACCAACATGAACTTAGCCGACCGAAAACAAATCAACCTAATTTAGACTATTTGAGATTCAATTATGCGGATTAAAATCATTCTTTTTTGCTTGTTGGCCCACCTATCTTGGGCACAAAAAACCATCGGAATCGTAAACATATCAGTAGCGAACATTCGGGCGGAGGCTCGCGAAGGGGCCGAAATGAGTACACAAGCATTGTTGGGAACAGCCGTTCAATTGCTTGAAAAAGCGGCAACAAAAAATTGGTATCGCGTTCAATTGCCCGACCATTATCAAGGTTGGGTCGAAGGAAGCACAATTATTCGGATGGATAGCTCCGAATTTCAGGCATACCGCAAATCAGGAACGGAACTCATAATTACGGCTCCGTTCAGTAAAGTGTATCAATTCCCGAGTAGCAAATCGGAGATCATCAGCGAATTGGTGCAACATAACCGCTTAATGGCGATACGGAAAAAGATCGGATTTTGGGAAATTCGCATGGCTGATGGTGTCATAGGCTATGTTTCCTTGAAAGATGTGGAGGATTATTCGACATGGAAGAAATCGAATTCAGGGCCAACTGAAAATCGTATACTTCAGTCGGCACACCAATTGATGGGCATTCCCTATTTATGGGGAGGTACATCCATCAAGGGCATGGATTGCAGTGGGTTTACGAAATTAGTATTCCAGTCGAATGGCTGGATTATTCCGCGGGATGCGAGCCAACAAGCTCGCGAGGGGATACTCGTGGATAGTCTACGCAAATGGGAAAATTTAAAACCGGGGGATTTATTATTCTTTGGTGAAAAGAGACCTGACGGGACTAACAAAGTCGTTCACGTGGGATTATGGGAAGGTCGGAAAGCATATATCCATGCCGCCGACCGGACACGCAGAGCGAGTGTGGATTCACAATCCAAGGATTTTGATGCCTACAATTTGAACCGTTATTTATTCACAAAACGGATAAACGTAATTTCAAAAGAGGTACAAAAAATCGACTAGGCTTTTCGGTATGAATATGCTAGCACAATCACGCCAAACAACACGGCGGGAATCGATAAAATTTGGCCCATATTCAAGGTCAAATTATTTTCAAATGCGCTTTGGTTTTCTTTTAAGAACTCGTAGAAAAAACGAAGTGTAAAGAGCACGATCATAAAATAACCCGTCATTAAACCTTCTTGTGTGTCCTTTTTCTTTTTGGACCAAAACCACATCAAGGCAGCAAAAATCAACAAGCAAGAAAGAGCTTCGTATAATTGAGAGGGATGACGAGCTAGCACTAAATTGGGATCTCCATAAGGATTGAATTCTGTATCGCGTAAAAATTTAAAGCCCCAAGTTAATTCCGT
Source organism: Aquirufa sp. TARAVU-A1A (assembly GCF_054558675.1). Classification (NCBI taxonomy): domain Bacteria; kingdom Pseudomonadati; phylum Bacteroidota; class Cytophagia; order Cytophagales; family Flectobacillaceae; genus Aquirufa; species Aquirufa sp. TARAVU-A1A. Next base: position 378,631 of record NZ_JBPXKP010000002.1, read on the forward strand.
AGGCTTTCCGATAATCTCCGAATTCATCAAATTCCCCATTCGAATAAAGAAGCCGCCCAAAGCCACAGCCGGCACAATCCGATCTGTGATGTATAAATAAGACATGCCTGGATTTTTGCGGGAGTACAGATAAAAAGCAATAAACAATCCAATGGAGGCACCATGGGAAGCTAAACCCGAAAATGGTGGCGTAATCATTTGGATGAAAAAACGCAGAGGATCCGCTTGCAACAGGGGGAATTCATAGAAAAAATAATGTCCGGCGCGTGCACCTACGATTGTCGCGACCATCGTGTACATCAATAATTGGTCCGCCTGTTCTGTTGAACGTCCCTCCTGCTTGAACATGTAATTCACAACACGAAAACCCGCCAAAAAAGCCATGGCAAAAAAGAAGCCATACCAGCGAATTGGAAATCCAAAAAGGTCAATGATTACGGGATTGGGATCCCAAGAAATAAAAGCTGTGAACATGGGCTTATCGAATGAAACCCAAAATTAAGAGAATTTTTAAGAATTAACGTGATACTTTTCGCACGAGTACTTGAATCGATTTTTTAATGACTTTGGCTGGATAAAGCCTTTGAGGCAACCCTAAACCAAACATGCTCTGCGATGCAAATAGAAATACGACGAGTATCAATAAGGTTCGTTGATGATTTTTCATAACACAAACATACAAATTAAATAGTACTATGCAATACAAGGTACTATAATTTAACAAAAAAAATAATTAATTCGTAGACTTGATAAGCCGGTTCGTCGATTGCAGCTATATAATTAGGACTTTGTTAAACATATTTGAATAAGAATTGCAAGCGATCTACGTTTAATCCCTGTTCAACTAAATTTAACAACCATGAAAAAGCTCATTCTATTTGCCTTTGCTAGTACAGCACTATTAAGTTCATGTATCAAAGAAAACGACGCAATTAATCCACAAGGATTTGCTGCAACCAATGCAGCTAATGTACCACAAGCAGTACAATCAACGATTCAACAAAGTTTCCCTACTGCAAAAGTTGCATACTCCGTAATCCAACCGAATGCTTTGTACGTGGCAGATGTAACAACTGCTACAACCGAAACCCAAATCGTTTTATCATCCAAAGGTGCTATTAAAGAAGCCTTTTCAAAAGTTGATTCAACGGCATTACCTGCGAGCGTCTTGACTTATCTATCTACTAATTTTCCGGGTTACGACTTATTGCATGCATCGCAAAAAACAACGGGTACACCGACAGGATTTCGCGTAGAACTAAAATTCAACAACGAATTCTATTCTGTACTTTTTGATGATAAAGGAGCCTATGTTTCTCAAACAACAGGGATGCCAGGCGGTCCAAAAGGAGGGAAAGAGAAAGGTAGCCATGGTCCAGCTGCTACTAATTTAGCATTGACAGATCTACCTGCAGCTGTGCAAACTGCGTTGACTGGTTACACGTTCCAACGAGCAATAGCGAAAATTGACGACAAGGGAGTGACTATTTACCATGTTCATGCTGATAAAGCTGGTGTATCCTATGAATTGGATATTGATGCAAGTGGTAAAATAATCTCAAGCAAAGAAATCCCAGCGAAACCGGTCATTACCAAGACGGACTTAACAAGTTTGCCGGCTGCTATCACGGCTTATTTAAATACGAATGCCGCTGGTTGGACACTAAAAAATGCCGTAAGTATCGCCGCAGACAATGTAACAATCCACTACCATGTAGTCGTTTCCGTTGCAGGAGTAGTTCAAACCTATATGTTTGACAAGGATTATAAATTAATCCAAAATGCAGGTAAAGGACCCAAAGACAACCCATTGCTTCCAAATTTCACAGTAACAGAAATTACCCAAGCACAAATTCCTGCAGCCGCAATTACCTATTTGAATACAAATTATGCGGGTTGGACTTTTACCAAAGCTCAAACAGTTTCAGCCGATACAACAGTGAAAGAATATGAAGTATTTATTGCCGTAGCTGGAAAAAATTACAAAGTTGAATTTGATGGAAATGGGGTTTTCCAAGGAGCCAAATTAAAGTAATCTATTCCTTATATCGAATGAAAAGGCTTGCTTCGGCAAGCCTTTTCTGTTTATTTTGGAACTATATGCAAGAAATCGAACCATCCTTCCAGTGGGAATCCCTATACAATGCGGCGCACGACCGCAAATCCCCATTTTATGGAAGGAGCTATTCACAAACTGAATACGAAAACGATATCTACGGCTATTATATTCATCCACTTTGGGATGAAATCGATTCTGAAACACTCTATTGCAAAATTCTCTACAGCGATTATGCGCAAGGATATTCCATCATCGAATTATTCGGCGAATGGAACGATACGCTACACAACGACATCATGTTGCTCAAAAGGCAAGTTATCGACCACTTGCTTGCCGGCGGTATCAAACATTTTATTCTGATCGGCGAAAATGTCTTCAACTTTCATGGAAGCTATGAGGACGATTATTATGCCGAATGGTTCGAAGAAGTAGAGGATGGCTGGATCGTAGGATTGCATTTCGCAGATTTTGTCGAACAAGAATGGGCGAAATACCATGTGGATTATTACATCAATTTTGGTGGAAATTTACAGATTCCTAATTGGCGTACTTTGAAACCAGAAATGATTTTCGCCTATTTAAAGCACGTCATGGCGAAGCGATTAGGACCCGCGTAAAAAAATAATGGAATCAGGATATTAATCAGTACAATTTCTACTACATTAGCCCTTAAACTAACATTTTCTATGAAAAATATCTTATTAATTTGCTTGCTTAGCATCTCATTTCTAGGCTTTGCCAAAAAGCCCGATACGCGCTATTTTGAAATGCGTATTTACTATTGCCACCCAGGCCGACTAGACGCATTACTGCAACGTTTTACCAATCACACAACGAAGATTTTCGAAAAACATGGCATGACGAATGTAGGCTATTGGATCCCGAACAACAATACGGAGAATGCCTTGTATTACATCTTAGCTTATCCTTCTCAAGCTGCGCGTGATTCATCATGGAAACATTTTGGCAGCGATCCTGAGTGGAAAGAAGTGGCAAGAAAATCGGAAGAAAGTGGCAAAATCGTAGCAAAAGTTACCAGCATCTTCATGAATGCAACAGATTTCAGCCCGAAAATCAAAGCATCTCACAGCGATGCGGACCGTACTTTCGAAATGCGCACATACACCGCTACTCCTGGAAAATTAGAAAACGTTCTGACACGCTTCCGCGACCATACCGTGAAACTTTTCAAAAAGCATGGCATGGACAACATCGCCTATTTCACAACCATTCCGAAAGACGGCTCTCAGAGCAAATTGCTTTACTTCATCGCACACAAAAGTGAAGCTGCCGGCAAGGCAAGTTTTGATGCTTTCCGATTAGATCCGACATGGATTTCGGTGAAAGATGCATCCGAAAAAGATGGCAAAATCGTCGAAAAGGTGGAATCAATCTACATGAGCCCGACGAGTTTCTCGACAATTCGATAAATGGTCGTATCTTTGGACGTGGTCTTTCAAACACCACGTCCAATTATATGCAGTGGATTAAACAAGGTCTTATTTATTGCCCCGACGGAAAGTCAACTTGGAACCAACGCGGGTATGCGCATGTCGTATGTGCAGATACATCTTACGAAGATAAAATAAGACTTTACTACTCGGCACGTGATGAAAAAGGACGTTGCCAAGCCTCATTCATTGATCTTGACCCAAATAATCTTGACAATATTCTCTATGTGCATCCTGAACCTATTTTGGATTTAGGTGTTCCAGGGACTTTCGACGATTGTGGCATTATGCCCACTTGGTTCATGCAAAACGGTGATGAAAAATGGCTATACTACATCGGCTGGACCGTACGAAACACCATCCCCTATCATAATGCCTTAGGACTTGCCAGTTCAATCGATGGCATACATTTTACCAAAAAATTCACAGGTCCAATCATCAGTACGACAGCCCAAGAACCTTATTTCAATGGCTCAGCATGCTTTTTGTTTCATGAAGGGAAATACAAGGCTTGGTATTTAAACTGTACGCATTGGCTGGAAGATCAAGGTCTCATGGAACCCTGCTACCACATTAAATACGCCGAATCCACAGACGGAATCGAGTGGAATCGAAAAGGCCAAGTGGCGATCGATTACCGCGATGCGGTAGAAGGTGGAATTTCTCGTCCATCCGTCATCATCGAAGATGGGATCTATAAAATGTGGTTCTCTGCTCGGGCAATCACCGATTACCGAACAAACCGCGAACGCTCTTACCGCATTTATTATGCGGAATCAAAAGACGGGATCCAATGGACCCGTTTCAATGAGCAAGTAGGGATCGATGTGAGTGATAATCCTGCCGACTGGGATTATACCATGATAGAATACCCGCTCGTGATTAATCACAAAGGCAAGAAAATCATGTTTTATAATGGAAATCATTTTGGTCAAACGGGTGTGGGTTATGCCATAATGGAATAAAAGCCGATGAATTTTTCACATTACGACAAACACCTTTTTCTCGGCTCGCAAACACCTAGCAAACCCAAAGTGAGTGTATGCTTTATCACGTATAAACATGAAGCATACATTTGGACAAGTTTGGATGCAATCCTGGAACAGCAGGTGAATTTCGATTATGAAATCATTATCGGCGAAGATCATTCACCAGATAACACCGCAGCGATAGTCCGCGAATATGCCACCAAGCATCCCGATAAAATAAAAGCGTATATCCGCCCCGAGAACATCGGTGCCAAACATAATTTTTTACATTGCTTTTTCGATTGTCAAGGTGAATATATCGTTCACATCGAAGGGGACGACTACTGGACTGATCCGCTCAAACTTCAACGCCAAGTTGATTTTTTAGACCAACATCCCCATGCATCTGCCTGCTTTCACAATGCTCAAATCATTTTTGAGGATGGGAGTAATCGGGAACCCGTTTTGATTAATCCCACCGACCAAAAACCTTGGATTGAATCCGCCGATTTCTTTCTAGAAAAAGAAACTTGGTTCATGGCTACGGCTGCCGTGATGATGCGACGAAAATTTGCTCATTCTTTGCCAGAATGGTTTTTACATTCAAAAAGTGGTGATATTCCACTCTATGTTATTTTGGCAGAACAAGGACCCATTGGCTATTTACCTGAAGTGATGTCCGTCTACCGAAAAAACGAGGGAGGAATCAGCATGACTGACCACGTACATTCCGAGGCATTCATTAAAAATCGAATATTTATGTATGCGCAAATCAATGCCTATACTAAATACAAATACAAAAACCTGCTCAATCCCATCCTGCAGGCCTACTACCTCATGCGCATGGAATGCCATGAAAATAAATCCTCTTGGACTAAAAAGGCATTTTATTTCAGCAAAGCAACATTGCTTAATCCTCCTAGCACATCGAAGGAATGGAAGGCTTATTTGAAAACAAATTTATTAAGTCCCAAAAACCTGTTGGCCTACCTGAATTTCCGTTCCAAATTGAATCAAATCATCAAACGATAAATTTGCATTTTTTGCCGAATTAAAAGACCTTTACAACAAAGCGTTTCGCTCAACCTATTTAATTCGCATGAAAAATTCTCTCCGTGGATCTTTGTCCATTTTCGGCTCATTATGCCTTTTGACTTACCTTGGAATTTCTTCATTCCAAAACAATGAACACCAACGCTGGGGACAAGCCCTTCTGGATTCCCTAAACGAATCGCAAAAACATGAGGCAGTAAATGCTTTGGCAGGCTTGCAGGTTGATTCCGAATTAGAAATCACAACTTTTGCGACGGAACCGATGTTGAAAAATCCGACCAACATGGACATCGATTCGCGTGGTCGGGTTTGGATTACGGAGGCATTCAACTACCGACCAGCCATCGCGGGCAATCCCACGAATCCCGCTGGAGATCGAATCATTATCCTGGAGGACACGAATGGTGACGGTAAAGCGGATCACGAAAAAACATTCTATCAATCCCCTGAATTAAATGCACCGCTTGGCATTGCCGTACTCGACAGCATGGTCATTGTGGCGCAAAGCCCCTACATTTGGCGCTTGTACGATGACAATCACGACGACAAAGCCGACCGCAAAGAAATTATGTTTCAAGGTATCGGTGGGGAACAACATGATCATGGTGCGCACGCATTTACTTTTGGTCCCGATGGAAAATTATATTTCAACTTAGGAAATGAGGGTAAGCAATTGCTCGATGCCAAAGGTAACCCGGTGCTTGACCAGGATGGTGACATCATCGGCCCCAAGAAATACAAACAAGGAATGGTCTTCCGTTGCAATGTCGACGGAACACAAGTAGAATGTTTAGGCCAAAACTTCCGCAACAACTTTGAAGTTGCAGTTGACTCATACGGGGCATTATGGCAATCAGATAATGACGATGACGGTAACAAAGGAGTCCGTATCAATTCCGTTTTCGAACACGGAAATTATGGCTACACGGATGAAATGACAGGCGAAGGCTGGTATGTTGCACGAACGAACATGGAAAAAGAGGTACCACTTCAACATTGGCACTTAAATGATCCAGGCGTTGTGCCAAATTTATTGCAAACCGGTTCAGGTTCTCCTACCGGTATTTTGGTCTATGAAGGGCAATTATTACCTGCCAAATTCCAAAATCAAATCATCCATGCCGACGCAGGCCCGAATGTGGTACGTGCATATCCTACAAAAGCACAAGGTGCCGGATATACAGCTAGTATCATTAATCTCGTGGAAGGAATTAAAGACCAATGGTTTCGTCCAGCGGATGTAACGGTGGCACCAGATGGTTCACTTTTTATCGCCGACTGGTATGATCCCGGTGTGGGTGGACACCAAGCCGGTGACCAAAACAAAGGTCGCATCTACCGGATATCACCCAAAAACACGCCGTATTTAGTCAAAAAATTACACCTTGATTCTCCGATGGGAGCTATTACGGCATTATTCAACCCAAATCTTGCCACGCGCTATTTAGGCTATAAAGCATTACAACGTTTTGGAGAAAAAGCATCGCAAGACATCGCTGCAGTCTATCAAAACGAAAGCAATCCACGTTTAAAAGCCCGCCTATTTTGGTTGTTGGCCCAAAGCTCCAATGGATTAAGCTACATTGATAAGGCACTCACGAATCCATCTGCCGAGTGGCGCATGATGGCCATCCGTGCCATGAAAATGCGCCCATTTGAAACTTGGAAATCGTTGGCTCAGCGTATTATACAGGATCCCGACTATCAAGTGAAACGCGAACTAGCCATCGCCTTGCACCATGTAAAAAACCCAGAAGCAGATGCGATGTGGGCGGCCTTAGCGAGCCAACATACCGGTGCGGACCGTTGGTATTTAGAGGCATTGGGCATTGGTGCAGACCGAGCGTGGGACTCACGATTATCCGCATATCTAGCTTTAAAACTAACAGATTCTCCTGCCTTCCGAGATATCATATTCCGTTCGAGAACGGCTTTAGCTAATTCCTATTTATTCCAATACTTGAAAGAAGCGAAGCCATTGAACGACAAATTGCGCTATTTCCGCGCATTGGATTTTATTCCCGGAGAAGAGAAATCGGCCTTATTGGTGCAATTAATAAACACAGAACTGAAAAAAGATGCAGCGGCCACTTTGGTAGCCATCCGTCACCTTTCGCCAGATTACATTCAAAAAGATGCTTTGGCACGCAAAACAGTCATAAGTCTTCTTCCCAAAAATGACATAGACGAATACACCAAATTAATCGAAAAATACAGTTTAGGCGAATTAAAGCCCGAATTGATAAAAATCATATTGAGTAATAAAGGTGGCCGACAAGCAGCCAAATCGCTTTATGCGTTAGGAGGAAATGATTTGATAAAATCAACGTTTAACCAAGGAAATAATGCAGTAAAACGTTCGATCATCGACGCGATTCGTTGGCAAGGCAACAAAGAAAGTGTCGCATTACTCAATCAAATCTTACTAAATACAAAGCTCGATTTAATTGTTCGTAAAGATGCGGCCAAAGGTATCGGTAACTCCTACCCTGCTGGTGAAGATTTTGTCTTGCAAGCCTTGAAGCAAAAGCAAATTCCCGCAAACCTGATTCCATCTGTGGTTGAATCGGTCAGTAAAGCCTGGCGCAAAGGGGTTCGTGTGGAAGCAAATACCTACCTAAGTGGCGCACAGAGTAATTCCAAAACGAAACATCCAGCATTGAATGAATTAATCAACCTGAAAGGTGTAGCAAAAAATGGAATTAAAGTATTTGTGGAGCAATGTGCCATGTGCCATCAAATCAACAATGAGGGCATTGATTTTGGGCCAAAATTATCAGAAATAGGCTCAAAATTATCGAAAGAAGGGATGTATTTATCCATTCTTCACCCGAATGCCGGTATTGGATTTGGCTATGAAACCTTTGAGATTACGACCAAAAAAGGAGATGTTTATCAAGGAATCGTTACCTCGAAAAATGAAACCGATATCATCTTAAAATTACCAGGTGGTGGCATTCAAAACTTCAAAACATCCGCATTAAAATCCGTAAAACAATTAGATAACTCAATGATGCCGGATGGACTCGCAGATGGTATGTCGACGAGCGAATTAACGGATTTAGTGGAATATTTAAGCACTTTAAAGAAGAAATAAACATGAATCGTCGATCATTTAGCCAATTAATGACTGCCGGAGTTTTAGGCACTCAAACACTTAAAGCAGGCACAACGAATGCTAATACATTTAGCTTAAACTATGCGCCGCATTTCGGGATGTTTGAACAACATGCTGGAAAAGATTACATCGACCAATTGAAATTCATGCATGAGATGGGATTTCGTGCGCTGGAAGACAATGAAATGATGGAAAAGCCTGTGGAAGTCCAAGAGAAAATTGGGGCAACCTTAGGCCGACTTGGCATGGACATGGGTGTTTTTGTGATCAAATTTCCGGGTTTTTTCGATAAGTCACACATGACTACCGGGGATAAAACTTGGACAGATATGTTCTTGAAATCTTGTAGAGAGGCTGTTGAAACCTCCAAGCGAGTAAATGCTAAATGGGCGACGGTAGTTCCAGGAAATTTCACGCGAAACTTACCCATGGGCATTCAGACAGGAAACGTCATCGAAGTATTAAAACGAGGCGCTGAGATCCTCGAGCCCCATAAGCTCACGATGGTTTTAGAACCGCTAAGCGACAACCCAGATCTTTTTTTACGCCATTCCGATCAAAGCTATATGATTTGCAAGGCGGTGGATAGCCCTTCTTGCAAAATCCTTTTCGACATGTATCACATGCAACGAAACGAAGGAAATATGATCAAGAACATGGATTTGTGCTGGTCGGAAATAGCTTATTTGCAAATAGGCGACAATCCAGGTCGCAAAGAACCTGGAACGGGTGAAGTTAATTATGCCAATATCTTCGAGCATCTGCGAAAGAAAAACTACCAAGGTGTTTTGGGCATGGAACATGGTAACTTCCGTCCGGGAAAAGAGGGTGAATTGAAACTAATCGAAGCTTACCGGAAAGCTGACCATTTGTAAATTTGGAAATCCAAGATATTAATTAGATATTCGCCTAATTATTTAATCAATTATGGAAGCAGCCTTCAAAGCCATTAACGATGTAACCCGAAGAGAGATTTTACAATTTCTCATTCAGGGGCCACAAAATGCAGGACAAATTGCCAAGCAATTTGACATGACTAAGCCCAGCATTTCGCATCATTTGGATTTATTAAAACAAGCCCAATTAATCGATGCCGTTAAAAAAGGCCAGTTTATCCATTATAGTTTAAATAAAAAGGGCTTCGAGTCGATCCATCAATGGTTTCAAGGTTTTGCCCAGCACTTTGAATTCCCTAAACCTAAAATCCGACTGTAATTGTTGGTTTGCCATTTTTAAGATAAATTCGTAAAAAATATTCGCATGAGCTCCAATCTGCCTTCTTCGTTTTCATTTCTTTCTAGCCAAACGCCACGTGATTTTGTAGGTCTTGGTGTCATCCAATTACCGAAACGTAATTTCTTTCAGTCGATTGGAGATTTTTTTGCAGCGAAGTCGGGGAAACAACGCATCTCCTTTCTTTTGCTAGGAGCGCATGAAATCAAAGTCGTACATTATCAAGGAGCTGACCTCATAGGCACCAGCGATATCCCGAAGAATCTGATCGAATCCATCGAGATTCATGCATCCAAAACTTCTGATGGTTTAGTGGTCATTTCCAACATCGAAGTGATCGAATGTATCTCGGTAAATGACAAAGGTGTGAAGAAGTTAAAAACGCACACATTCAATTTAATGCCTGCATTACTGGGCGAGAATACAAGTCCCGTGAATAAGGTTTCTGATATTGTTTGGGCACAAGAAAGCCGCAATACCATTTTAGAGACCCTAAAGGCGTGGAATACAAGTATTCAAGAAAACAAGTAATTAGGCCTCTGACGCTTTCTCAACATCCAGTTCCAACAAATCCTTCGATTTAAAGGCTACAATGGTGACTAAAAACAAGGTCACACCGGCACCAATAAGCGCAGAGGGTATTGTACCTAAGAATTTAGCTGCAACTCCAGATTCAAAGGCTCCCATTTCATTCGAGGTACTCACAAAAACACCATTAACCGAGGAAACACGCCCCCGCATCTCATCAGGCGTGAAAATACGCAAGACCGTTTGACGAATCACCACACTGACCGAATCGAAAGCACCCGTAAAAAACAAGGCTGTCACCGACAACCAAAAATTCGATGATAGCCCAAATACCAAAGTCGCTATACCAAAACCCGCGATAGCGAGAAGCAAATTCCGCCACGCATTTTTCAAAGGCGGAAAGTAAATTAAAGTAAGCATGGTAACGACTGCTCCTACTGAGGGAGCTGCACGTAGAATCCCAAGACCTTCGGCGCCAACTTTCAGAATATCTTCGGCGAAGATGGGTAAGATTGCAATAACCCCACCAAACAAGACCGAAAACAAATCAAGCGAAATTGCATACAAGATGATTTTCGTCTTAAATACATATTCAATTCCCTCGCGCAAACTATGCCAAATGGACTCATGAACTACTTTTTTCGGAGGCACTGGCCTATTTTTGATCAGAAACATGCATGACATAACAGCTAGCAACAATCCAATGACAATCCACAGTGAACCTGCTAATCCAGCATATGCATAAAGAAAACCAGCCATTCCAGGCCCTAAAATAGAACCCAATTGCCAGAAGGATGAATTCCAAGTAGCCGCATTGGCAAAGACTTCTTTAGGGACTAAAAAAGGATTCAAAGATGAGGCTGCTGGACTAAAAAAGCCTTTGGCAAGACCGATTAAAAAAATCACAAAATAGATTAAATAAATATGAAAATCAGTCTGTCCCTCACTCAAATGTGTCGCAGCATATAACAACAAAAAAGAACCTAAAATAATGATGGAAAGCGACCCCTGCATGATTTTCTTTTTGTCCCGATTATCTGCAAAATGCCCACCAAACAATACCAAAGAGATATAGGGCACCGCCTCAGCTAATCCAATTAAGCCTAATGCCAACGGGTTGTGGGTTAAATGATATAACTCATAGGCCAAAATTACCTCCTGAATCAGTAATGCCATCGTAAACAGCGTATTCCCCGTCACATAAGCACGAAATTCTGGATAGCGAAGCGCCTGAAACGCATCTTTTGTCTTTATAAATTGCATAGTAGGTAAATCAGTGGACTCGCAAATGCCCATTCGGCCCAAAGGCGCATGGATATCCAAGGCCTAAAATAATAAATCCCCGCATGAATCCCCCATATAAAACCCATAATTACCAAGATACTGATAGGCAAGCCGAGCAGACTCGCACAGAAAAGCCAACAAGGTAGTACGCATAATAAGCCAAGGACCCTTTGCCGCATCCCAGCCATTTCAATGGAAGTAAAAAGCCACAAATTTAAGAGCGCGACCAAAAACAAGGTTAATTCAATGGTGCCCAAAGGAATTGAAAAACCGTCCGATGAAATAGTCGGGATTAAAATCCCAAGACTGTAAATCAACGCAGTCCCTACCTCTTTTAAACCCAAAATGGAATCAAAAATGTTCTTCACCCAAGCAATCCAATACAACAAAACGGCAAGCAATAGACATAGACCTAGACCAATCAGTAAACGCTCCATCGTGAGCAATACAAATCCACTAAATAGCAAAACGAGGCCCATCCCCAGGAACAAAAGATTACGGAATTTCGCATGAAAAGCATGCAACTCATCCTTGGGTGCATTTGTAAGATTGTCGATTTGTCGATCCATCCCATAAACGAGAAAAACAGCAGCGGCTAATAAAGCGGAAAATTCCCAAGGAGACCAACGCCCTAGGACAACATGAAAAACCATGAGATGCATCGAAACAACTCCCAAAACTACATCCAAACTTAAAAAATGGAGTATTTTAAAAAAGCGCATTTTTCCGTATTGAAACTATGACTTCATCTCCAACCAGAATCTTCCCCATCGTAATCGGGACCATTTGTTGGCCGAAATACACCTTATTATCCTTTTGTCTAAATGTTGCCAAGGCCTTCAACATTCCTCCTTTATCAACCTGACCTGTAGCGGGTTCGACGTTAATTAGTTGGCATCGCGCACAAGGTTTTGCCCCAAACAAACGAACCGCATTTATCGAAATTTCTTCCCATGTATCCTCTTCAAAGGAATCCGATCCTTTGACGATAAGATTTGCACGAAAACGCAAAGGGTCATAATCTTGCCCATAAATCGTTTCAACCTGCTTGTAGGATGCTTCGGAGGCCAACAATATAGGCAAGGAATCCGCAAATGAACTTTGATTGGACCCAATGGTTTGATATTTTTCTTTGATGATTCGAGGGGATTCGGGCTTTTGCATCACCAAGCGAACTGGCTCTTCCAACAAATCAGAAAACCATTCCGACCAGCCCTCACCTACTTCAACTACTTGTAATGAATCATCCCAAAGTTCTGCAGCCATCGACTCTTTTAGGTCTGGCTTCGAAGACAGAACCTTTGACTGACCCGAAATATGATCTTGAACGAGATACCCACCCTCAACTAAACTCAAATTGAATCGAGTTAAATCCGGACGCGTTCGTTGGGTAATGAATTTCCCATTGGGGTCCACCAACATAAATCGGCGATCACCTACGAAGCCCGCGGCATCTACTAGCACTTGGCGAACAGCAATCGCGGCCAAGGATTTAATCGGGAATAGGTATAATTGTTTGACAAGAATGGAGCTCATACCGCAAATTAGGCAATTCAGCGCAAAATTCCCTACATGGTCTTATCGGTTCAGCCTTTCATTATGTGGGACAAAATCCTTATGTTTGTTGCTTATTATCAAAACCTATTCAATATGAAATCATTTGGCCTAATTAGTTTATTCATATTAATTAGTCTTTCGAGCAAAGCACAAGAAATGTTACGCTTGGAAGATGCCATCCAACAAGGTTTACAGAATCAATATTCCATTCAAATTCTAAAGAAAAAAGAGATTCTGGCGGCCAATGACAATAGTTTAGGGAACGCTGGTTTTTTACCTACAATCACAGGTACAGCCACAAAAAACTATACGATTTCGGGTTTAGACCAAGAATTTTTTGGTGGATTACGTGCGCCATTGGTGCAATCAGGAGTCAATTCAAACAGCGGAAATGCGGGTATCGCCATGGCGTGGACGTTGTACGATGGAAAAGGGATGTTTGTACTTCGTGACCGTTTCAAAGAATTGCAGAATTTAGGCACCAAACAGACAGAAACTTCCATCGAGAACCTTATCGCACAAATTAGCACCTTATATTACGATATCATTCGTCAGGACTTACGCGTAAACAACTTTCGCAAAGGCCTCGAAATCTCAAACGACCGATTAAAACTTGCCAAAGATCGTTATGAAGTCGGTCAGGGTTCCAAAGTTGATTACTACTCGGCTCAGGTTGATTACAATGAAGACAAAGCTTTATTATTAGCTCAAGAGCAATCCTATTTAAATACTAAAATCAGCCTCAATACCTTGTTGGTTCGCCCCCATTTAACAACATTCCAAACGCTTGCAGTCATTGATCTACTACCGAAATTAAATTTAAACGAATTAAAGGAGATGGCCTTGAAACAAAATCCTACCTTGATGGCGGCACTTGTTTCAAAAAAAATCAGTGATCTAGATACGCGTAATTTGAAGAGCCAACAAACCCCACAAGTAGACCTATTAGCGGGTTATGCTGTGAGCAATGTTTATAATGGGGCGGGATTTGGAGTACAAAAAGGATCGAGTGATGTATTCAATTATGGTCTACGCGCAACCATCAATATTTTTGACGGATATAACCAAAAACGCAGAATCCAAAATGCTAAAATCGCATCAGAAATTGCCCAATTACAAATAGAGGATACGAAAAATCAATTGATCGCAGCCATCGAAAGATCCTTTACTGCCTATGAAAATGCCTTGAATTTAATTGCTTTAGAGACGGAAAACTATACAATCGCGAAGCAAAACATTGACATTGCATTCGATCGCTTTAAAATTGGGATTGCAACTTCCTATGAATTGCGTGAAGTACAACGCAATGCAGTAGCGGCTGAAACACGCTTAATTGAAGCAAAATATGCGGCAAAATCAGCGGAGATCGAATTAATTCGTTTGAGCGGCAATCTATTATAAACCTTGCTCTTCGTTTAATTGTTGTTGGTATAAATCGAAATACAAGCCCTTCTTGCGCATTAGTTGCGCATGCTTTCCTTGTTCAACAATCACCCCATCCTGTAAGACAAAAACGCGATTCGCCAATTTGGCAGACGACACCCGGTGTGAGATAATCAAACTCGTTTTATCTTGCATAATCGACTTCAAATGCGTCAAAATCTTATGTTCGGTATGCGTATCCACGGCGGATAAACAATCGTCTAATACGAGCATCAATGGATTTTTTGCCAAGGCACGCGCTAAGGAAACCCGTTGTTTTTGGCCACCCGATAAGGTTACACCACGTTCGCCTAATATCGTTTCAAATTGATCCGGAAAATCCATGATGTTATCATAGACATCCGCAAATCGTGCAGCTTGCTTCATCGCTTCTTCACTTAAATCATCCTGACCAAAACGAATATTTTCTGCAATTGTCGTTGAGAATAAAAACACATCCTGTGGTACAAATCCCAAATGTGCGCGAACATGTTGGACATCCCAATCGCGCAATGGAATGTCGTCCAACAAAATATCGCCAGCCACCGGATCATAAAAGCGAGCCATTAACAAAGCAATCGTACTTTTACCAGAACCTGTAGTACCTAACAATGCTACCGACTCCCCCGCATTAATTTCAAGGTTAATATCCTTCAGCACTTCGCGATCCGTTCCGGGATAGGTAAAATGCAAATTCTTGAAAGTCCATTTTCCTAAAATGGGCTGCTTGATTTGTTTACCTGGAATTAATTCCGATTTTATTTCCAAAAACTCATTAATCCGTTTTTGTGAGGCCGCGGCACGCTGAATTTGAGAACTCGTCCAACCTAATGCAGTTACGGGCCAGGTCAACATAAACACATACATGATGAACTCGGTGATATTTCCCAAAGTCATCCGACCCGCCATCACCTCATTTGAACCCACATAAACAACTAAAAGCGTGCTAAAACCGACCAATAATGAGATCAAAGGTGTAAACAAGGAATCAATCTTAACTAAGTCCAAGGACTTCCGACGGTAATTCGCAGAGGCCTCCGTAAATGCGGCTAATGATTGTTTCTCACGAACAAACGATTTCAAGACACGAATCCCTGAAAAGGCTTCTTGCACGAAAGTAGAAATGGTCGACAATCCCGCCTGAATCTCCTCCGACTTTTTGATAATCAAGGAGTTAACATAGTAAATACTGAAAGACAAGATCGGCAATGGCAAAAGCACATACCACATCAGGGTTGTACTCACATGGTACATGTAATAAATCACGAGGGCAAAAACCGTAATCAAGTTCAAGCCATACATGATGCTAGGCCCTACATACATACGCACCTTACTGACATCTTCTGAGATACGTGCCATCAAATCACCTGTATTTTGCTTGCGGTAAAAGGAAAGCGGTAGCGTTTGGTAATGCGCATAAATCTCTTGTTTCATCTCGTATTCGATGTGGCGCGACATGACAATTAAAGTTTGACGGACCAAAAACAAGAAAACTCCTTTGATAAATGCCATTAAGACAATCAAGGCACCATAGTAAAACAAGGTACTCGCGAATACCTCGTAAAAAACGGATTGCATCGAAAATCCCTTGAAGAGGAAATAGACATCAATGGTCTCTGTCACCAAATCCAAGGCAAAACGAACCAACTGCGCGGGTACAACACCAAAAAAATTGGAACAAAAAGTAAACAGCATACCTAAGAGTAACAGCCATTTATATTTCCAGAAGTATTGATTCAGATGACTAAGTGCGCCCATGTATGGAATAAGTTGGCGTAAAGATAGGACCTTTCTAAATTAAAATTTGTAATTTTGTGTTTTACAAATCAAGAACGCTCTTTATTTTCGGATGGTTAACAGAAGACTACTACGGGTCAAAGCATTTCAACAAATGTATGCCTTTTGGACGCAGGAACGCGCGCAATACCAATTAGCCTTTGATGGCTTACAAGCGATTTTTCAACCAGATTTATCGTTGATGGTTGCCAAAGAAGAACAAACACCTCGTCTGGAGGGTTTGCGAAAACTAGCCGAAATTCAACTAACTGAATTTTTCCAAGGTGTACCCACTGAAGAAACGATTCCCGCAGAAGCACTCGAAGCGGCACAATCTGTATACCGTGTCTACCAAAATAACGTAGCTAAAATTGCCCGTGACATGCGCAAAAACATGGTCACGGAGGTCGAATCCATCTACAAACAATATTTAAAATTACTTTTCTATTTACAGAACCTCCCAGCGATCGGTCAATGGGATGAGCAAAGACGTTTATTGGAAAAGGCGATTAAGACATCACAAATTGCCAACAATAAAGTATTAGCGATTCTACCAAAATGGAAAGATTTGCAAGCAGCTTTTGCGGAAAACAACATCGGCTGGTCTGAAGATGAAGAAACATTGCTGAAAAAATTATTCCTTGAAGGAATTTTGCCAGACGAGAACTTTACTGCGTATTTACCTGAAGCAGGAAAAGAACTCCACAAGGATATCGAAATGGTCCAATATCTTTTGAAAAATTATCTGTTAAAACATCCGATTATGACAGCATATTTTGAGGAAAAAGATTTAAATTGGCATGTTAATAAGGATGTAATTAAAAGCCTAAGTACTAAAACTTTTAAAGTGGAGGCCTTAGAAGATTTAAGCTTACAAGCGCTTGCAATCCAATGGGATGAGGATAAATTATTCTTTGAAGAATTATTCGACTATTGCGTAGCAGAAGACAAATCCTTGACAACATGGGTGAATGACCAGACAAAAAACTGGGATTCGGAACGTTTGGCAACGTCTGATTTAATCATCTTAAAAATGGCAGTTGCCGAGATGATCAAGTTCCCAAGCATACCCGTCAAAGTGAGCATTAACGAATACATTGAAGTGGCGAAAAACTACTCAACTCCTAAATCTGGACCATTTATTAATGGTATTTTGGATGTCGTGTCAGTGAAGCTAATCGGTGAGAAAATTATACAAAAATCAGGTCGAGGATTAATCGACATAGCTAGTAAATAATTATGAGTAGATCATCAAAATCCTTTTGGGCATTTGTAGTAGGAGCTGCTACAGGAGCTGTGCTTGGTATTCTTTATGCACCGGACAAAGGGGAGAATACACGTAGCAAATTGTATTTCCAATTGAATAAATACCGTGAGCAATTAAAGCAATTGATCAATGACATCGTAGACGGAAAAGAAATCCCTGAAACAATGGCTAAATCAGAAGGCAAAAAAGTCGTGAATGATACGAAAATCAAAGCAGAGAAATTGCTAGAGGACGTAGAGAAAATGATGAGCCAAATCAAAGCAAAATAAGATGCTTCGTTTTTCGATTTGTTTAGGAGCCTTGGTTTTGTTGTTGGGATGTACCAACAAACAAAAAGAGTCATTGAGTGATGCTGAGAATGCTATCCCAATCGCTTTGCGTCCTTCGATTGAAAAACGCCCTCAAATGGTTTTTGACCAGCCTTTGGTTTATTTAGGTCGAATTACGGAAGGCGATAGCATTTCCTACACCTTCCACTTTCGCAATAAAGGAAACCTCCCTTTGCAGATTAGTTCTGTGAATTCCTCTTGTGGATGCACAACACCTAAATGGTCAAAGGATCTCGTACAACCTGGAAAAAAAGGTTTCATCAAGGTAACCTTTGATTCACACGGCAAGGAAGGGAAAGTTCAAAAAACAGTTACAGCTTATGCGAATACATTACCAGCCGACAACATGGTTGCGTTCAAAATAGAAGTTTTACCTCAAAAAAAATAGTCCTATGTTATTATTAGAAGCTAATCCACAAATCATGCAAATCGTACTTTTCGGCGGTATTTTTGTGGTATTTTATTTCTTCATGATTCGTCCCCAACAAAAAAAGGCGAAAGAAGCACAAAAATTTATCTCAGAATTAAAAACGGGTGATAAGGTCGTAACAATTGGTGGTGCGCACGGAAGTGTTGTTTCCATTCGTGAAAAAACGATTGTTGTAGAAGTAGATGCTAGCAAAGGAGTGCGCATGGTATTCGAAAAATCAGCTATCTCAAAAGACGCATCCTCTCGCTTAACCGAAGAATAAGATGAACGAACAAGGCCTGAAACCCTTTATTGGCATTACAGGCGGAATAGGATCCGGCAAATCAACGATTTGTCGGATTTTTTCTATCCTGGGAATTCCTGTTTTTGAAGCAGATGCACATGCGCGGAACATTTGCGACCATGACCCCGAAGTGAAAGCCGCCATTATCGAGGAATTCGGTCCAAGAGCCTATCTTCCAGACGGCAGCTATAATCGTCCCTGGATGAAAGGTCTCTTGCAAAAATACCCTGGAGATATCCAAAAACTCAATGCGATTATTCACCCCGCAGTACGCAAAGCAGCCGTACATTGGCTTGAAAATGCAGAAGATGCCCCGTTTTATTTATACGAGTCGGCATTAATTACCTCGCGAAATAAACCAGAACTGCTCAAACAACTCATTGCTGTGGCATGCCCACTAGATGAGCGAATTCAACATATTCAAAAAAGGAATAAATCATCTTACATGGAAATCATGCAGATGATTGACCTACAACCTCAACCAGAACAATACCTACGTGGCTCTGATTTCGTCATCCAAAATGGCAAAAAAGACCGCGTTTGGCCTCAAATCGAACATATTATGAAAACCTTGAGCTGTATCTTACTATTCATCTTACTAGGCTTTCAAAGCCAGGGACAAATCAAAGCCATGACTTTTAATATTCGCTTAGATACCGAGTCGGATGGTCAAGATCAATGGAAATACCGCGCGAAACATTGTGCAGAATTGATTCAATATCACCAAGCAGATATCATCGGAATGCAAGAGGCCTTTGTACACCAAATTAAAGACTTCGCAAAAGTGCTCCCTGGTTATGCCTGGTTTGGCAAAGGCCGTGATGACGGAAAAGAAGCTGGAGAGTTCTCTCCCCTATTTTACAACAAAGCCAAATTCAAACTCATACGCGAAAAGACGTTTTGGCTATCCGATTCCTGTGAAAAAGTAGGATTTGGTTGGGACGCCGCCTGCCGCCGCGTAGTTACTTGGGGTGAATTCAAAGAAATCAAATCGGGCAAGAAATTCTTTGTCTTTAATACGCATTTCGACCATTTAGGCAAGGTCGCTCGTAGAGAAAGTGCGAAACTAGTCCTCGCCAAAGTAGCCGAAATCGCTGGAAAATCGCCCGCCATCATCACAGGAGATTTTAATGCAACACCGGATGACGAACCGATTCAAATCATATTAGATAAGTCAAATCCAAATCGCCTTACGGACAGCGAAACCATTAGTACAGGAGGACATTATGGCCCTTACAGCTCATTCAATGGCTTTAAGCAGGAACAAGAAGGCAAACACATCGACTATATTTTCGTGAAAAATGGGGTCACATGTAGTCAACATGCGACGCATTCCGAGACATGGGCGGGACGATTCCCAACTGATCATTTTCCTGTCAGTGCAATCTTGCATTTACCCAACTAGCTTATTGGAATTTGCTCGCGTAAAAGTTAACTTGCAGTATGGAAAATTTCATTGTTTCAGCACGAAAATACCGACCTACCCAATTTGATTCGGTCGTAGGCCAAAGTCACATTACCACCACCTTAAAGAATGCGATTAAGTCAAACCATTTGGCACAAGCTTTCTTGTTCTGTGGCCCTCGTGGAGTAGGTAAAACGACTTGTGCGCGTATTTTAGCGAAAACAATTAATTGCGAAAACATCGGAACCGATGGTGAGGCTTGTGGCACATGCCCATCTTGCCAATCCTTCCAAGACAATACTTCCCTAACGATTCATGAACTTGATGCGGCGTCCAACAACTCGGTGGATGACATCCGTAACTTGATTGATCAAGTGCGCTATCCACCTCAACGTGGTCGTTATAAAATTTACATCATTGATGAGGTTCACATGCTTTCAGCTGCGGCATTCAATGCCTTTTTGAAAACTTTGGAAGAACCACCGTCCTATGCCATTTTCATTTTAGCTACGACGGAGAAGCATAAAATTTTGCCAACCATCCTTTCTCGTTGCCAGATATTCGATTTCAATCGGATTCAGTGGAAAGACATGGCCGATCATCTTGCTAACATCGCAGTAAAGGAAAATATTCAAGCAGAACCATCAGCTTTGGAATTGATTGCGATCAAGGCCGACGGCGGTTTGCGTGATGCACTTTCGATGTTCGATTTGAATGTCACCTTCTCTACTGACAATGCCTTACGTCATAAAGATGTGTTAGAGAACTTACACATCTTGGATAGTGATTATTATGTGAGCTTGACGAATCATTTGATCCAACAAAACCATGTAGAGACGCTCGTTTTATTGGACGAAATCATGCGAAAAGGTTTTGATGGCCAGCAATTCATCAGCGGTTTCATGGAACACCTTCGGAATTTACTTTTTGCCAAAGATCCACAGACCTTGGCATTGATGGAAATCTCCGACGAATCCCGCGCGAAGTTCAAGCAACAAGCCGAATTAACGAGTACATCTTTCTTGCTTTCTGCGATGAACATTTGTTCTACCTGCGAGAGCAATTATAAGTCGGCGAAAAACGCCCGACTCCACCTCGAACTCTGCTTGTTAAAAATCAATTATTTACCGTCTGTTTACCAACTCGCCACGGAGGGCAGTAGCGGAAAAAAGCCTGAGCCCCAAGCTAAAAGCGCTGGGGCCAAAACACAGCCAACACCTGTTACAGCAGCTCCAGCCATTGAAACAGTCACAGCAGCAGCCGTGATAGAAACGCCTGTTGTCACAAGCGAGCCTATAGCTCCACAGGTAAATGATGTACCAAAACCGGTTGCTCCCAGTCCCGCTGCTAGCCTAGGAGGCTTACGCTCCAGCAAGAGTGTGATCAAACCTAAAGCGCAGGAAAATGAGATTAAAGAGCAAGCTGTAGCGAACGATTTCAACAACCAAGACTTTGACCTTCCCAAATTCTTAGGCGTATGGAATGAGATCGCCCAAAAATACAAGGACGCGAATTTGATTAACAAATTTGTGATGATGGACCGACCGATCGAATTAGTCGGCACGGTTGCACACATTAAAGTTGAAAACGAAGTGCAGGTTCAACATTTCAATGAGCAATTGCGCATGGAGGTTTTGGGGACATTACGTGAACGCTTACAGAACTATGCCATTGACATCGTCTTGGATGTCACGGCTCAAACTGATGGAGACAAAAAACTGCTTTACACGCAGTCGGACAAATACGATTTCTTAGTCCAAAAACATCCTTTACTAGGAGAGCTAAAACAAAAATTAGGCTTAGACCACGAATTTTAGGCTAGCGAATTTGACCTGACCCCTGAATCACCCATTTCTCCGTCACCAATTTTTCCAACGCAAATGGACCACGGGCATGTAGCTTTTGGGTGGATATTCCAATTTCAGCACCTAAATCAAAAACGCCACCATCCGTAAATCGGGTCGATGCATTCCAATATACCGCAGCCGCGTCAACCGCCTGCAAGAATAATTGCGCTTCAGCAGCATCTTCAGTCACAATGGCTTCCGAATGACGCGAAGAGAATTGATCGATATGGTTCAATGCCTCGGCTAAGTCATCAACTACCTTCATCGAACAAGCAAAATCCAAGAATTCCCGACCAAAATCAGCCGATTCAGCGCGATGTAAATACGGATATTGAATGGCACTCAAGGCATCGAAAGCAGCCGATTCGGCAAAAATTTGAACCTTATATTGAATAAAATCGGCAGCAATCTTTTGAACGAAATCAGTTAATTGAGACCGATGCACGATGACGGTATCCAATGAATTACATACGGATGGCCGTGAAACTTTGGCATTTACTACGATCGGAACAGCCATTTCTAGGTTCGCGCTTTCCGCTACATAGGTATGACAAACACCGGCTCCTGTCTCAATCGTAGGAACTAATGATTCCCGACGAACCCGTTGGATCAAAGCATCCGAACCTCTTGGAATAATGACATCAATGTATTTTGTCGCCTGGAGCAATGTCGTCACATGTGCGCGATCCGTGGGCAAAAGACGCACGAGGTCTGTCGATAATTGTTGGGACGCTAAGGCTTGATGAATCAACCCCACCAAAACCTGATTCGTAAACCAAGCATCCGTTCCTCCGCGTAAAACAGCCGCATTTCCCGAACGAATACATAAGGCAGCGACATCAATCGTCACATTGGGACGAGATTCGTAAATTACCCCTACAACCCCTAATGGCACGGCAATCTTCTGCAGATGCAAGCCGTTTGAAAGCGTTTTATCGAGTAATACCTGACCAGATGGGTCTGGCAATGCCGCCACATCATGTAAACTCGCTGCCAATGCTTCGATACGAGCCTCTGTCAATAAAAGACGATCGCGCATCGGATTTTGAGAATCCATATTGGCCAAATCCTTGGCATTCTCAGAAATGATCGTATCCCGTTGTTCAATTAACAATTCAGCTAAACGATTTAAAACAGCAATTTTGGTATTGCTAGTCGCTGAGGCTAATTGGGTTGACGCTTTGCGCGTTGCAGCTAGTAAGGCTAATATATCAATGCTATGAGACATGAAACAAAATTAAATAAAGTAGAACTTAGTCCAAACTTTTAATGATTGGGAATCGGTAAAGTAGTTCATTATCCTTCAGGACTGTAATCACATAACGACCAGGTACTAGAGTCGAAATATCAAGCGGAATAATCAAGGGTCCTTTATTATGATGCCCCAATGGTCGGCTCAAAACAACGCTACCCAGCAAGTCGAATAATTCCAACCTAAGATTCGCATCTTCTTGCAGAGGAAACTCCAAATTAATCATTTGCCCAGCGGGATTGGGAAATGCTCGAATGACAGGCTCCTCCTGTTGGCCTAAAACAATCGTCGCATCCAACTTGGCTATCGCAGCATCAAGCCAAGTTATGCGTGCGGAAATCCAATTCTCCATCCAAAATAATTCCTCATTCGCATTATTCCCAACATAATAATTGGGCCAAACCTTTTTCCCATACAGCGGAAAACGGCCAAAATTACGTTGCATGGGATCTTTCAAAGCCACTGTAGTAGAATCCATAAATTTAAAAATCAATGGAGGATTCAAGGTGCTTTTCCGTAATGTATTCCAACGGCGCTTGACTGAATTCACAAAGACGGAATCTTTCATCAATTTACCCCACCAAAAAGGCGTTTGAAAGTAGTCGGGCGTCCCTTCAGTCAGCTCTAATTTATTATAAACCCAACCCTGAGGTAAATAACCATCATAATAATCCGCATTACCAAAAGACAAGTTATAATCCCAAGCCGGCCCCATGGTCAACTTCCCTCCTTTGGAATCTTTATCCTTATAAAAATAAGTACTCAATCGATAGCCATCTACGTTACGCGTCAGCTCATTCAATAAAAAATAATTCACAAAGGAAGGCATGTCCATCATCGAACGATAGCTTGTGGACGTTTTTAAGGGACTTTCTTCCTGCAAGCTTTTTTCAAAAGTATTGACGTAATTTTTAATGTAGGTGAATTGCTGCGTTGTTATATTCTCGGGCTTTGGATATTCAATTTGAAAAAATGTCTTTTCTGTTCCTTTTCCAGAGACATAGGCACTATTCCAACTGCGCGCGGTAGCACCACTCGTTTTATCGATTTTCACCAAATATCCTCCAGTCACCTCATCGCCTGCATTATCCGTAGGAGTTAAATCAGCAATATCCAAACGATTTCCCCCTTGCTTAATCTTCTCCATGAGGATATAAATGCCTTGATAAGCATCATTCAAAATCACTTCCACATAGCGTGTATTAGAATTTTTCAAGCCCATTTGACCTGCTAATTGCTGGGCTAAAACATCCCGCAAAAAAGTTCGATCATTGTATGAGGCGTTTAAAACCCAGTCTGATTCAGCTGAAAACTGGGCGATTGGCAATTTACTAGCAATCATGGCAAGCGAATCAGTCCAAATTTCAAATCCATAGGGCTTTTTTACCAATCCTGGTAGAAAATACCAGTCGCCTTGCGAAGAGCTTCCCCGAAATTCGATACCAGCCCAAAAACTAAAAGCAGGTTTATCAGTCAGCTGATTCAATTGGCCTTTTCCGCGATCAAACAAGGTGAATTTGGCTGGAATTTTGGGCTCATCGACAATCGTTGCCCCTTTGGTATTGATTTGTAAAATCGGCAGATTGGAAATAGATAAACTTTGTGCAAAGACTTGAGCTTGTACAAAAATGAAAAGAATAATCAGCCTAAAAGTCATGTCCTAAGGTTAAATAAGTGATAGGTGATTTTATTTCATCATTTTCTATACCATAGGCATAATCCAATTTGACAAAATAACCTACAACATTGGCTCGTGCACCTAAGCCATAACCAAATAAGAATGGGTTTCGAAAATCCGTGACGGTTGCTTGGAATGGATTTGTATTCCCTCCATAGGTGTTTGTATTAAATCCATTTGTCCGAGAAAAAGGAGTTGCGCCTGTCCATGCACTTCCCATATCAAAGAAGCCAAGCATCTGGAATGTATTTAAGAATTGTGACTTTGAATAACTAGGACCTAAAAGCGATTTCAACGGCATGCGCAATTCTACATTGACGAGCAAATGACTATTACCCGACAATTTATTCATTTTGAATCCACGCAAAGAGGTAGCAAAATCGCTCATAAAAACATCTCGCTGAGCAATGCCTGCCGTCCCTAAAGGATTCTCTTTATTCCGTACTTCGCGGTCTATAAACAACCAATTATCCATTCCGCCCAATAATGTTTGTGTGGCGGCATTTCCCACAGCCTGTGAACCTGAGATTCGCGTAGCTAAAAATAAACTATTGGAAATTTTAAGGTACTTGCGCGCATCTAAGGTAATTCGCGTAAACGAAGTTTGTTGAAACGACTTCTGAACCTCAATTCCAGTCAATAATCGAAATCCGGTCTGCAAATTCTCTGCAACATGAACTGTATTGTCAAATGTATAGGCCAACCGCCCACCCACATAGGATGATACATTTTCAGGGGTGCTTAAATTATATTGATCAATCGCCCGATTATTTGTAAACATGCCCGAAACACTTAGTTTACTCAACAAATTAAACGGATATACAGCCTTCAGCTCCACACGGTTGTAGCGGATTTTTTGCGCAAGCGATTCTGTTTCTTGGTCCAAAATCTTTCGGTCCACGCGCAATGTCCAATCAACCTTATTCGCCAAGTAATTGTACTCTCCCCACAGATCTACATTTTTAATATTAGCAGATACATAAGCTCCAACCTTAAACAAATGATTCTCCAATAAATCATTCATTTTCACATCCATACTGTAGCCTAAGCCGCGAATAGGATCAATCTTAAAACTACCCTCCGACCCATTAATGACCAAGGAATTTTGATAGTCCAACGGGCCAACTATTCGATTCGAATCCTTCCGCAGTCGCAAAGCTTGCTGCCGCTCAATCCTGGATTTCCGAACATCCGCTACCCGTCTATTTTCATCATTCACGATGTTTGTTGGCAAAACAGCCGCCGTATCTGGCAACATGGGGTACCATAAATAGCTCGGGATACTCACCAACGACTTCACATCATAAGTTTGAACTTGATCCGTCAATATCGATCGATTTTGAACCAACACCTGGTCTTTCCCCCAGCTAAACGCTGCCCAATCTCCGGATTTGATAATGGTTTGATATAATTTTTGATCACGACTATGGTAAGAAACTAGCTCATTTCCCGTGGAATTTTCATTAAGAAAGTAAATCAACGAATCCGCAATAGGTCGGACATTGTGAATAATCCCTTTATGCATAAATAATTCTTTGGCATTAGCAGGATCATCAGCACGCCAATGTTTCATCACAAGCATCCCCTTTTCTTTCAGGTAGGTACTGTCAGAAATTCGATCTGTCAAGTACACAAGATCACCGTCATTCCCCCACCAATGTGCTTCAGATTCCTGATTCGAATCTTGCGTGATGGCAGTCAGTCGGTTCCGACGAATATCGTAGATCCCAACATCAACTTGCCCAAGCTTTAATGAACGAACCAACATCCGTTGGGCATTCGAGTTCAATTCAAAATCTAAGAAACGAATATCCCCGAGATTTCGCTTGCTAGCAAGTTTTAGGTTCTGCTTATTCCATTGCAAAACATGAAGAAAGCTTTTCCCATCTTGATTGGCAACAATGTACAAATCTTGATTGGCGGCCCATTGGACTAATGGCATTACGCGTGTCTCTTTACGTAGTGGATCCTTCAAACCAGTATGGAATATTTCTTTCGTCACATTTCCTGTCAATGATTTTAACAAGAAACGGTATCTACCCGAATCTTCGAGTAAATACACAAACCAATTGCCATCAGGACTCAACTGAATATCACGCAGTTGTTCGCCTTGTGTTATATCGAAGGCTAATAATGTTTTTTTAGCATCATCTTGGACATTAACATCGTATTGCTTCGCCTCACTCACATAAAATTCAAACCATTCTTTTAAGAATTTCGCGATAGGTTTGCGCAGCGTACTTGAAATACTTGACTGTTCATTTCGAATAATGCGCGTCAGATTCACAATATTACCAATCTGATTTGCCCCGTAGGTTTTTGCAATATAAGACCAAATTGATTGCCCAATAAACTCAGCCTCTATGCCACGCGCCAAAACTGGCTTTCTAACCTTGTTCGCAACGACAACTTGGTACATGTACTGATTCATCTGTGCTGTTTCACCCGCAGCTAGATATGCAGCGAGACCCGAGGTGAACCATTCTGGAACGGATAACAAGAGTGAATTTTGCAAGGCATCTTTAATGCTTCCTCCAAACAAAATATCATGTAAATAAACTTGAGACAGCTGTTTTAGCACATTTAACTTATACTCCTGAAATTGATTTTGATAGGCAATTTCAATCCGAAATTTAGCGCGATTTTCCTCGGCAGCTTCCTGCGCGGTTGAGTAACTAATCCCACTATTGGACTGTGATAATTCATTTCCTGATGGGTAAACAAAGATTCGTGTCTTTTGATAAGGTGTATACGAAAGTAAATTCGTTATTCGCTGAAAATCAGCATCCAGAATTTGCAAGGTAGTTCGCGCTAACGCTTCATGCTTGCCAAAATAATAGACTTCAAAGTTTTGATTAGCTAAGTATTTCCAAGCAAATTTCTGATGTTGAATGCGCGTTTTATCCCAAGCGCGCTGGCTTGGATAAAAATCCTGAGCGTCCAATTGCTGAACAAATAGCAACGAACACAGGCCTAAAAAAAGCAAACGGAATAAGCGCATCCGGTATAATTTTACACGAAATCAAATTTAAGGATTTATACCGAAAATAAATGCGAATAGCGACGAATTGAAACTTCAGGTTCAAGTTCTTTCTCCCCCAAGATAGCTTGTACAAAGGAACGAGCAAAATAAGGACTTAAGGACACCCCTTTCGAACCAAATCCATTGAATATCCCTAGGTTTTCTGTAAGCATCCCTACAAAAGGACGACGATCCTGTGTAGCTGGCCTAATTCCTACATAGGTTTCCAATAGCTCATATTCAGAAACACCCATACTCGTTAATTTGGACATAAGCTCATCTCGGGAGGATGCCGTAGGAAATGGAGTAAATTCATCCCAACGGTAGGTTGCACCCACCTTGAACGCACCATCAGGTAAGGGAAGGATAAATCCATTTTTGTTTAAAATAGAATCACGAGTTGGTTCGTTGGAATGAAATCGAATTAATTCCCCTTTGGCTGGAAGGAATGGCAATTTATTCCAAATTGGATTTTGGGTGGCATGAAAACCTTCACAATAAATAACGGCTTCGAAATCATCAGCATCTTCTTCCTGAAATGTTCGTTCAGCAAAGATCCCTAAATTGGCAAAATAGCTTTTTGAAGATTCCAACAAACTAGCTGCATCAACCCATCCAGCTTGTTTTACCCAAACTCCTTCTTCCGTCCAATCCAAAAAATCATGGTTTATTTCCTGCTTTCGATCCATTAACCATTGCCTCATTTCTGCATTCGCAAAAGGACGAAACAAAAGCATTGGATAAAAAAAAGCCTTACCTAATGTAGCCTCTAATTGTTGATAAAAGGGAAATAGATAATCAAATAAGGCCTCAGCCATCCAGGTTTTTTCGAGTTTACGACCCGTCACAGGATTAAATATCCCGCCCGCGGCAAATGATGAGTTAAAATGTCTGGGCGAATCCCAAATCTCAAAAGGGATATTGGCCTGTAAGAAATGATGCGCGAGAACAGTTCCTGCGATTCCTTGTCCAACCAGTAAATAGGGTTTATTTGTTTTCACGTTTGACCCGTTCAACTTGTGCTAAGACAAAATCCACCTGCTCGTCCATGCTGCGGAAAGAGGTATCTAAATCAATTGCATCATCCGCACGCTTAAGTGGACCTTCTTCTCGATTGGAGTCAATCTCGTCTCGCATACGTAAATTTTCAATGATATCTTCTAAGGGCAAGTCCTCCCCTTTCTGCAACAATTCCAATTTTCTGCGTTGGGCACGGATATGCGGCTGCGCCGTCATAAAGATTTTCACTTCTGCGTCTGGGAAAACGACGGTTCCTACATCACGACCATCCATCACGATCCCCTTTTTCTTCCCCATCTGCTGCTGCTGAGCGACCATCGCCCTACGTACAATCGTAATAGCAGCAACTTGGCTAACCATTTCTGAAATATACATTTTGCGAATTTCAACCTCCACATTCTCCCCATTCAAAATGGTATCTGAGGCTTGTCGTTGTTGATTAAATTCAAACGTAATGTCTATATGTTTCAAGGCTTCTGCCACAGCTTCTTTGTTGGCCAAATCAACCTGATTCCGATGAAAATACAATGCTACAGCCCGATACATCGCGCCTGTATCCACAAATGCATAATGCAATTTGGCGGCTACGCGTTTGGCCGTTGTACTTTTTCCACAAGAAGAATAGCCATCAAGGGCCACGATAATCTTAGGCATGAATCTCGTTGATAAATTGATTAATCGCCGCATACGTTTCCTCAGGAGCTTCATAGCAACCTTGATGCGCAACGGCCGATAAAATTACGTATTTATGTTGGGCTTTCCCTTTCAAAACTTCTACAATCGAATCCGTGGGAATCAAGGGGTCTTTTTCGCCTAACACATATAACATCGGGATATTGGTAGACTGTACGAATCCGACCAAATCAGCTCGAACTTTCATGGCCAAAGTTGCAGCAACTAAACCTGCTTGGGAGATCGTAACATAACGATCAGCTAATTTTTCCATCAAATGCCGATGGGCGACCACAAATTCAGGGGCAAACAAATTCGTGACAAAAGAACGAATAAAGGTCTCAGAACCGTGTTCTTGTATGAAAGCTGCCGTTTTATCCCGTTGGGCTTGCTTTTCTCTTGAATCAGCAAGCGGAGTAGAATGCAACATCACAACACCTTGAATTCGTTCTGGAAATTGTTTGGCTATTTCTAAGGCAATGTAGCCACCCATGGAATGACCAATTAGAACGAAGGTCCCATTTTGTGGAAGGCTCTCTTCGATTTTTCGCGCATACACCGAGATACTTGAACAATCAGCCCAATCAGCGTAATTAGGAATATGTAAGGTCCCATCAGCAAACCGACCCGGAATAAAATCATCCCACATCTGAGCATCCTCGCCAAAACCATGTAAAAAAACCAGCGATGGCCTCATCCTAATAGGTAACCAAAAGTCCTACAATGGTGAAACATAAACCGATGAGCGCAGCGAGTCCACCAACAAAGCCTAAGCCGAAAACAGCTAAAACAACACCAATGGCCAATAAGGTCAATCCGATTTTCAATTGGGGGGCCCAGTTTTTGGGACCTTGCGGATTAGCCGTATACTTCTTGAAAGAAGCTTTCTGAACATAAGCCTTAACAGGAGCAGCATCCAATACGCGGTCTATATGTAATGCCGAAGATTCCTCTTGCGCTTTTGGAGCAACAGGTGCCGCTACCGCAGGCATAGACGCCTCGATGCTATTTTGTTGGACGTGATTGGGAGCAGGTTGATTTTTATTATTCGCTGGAGCAAGCTCATTCATCACACGTTGCTTTTCAACTTCGTTTACGGGTGCTTTTGCAGGCTCAGCAGATACAGCTGAAGGTGCGAAAGCAGCAACAGCTACCTTTTTCGCACAGGAACTAGCCAAAATCGCTAGAGTCAATAAAAATACGATCCTTTTCATGTTATGCAACAACTTTCATTTGGTGAAAAACAGTACGCTCAAACTTTGCTTTGGCATAATCTAAATCAATGGTAAAATCTTTGATTTCAGTCTGCGATGGAATTTCAAACATCGCATCTGTCATGATGGCCTCCATGATGGAACGCAATCCACGTGCACCTAATTTATATTGCATCGCTTGTTCCACAATATAACTTAACGCCTCAGGTGAAAAATGCAATGTGACACCTTCCATCGAGAACAATTTCTCATACTGTTTGACCAAGGCATTCTTAGGTTCTGTCAAAATCGACAACAAAGCCTTCGCATCCAATGGATTCAAGAAAGTAACTACCGGCAAACGACCCAATAATTCAGGAATTAAGCCAAAAGACTTCAAATCTTGCGCCGAAACATACTTCATAATCTGATCCTTCTCGAAGGAATCATGGAATGTATCATCGCCCGAGAAACCAATCGGACGTGCATTTAAACGCTTCGAAATATGGCGGTCAATGCCATCAAAAGCGCCTCCACAGATAAATAAAATATTCTCCGTGTTCACAGCGATCATTTTTTGATCCGGATGTTTCCGACCTCCCTGAGGTGGCACATTGACAATCGATCCTTCCAATAATTTCAACAAAGCTTGTTGGACACCTTCCCCCGACACATCACGTGTGATGGAAGGATTATCCGATTTACGCGCAATTTTATCAATCTCATCAATGAAGACAATCCCACATTCCGCTTTCTCTACATCGTAATTCGCCGCTTGAAGCAAACGCGTTAAAATGGTTTCCACATCCTCACCCACATAACCCGCCTCGGTAATTACCGTGGCATCTGCGATACAAAAAGGAACTTGTAATTTTTGCGCCAACGTTCGAGCTAAATAGGTTTTACCCGTGCCTGTTTCGCCAACCATCAAGATATTTGACTTTTCAATCTTCACATCATCCGCGGAAGCAGGCTGCATTAAACGCTTGTAATGATTATAAACAGCTACAGAAAGATGACGTTTCGCCTCTTCTTGTCCGATCACATACTCATCTAAATAGGCCTTCAAGTCTTTCGGTTTCACCAATTCAAATTGCTGCTTAGACGTTGAATCCCCCGATTTCACATCACCTTCGTGTATGATTTCATAGCCATTTTGAATACAAGATCCACAAATAGCTCCTTCAATACCAAAAAGCAATGGACCACCGTTTTGACTCTCGATAGCGGATTGACTTCGACCACAAAATGAACAACTAACTTTTTTATTACTCGCCATGAATTATACCGTACGGGTTAAAATCTCATCAATCAGACCATATTCTTTAGCCTCAGCCGCTTTCATCCAATAGTCACGATCCGAGTCACGCTCAATTTCTTCAAATGTTTTACCCGAATGTTTGGCTAAAATTTCATACAACTCCTGACGAATTTTAACGATTTCACGAGCTGTAATTTCAATGTCACGTGATTGACCTTGTGCGCCACCTGAAGGTTGGTGAATCATCACACGCGCATGCTCAAGCGCAGAACGCTTTCCTGCTGCACCACCTGCTAATAAAACAGCGCCCATCGAAGCAGCTAATGATGTACAAACAGTCGCTACTTCCGGACGGATGTAATTCATCGTATCATAAATCCCCAAACCAGCATAAACCGATCCCCCTGGGCTATTGATATACATGACAATGTCTTTTTTGGCATCCGTAGATTCCATAAATAACAATTGAGCCACGATAATATTGGCCATGTAATCATCCACAGGAACTCCCATGAAAATGATTCGATCCATGATCAAACGTGAGAATACATCGATTTGAGCGAAACGCATCGGGCGCTCCTCAATGATGTATTGTGTCATGTCTTCAATTTGATGCATCGGACGATCGCCGATGTGGTTCATATATTGATCTACAGCTAAACCGTTTAATCCACGGTGATGTACTGCATATTTACGAAACTCTTCTCCTGATAATTCTTTTGGATACATAGGATTCAATGTTTAAAAATCAAATTTAAAATATTTTGGCATTAAATACGCAAAACACAAATGTACGAACCTTAGTTCACAGAAAACCCCGCAAGGAGCGGGGTTTTCAAAAATATTGTGACAAATCGAAAATTAAAGCGCCGCTGCGATTTCTTTAAATTTCTCAACATCAATTTTAGTCGTTTTGTTTGGAATATTTTCCACAATCGCATTTGATACTTTGTCCGAGAATGCTTGATTGTACAAGTTCATAAAGTTATCTCCCTTCGACTTGTCGCTCAAATAACCCATCGCGATTTTCTCAATCATCTCTTCGATACCCGGTTGGTCAGATGATAAATAACCGCCAAACTGCTGACGTACCATATCTTTCGCCTTCTCAACGACCTCTGGGTAATCAACTTTCACTTCGAATTTCTCAGCGATTTCATTTTTGATTAAGTTCCAACGGATATCACGCTTCACATTATCAAAATCTTGATCAATTTGCTCCGGTGTAAATTTACCTTCGTTGATACGGATTAACCAAGTACGTAAGAATTCTTCTGGCAAATCAATTTTCACTGATTCTAAAATAGCTTTCTCTGCATCGATGCGTAATAAGTATTTCGCTTCGCGCGCATAATTTTCACCTACAATGGTTTCAACCTCTGCACGGAATGATTTCTCATCAGTCGCTTTTCCTGGTCCTAAAACCTTATCAAAAAACCCTACGTTTAATTCCGATGGCACTTGACGAGTAATATCTTCTACTACGTAAGAAACTTCACCTTTCAATTCAGCAACTTCTTCTTCTTTCTTTCCTGTCGCTAATGCCAAAGCTTTCGCATCAACAAATACTTTATCGATCGCAAATTTCAAGGTGTCGCCTTTCTTTGCGCCGATGAAAACTTTCTTTGATTTATCTTGAATCGCGTGCATTGGGATAGCCGATTTCTCAACCCAGTCACCTTGCGTAAACGTTCCAAAAACCAAGTCTCGGTCTTCTACCGACTCAGGATGCGTTTGCTCACCAAATTGCTTCTTCAAGTTTTCAATCGTCTCATCGATTTCTTTCTTGTCGGCCTTAATTTCATACGATTGAATCGCTTTCATCTTAGCTAAATCCACAGTGAAATCTCCGTGAAAACCTAAATCATAATGAAAGGTAAATTCTGTATCTTTTTCCCAGTCGATTGCATCTGCCTCTTCTACAGCTGGCAAGGGCTCACCTACTAAGTTCAACTTGTTTTCTTTGATGTAATCACTAACCGCATGGCCTAATTCGTGATTAATTTCATCCACTAAGGCTGATTGACCGTACAATTTCTTAATTAATGTTGCAGGAACCATACCTGGACGAAAACCCTTGATTGACGCCTTTTTGCGGTAGTCTTTCAATTTAGCCTCTACTTTTTCTTTGTAATCGGCCTCCGTTACAACAACAGTCAAACGACCTTGTAAATCACTTGCTTTATTGAGTGAAATGTTCATATAGAATTGTTTATTTAATCAATTAAAAAAAGCCCTCAAAAACCTATCGGTGTTGAGGGCTTGCCTTGGTACGGGTGGAGGGACTCGAACCCCCATGCCTCGCGGCGCCAGATCCTAAGTCTGGTATGTCTACCAATTCCACCACACCCGCGTAATTTGGACTGCAAAGGTAAGAAGCAAAATGTATTATTCCAATAGGCTTTCCAAAATAATCAAGGATTTATATGTAATTTCAAAGCGCTAAACCTAAGTCATGGAAACAGAATCGAAACAAGAGGTCCCCAATTGGTCAATTTGGTACATTTCGCTAGGCATTTTCTTGCTTGGCTTAATCGCATTCTTTTTAATTTTCAGCGCTATCTATCAATAAATCATGAATATAGCTGACTGGATTGTCATGTTAGGTACTATTGGCGGGATTGTCATGTATGGCATTTACCGCGGAAAGCAATCCAAACACTCCTTGCAAGGATTTCTACTGGCCGACCGCGAATTGCCTTGGTATCATGTATTGCTTTCTGTCATGGCGACTCAAGCGTCTGCAATTACGTTTTTATCAGCACCAGGCCAAGCCTACACGGATGGCATGCGCTTTGTGCAATTCTATTTGGGATTACCCATCGCGATGATTATTCTTTCTGTCACGTTTATACCTAATTACTACCGACTGAAAGTTTACACGGCGTACCAATTTCTCGAACAACGTTTTGATTCGAAAACCCGTATACTAACAAGTTTATTGTTCTTGATTCCGCGTGCATTATCGACAGGAGTAACCATTGCTGCCCCATCCATTATATTGTCCACTTTATTAGGTTGGAATTTATCCTGGACCAATGCGCTTACGGCAACGCTCGTAACTACTTATTGTATGTTGGGAGGTTCCAAAGCCATTTCATACACCCAAATGCTACAAATGTCGGTGGTACTTGCCGGCATGTTCCTCGCCGCAGTCCTTATCATTCACCAATTACCTGAGGAAATTGGCGTGCATGAATCCCTACTTATTGCAGGGAAAATGGGTAAGATCAACTTGATCGACTGGAAATTCGACATCAATAACCGGTATAATATTTGGTCGGGGATCATCGGTGGATTCTTTCTGCAACTTTCTTATTTTGGTACAGACCAAAGTCAAGTGGGTCGCTATCTTTCTGGCCAATCTGCCACCGCGAGCAAGAAAGGCCTATTATTGAATGGTTTGCTAAAAATCCCGATGCAATTCTTAATTCTGTTGGTGGGCATTTTTGTTTACATCTTTTATCAGTTTCAAGAAGCTCCGATATTTTTTAATAAGAATTCGGAGCGATTATGGAGCCAACAAGCGAATTACAAGCAAGTTAATACCGAACACCACCAGGTATTTGAGGCAAAAAAACAGCAGGAAATTGAATTGGTGCGGGCGATAAAATCGAATGATGATGTAAAGACTCACCAACTGCAAACATCCATACAAGATTTGCAAGGAAAGCAAAAGGAATTGAGAAGTCAGGCGGTGACGGAGATCAAAAAGTCGCATACTGAATTCGAGGAACAGGATACGAATTATGTCTTTTTACGATTTATCACGGACCATCTTCCTGTAGGAATTGTCGGCTTTTTAATCGCTATGATTTTGTTGGCCTCCATGGGATCTATGGCCTCGGCTTTTGGTTCGCTGACGTCCACGAGTATGGTGGACATTTACCAGCGCTTTATGCATACGGATGGCTCAAACCAGCATTATTGGTGGGTTTCTAAATTGATTACTATGGGCTGGGGAATTCTGTGTCTGATTGTAGCTCAATTTGCTGTCAATATGGGAAGCTTAATTGAGGTAGTGAATATCTTGGGATCCTGGTTTTACGGGACGATTTTGGGGGTATTTTTATGTGCCTTTTATTTGCCTAGGACGTCGGGGAATCAGGTATTTTGGGCAGCATTGGTTGCAGAAGCCCTTGTAATTTATGCCTGGTACATTGATTTGATGGCCTTTTTGTGGCTGAATGTATTGGGATGTTTATTGGTCATGGCATTCGCCGGCATTGCGAGCCTTATTCGTCCTTCAACAAAGACAGCGTAAACTTGACAGGAATAACCGGTTTTTCATCAAAAGAGCGTTGTTTTTGTATCGAATCGATGACAGCTAAGCCTTTCGTAATCTTGCCAAAAACCACATATTGCTTATAAAATCGGGCTGCTTGTTCCGTATTGGTGACAATGAAAAATTCCGTAGGAGAAGACGCTTTTTCCGGGTTACCTTCATCGTATCGCGCCATGGCAATCGTCCCGCGTTCAGGTGTCAGATGATCAGGATATTCCGCCGGAACTAAATAGGCCAAACGATCCGCAAACTCTCCCCCACCCTGCATGCCGATTTCATAGACATTCCGATAAAAATAGCGGTCGGTGAAATAACCCATCTTCACCAAGCGGACAAAATTAATGCGATGTAAAGGGGTTTCTTTGGCGAGGGTGATTTCAAAATTCCCAAGTCGGGTTTCGCCTAAAATCTTGGTTTCGGGATATTCCTTTTCTTGAGCGCGTAAGGCTTTTTCCACTTGAGATGGATCAACGTTGTAATTGGGTTTACAGGCAATCAAGAACAAACAAAAAAACAAATACCGCATAACTAAGCTTTGGCAAACCTTGGAGGATTGCCAAAGCTATAGGGAATTTGGGACAAAAAAAAGGGAGTCGAAGCTCCCTTTTTAAAATTATCAAGGAATTGATTAAGCATGCTTTGCTTTCTTTCCGAAGAAATACAAACCAGCAAATGCTACGATCAAAATCGATGGAAACAACACCATTTGTGCCATTGTCGCTTGACCAGCAGCTAATGCAACCGCATCACCAGTTAAGGTTTTTGACGCTTCAGCTGTATTGGAATCTAACCACTTACCGATGATCGGTTGGAAGATTGACGTTGCAAACATTCCCATACCACCCATGATCGAAAGACCAAAAGCACCTGTTAACGGAATATTTTCAGCTACATACCCAATCATTGTTGGCCAGAAATAACATACACCTAAGGCAAAAATAATTGCCGAGATATACACCATATTTCCCGTTGCAGAGCTCATCAAATAAACACCGATCGCAGTTAAAATAGCTGAAACTAAAAGTACGCCACCTGCATCTAATTTATGTACGATTGGACCAGCGAAATAACGACCCACGGCCATTAATCCCGTAACAATCGCTAAAATAATCATTGGACTTGCACCTGCTTGGCCCATGATAGGTCCAATCCATTGCTCTGGACCGAATTCAGAAATTGCAGTCAAGGCCATGCAAGCCAACATAAATAAATACAAAGGAGAAAGCATTGCTTTGAAGTTTTCACCTGTCGAAGCACCACCTTCCACTTTTGCTGCAGGGAACGCTTGACCGAAAAATAAATACGCATAGATAACCGCAGGAACCAAAATAGCTGCGATTTGCAATTGCCAGCCCATGTTAGCACCTGTCATATATTGTGATAAAAGTGTTGCAATTACGATACCACCTGGAAACCACATGTGGAAACGGTTCAACATTTTTGTCTTCTCTTTACCTTCAAACATATCCGAAATCATCGGATTACAAGCTGCTTCCACGGTTCCATTACCAAAACCAACAAAGAATGTTGATAATAATAAAGACCAGAAACCACCAGCAAAAATAGTCATCACTAAACCGATAACATGTGTAAAGAATGCAACCCAAATAATTTTCTTAGGTCCTAAGACATTGTACAAAGGCCCTCCAATGATCATGGCGATAGGGAAACCTAAAAACGCCATTTGGTTCACGTAGCCTAATTGTTCGTTGTCCAATTGAAAGTCTACACCCAATTGAGTTAAAACCCCAGCGCGGATTCCAAAAGCCATGGAAGTCGTGATGAGTGCAAAACAGGACGCCAAAAATAAACGATTGGCATTAACAGTTTGATTCATAATAGATTAGTTTTAGTTAAATGTTTAGAGAATTAGTAATCTTAAAAAAATTAAATTCAACATTGGAAAAATCGTACCAAAAAAACGAAAAGATTTTTGAATTCCACCGACAAACCCGATTTATTTTGAAAATTTTTCAAAAATCTGAGCCCTTTAAAGGGTAATTTAATCAAATTAAGCCCTATTTTTGTAACAATCTAAATCTATCAATATATGATCCAAGGTGGAACGTCCACAACCGCAGCGAGTCGGCGAGGAAGAAAATTAAAAATGGGCATGATCGGTGGTAGCACCGAAGCCTTTATCGGAGCCGTTCACCGCAGAGGTGCTCAATTAGACGGCGAAATTGAATTAGTTTGTGGGGCATTCAGCTCCAATCCCGAAAAATCCAAAGCAACAGGCGAAGCCTTATATCTTCCTGAAAACCGCGTTTATGGTTCTTATGAAGAGATGATACTCAAGGAAAAAGAATTACCCGAAGGCGAACGCATGGATTTTGTTTCGATCGTTACGCCTAATCACGTGCATTTCCCGGCTGCTAAAATGGCTCTGGAAAATGGATTTCATGTCGTTTGCGATAAGCCAGCGACATTGAATTTAGCTGAGGCAAAAGAATTGAAAAAGATTATCGAAAAATCAGGAATGATTTTCGCATTGACACATAATTATACGGCATATCCGATGGTTAAAGAGGCGAAACACCTCGTAAATTCGGGTCAATTAGGCGAAATACGCAAGATTATTGTGGAGTATCCGCAAGGTTGGCTAATCGACTTGGTGGAAGCTACCGGCCAAAAACAAGCTGCATGGCGTACCGACCCTGAGCGTTGTGGAGCTGCTGGAGCGATTGGAGATATCGGAACCCATTGCGAGAATTTAATTGAATACATCACGGGATTGCACATCACTGAACTTTGTGCGGATTTGACGATTTTCGTTGAAGGCCGCTTATTGGATGATGATGGCAATATCTTGTTACATTATAATAATGGTGCGAAAGGTGTTCTACATTGCTCACAAATCTGCAATGGCGAAGAAAATGACTTCAATTTCCGTATCTATGGAAGCAAAGCAGGCATTACTTGGCATCAAATGGAGCCCAATACCTTAACATTCCGCACACGCGATGAAGGTGCCAGAACGATTCGTACGGCTGTTGGGAATTTATCAGCGGCAACGAACGCACACTCTCGCCAACCGGCTGGACACCCAGAAGGCTATGTGGAGACATTCGCGAATATTTACCGCAACTTCGCTTTTGCGGTACGCGCACGATGGGCAGGCAAGCCGCAAGATCCCATGTATGATTTCCCAGGCATCGACGAGGGAATTATGGGGATGGCATTCATTGAGAACGTGGTTCGTTCAGCCAAAGACAACCAAAATAAATGGACAAAATTCGAAATTTAATAGATCATGACTAAAATTAAAGTAGGTATCGTAGGTACCGGATTTATCGGACCCGCACACATCGAAGCGCTTCGTCGCTTACCTAACATCGACGTTGCTGCATTGTGTGAAGTAAACATTGAGTTGGCAGAAGCCAAAGCAAAACAATTGGGCATCGGCCGTTGGTACACTTTCGAAGACTTATTAAAACAAGAAGACATTCAATGTGTGCACATTTGTACACCAAACTTCTTGCACTACTCGCAATCTAAAGCCGCTTTATTAGCTGGCAAGCACGTGGTTTGTGAGAAACCTTTGGCTAAAGATTTACATGAGGCTGAAGAATTAGTTGAATTAGCAGCGAAAACAGGTTTAGTGAATGCGGTTCACTTCAACTTGCGTTATTATCCTTTGGTACGTCAAATGAAAACCATGCGCGAGAAAGGCGATTTGGGTGAAATTTATTCAATCATGGGTAGCTATTTGCAAGATTGGTTGTTCTACAACACGGATTACAACTGGCGTTTAGAACCCGATAAATCAGGAGATTCTCGTGCGATTGCCGATATCGGATCTCACTTATTGGATGTCATTGAATACATCACAGGGTTGAAAACGGTGGAAGTAATGGCAGATTTCAACACCGTTCATAAGGTTCGTAAAAAGCCTTTGAAGCCAGTAGAAACCTATTCAGGCAAAATGTTGCAACCGGAAGATTATGCGGATGTACATATTAACACGGAAGATCATGCGAACGTATTATTGCGTTTCGACAATGGAAACCGCGGTTGTGTAACGGTCTCGCAGGTTTCAGCGGGCCGTAAAAACCAATTGAAATTAGAGATTTCGGGCTCGAACAAAACGTTTGCTTTCAACTCGGAGGCGCCAAATGAAATTTGGATTGGTAACCGTGATCAAGCGAACCAAGTCTTGATGCGTGATCCATCTTTGGCATATCCTGAAGCATCTGCCTTAATGACATTCCCAGGAGGTCACAACGAAGGATTCTCAGATACATCGAAGCAATTATTCAAGGAAGTTTACGCGGCAGTTGAGGCAGGTAAGCAACCAGAAAATCCTAAGTTCCCTACTTTTGCCGACGGATACCGCGAGTTATTGATTTGCGAGCGCATCTTGGATTCGACACGTGCACAAAAGTGGGTTAAAATCTAAACCATTAACAATATGAATACGATCAAAGGGCCAGCGATATTTTTGGCACAATTTATGGGAGATGAAGCTCCTTTTAATTCGTTAGATAGCATCACAACTTGGGTGGCATCTTTGGGATACAAAGGCGTGCAAATTCCATCATGGGATTCACGTTGCATCGATTTGCAAAAAGCGGCAGAATCTAAGACCTATTGCGATGAAATCGTGGGAATGCTAGCTGCCAAAGGCTTACAAATCACGGAATTATCCACGCACTTACAAGGACAATTAGTCGCTGTTAATCCAGCATACGATTTAGGTTTCGACGGTTTTGCACCGGATTCCGTCAAAGGAAATCCAAAGGCGCGTACGGAATGGGCGGTCCAACAATTGAAATATGCAGCTAAGGCTTCTCAAAACTTGGGATTAAATGCACATGCGACATTCTCGGGAGCTTTGATGTGGCACACAGTTTATCCATGGCCTCAACGTCCTGCCGGATTAGTAGAGCAAGGATTTAAAGAATTAGGTCGGCGGTGGTTACCGATTTTGAATACATTCGACGAGTGTGGCGTAGATTTATGTTATGAGATTCACCCAGGTGAAGACTTGCATGATGGCGTTACGTTTGAGATGTTTTTGGATGAGGTGAAAGGCCATAAGCGTGCCAACTTATTATATGATCCATCACATTTTGTGTTACAAGCTTTGGACTATAAGCAATATATTGATTTTTACCACGAGCGTATCAAAATGTTCCACGTTAAAGATGCGGAATTTAACCCAACGGGTAAGCAAGGCGTTTATGGTGGTTACCAATCTTGGATCAACCGAGCGGGACGTTTCCGTTCTTTAGGAGATGGCCAAGTGGATTTCAAGAGCATCTTCTCGAAATTAACGCAATACGGCTATGACGGTTGGGCTGTGTTAGAATGGGAATGCTGCATCAAGGATCCGGTTCAAGGAGCGACAGAAGGAGCACCATTTATCGCGAGCCATATCATCAAGGCAACAGAAAAAGTGTTTGATGATTTTGCAGGAACTGGCGCTGACGAAGAGCTGAATAAGAAGATTCTAGGCCTATAGTCTAAAATCGAATTATTCGATATTTAAATAAAAACCCCTTATTCGAACGGATAAGGGGTTTTTTGATACCTTAAAATAGAAAAAAGCGTAACGCTGCCGGGGTTTTTAACCCCGGCAGCGTTTACCCCCACCCTTAATTTTCCGAAAAAACATAAATAAACCAAGCCGCTGAACACAATACCACATTCTTGATAATGTACTGTCCCGTCAGCGTCAAGGCAAAAAAGGACTGCCACGTTTCATTGGGAAGAAACAAAACTGGCAAAAAAGTAGTAAATAAATGCACCATCATGATCCAAAATGCCCATTTGCTAATGCGTGGAAATAACCACAACAAGCCAATAGCACTTTCAGCAAGTCCTAGCAAAAACAAGAATTGCTGGATACTCATATAGGGTGATAAAGTAATATCAAACAGCTTTGTCACCAGACCCTCTGCCGGGGACATTCCGAAAATCTTCAAAGACCCAAACCAAACATAAACAATCGCAATCATCGCGCGATTCATCCATGCCGCTGCAACAAGTGCATGAAATCTATTTTTACTTATCGTTACCATAACTTTTATGTTTTAAGAAAACCAACTTATTGTGCCCCATCCGCATTAGCACGCTTCACAGCAAAATCGCCAATCACACGACCATGTTGGCCTCCCATCGTACAATCGATTCTGAAGTGAATCAACCCATATACCCTTGAATCCGATGCGTCTTGTGCAGAACCATAATATTTAGCTGAATTCTCTGGAAAAAATGAGCTTAATACTGTCGCAGCTGCATAGGAAAATGTCGAGTGACCGGATGTGTAACTCGGGAAATTGGGAAGTCCCACCGATGTTTTCAAACCAAATTGTTGGGGACGCGGGCTGTAGTAAAAGTATTTTGTTTCCCAACAAGCGATGCCAGCATCCATCAAAGCTGACCCTACGTATGCAAGCATACGAGCCATGCGTAATTCGGAGAACTTAGCCGAAACACCTGCATCGCAAGCATAACGATGCCAATGTCCTGGAGGTGTATAAGAACCAGGACCATCCGCCCAATAGTTGGCAATCGCAGCTTGTTCACGCGTTTGATTTTTTTGAATATCATTCAATTCTGCCAAATCTTTCTTAAACTCAGCCGTGTTTTCCAAATAAGGGATAACCGGACGAATGGACTCTAAGGTCTTGCGGTCAAAATTGATTGTACTCACGGCACCATAATTGGGCAACATCGGTGGACGAACTGGAGATTCCTGGCTTTTCCAGGGATTTACAAAACCCAAAGAAGTTGAGCGTGCAATTAAATCGGGTACTATCGCCTGATTATTAGCCGTACTCATCCCATCTGTTTTAGCTCGAGCCATCACTTTGGCAGCAACGCCAGCACCTAATGCTGCTCCCGCATCCACATCACTTCCCACATTTTTGGCAGCCCATATCACAGAATTCTTTGCCTCTGCTAATTTTTCTTTCAAAAAAGGACCCTCGCCAGGAAACATCGCCAACAAAATAACATAACTCGCTTGGGCCACCACCGCTTCTTCTGAAGGATAAGCAGGTACACCCGTTGCAGGCAACAAAGGTTTTATGGTGGCATCGATTTCATATGGTGCTTTGCGGTTGTATTGATATTTATACTTCCAAGCCGCTACTAAGGCATCATATTGGGCAATACTCAAATAAGCCAAAGCACGCGCCGTATAGGGAGGATTGGCAAATGGAAACTTAGGATCTGCCAAAGGATCCGCAGCATTCGGTACAGGATAAACACCCGCCGCATTCGATGCTGGCGGAACATTGTAACGTGCCGCTAATTCCCGACCAATCTCATTCCAGCGAAGAACCGCTCCTGCGCCCCAGTAATCAATAGCCTTTTTTTGTGCGGCCGTCAATCCTGGAATGACAATCGTTTTCAAGGAATCAATTTCCTTT
Organism: Aquirufa sp. TARAVU-A1A; assembly: GCF_054558675.1. Taxonomy (NCBI): domain Bacteria; kingdom Pseudomonadati; phylum Bacteroidota; class Cytophagia; order Cytophagales; family Flectobacillaceae; genus Aquirufa; species Aquirufa sp. TARAVU-A1A. The sequence continues at coordinate 422,403 of NZ_JBPXKP010000002.1, forward strand.
AAATAAGCAGCGTCAGTCGCCAACTTAGGCACTGCAATGGCAATATCCGTAGGCGAAGCTACGATAAATGTCTTCCAAGATCCACCATTGATATCCACTTTGGCAGGGACATATGCCTTATAAAAAGCATCATCCACTTCCTTGCTACAAGAAAGCAATGTGAAAAACGCTATTATGCTATATAAATATTTCATCGAATTATAAGTTAAATTGATACAACAAGCCTAATGAAAGTCCTAAACTTTGACCCACGTTTTGGCCATCCACGACATAACTCATTCTGGCATTAACACCAATGTTTTTCGGCTGGTATTTCCCATAAACTCCCACCGTTGTCATCGTCATGTCATTCGTCATAAACGGCATGTCGTTCCTGCGGATATCGTCACCCTTGGTACATGAAAAAGTCTCTGCAAACAATTCTAATTGATTGTCTTTCTTCAAATATCCAATGCGCAAAGCCGCATCAAATGCATCCGGAACCGCTACCTGATTCGTTTGGTACATTTTATCCCCGCTTAAATAAGCATCCCGATCTGCCTTAACCTTCGAACGCATTTGATAAGCGATTGACCCATTTACATACAAATGTTTGGGCAAATCGTAGGTTATGATTCCGCGTGTGATCAAGGATTTAGCCCCTAAACCAATCGACATCGGCATGAAATCAGGTACATAATTTGATATAGGTGTACTAAAACCTACGACCCCATGCAAACTAAGTCCGTGTGTTGAATAAGCTTTGGCCTTCAACCAAATAGAGGCATCCTGAAAACCTTTTTGACCTAATAAATTACCTTGCGACGCATTCGTACGCACATACGGAACCACCGCGATTACATTGATTTTCTTCGTAATTCCATAGGCTAACATCGCAGTCATCGATTCCGTCGTCAAGCGACCGATGTTCTGATTCTCTCGGAACAATTGATTTTCCCAATAATTCGTCCAAGACGAATTACCATAAATCAAGGCGCCACAAGCCAACTTTTTATTCATGTAAATGCCATCGTGCGGCATTTGGCCCTTGGCAACAGGCAGAACAAAACAAAATGCCAATAATAGTATAATGAGGTATTTCATAAGCCGATTAGAAACGATGCGTTAAAGTCGCAGAAATGAAGTAATCTGCAAAAGCAGCATCTCCATGCTTGCCTGTTACCCAATCATTCGCACTCTTAATGCGATTACGTTGCGTCGCTACTGGTACAGATACAAATAAGGTATTCTTAGCAGTTGAGTAACTCAAACCTGGTTCCACAGAGAAAATGAAACCTGGACGACGGAAACCATCACTTCCACCTATCAAATCATAAGCTGGAATCCCTTCAATACGAGCTCCCAATGACGCACCAATTCCTGCTTTGGCAGAAACGATGTAATTCAATCCTAATCGGCCGGCATATTGATCAGCCACCGACATGTAATGAACCATTTCATCCGTTACTGCTTTATCCGGCGCTACGTTAGAAGCTGTATTTACTTTCTGTGGATTCGACATATAAAATCCATTGTAATAAAGTGAAGTACGGTTGAATAGCTGTTGGTACCCCTGAATTTCTAAATTGATACCTACTCCCCCATCACCTAATTGAATCGATTGATCCACGGCTTTCGTAATTGTATAATCCGTTCCATCTGACTTACGACGATGAAATTGATCTTGAACATTCCAATCACCCGTTGGCAATTTAATCCCCAATCCCAAAGAGAAATTCCCTTTCATGTGTTTGATTGGATCCAACATCCAATAAGACGCCGTGATACGCGCATCACCGATTCCATTGGCTTTTGTATTAAAACGCTTTTGTTCAGGGTTACCTGAAACGGCATTTCCATAATGCTCATACATAGAAGAACGGTCATTGAATGCTAGTGGTAAATTCAATGCCACCGATAAGCGATCTGTGATCGAATAAGTCACACCAAAATCGAAACCTTGTTGGTCATTAATTACATTCGTTCCAGCCGCCTCACGTGCTGGTTGATAATCAGCCCCAACAAAATGCTTGAAAGAGTGAAGGCTACGAAAGCCCATAGAAACTTGCCATTGGCCTGGGTGCATCATGGAATTTGAGTTTGCTCCAGTTCCTACTGAACAACTCATGTGACGAACTGCTACGCAACCTTGACCGAATACAACAGAAGAGATTACTCCTACGAATAGAAGTGATAATATAATTTTTTTCATTTTGCTTAAATTTTAAAATACACGTACGATTTCAAAGGTCCATAGACCTTCAAAATAAAAAAGTATCGAGAAAATTTAAACTTGCCGTGGAGGCGAAAAGAAATCGGCAGAAAATGCCAACGTAGGTAATGTTTCGTGAGATGGCGCTTGCTGGGTAGCAGGCCATTCCATAATATAAAGAACCCATGCAGACGCATGCGCACAATATTCTTTTACAAGGGTATTAATCAATTTAGATTTAGCAGGAGCTTTTTCTGGTTGGTCCGACATGTGTTCATTCACCTGTGCCGCCAAATCAAAGAAACGATCACGGGCATTTTGATCCGCAACCAACGTTGTAACGATTTTACCATCAATGACCTGTTGGTCCTTCATTTGGTAAAAATTATCTCCTTGACGAATCTCTCCGGAAACGGCTTGTGGAGCATCCCAATCTGTTTGATAGGGCAAAGAGATGGGCATTTCAACTACAATTGTTTCGCCAGCCTCAAAGGTATCCGTATCCTGCGCAATGAAACGCAATGCAAAGCCTCCCGCTTGATACAGGAGAATAAACAATAGCATTATGGAGAGGATTCTTTTCATCATAACGAGGCGAAAATACGCTATTTTTCGATAACGGTCCCCAATTCCTGGGAAATATTTTTCTGAATTTCCTTTAAATGAATGAATTCAAGCAATAAATCATTCATTTCATTCGGATCACCTACATATTGGTCCATGCGCTCCATAACATCTTTAATATGCTGATCATTGTAAACCTTACGCAAACGCAAAATATTCTTGTATGCGAAATCTTCTAAAAGCTCCTCATCCTTCTTCACTTTAATCTCATGTCGGTCCCGCCAAACGGTCGACAAAACATGTTTATCAGACGAAGCATCAATAGCAAATCGTTGAACATCTTCTTCCGGGTGATGCAAGTAAAAAGATGGCTCAGGGATAATGCCACGGCCAAATTCCGTGCGACATGTATCCATGATGCCTTTGAATAATGGTGTTTGAAAATGCACCTCCTCTAATTCATGTAACAGATATTGTAATAAGCTCACACCAGGCGCTTTTTCAGGACTTATTTCCAAATGGCCATAATTGACCAATAATCGCATACATTCCAATTCTTGGTAATAAGCCAAATTTTGAACTTCCACCGGTGCATCGACCTCAGGACCTGGCTCAAACAAAGCTTGCAACTCCGCTTCATTCTGTGGTGAAAGCGTTGGCATCGATTTTTGTTGCACTTTCTTCAAATGCAACTTATTCATTTCTGCCAAGAGCACATCCTCCTCCAAACGCATCAATTGCGAGGTCTTTTGGATAAACAAACTCCGCTGGATGGCATCCGGTATCTTTGAGATACTTTGCACCATTTCCTTAATCAATTCGGACTTCTTGAAGGGATCATCCCCCGCTTCCTTCATGAATAAATTCGCTTGGAACGAAATTACATCCCGTGCTTCTTTTTGAATGTATTCAATAAACGCCTCACTTCCGATGGAACGCACAAACGAATCAGGATCCTGCCCTTCTGGGAAGACAACCAAATTCACTTGTAAACCTTCTTCTAATATCAAATCCATTCCACGCAATGCCGCTTTGATCCCTGCGGAATCTCCATCATACAAGACCGTGACGTGGTTGGTAAATCGGCCGATCAACTTAATCTGCTCAATTGTCAATGAAGTACCCGAAGAGGCCACTACGTTTTTAATTCCCGCCTGATGCAAGGAAATCACATCGGTATATCCTTCTACGAGGTAACAAACATCTTTTTGTCGGATTTCATTTTTTGCCTGCGCGATGCCATAAAGGGTCGCCGACTTATGATATACAACGGTTTCGGGCGAGTTGAGGTATTTGGCTTGATTCTTCGCATCCGATTTTAGAATACGTGCCCCAAAGGCGATAACCTTTCCGGCTACACTGTGAATGGGAAAAATAACGCGATTACGGAAACGATCATATACTTTTCCTTCATCGTTTTTATTCGTAACTAAACCTGCTTTCTCGATGATATCTTGACTGAAACCCTGCTTAAGCGCCGTTTTCAAAAAGACATCCCAGCCTTCCGGGCTATAGCCTAAATCAAAGGCTTGGATCGTTGCGTCCGAGAAACCACGCTCTTTAAAATATGGTAGAGCGATCGACTTCCCTTCATCGGATTCCGTTAATTGTTTCTTGAAAAATTCTTTGGCATACTCTAAGATGATCAACAAACTCTCCCGCTCATTTTGGCGTAGGAGTTGGTCGTCCGTCATCTCCTCTTCTTGAATGTCGATGCCGTATTTTTTGGCTAAATGACGCAAAGCCTCTCCGTAGCCTAAGCCTTCAATATCCATGATAAAACGAACCGAATCACCCGCCTTACCACAACCAAAACATTTGTAAATACCTTTGCTAGGTGATATAGAAAAAGAAGGCGTCTTCTCTCCATGAAATGGGCAACAAGCCCAATAATTAGCCCCTTTTTTCTTTACCGTTACATAATCCCCGATCACGTCTGCCACGGCAGCCGTTTGCTTTATTCGCTCGACGGTTTCGGGATCAATACGCATATTACAATAATAAACCGGCTAATGTTGCTGATAAATACGAAGCTAAAGTTCCTGCAATCAAGGCTTTGAAGCCTAATTTTGCCAAATCGGAACGACGTGTTGGCGCTAATTCACCAATCCCTCCAATTTGAATGGCCACAGAAGAAAAGTTGGCAAAACCACACAAAGCAAAACTAGTAATGGCAATCGTCTTCGGATCTAATGTTGCTTTCAAATGCACCATATCTAGGTATGCGACAAACTCATTCACAACCATTTTTTTACCCATCAAAGCTCCCGCCACTTCTACATCCTGAGCAGGAACACCCATTGCAAAAGCGAATACGGAAAATACCTTTCCTAAAATCAAATTCATGGAAAGGGATGGCATGTTGATCCAAGAACCAATGTGACCCAAACCTAAATCGACCAATGCAATTAAGGCAATAAAACCAATCAACATCGCAATCACATTCAAACCGACTTTCAAGCCTTCACTAGCTCCTGCTGCAATTGCATCCACTAAATTCGCATGTGTTTTGATGATGTCCATTTTAACCATTCCTTCGGTCTCCGACTTCTCAGTTTCAGGGAACATGATTTTTGAAATCACCAAAGCACCCGGCGCGGCCATTAAACTCGCAGCTAATAAATAAGCGGCTGGAACTCCTAAAGAAATATAAACGGCCATAACACCCCCTGCGATACAAGCGAAAGAACCTGTCATGGATGCCATCAACTCCGAATTCGTCATGTTGAGTCGTCCTAAAATAGGTTGACAGTTTTAGATTGATTTTAAGGGGTCGGAGAATATATTTTCTTCGACTCTTTTTCATGAATAAAGTTAGGGGTTTTCATGTTTAAATTTAGGTGGGGTCTCTCA
>NZ_JBPXKP010000016.1:0-386 GCF_054558675.1 Aquirufa sp. TARAVU-A1A
CGTTAAGTCATAGCCCGTATAATTATAATAGCCACTACCCAAACGAATCGTCAAACCCGAATTGAACTGAACCTCGCCGCCACTCGTAATAGTCAAAGCCTTCAACGCATTCGTGTTCTGACCAGTCGTCATATTCACACCAGCATCAAACACAATACTGCCCACCTGCGTACCACCCACGCGCGCAGACTTAATCTCAACCGAATAATTCACTAAGTAATTCTGAAGCTCCGTGTATAAGATATTCGCATTATCTGCGCTCGAAGTAAATGTATACGTAGTGCCTGACAAAGACCAGGCGCCATTGCTCGTGGCCACACTCGTAATACGTACATTGCTATGACCCGTCAGCAACGTAATGTTCGCGCCAGCTACCAACTCTCCCG
>NZ_JBPXKP010000017.1:0-375 GCF_054558675.1 Aquirufa sp. TARAVU-A1A
AGCCCGTATAATTATAATAGCCACTACCCAAACGAATCGTCAAACCCGAATTGAACTGAACCTCGCCGCCACTCGTAATAGTCAAAGCCTTCAACGCATTCGTGTTCTGACCAGTCACCATATTCACACCAGCATCAAACACAATACTGCCCACCTGCGTACCACCCACGCGCGCAGACTTAATCTCAACCGAATAATTCACTAAGTAATTCTGAAGCTCCGTGTATAAGATATTCGCATTATCCCCACTCGAAGTAAATGTATACGTAGTGCCTGACAAAGACCAGGCGCCATTGCTCGTGGCCACACTCGTAATACGTACATTGCTATGACCCGTCAGCAACGTAATGTTCGCGCCAGCTACCAACTCTCCCG
>NZ_JBPXKP010000003.1:0-412728 GCF_054558675.1 Aquirufa sp. TARAVU-A1A
GGCGACTACCGATAATTTAAAGCCTAAATTGTAATCACGCTGATTGCGCTTTTGAGGTCTGACTTGATCCTCTGATGTATTCTTTTCCATAAGTCGATTTTATGTCAACTTATTTTAGGACGGGACATGTTTTTCAAATAAGGCTTAATCATGATTTGAGCCTCAACTTGACCTACGAAGGTCGAAGCTACATTGGATAAAGCCTCAGCTCCACTCACCCCCATCAACCAGTGAACACCCTTTCCCATCGTGGATACAACACGCTGAAGCACGCCCAAGTGATAAAACATATTTACAAGAACAGCTACAAAAATGATGGTTGGGACAACTTTAAAGAAGAATATATAATCATTGCCCGCTCCAAATGCCTGTGACATCAATTTACGATCAACCAAAGATCCAAAAACAAATTGAGCCCCTTTATCTGCCTGACCTAATAAGGTATTAATCGAATCGCCTAACCATTGGAAAGTTGCTTGGCCGACTTCCGTTTTCAAGATAAAAACGGCTAAGCCTACTTGTATTAATAGCCCCACACCTACAGTACGGTAATTAATTGCCTTGCGGTTATTGGACATTAAAAAAGAAACGCCTAAAATCAAGACAATCCCCAGTAAGCCTGTAAATCTTTCCATTCGTTTGTTGTTGGTGTAAATTAGTTTTCAGTTTGCGTCAAATTGACGGTATATTTTTCAAAGGTAAGCTGTTCAATCAAATCTTCCTCGGTAATTTCATAAAATGCTTGGTGAATATTAAATGGCTCACTACTTTCTACCTTCCAATAATTCCCATCTTCCTGCATTTCATAGGAGTTCACGGTATCTCGCAAATTCCAGTCTAAAATGGTAATTGCCATGTTCTTAGCACGTGGGTTCACCATTTCAAAAAGAGATTCTATCCGACGATCAAAGCTTCGCACCATCACATCCGCCGAACCGCCATAAACTTTCGGTTCACCTCCGCGATGGAAATAATATAAACGCGTATGCTCCAAATAATTCCCTACGATTGATTTGATATAAATATTATCCGACAATCCAGAACGTTGCGGACGAATGCAGCAAATACCGCGAATAATCAATAATACAGGCACACCTGCTTTGGAAGCTTTATAGAGTGCTTCCATCGTTTCTAAATCTTGTAAGGAATTGATTTTCCAACAAATACCTGCCGGAATACCTTGCTTATGATTTTCAATTTCCTCTTCGATCATTTCGATGAGACGGTTACGCATATCCCGAGGAGCCGTAATTAAATGCTCATAATGCGTAGGCATCGAATGCCCCGTAATTACATTGAAAAACTCCGAGATATCTTGCGTAATCCGCGAATCCGTAGTCAGTAAGCCTAAATCGGTATAGAGTTTCGCCGTATCTTCATTGTAATTACCGGATGATAAATGGGCATAACTCATGACATGAGATCCTTCATTTCGAATAACCTGTAGTAATTTGGTATGCGTTTTTAAACCCGGAATTCCATAAATCACAAAACAACCTGCTTTTTGTAAACGTGTCGCCTCCCGAATATTATTCTCCTCATCAAAGCGCGCTTTTACCTCAAACAACACGGAAACGTGCTTCCCTTGTTCAGCGGCACGTAATAATGCAGACGCAATCCGAGAATTTTTCGAAATACGATAGAGCGTAATTTTGATAGCCAAAACATTAGGATCATCAGCTGCTTGCTCCAATAACTGAATAACCGGTTCAAAATTATTGTATGGGTGATGCAAGAGGATATCCCCGCGCTTCATCGTCTCAAAAATATCACTTATGTGAATCGATTTCAGTCCCAAAGGAGGAACCACAGCCGGATTCGCAGCGACTTTCGATTTAAACTCAGGGTGTTTAAGTATTTGCCAAAATGCCGTAAAATCAAGAATGGATTTCTTGATAAAGATATCAGCAAGCTCTAAATTCCAGCGTTTCAACATTTCACTTAAAAGAAAATCTGAATGATTTTCCTCCACCTCAACACGAGTTACACGCCCTAAACGACGATCCTTAATTTTCTTTTTGATCTCATCCACAAAATCCGTTTCCGCATCTTCATGTTCCACCACATCGAAATCTCCATTTCGCGTAATACGGAACAAGGTCGTCGACTCGATTTCAACATTCCGATAAAGAACTTGTAAATAATGACGAATAATTTGCTCAATAGGTAAAAACAAGACTTTATCATCCCGCTCAATCACATATAAACGCGTCAAATTCAAAGGTATCTGAACAAACGAAATCTTGCGATCCTTTTCATATTTGCCTTTGGCATTTTTCTTATCAGCAATTCCGACCGTAACGACACCAAAAATGAGCGTTTTGGCTAATAAACTAGGAAATGTATGTGTATGGTCAAAAACCATGGGAGTCAACATCGGGTAGATTGTCCGATGAAAATAAGCCTCCGCATCTGCTAATTCGTCGGCCGACAAATCATCTAATGTAGCCAACATCAATCCATTATCCGGAAACAAAGGCAGAATTTCTTCGATGAAGAGTCGGTGTTTTTCTTGACTAAATTCTTGTGCAGATGCAATTAATGTTTGCTTGAAAGGCACCTCACGCAAACCAGAATAATCTGTTCGTTCTTTCCCGAAATCGATGTAATTATATAATGAACCAATACGAATCGTGAAGAATTCATCGAGGTTAGAAGCCGTAATCGCTAAGAACTTCAATCGGTCGAAAAGACTTTTCTCTGTATCTCTCGCTTGATCCAAAACCCGTTCATCAAACTTTAACCAGGATAAATCCCGTGAAATAAATCGAGCTTTGGCAATGGTATCCTGCGCCTTTTGCATGGACTTTTCGACCTTGCGCTTTGCTTCACGAGGTGCCATCAAATTAATCTTCCAATTCTTGGGTTGTAGGAACGACAAAAGATTCCCCTGAGAGGAATCTTCTGTTTCGTTAATAATTTGATCTAATTTTGAATCACTCATGATTAGGCTTCTGGAATTTGGTTTTTGATCGCTTCATAATCAGATCCTAGGCGCCCCATTTCAGTGGCCAAGAATTTCTGAAGCTCCAAATTAAATATTCGTTTATCAGCTTCTGTTAAGGAATCGTAAAGATCTTTCAACTCTTGATTGATCTGTTGTTTTTCCTCCGCAGTGCTTGCGTGAATACCACGCAAATGATAGGCTTTAAAATCAACCTCCATCGGACTAAACGTCTACTTTCGCGTATTTCGCATTCTTCTCAATAAAATCACGACGTGGTGCCACTTCATCACCCATCAACATAGAGAATAACAAATCTGCTTCAATGGCTGAATCAACCGTTACTTGCTTCAATGTACGAGACTCTGGATTCATCGTAGTTTCCCACAATTGCTCTGCATTCATCTCTCCAAGACCCTTATAACGCTGAACGCCTACACTCTCTTCTTTCCCTCCTCCAGCTAATTCTTGAATCGCAAGCGTACGTTGATCTTCTGTCCAAACGTAACGAACTTGTTGACCTTTTTTCACTTGATACAACGGTGGTTGTGCAATGTAAATACATCCACGATCCACTAATTCACGCATGTAACGGAAGAAGAAAGTTAAAATCAAGGTACGAATGTGACTACCGTCAACGTCCGCATCGGTCATGATGATTACCTTGTGATAACGTAATTTATCCATGTTCAAGGCACGCTCGTCTCCATCTTTTCCAAAGGAAACGCCCAATGCTGTAATCATGTTTTTAATCTCTTCGTTTTCGTAAATACGATATTCTTGCGCTTTCTCTACGTTCAAAATCTTACCACGCAAAGGCAAAATCGCTTGGAATGCACGGTTACGGCCTTGTTTCGCTGTTCCACCTGCTGAGTCCCCTTCGACTAAGTAAATCTCACATGTTTCAGGATCCGAATCTGAGCAATCGGCCAATTTACCTGGCAATGAGTTAGAACCCAACACCGTTTTACGTTGAACCATTTCACGCGCCTTACGGGCTGCATGACGTGCTTGCGCTGCCAAGATTACCTTTGCAACAATTTGACGTGCTTCTTTTGGATGCTCTTCTAACCAAGACTCCAACATATCCGACATCGCTGCCGAAACCGCACCAGAAACTTCACCATTACCTAATTTGGTTTTGGTCTGTCCTTCAAATTGCGGCTCTGCCACTTTCACCGAAATAACGGCTGTCAATCCTTCACGGAAGTCATCTCCCGCAATATCAATCTTCAATTTCTCTAATGCCCCCGACTTATCCGCATAGTTCTTCAAAGTACGCGTCAAAGCACCACGGAAACCTGCTACGTGGGTACCTCCTTCTATGGTGTTAATGTTATTCACATACGAAACAACGTTTTCCGTGTAAGACGTATTGTACATCATCGCCACTTGAACCGGAACCCCGTTCTTATCACCTTCCATGTAGATAGGCTCAGTCAACAAAGGCTCACGAGTAGAATCCAAGAATGTTACAAACTCACGCAAACCACCTTCAGAGAAAAACTCCTCTGTACGTGCATTGCCTTCTTCATCTAATTCACGTAAATCCGTCAATTGAACACGAATACCCGCGTTCAAGAATGACAATTCGCGCAAACGACCCGCTACTGTATCGTATTTATATTCTGTTACCGTAAAAATGGTTTCATCTGGCTTAAACAATACCGATGTTCCTGTACGATCTGTGTCCCCCACTTCCTTAACTGGATATTGCGGAACACCAATTTTATATTCTTGTTGGAAAATTTTTCCCTCACGATGAACAGTCACCTTCAAATCTGTCGACAAGGCGTTCACACAGGAAACCCCCACACCGTGAAGACCCCCAGAAACTTTGTACGTATCTTTATCAAACTTACCCCCAGCGTGAAGCACCGTCATTACAACCTCTAGCGCAGAACGTTTCTCTTTGGTATGCATACCAGTAGGAATACCCCGACCGTTATCTTCAACCAAAATCGAATTGTCCGTATTGATCGTCACTTTAATTTTATCACAATGCCCAGCAAGCGCTTCATCGATTGAGTTATCGACAACCTCCCAGATCAAGTGATGAAGACCTTTAAATCCTGTATCACCAATGTACATGGAAGGACGCTTACGAACCGCCTCTAATCCCTCTAAAACCTGAATATTATCTGCACCATAATTTGCCCGATCTTGAGCTGATGTACCTTGTGCTTCTGACATAATGTAATTTAAATGAGTTGAACGAGCGCATTGCTTTGCCCGATTTTAATTGTTGAATCCTAGCCTTAAAAATATAAATTTTTGACGAATAATCCTAATGCTTAAAGTGGCGAATTCCAGTCATCACCATGGCGATATCATTCGCATCACAATAGGCAATCGAATCCTGGTCTTTAATCGAACCACCGGGCTGCGTAACCGCAACAATCCCCGCATTTCCTGCAATCTCCACACAATCTGGGAATGGGAAAAATGCATCGGATGCCATTACCGCACCATTCAAATCAAAACCGAATTCTTTCGCTTTATCAATTGCCTGCTTCAATGCATCCACGCGTGAGGTTTGACCTACACCTGACGCTAATAACTGGCCATCATTTGCCAATACAATTGTATTCGATTTCGTATGCTTACAGATCTTTAAAGCAAATGCCAAAGCACGCTTTTGCTCTTCCGTAGGAACGCGTTTCGTCACCGTTTTGAAATCGGCCACACCTTCCATCACTAAATCTTTATCTTGCTCCAATACACCGTTCAATAAAGTCTTGAACATTTTCTTTGGAAACTCAACCGCATTACGCTTTAATAAAATGCGATTCTTTTTCGTTTTCAAAATCTCCAAAGCCTCCTCAGTAAACGACGGTGCGATCAAGATCTCACAGAATAAAGGATTAATCGACTCTGCCGCTGCTTTATCAACTTCATTATTCGTTGCCAAAACGCCACCAAATGCCGAAACAGGATCACAAGACAATGCCTTATCATAAGCCTCTTTCACCGTTTGACCCGTAGCAACTCCACAGGCATTCATGTGTTTAATGATCACGAAAGCCGTTTCATCAAATTCATCTAACAAGGTAATGCAAGCGTCTACGTCAACTAGGTTGTTGTAAGACAATTCTTTACCGTGCAATTTGTCAAACAAGGCCGACAAATCTCCGTAGAAAGTACCTTGTTGGTGCGGGTTTTCCCCATAACGCAAACCATTCGCAGGTAAGCTTGTATAATTAGCCAAATCAGCCATTTCCCCAGCAAAATAGCGTTGGATTGCTCCATCGTAATGCGATGAAACAGCAAATGCTTTTTGAGCAAAGCTTCTACGTTCTGCTAAGGTTGTTGAAGTCGTACCATGTGCTGCAAAAATCGCTGAAACCTCCGCGTATTGCTCACGCGAAGAAACGATTAGCACATCGTTGAAGTTTTTGGCACCACCACGAATCAAGGAAATACCACCAATATCGATTTTCTCAATAATATCTTCATCTGAAGCACCTGATGCCACTGTTTCTTCAAACGGATATAAATCCACCATCACTAAATCCAAGGCTGGAATATCGTATTGTTTGGCAACTTCTACATCAGAAGCCAAATCACGACGGTGTAAAATACCACCAAAAACCTTCGGATGTAGCGTTTTTACCCGACCGCCAAAGATGGAAGGATATCCCGTTAAATCTTCTACGGCAATTACAGGAATACCTAAATCTTCAATGAAGGATTGTGTTCCTCCTGTTGAATAAAGTGTAACGCCGTTCTTGTGTAATTCTTGGATAATCGGTGCTAAACCGTCTTTGTAATAAACCGAAATTAAGGCTGATTGGATTTTTTTTACTGACATGGGGCTTGATAAAAAATGAAGCCACAAATGTACGCATTTTGCTTAGCTTTGACAAGCCCATTTCCTTAGCTTTGGCAATCCTTAAAGGTTTGCCAAAGCTGAACGGGGAATGCTATTTTTTATTGTGACGCTCATAGCGCAATAATCCTTCCAAATAGTAATAATCCGCATAAATCAAGGGAACATCTATCTCCGAATTCAAGGATTTAGCCCCCACACAATGTTTTATCAAGAAGTTGTTATTTTCTCCCAATACGGCACGATATGCGGGACTTGATAAAGACTCCAACATCTTCACAGCATCCGCGTAATAGCGCTTGCCTTTTTCGCCGGAATAGGTACTTAACTCCAACAAAGCAGAAGCGGCAATCGCGCCAGCAGATGCATCACGCTCTTCGTTGGGAATATTCGGCGCATAGAAATCCCAATATGGAATTTTATCCGCAGGTAAATTCGGGTGATTTAAATAGTAATCGGAGATCTTTTGCGCGAAATCTAAATACTTTTTATCCTTTGTATTGCGATACATTTCCACATATCCATACATCGCCCAAGCGTGTCCACGCGTCCAGCAAGACTCATCTAGATAACCTTGATGTTGTTTTTTGGCCAAAACCTTTCCATCTACATCGTACAAAATCACATGATAACTCGAATTATCCGGACGGAAATGATGCTTCATCGTGTTATCTGCATGTGTGATAGCAATTTGACGATAGCGATTATCCCCCGTCTCGCGCGAAGCCCAGAACAACAATTCCAAATTCATCATGTTGTCGATAATCACCGGATATTTATAGCCACCCTTGAAGCTATTCCATGATTTGATTAAACCAATCGCTGGATCAAATCGGCTTGCCAACGATTTTGCTGATTGAATTAACACTTGTTTGGCATGTGGATCTTTGGTCAAACGTAATTCTTGCCCAAAGGAATCATACATCATAAATCCTAAATCATGTGTACCCGTATTGTATTGTTCTTTCTCCACAGCAGCTGTCCATAAACGTGCAGCTTTTTCCCACTGAACATCATGTGACCGCTCATACAATTGCCACAGCGCACCAGGAAAAAATCCAGAGCACCACCAACTCGACGGCAAATTCCGGTAAGTACCGTCCTGTTTTGCAGAATGCACCGTTACCGAAGTATCTGGATGATCTGCCAACATGCGTTGATACTGCTGTTCAGCTAATTTGAATTGCTTGTTGACATCGATTTTTTGCGCAAAAACTGACAGTGGTGCCAATAGTGCGAGGAGAATAAGTTTTTTCATATCAGTGAAATAAGTCCGGAGTCCGAAGTCCGAAGTGGTTTTAGTGTTCGTTATCAACAGAAGTTACTCATTTGTCGTCAGTCACTAGTCGCTAGTCACTAGTAGTCTGTCTTATATTTTAAGCCTTAATCTTAACTCTTAGTTCTTAACTCTTAGTTCTTAACTCCTACCTCATCTCCCCATCCACCCACCATCCACGGTCAAAATCGTCCCATGCACATACTTCGATGCATCGGAAGCTAAGAACACCACAGGGCCTTTGAAATCCGCGGGTTCACCCCAACGACCCGCTGGAATTCGACCTAAAATAGAAGCACTACGCTCTTTATCTTCCCGCAATGATGTCGTATTATCCGTTGAAATATAGCCCGGCGCAATCGCATTGACATTAATTCCCTTACTCGCCCATTCGTTGGCCAATGCCATCGTCAAACGTGCAATTCCACCTTTGCTGGCAGCATAACCGGGAACATTGATTCCCCCCTGAAAACTCAATAAAGACGCGGTAAAAATAATTTTTCCGGAACCATGGGCCAGCATCGACCGACCAATTTCCCGACTTAAAATAAATTGGGAAGAAAGATTCACTTCGAGAACCTCATCCCAATATTCGTCGGAATGTTCAGCAGCAGGATCCCGTAAGATCGTCCCTGCATTATTCACTAAAATGTCAATCCGAGGATAATCTCGCAATACGGCTTTGATAAATTCATACAAGGATTCCCGATCAGAAAAATCGGCTTGATAAGCCTTAAATTTGCGTCCTAATGCAGTAACAGCCTTTTCAATGTCAGACCCATTCAATTCAAGCGTAGCCGAAACCCCAATAATATCAGCTCCCGCTTCCGCAAGTCCAATCGCCATGGCCATGCCTATCCCCTTCTTACATCCTGTCACCAACGCGACTTTCCCGCTTAAATCAAATGTATTTTGCATAATATTCATTTGATGTAATAAGCCGATTCAGCAAAATTTTTACTCATTCTTATTTAAAAAGCAACTGAATTGTTTGTTGGGATTCTTTAACCGCCTCAAAAGCAATCACCCATGATATTCCATTCCACTTAATCGCCGGATAGGAACAATCATACGTGGAATCAGACACATAACTTTTCTTCAAATGACCCGAAACATCCTTAATTATGAGACCAATCTGCTTATAATACCGCTCTCCATCTTGTTTAATTTCGGCATACACCAAGGCTGTCTCCCCCTTCGGATTCGATGCTAATTGGGGCATTCTTATTTTATCTCCAGCCAAATGTAAAATCATCTTTTTATTAGCCTGATAGGCCCACTTTACACCCGAAGATCCTTCGGCACCGGTATACCAAGCAGCCTCCAATCCTTTCACACCTCGTACCAAGGAAGGACCTGCATGCGGGCAGGCATTTACTTGCCAATGGTCCTCATATAAAGGCACAGATTCCGTATACGTTTTGCCAAAATCTGACGAATGCACATATCCCATATCTCGTTCACCCTTATCATTCAAATCACGATAGATCACATCTACATTTCCTTGGGCATCAGCTAAAGCATCGATCCGACAACATTCACAAGTTTGGCGATCTAAAATTTTCATCTCACCAAATCCCTTTCCAGGACTTGTACTGGCCGTTACCAAGGTTCGGCCCTTCGGTCCTACTTTGACATCCAACCAATAGGCTCCCACCTCGCCATTGGGCAACGAAATAATCTTTCCAAACGAATGACTCAAACCTGCTGCCGTGTCTTTGTGTATGTATTGAGGCTTTTGCCAAACGCCATTTACCTCCATGGCGTACAACAAATCCCCATTAAAACGAGACGCTGCCGTTGGCCGATTCATTTCATACAATAATATACATGTGCCATCAGCTTTATAGGCCAATTTCGGCATACCTTCCGCATGTGTCGAGGCCTTTTTATCAATAGGGACCTGCTCGGCAGGCCCCTGGTTGACTTTTCGGAAAAACATCACTCCATTAGCTGATTTCTCAACCCAAGACAAAACAATATCGCCGTTGGATTTTACAGCAAAAGATGGATCCAAGGCCTGATTAGCAGGATTTGAAACCGTTTGCGCATGAGCAAATTGCGCCAAGAAAACGAGCAAAAGGATTAGTTTTTTCATTTTTTGAATAGTTGGAATACATCAATTTGAACACCTGCGACAACCGTTCGTGGCGCTGCTGGCGTGTAAGTAGACTTATCAGTCGCATTATTACCCCGCGTAGCCGTGGTAGCATACAAGGAATCTCCAAGATTTAAAATGTTGGTAAAAAATTGATACGCCTTGTAATGATAACCCAATCGTAAGTTGAAGACCGATACTCCCTCAAAGCTCACCTTGTTCACCTGATCTTGGTACCAGGGACCAATTTTTTGCCATTCCAAAGCAATACGCATACCCTTATGTTTATAGGTTACTTCTGAGTTTGCAATGAAATTGGGAGCCTGCGGCATTTCTTTACCATTCACATTTTTCAAAGCATCAGAGGCTTTAGTGCTCAAGACAAAATCAACAAATGTATGTTTTGCATTCGTCCCCCCAAAGCGAAAATTCCATGAATCATTCGGACGATAAGTAATTTGGTATTCAATACCTTCGTGTAAGGTCTTTCCTGCGGATTGATAATCTGTCGTATTATCTGGCTGGCGAATACCTAACAACTCATTATTACCTTCTAAGCGATAAAAAGTATAATCAAAATAGACCTTATTGTTAAACAAGGATGCCCAGCCGCCTACTTCATAATTTGTAAATACAGCAGGATCGATGCTTAAATAAAATTTCTCACCCGTAGCTGTTACCTGTGCTGCTGGACGTGCGCGAAATACCGCTGATAAAGCCGGCGGCGAGAATCCTTTAGAGAAATTACCATAGAAGCCTAACGCGGAAGTAGCCTCATAGGTTACACCCAATTTAGGTGAGAATTGCGCATAGCTTTTCGAACCTATTGAGTTGTCGATGAAATTTGTATAATCAAAAGACATATGATCAAATCGACCGCCTAAAGATAAACGTAATTTTTCTACAGGTTGAAGATCAAATTGCGCATAGGCCGCTTTGTTCCAAATGACTGCTGAATAATTTCCGAGGAAAGTTGAGGGTAAAACTTGCGTAATCGTGAATTTCTCGACCGATTTTTTATCCGCCCGTAACGTAGCTGCTAAATTGATTTTATAGGCCCAGTAATCATTCGGCGAACGGTCTAACAAAAAGCCCGCCACTAATTTCGAATCTAAAAATTTAAAATTTTGGGTGTGTTGCCCCATCAAGCCAAAGCTTTTGAAACTATTTTGATTGATCTGACCCGATGCCGTTAATGAGGGGCTCGTCCACGAAATCGAATAAGAAGGATTTTGGCCTAAGGCATTATCCCGGTAATATGCCGTTAAACTGGAATTGGCTTTTTCAGTCCATTTATGTTCCAATGTCAAACGAGCGCGGGAAGAGAAAGAAGAACGATAAGTAAAATCAGCCGGACTTTGATAACTGCGCGAATAATACCCAACACTGTCAATATTACCTCCCGTTTGAGAGAAATAATCATTGTAGGCAAAAGAACTCCACAGTTTTGTCTTAGATGTAAACTGATAATCCAAACGAACATTGATGGACGACTTATCAAAATCTGAATTCGATGCCCAAGAACCTGTTTGACGCGCAACATAACCGCCAGTCATGACTGACCATTTCTTTCCCAATTGCGCACCCGCAGTGAATTGAACACGTTTATACCCCCACTCATCAACTTGAATACCAACCTGTGCCGTTGGAATACCAGGTGCTGTCTTCGTAATCAAGTTAATCGCACCACCTACGGCCTCAGGACCATATAATGAAGAAGCGGGGCCTTTGATTACTTCCACGGAATTCAATCCTTGCAAGTTGGATTCAATCAATGCATTATGATTAAATACACCCAAAGGACGCAAAGGAAGTCCATCTTCCATGTACAAGAAATAAGCAGATGTCCCAAAAGGCTGACGAATCCCCATCCCATGTTGTTCATTACGATAGTCCAACATCACTACACCTGGAACTTTATTGATAATCTCCGTTAATTGAAGTGCTTTGGTATCTTGAATTAGTGCTGAACCAATTTTATGAATTGCCACAGGCGTTTCCGCACGTTTCGCTGCTTGTCGGGAAGCCGTCACCACAACTGCGTCCAAATTTTGTGTGGACTCATCCAATAAAATAGGAGAAGCTAAATTATTGACCTTTTTAGTCACAAATCCCAAACTCGACACTTCAAATTCTCCGCTAATAGCGTATATGCTAAATTCTCCGCGTTCATTCGAAATGGAAATAATTTTTGAACCTTGTTTCAATGATGCCCCTACGATAGGCTCATTCGTAATCGCATTTAATACCTTCATGGTATGTTGTTGGGCATTTGCTACAAACGCAAGCAGCAAGCCCATGAATAATAAGCTATTTTTCATGAATTCTTAATTAAAATGAATAATGCCCACAATGAAAATTGCAGGTAAAAAAATCAAATTAATTAAGCTCGAGGAGGGTGAAAAAGACCTTTAGATTCGCCAGAAAGCACGAATACAGGCGTAGTGAAATGATCTTCAACTACAGGGATTTGTAAAAATGAGGCTGTAAAAATGGGCTGAATGGATTGAAAAGCCAAAACAACTTCGGGCATTTTTTCAAGACGCTCCGAATTAGACTTTTGCTCTTTTTCTTCCGCAGCCTTTAATTGCTTCGCTAAGTAACATTGACCGTTACAATTCAACATTGGCTTATCCCGATTCTCACAGAGATTCTTCGCGATATAATCCTGATTAACCCGGTAATACGCCACAGCACCCCATTGATTCATCAAAGGAAGCTGCATCGCAAAAAACAAAAAAAGGGCTAGTGTGGATTTCACCCTGCAAATATAGAATAAGATTATTTCAAATGTACCGCCGAATCATTGATTTGATAATTTTTAGTTTTCACCAATTCCATGATCGCAGATCCTGCCAATAATACCGGCCCATAGCCATGCGCCGCAAAGGGGGAAATCGGTCGGTAGTAATAGAATGCCGGATCCCAAGCCAAGCCCGTTCCCACGCAAGTACCTTCCACATGCCCTTTTTCGTTCACTTTGGAAGCGACTGCATTCCAGCCTAATAAAGCTGCAGGGCCATAAATTTTCGGATCTAGCCAACCCATGTTGATGCCTTTAGCAATCACATAGGTATAAATGGCTGTTGCAGATGTTTCTAAATACGAGTCATTTTTATCAATTAATTGATGCCAAAAACCCGTTCCATCTTGATAGGACATCAAACCTTTTAAATGAAGCTTCAACTGCTTTAAGATCTCAGGGCGGGCAGGATGATTCGCCGGCAAAAACTCAAGCATTTCACATGTAGTTAATAGGGCCCATCCATTAGCACGCGCCCAGTGAAACTCGGGATGTTCTTCGGCATCCACCAAATAGCCATGCATGTAAATATTCAAATTCGGATTGAACATACGTTTGCGGTAGGCGTTGAATTGGAAAACCGCCTCTTCGTATTCGCCCAACTGTAAAAGTCCGGGAATCGCCATGTACATATCGTCCAACCACATCGTGTGGTGCAAAGGGCGAATACGAACTAAGGTACGATCAGGAAGACGATGTTCTTCCTTTAAGATAAAATCGGATGCACGTTTGGTCACAAAGGACATATCAGTTTGAAAACCTGCCTTCTTTGCCTTGATTACGGCCATTCCCATCGCACCAATATCATCCAATGCACGCGGGTGAATCAAGCCATGCAACACGTGTTTCGATTCGTTTTTTTGTGCTGCCGGAATCGCTGAAGCGATTAAGTTGAGGCGATTGAAAACATAATCTTTGTATTTGGCAGAACCTGTGATGCGGCTCAACTCCAACATACCTGAATAGGTTACCCCCCATTCATAGGAGATTGGGCGAAAATCACCTTTAGAGAAAACCGTCTGATCTTCAAAGGGCTGACTAGGTGACCAAACAGCACCCGTCGTTTTATTCACAAAATGATTGGGGGTTGCAACTTCGAGGTAATTGAAAACACGATCGATGACCGACTGCACCTCTTCGGGTTTTGCCGCACCGTAATGCGTAGGATAATCAGGCTGTAAAGCGTGCAATGGAGCCGTAGCATCGGAAGCTGCAGTAATATTTTTCTGAGCGAATAGGCTCGAAGAAATAAAAAGAAGGACAAATGTATATCGCATAAAAAAGGGCTTACTCATCACAAAGACAAGTAAGCCCTAATTTTACTTTTGGAATATCTATTTTTTCATTTCGATTCCTTGAATCTGCACGACAATTTGTTGGTCTGTCGCCTTCGGATTCACCGCCACAAAATACACATCATGCTCTCCACTAGTGGACTGAATCGCAACTTTTTGAGAAGTCGGAGCTGGACGACGTGGTGCTTGTTGGGCCGGAGCCGCAGGTGCCGCAGCTCCCGCTGTTCCTGCAGCTGGTGCTGGTGCAGCTGTACCTGCTGCCGCAGGCGTTCCTAGTGGTGCGCCTTTACCCGGAGTTGCCGCAGGTGCAGGACCCCCAAATCCCCCTTGAGAAACTTCAATGGGATTCGTTTTACCTATCACCGGTCCCGTAGGAGAATCTAAGTGAATTTCAATCACACCACCTGCTGCATTCGTACGAGCTTGTGCAGACGCTGAAATATCAATGGTCGAAATTCCAGTTAAGTCTAAGCCTTTATAACCCAAATAAGGATTTTGACCCACCATGTTCGTTGAACGTCCTGGTGTAATCAATTGCAAAATACCTTTGCTTACATCCGCCTTTTCCACATCCAATTGTGGAGCACGTAAGAATACCCACTTCTCAGACTGTACTGGAGCAATTTTCTTGTTACCCTTATCTAAATAGGTAGCACGAACTACAAATACCCCTTTTGATGCTTTTTGTCCTTCTGGCTTTACCAAAGCTAATTCACCTTTCAAGGCAATTTTATTCGAAGCTTTTGGCTCGCTTAAACTCAAAAGATATGACACCATTTGCTTCGCATCTGCTTTCGAAATCGCAGGGTGTGCCGACATCGCATGCTCACCCCAAACTCCCATTCCTCCTGCAATCACTTTATCAGCTAATTGGTCGATAACATTTTGACCTTTGTATTTCACTGAAACTTCATTGTAGCTTGGTCCTACAGAACGAACGTTCAACTGATGACACGATTTACAATCGCTCTTATTGATCAAACGCAAACCAGCAGACGCAAATAAATCCGAATCTGCCTTGCGGTGACTTTGCGACATTTCAATCGGATCATAACCAAATGGAATGTAATCTAAAGTTGCTGCTACCGATTCTGGAGCGATGCCTTTTTCTAATTCGCCATCTTCCTTATCGGTAACCTTCACCTTATACTTCGGTGCTGAATCAGCGAAATAGAATGATTTGTTGGCTCCTTCGAAATCGATATCCACAACCGGCGCTTCATTACCCACTAAAATTTCCAAAGCAGCCGTATTGCTCGCACCTTTTGAATCAGTTGCCTTCAAGCTTACCGCATATTTACCTGCATCTTTTAGGCTCAAGGAAGCTTTTTCGCCCGATAAATTTTTCACGAATTTGCCCGCTTTTTTCACAGTCCAAGTGTATGTTAATTTATCACCATCAGCATCTTTCGTTCCTTCAGCAGATAGCGTTGTGTTAAACGGAGCGGCACCTGCTTTACTTGAAGCAGAAGCTATAACTTCCGGCTTACGATTACCGCCTTGGTACTCGATTTTCACCAAACGCGCATTTTCATTCCCTCTAAACCAAGCAGAACCGTATTCCAATACATATAAATCTCCTTCAGGACTGAAATCCATATCAATGGCAGAGCCGAATGTCGTATTTGGCATAAAGCGTTCCATCGACTTATAATTACCATTTTCGTCTAAGGTAACAGCCATGATCCAACCGCGCATAAAATCAACGATCAACCATTTTCCCTCATAATACGAGGGAAAAACGCGTTTCGCGCCTGGGAAATCTGCCTTGTGAAATACCGGACCGCCCGTAGCCGAACGTCCGGAAGAACCTACTAAAGGGAATTCCTCAGAAGTACCGTATGGATACCAGATCATCGCTTTTTGTGCCGGTGGCAATTCACGTAAACCTGTATTATTCGGAGACTCATTTACAGGAGCTGCCGGATTGAATTTGGGTCCGATCGCTAATGTTTCAAAGTTCACATCCGCATAGGCTTGGTTATTTCCGATGAAATAAGGCCAACCGTAATATCCAGGTCCTTTGGCTTGATTAAATTCATCGTAACCACGAGGTCCTTTTTCCGAATCAACGGATGCATCTGGCCCTACCTCACCCCAATATAAAAATCCCGTTTTTGAATCAATACTCGGTCTCCAAGGATTACGGTGTCCCATCGTATAAATTTCAGGGCGTGTTTTGGCTGTACCGGGAGCAAATAAATTGCCTTTTGGAATGGTATAAGTACCGTCTTTTTCTGGGTGAATGCGCAAGATTTTACCACGTAAATCATTTGTGTTCGAAGCGCCACGTTGGTCATCCCAATATGCCTGCCCCGGACGTTCGTCGATAGGCGCATAGCCATCCGAATTACTGTTACTTGTGTTATTTCCCACAGTCAAGAACAAATTCCCAGCTTTATCAAACACCATTCCTCCACCAGTATGGCAGCATTCTTCACGTTGTGTAGGTACTTCCAAAATGATTTTTTGTTGGTCTACCAACAATTCTTCATCCTTCAATTCCATACGAACCAAGACGTGTTTGGTCTCTTTCGGATGTGCATAATAGATGTATAACCAATGATTTTCTTTGAATTTAGGGTCAACAACGACACCCATCACACCTTCTTCAGCTTCACGCGTTTGACCCGCACGGTTGGTGTATTTGGTATTCGTAACGATTTTACCAATTGATTTGGTAATTCCGGTAGCCGGATCATATTGTTTGACTTCTCCTTTACGTTCCACGAATACAATTCGTCCATCGGGCAAGAAGGTAAATTCCATCGGCTCATCGAGTTTATCTACGAGGACCGACTTAACAAAACGATTTTCATCGGGAGCTTGCGCGAAAGCGGCGAGCGAAGTACATGCTAGCGAAACAGCTAGTAAAAATTGCTTCATGGTAGGTTTAAATTTATTATTTTACAAAAATGATACAATAATCGGTAATTAAAAATCCCGCTTTTGAATTTGATACGAAATTCGAACATGTGTCGACAAAAAATTACTTACTTTAAGAAAAAAATCAGCACATGAAATTGATTGCCTTTATCCTTTTGAGTCTTCCTATTATTGCTCAATCAAATATAGACGCTTCTGACATCCATTCTGTCCTGCATACGCAGGAAAAACTTTGGAATGAGGGAAAGATCGAGGAATTTATGGAATATTATGCCAAAACCGAAGATTTGAAATTTATCGGCAAATCGGGGGTTACCCAAGGTTGGGCTGCAACGCTAAAACGCTACCAGACGAGTTACCCGAATCGGGAAACAATGGGCACGCTTTCCTTTGATATTCAAGAAGTGGATGTAACAGCTGGCCAAACTGCCTGGGTGCTTGGACGCTGGAATTTAAAAAGACCTAGCCTAGGCGATGTGGGAGGTTATTTTACACTATTGCTCAAGAAAATTGACGGACGCTGGTTGGTCGTCCGTGACCATACTAGCTAGACCCGGGAAAAGACGTAAAACATTTCACTCGCAATTTGGCGAGAGCGTTCATCGTACATCGCTGCTTCTAAATCCGTGTCATCAAAGGCTTTGGGATCTTCATAACGCACCGGAATGCGTACTTCAGCACCAGGAATAAACGGGCAATTCTCGTCGGCATGCGAGCAAGTCATCACCGTAGCAAAGATACGGTGAGGATTAATGACATCGTCATATAATTTTGAGAATGCAATGATGGGACGAGAGTCCTCGGTATGTAATACGAAGTAGATCGGATTGGAATGTCCGTGTTTCGAAACGATGAAACCCATGCGTTCTAAGGACGCGACAGTTCGCTCATTGCAAGCTGTTACCTCTACCCCACCGGAATAACATTGAGCGGCCAACTGAAAATAATCTGCGGCTGTTTGGGCCCAAATTTGGGCGAATTGCGAACGGCGCGAATTATGGGTGCAGATGAAATTCAGGAGAATCGGTTGCTCTTTTTCGCGTTTAGACTTAATGTATTCAATCAAAGGCTGCAGAACGGCTTTACGTTCATCTGTGATATCTAAGGCTAAAATGGATTCGAGGTTTTCGTTCAGGGTATTGTTCATGTAATTCGAGTAATTCTTAGCGCTAGCTTTGGCAATCCTTGGAGGTTTGCCAAAGCTACGGGGTTTTAACGATATAAAAGGTTCAAATACTGATAATTCCTAGCAACATCCCGAACCCGGGGCACATGAATTAGCGGATTGAATTTCTGCAATTTTAAGTTTAGGTTTTTCAGCTGTCGGTGGCATGCAACAAGCCGATGCATCTTGCATTTCATAATGCGGGTCATTAAACTCCGCATCCTCATGGAAATAATAAACTTCCCATTGAACACCATCCGGATCCGTCGCCCAGAATTTATCTTGAACGGCATAACAACATGAAGTGCCGATTTCCTCTTTGGAAACAATTCCTTGGGCTCTTGCCTTTACAAGCCGATTCGTCATTTCATCCACCGTTTCCACTTGAAAACCTAAATGTCCAAAATTCGCTTGTACGCGCTCCGGATTTTCGATAAACGAAATGATTAACGAAGGAGAATCCAATACATATTTAGCATATCCCGGCTTGATCTTCGTAGCCGGCTGACCAAAAAACGTTGAATAAAAATTCACTGATGCCGCCAAATTGCTGACATAAAGTGACACATGCATGCGTGGAAAGCTCATAATTAACAGCAGTTAGCTTGTTGAGAAACAAAATAATTTTCAAAAAACGACCCGAACAATTGACTAAACTCCGCCCATTTATCCGGATTAATGCAATAACAAACGGAAACCCCTTCAATGGTTCCTTGAATAAAGCCGATTTCCTTCAATTCCCGAAGATGCTGAGATACAGTAGCTTGAGCTAAACCCAATTCCGAAATCAAATCCCCATTGATACAAGTTTTTGATTTCACTAAATATTGCAAAATGGCCACTCGAGCCGGATGACCCAACACTTTTGCCATTTGCGCGATCGCATTTTGCTCATCAGTAAACAAATCGGTTTTAGTAATCCCCATGATTTCATTATTACATTGCAATATTACGATGAATCAAATAAATAAAAAAGGCCGAAGCCTATTTTATTTTAATACTCATAGAAATACTATGCCCAATCATCCCGTTGGAGCGAGAATAATAGCCATAACGTACTTCCAAGGAATTCCAATTGACTAAACTCGCGATCCCACCTGGAGGAGACAAACGCAATCCTACGCCCATGAATTGACTCGTGAAACTCGACAGGTCATAATCAGAGGTATAAAAAGTTTCCGTTGTGGCGTGTTGACCATAGGCCTTGAAATAATTAACTTTTCCCTGAATATTGAATCGGTAGAATGGACTAATCGAAAAGAATGGAGATATTTTATAAGGTACTTCTAAGTTGGCCGTATGTGCCGCCATGCCCCAATCATCAATATAGGCCCGATAAAATGCCCGAATAATCGTATTATCCCCCATGAAATAACTGAGTCGGAAACCAACTGGCAATTTGAAACGAGTACCAGGCAACTTTTCAACCGTCTCATTCCCATTCGTAAAATAAACACGATGGAAAGGCGTACTCAATAAGCCCTCTTGAAAACTCGGCTCAATCATCGCCATCACTTGCAAACGCTGATTGATGACTTGCGAAATCGCAAAAGACGCATTAAATGAATTCCGTGGCTTATAATCAATTCCTCGTTGGTCTCCATGCGCTCCTGAAGGATAATTGGCAGGTCTCAAATCGGATGGTAAAATAGCCATATAGGTATCCAAAAATGCGCCGCCTTTGAAAGACCACTCGGTATTTTTGTCTTTCGACAATTTGGCATAACTCGCGGTAAATCCATGCGATTTATAATCGTATTCTGTTGAATAGGAATAGGCCAAACCTTGTGTTGTACCCAATAGATCATCTTTGACAGACCAAGCAATACTAGGGTAAATATGCGTATCCTTTCGGGAAGCGGATGAAATTGTCAAGGGATCAATGTTATCTGAAGAAGCAGAAGTATATTGATCAATATTAAAATCTGCGGTAATGGAATGCGTACGATTATATCGATCTAATTTGGAAAAACGCAACTCTAGCGAATTAGCCAAATCCGTTAATTTCTCCGTGCCGATACCTCCTGTTATGGCAGAATTATTCCCATCTTGATCATAATACCCCGTAACGATGTTGGCTTCTTCAAATTTCAGTTTTCGTTTAACGTAATCTGTTGAATCATTCAAAAATTCTTGCGCATGGCTCTTACTATAAAAAACCTGCTGAGCCTTTGAACCGTGTAAAAGCGAGCAATAAATTCCGATGGCTAGGACAACTTTTTTCATATCTTATCTTAGTTACAACCGCAGCCTCCTCCGCTTTTTCCACCGTTTGCGCCTGAAGCACCTTCCCGGTATAAATAAAATGCCTGCTCAAACTTTTCGCTTTTACGCGATGATAATTCCATTTCAGAGTCGTTAATCCGACTCTTTTGGTATTCCTTCACCACCGTGCAGGAAGATAGGCTGGCCACCAGGGCAATCAATAATATGATTTTTTTCATCGTATTAAGCTATGCGTGTTGTAATATTATTCGATTGAAAAATCAGATTTGCGTCATCAACAATCACGCAAAACACACCATTCAATTGGTTCACTAAATCTAAGCCTACTTCCACACCCATGACTGCAATGGGCGTTGTCAGTGCATCCGCTAATTCCGCCACAGGGGCAAAAACTGAAACACTTTTAATGCCCTGAATCGGATAACCTGTCCTAGGGTTAATCGTATGCGAATACTTCTTTCCACCGATCCAAACAAACTTCTCATAATTCCCAGATGTAGCTACAGCTGCATCTTTTAAATCAAAAGTAGCTACTGTTTTAGTTGCATCATCAGGATCTACAATAGCAACTTGCCAAGGCATTCCATGTTCATTCATTCCCCAGGCACTCATATCCCCAGATGCGTTCACGACCCCGTTCTGAAACCCCAACTGCCTTAATCGTTTTTTCGCTTGGTCCGCAGCATAGCCTTTTCCGATCCCTCCAAATCCAATGCGCATCCCTTTATTTCTTAAAAATACGGTTCGATTTTTGGGATTCAATTCGATGGCTTGATAATCAATCAATCGAACCGATTCTGCCAATTTTTCTGGACTCGGCAATTCAGTCATTTGCTGGTCAAAATTCCAAAACCGTTTATCCAATGACCCATAACTTAAATCAAAAGCCCCTTGGGTCAAGCGGGATATTTTTTGCGCCCGAGCGATTAAATCATATACTTCTTGATCAACTTCCACAGGAGTAATTCCGGCGTTTTCGTTGATCAGAAACGTCTGACTTGACTCATTATATGTCGTTAACAAACCTTCAATTCGTTTGATTTCCAGCACAGCTTCCGCGAGCCCTTCCTTCGCCTCCGCCGCATGTTCAGAGACAACCCCCAGGTCGAATCGGTTACCCATCAACAAATCAGTCCGCTGAAATAAAGGCATTATTGAAAAGCAGAAATTTCCGTGATAAATTTCTGAACCGATGGCTGATACCCCTCCCATTCCCTCAGAACCTTTCCTTGACTGTTGATCAAAACCGTTAACGGAAATTTTCCATTCGGATTATACCTTTCCGCCATTTGGTCATTACGAGCTTGTTGGTCAGTGGGTAATTGATTCTTTTTCAAGCGCGGGAAATCAGCTCGTACAAGTACTAATTTATTTTGCGCATATTGACCAAAAGCCTCGCTTTCAAACACATCATGTTTCAATTTAATACAAGGACCGCACCAATCAGAACCAGAGAAGTTCAGTAATATCAGTTTTTGTTGTGTCGATGCATCTTTTTGCGCTTGCGAAAAATCACCCATCCAGGAGAGCAGGCTAAAGAATAAAATACTTAGTAGTTTCATCATGATTAGGCATAAACAATGAGGGTTTTCCCGTCATTGGCAGTTTTATAAACAGTTAGTGGCGACCGGGCAACCGTATTTAAATTGGCCCCCGTTAACGAAAATCGAGCGCCATGGTCTGTACAGAAATATTCCGTTTTATTGAAAATCACCCTGCGCTTTGGTTCGTGCGTACACAAATTCGATGCAGCTACATAATCACCAGAAGCTGTCCGACCGATAACAATGGCATTATTTACGGTAATGTAACCACCCGTGTTGGCTAATGCGGCTGAGCTTGAAATTGATAGGTCTAATTTAACTAAAGGGCTTTTCACATTTGATAGCTCGGCTGTGCTAACTTTTCCCAGCGGCATGGATGTAGAAGATGTCGAACCACCTGTCGTTGTTCCTCCGCTTGTAGTGCCTCCGGTTGAAGTACTTGGTGTACTTACAGCGGCACTTGTTTTTGTACTATCAAGCGCAGCTACTGTTTCTCCATTCTTATTAACAATCAAGGATTCCAAAACCGAATCTTCTTGTTGGGTACATGAAGCCAAAACGGCCATCAAAGCACCGCCCTGAAAGCCCATTTTCTTCAAAAATTCGTAGCGACTGTATTTTTCTTGCTTCATATTTATGTTCGATTGAGCAGGTTTTAATTCGAATTTACAGACTTTACAGAATTCAAAAAATGATAATTGTCTTATTGGCTGAATGAATCGATGAAATCCAAAACGAAGAAGACGACCTTGCTGCCTACCTTTGGCAATCCTTGAAGGTTTGCCAAAGGTGAGAGAGGGCAGCAAAAAGCTACGGTTTATTCAAGACAATTTGCCCTAAAAAACTGATAATCTAATCGCGGTAATTCAAGGCAGGCTTGCGATCACCCAATAAACTCTTGTATTGAAACTCCGTACCGCGCTTGTTCAACCATTCCAATCGTGCATCTTCAATCAATACCGGTTTCTTAAATAAATCAATGGCTGTTAAAGCAATCGTTTTAGCAGCGACTAACATTCCCTTCCGACCGATCGACATGCCTCCTGCGGCTACCGCTTGCCAACTATGTGCTGCGGTTCCTGGCACCCAAGTTGCAGCTCCTAAACCCACAGTAGGTACCACCCAAGAAACATCCCCCACATCCGTTGAGCCTCCACCACTCGGATCCGGATGGTTTAAAAAAACCTGATTCGTCGTAGCTAAATCAACCGTTTGCATTCCAGGTGTTTGTTGGATTTGTTTCGCAAAAGCCTGCTCGGATGAATTAAGTGTATATCCTCCAACTGTTTTCAAATTCGAACCCATCACAGAAACTAAATGTTCGTTTGGCAAAACCTCATAAACACCTCCAATTAATTCCACTTCATATCGAGTCCCTGTGCCCAAAGCAGCACCTTCTGCCGCCTTTTCAATTCGATTCCACACATCCATCACTACATCACGTTGCGGAGAACGAACATAATAATACACCTCTGCATAATCAGGCACGATATTCGGAGCCTTGCCTCCGTTTGTAATCACATAGTGAATGCGTGTAGAAGAAGGCACATGTTCGCGCATCATATTTGCCATGTGATCCATCGCCTCCACAGCATCTAACGCTGAACGGCCTCTTTCTGGGGATGCTGCCGCATGTGACGATAAGCCATAAAAACGGAACTTGCCCGCTTTATTTGCTAAGGATGAAGATGGCGACACGGTATTCTCATCATTCGGATGCCAGTGCAACATTACATCGGCCTGATTAAACAAACCAGCCCGAACCATATAAACTTTTCCGGATCCTCCCTCTTCAGCTGGGCAACCATATAATTTAATCGTTCCTTTTTGGCCGGTTTCTTTCATCCATTCCTTCACCGCAATTGCCGCTGCGACAGAACCTGTCCCAAACAAATGATGCCCACACGCATGGCCTGAATTTCCGCCGAGCGTACGTTTAGTTGGGATTGAATCCTGCGACAAACCCGGCAAAGCGTCATATTCTGCCATGATACCGATCACCGGCTTTCCTTGTCCGAACGTCGCAACAAAGGCCGTTGGTATTTCAGCAACACCCGCCTCCACTTGAAATCCTGCTTGGCGTAAAGTCTCCTGCAACAACAAAGAACTTTGTTTCTCCTTGTAACCCACTTCCGCAAGGTTCCAGATTTTTTGAGCGATTTGCCCGTATTGCTCGGAGCGATTTTGAATGGATTGAATGACTTTTTTCTTGTCGGCCTCCTGCCCTAAAACAGCAAAAGAGAACATGACGAAGGCTGAAACAGCCCATAATTGAATACGCATATTTTATAGTTTAACAGGTACAATAAACTTAAATTTAGCAGGAAGAATCGTAAAATCAAACGTATCCGACTCCAACACCTCCCCATCAACTTGCGCCTTCAGCACACGATTACATTCAATCCGAGTCGACGAAATTTTGGAAAAATGCACGAAGGGGAGATTGATGTGTTTCCCGGATTGAATAATCGGCATGTAAAACAATCGCTTCCACATAGGTAATAGATCGCACACCAACATATTCAATAATCCATCTTGTACGGACGCCATTGGAAAGAAATGAAAACCACCCCCCGCCCGAGAACTGTTAAAAACCATGCACAAAAAAACGGGACGCGTTTTTTGGATGGTATAAGATTTGAACCGAAACAAGGCAGGAATCGCGGCTAAATAATAGCCCAGGGCGCCACCAATCCAACGAATCGCATCCATGGCAGCTAACACCTCCCCTTCAATTCCGATTCCCACTCCATTTAAAAACAACATATCATTGACCCGTCCCGCATCGATTGCTTCCACATGCGCATCCAAAACAACCTTTAAATGCATTTCCCGCGACATATTTCCAAAAAGTTTCCAATAGAAATCATTTCCTGTCCCCCCTTTGAATAAAGCGATCGGTTTGTCGCAAGTAGGATATGCATTCACAAAATAATTGAACGTTCCATCACCTCCCATTACCCAGACCTCATCAAACTCATCTAAGCTTTTGGGCCATTGCTCATTAAAAATAAAAAGCTCACAAGAAACACAGGACTTCACCCACTGTACATAGGCATGCAAACGAACACGCTTTGACGGGTTGATCAAAAAGGCAATCCGTTTACGCATGTATGTAATTTTTCAGGTGCTCAATGGTTTCCAAATGATCTTGGATAGTGGCCTTAATCAAATCATTGCTGGAAATAATGCCGATCATTTCCCCATTTTCGACAACGGGGAGGTAGCGAATATTGCGCTCCGACATCAATATCATGCAGACTTCAATCGAACTTCCTAACTCAACACCCGGCAAGTCGGTGGACATGATTTCCGCCACGGAAGTATCTGAAGAGTTTTTATCCAATAAAATTACCTTGCGGGCATAATCGCGCTCGGTCAAAATGCCACGGTATTGGCCATGATCCATGACCACCACCGAACCTACATTACAATCTTGCATTAATTGCAAAGCCTCGATAATCTTTGCATCAGAGGGAATCGAAATCACCGTCGCACCCTTCTTGGTTAAAATGTCTTTGACCTTTTTCATGGCTTATTGAGATTAGAATTGTATAAAATAATACAAAAATAATTCAATAAGCAAACGCTTTAGACCGCTATATTGATTGTATGAACAAAATCATATCCACCTATAATAGGATTTGCTGTCACGGTAGCTAAATCACTTATTAAGGAATCTCGAAAGACATTATCACTGGTGTTTTTTGTCGTATTTTGTCCATGAGCTTTGTATAAATCTGAACCATGTACAAGGGTGTTAATTTCCTCAGGAAAAGCCATTTGTGTGGATAATTTAAGCTGTCCTCCCACGTAAATCTGCGCATGTATATGCGTTGCTCGCCCTTGATACCAACCCGGATAAATCGTTTTGAAATTAACCGTACCCATGGCATCGGTTGTGGCCATTCCACGGCAAAATGTCTTTGCCGTATTGTCTTGATTTCCCAAATATCCCTGATTCACATAACCTGAATAATAACCATCCTTATCGCAATGCCAAATCACTACGGATGCATTGGCAATGACTGAACAATTGTTATTAACATTCCGAACTATTATGGCAACATTTAACGGGATACCCGTTTTTCCTTCGGTAATATCTGTATGTGTAATAGCAGTATCTCTTTTTTCATACAAGGGGAATGGGCCAACTTCCTCGGCGTCTGTCAACTTACATGACCCTGAGCTATTTGCTGTAGTGGGAGTTATTGAACTATCCTCTTGATTTTTAATACAGGCCGCTGTCACCCAAGGAGCAAGCAAAACTGAACCTGTTTTGATAATAAATGCTTTTCTTTTCATGAATCAAAAATAAGAGAGTAATAACAATAAAATAAGAACGATCGAACTACCGATAAAATTTGTCGGCAAACATCCCGTCCAGGTAGACAAAATAATGTGTATGTTTGAATTATGAACAACAGCTACCCTACCGCCATCATCACCGGTGCCTCACGAGGTATCGGACGTGCATTAGCCATCTTACTTGCTAAACATAATTTTCAAGTTAGTTTAATCGCCCGAAATGTAGGCGAATTAAAAGACCTAGCCGCCGAAATAACCGAAATGGGACATCGCCCTTTGTATTTCGCTGGGGATGTTTCGGATGCAACCTTTGTTCAAAATGCCGTCGAAAAAACGGCACATACGTTTGGGAAAATTGATTTCATGATTAATAATGCGGGCGTGGGAGCCTTTGGCCCAACAGATTCTTACACAGAAGAAAAGTGGGATCAGGTCTTTGACACCAATGTGAAAGGTACATTTCTATTCTCCCAACGTGTATTGCCTCACATGTGCCAAGCTAAAAAAGGTCATATCATTGCTATCGCTTCGGACGTCGCTAAACGTGTTTTCGATGGCGGATCATTATATTGTGCTTCCAAATATGCCCAACATGCTTTCAATGAAGCCTTGCGCAAAGAAGTAAGAAAAGATGGCATCAAGGTATCAACCATATACTCTGGTTTAGTCGACTCGCATTTCCACGCGGAACCCCAAGGCGATGCAAGTCATCAGACTTGGTTAAGCCCTGAAGACATGGCAGATAGTATCTATTATGTGATGAATCAGCCGGCACATGTGGTCATTGATGAACTCATGATACATCCACTTTCGCAAGAATATTAGGCCGACAGTATAGAACAGTTTGGGTCATTAGATTGGTTTAATTAAATTTAATCTGAAAATAAACCTATTGCTATGTCATTAAAAAAACCCTCGCTTAGTTTCAGTCAAATCATCAACATGAACGTTGGTTTTTTTGGCATTCAATATAGCTTCGGGCTTCAACAAAGTGCAGTTAATCCCATTTATGATTTTTTAGGCGCAAGCCCCGATGAGATTCCCTTATTGAATTTAGCAGGTCCCGTGACGGGCTTATTAATTCAGCCCTTCATTGGGGCGCTTTCGGATAGCACTTGGCATCCACGCTGGGGTCGTAGAAAACCCTTCTTCTTCATCGGTGCGCTACTTTGCAGTATCTGTCTTTTACTATACCCCTTCAGCTCATCTTTATGGATGGCTGCTGGATTGTTATGGATTTTAGATGCGGGAAATAATACGGCTATGGAGCCTTACCGGGCATTTGTGGCTGACAAATTGAATGAAGAGCAACAACCCACGGGCTTTCAGATGCAAAGTTTTTTCACGGGTTTTGGGCAAACCTTAGCGAATCTATCGCTTTTCATCTTCCCTTTAATTTTCATTGGTAAAACGGGCTCCTTACCTACTTGGGTGTATGCATCCTTCTTTTTGGGCGCTGTTTGTTCCATTGGATCTATTTGGTGGAGTATGCGAACAACTTCCGAGATAGAACCTACGGCAGAAGAGTTAGCACAAATTCGAACGAAAAAAGTGAGTGTCGGCGAATCGATTACGGAGATATTTCATGCGATCGGAGAAATGCCAAAAGTCATGTGGCAATTAGCCTTAGTCTACCTATTTCAATGGTATGCGCTTTTTTGCTACTGGCAAAATTCTTCGAAAAGTATTGCCTTATCCGTTTGGAATGCAACACCGAAAGACAATCCCGAACTCTACGAAAAAGCCGTTTCCTGGACAGGATTAGTCAATGGCTGGTACAATATCGTTACCTTCTTATCCGCGTTAGCCTTGGCTGGTTTTGCCAAAAAATATGGCGCGAAATCCGTTCACATGACCTGTCTACTTTTGGCAGCAGCAGGTTTTTTCGCCTTTCCAAACATTGAAAACAAGAACTTATTATTCTTTGCGATTTCTGGCTTTGGAATCGGCTGGGCCAGTATGATGGGTATCCCTTATTTATTGGTCGTAGGTGACATTCCCAAAGAACGTTACGGTGTTTACATGGGCATCATCAACATGATGATTGTGATCCCGATGATCCTTCAAAATATATCGTTTGGATATATTTTAAAGCACTTTTTGGATAATGATCCAAGAAATGCGATTACCTTTGCAGGCGCGTTGTTGGCCATTGCAGCTCTCGCAACCGCTTTTATTAAACCATCCCCAACCAAAGCCTAATGAGTGTATTGTGTATTGGCGAAGCCTTAATCGACATGATTTGTACCGATAAGGGAAGTAGCTTATCTGACGGTCAAAATTTCCTAAAAAAACCAGGTGGAGCACCTACGAATGTTGCTGCTGCGATTGGAGCCCTCGGTGGTTCTGTTGCTTTATCAGCTAAGGTCGGAAATGACCCTTTTGGTAAACAATTAAATCAAGTCATGTCGGAGTTTAAGGTGGACACGAAGCATGTTCACTTGGATTCCAATCACTTTACCACTTTTGCTTTCGTGTCTTTGATGCTCGATGGCGAACGCGATTTCGTGTTTAATCGGGGCGCTGATGCACAATTAACGGTCGATGAAGTTGCGGCCATTGATTTAACAGAAACGCATATTATTCATTTTGGTTCGGCAACGGCTTTCTTGGATGGACCATTGAATGCAGCCTATTATTTTTTATTAGAATGTGCCAAAAACCAAGGCAAAACGATCAGTTTTGACCCAAATTACCGCCATTTATTATTTGGCGACAAGCAAGAAAGTTTCATCAAGCAATCGTGGATATACTTAAAACAAGCGCATTTCACGAAGTTGAGCGATGAAGAAGCGATGCTGATCACCGGGAAAAATACCTTGGAAGCTGCAGCGACTGATTTATTGGCCAACATCCCCGGCGTATTCACCATTACCTTGGGAAAAGATGGAACGCTTTTGGGACTTGATGGCAAAACCTATATTATACCAAGTATCCAAATTAAGCCAACCGATACAACAGGAGCTGGAGATGCTTTTGTAGGAGCGGTATTATACCAATTAGACGACGCGTCGTTGAATCCTGCGGAATTAGGTTTTGAAGATTGGAATAAAATCATTCAGAATGCCAACAAAGCTGGCGCGCGCACCTGTGAATACATGGGAGCAATGGAAGCATTTAAACATTTGAACAACAGCATTTTTAATTAATATCCGTGTACAATCCAGCCTTACAACATAAGCTCCATGAGCTTGTCAAATCGCATAAAATCAAAGACGCTAAATTCGTAGAACGCTTTACGGCGAATATCGATGATATTCAATCGCATTTTAACGCGATCTATGGTAATCATCCGCATGCTGCGAATTTATTCCAAAGCTTGCTGAATTCCATTTGCCAAGCTTTTGTGGATCGTTCCGATGACTTAAAGAAACGTGATGCGCAAAAGGAGAAAAAAGGACAATGGTTCTTAAGCCAAGACTTGGTGGGCATGAGCTTGTATGTAGACCGCTTCGCCGGCCAAATCAATGACCTGCCTAGCAAATTACCCTATTTACAAAAGCTCGGTGTCAATTTTTTACACCTCATGCCATTATTCAAAAGTCCTGAGGGAGAGAGTGATGGCGGTTATGCTGTCGAGGATTTTCGCGTAGTAGAGGATCGTTTAGGGACTATTGAAGATTTACGTAAATTCCAGTCGGCACTTCAAAAAGAGGACATGTATCTGATGATTGACATCGTCCTGAATCATACTTCTCACCACCATGAATGGGCGAAGTTGGCAAAATCGGGCATCAAAGAATACCAAGCGTATTTCTACATGTACGATGATCGCCGGATTCCTGATCAAATGGAGGAAACAATGCCGGAAATTTTTCCAGAAAGTTCGCCGGGAAGTTTCACCTATGATGAGAAGTTGGACAAATGGGTCATGACTGTTTTCCATCATTACCAATGGGATTTGAATTATACGAATCCAAAGGTATTTATTGAGATGTTGGGTAATGTGTTTTTCTATGCCAATTTGGGTGTTGACGTGGTTCGTATCGATGCACCGGCTTTCATTTGGAAACAAGTGGGAACTACTTGTCAAAACCTTCCCGAGGCGCATCAATTGTTGCAATTGATCAAAATGTGTACAGAAGTAGCTACTCCGGGAATGGCTATTCTAGGCGAAGCCATTGTTGCACCTGCTCAAATCATGGAATATTTCGGTACGGGTCGCTATGCAACACATGAATGTGATTTTGCTTATAATGCGACGCAAATGGCGGTTCAATGGGATGCTTTGGCGACCGGTGATGTAAGAATTATGCAGAATGCCCAACATGAATTGCTTCGCAAACCTTTGGGTGCAACTTGGTTAACCTATACCCGCTGTCATGATGACATTGGTTTAGGATATGACGACTACATGATTGAGCAGGCAGGTTTCACGCCTTATGATCATCGTTCATATATCAAAAATTATTACAGCGGCGCGCAGCCGGGTTCGCCAGCAAAAGGCGCCTTATTTGCTGTTAATCCGAAGACGCAAGATGCCCGACTTTCCGGTTCATTAGCATCTTTATGCGGATTGGAGTCGGCGATTGAAAAGAACGACAAAGCTGCGATTCAAACATCGATTGATAAAATCATCTTAATGCAAGCCATGAGTATGTTCGTAGGCGGAGTTCCGATGTTGTTTTATGGAGATGAAGCGGGTTATACGAATGATTATAGCTATTTGAATGACCCAGGTAAGAGTTATGATAATCGCTGGATGCACCGACCAATTATCGATTGGGAGCGCAATAAAGCGGTAGCCAAAAAAGTCACAACGGAAAATCAAGTTTATACTGCCTTGCAACAATTGATCAAATTAAGACGTTCACTACCGATCGTAGCAGATTTGAAAAATATACAGTGGTTGGGAAATCACAATAATTCCATAGCAGGTTTTGTTCGTTATATCGGCGAGGAGAAAATCACGTGCTTGTTTAATTTTAGCTCTGCTCCACAAGAAATCACTTGGTTTATTATGGATTCGAATGGACAAAGACCAGCACAGGTGAAAGATTTATGGTCGGGGGAAACCTTACAAGTGGGCATGGATCATGACCATTTGGGATTGGCGCCGTATCAGTTTAGGATATTGAAATAATTTGTAGAGACGCGATACTTCGTGTCTATTTATCCTTTTTGTAGAGACGCGACACTTCGCGTCTTATTTCAATTTGTCGTGACGCGATACTTCGCGTCTTATATTTCATGTTATGTAGACGCGAAGTATCGCGTCTCTACAATTTGGGAATAAAAAAACGCGAGACATACATCTCGCGCTTTCAAAGAATCAATCATTAATCTAATTTCCTTATAACAAAGGACCAATATTCTTTTTACCGATTGTTAAACTTTCAATCGCGTCTTTTGGCATATCATGCTCAATAAAGAAATGTTTCAAACCACCGATTGAAGCAGCATCCAAAATACGTTTGAAATTCACAATCCCAGAACCTGCTGGAACAATGTTTTTAAATCCTTCGTCAAAATCTTTGATGTGACACAATGGGAAACGACCTGGTTGAGCTTTGAACAAAGCAACAGGATCTACACCTGCTTTTGTCGCCCAGCCTAAGTCCAATTCAAACTTCAATAAGTCGGCAGAAATCTCCTTTGAAAATACATCAAAAGCTTTTTGACCATCAACAAGCTCAAATTCACGATCATGGTTGTGGTAACATAAAGTCAATCCGGCTGCATTGGCAATCTTACCTGCCTTTGTCAATACTTGAACAGCCTCAGCTACTTCTTCTTTCGAATTCACCGGGATGTTCGCACATACCAAATACTTCACGGTTGTACCTTTCAATGAATCTACAATCGCTTGCGCATCGTCCCGCAAATTATTCATGCGTGGCATCTTCGACGTATCAAATCCTGGACGAGGCTTAAATGGAGCCCCCATAACATGATGCGAAACCCAATTCATTCCTAAAGACTTGTTTAAATCCGAAAATTCCATGGCCGACATCCCATAAAATCCACCGATGCGACTAAATGCCGACTCGATATCTTTATACCCCAAATCCGCAATTTTCTGCATGTTCCCCTTCACATCTTGATCTAAAGTCATGAAAAGCGTAAACAACTGTACGCCCATTGGACGCGGAGTAGCCTTGAAAATGGAAGGTAAAAAAAGTGAGCCAGCAAGATATGCACTCGATTGCTTTAGGAAATGTCTTCTTTCCATGAGAATTATAATAGGTTTAGAGGTTAAGCACAAATTAATGTATTTTTTTGATACAATAAAAATTTATTTCCATTTATCTCCAAAAACCCAGGCAAAATTGATGTCCTCCGACTTGAAATTCGTGTTGTTTTGATGCCAAGTGAAATCCCCTCCCTCGCGGTGGCAGTTGGCATAATACACCCGATGCCCCCAGGCTAATTTCCGGTCGCCCGACTGGTAAATAGGTGCATCGGCCATGTTTTTATCGAAGGTGCAATTGAATAAAAACATTTGAGCTTCGCGGTGGTAACGCCCTAATTTATAGCCCGCATCACCCACAAATCGGCAATTTTTCAGGACAGACTTCGCCCCTTCCTCTCCAGATCCATCATGCCAAATCGCCGCATTCATATTATGACAAATGAAGGTACAGTTTTCCGCCAAAGCATAACCCCGCGGACAATACAAATCGACACCTCCTTCAATCTCGCAATCGTTCAAATAATACATCCCAGCATTAACGTCCCAAGGACTCATCGTATCTCCGCCACCCGAACGAAAGGTGCAATGTTCAAAGCGTAAGCGTGTGGCACCCGGCATGGTCCGAACGGCAAATTGGTGCCCATCTACACGCACAATTTTTTCGCCATCCTTTTCCCCGGATTCCCTCGGCAAAGCATATTTCTGAACTGTACTCACAGTCGTTTTTCCCGCCTCATTTAAACATGGAATCGTAACATCTTGCTTCGTAATCAAACCATAATCATTTATCACCGTCAGATGCTCAAAACTCAAATCATGCCCTTTGATATTCAGCACACCCGCACCGTAATCATCCGGATTTGAACAACGCCAAATATCACGCGCCTGTGTAAACTTCAAGATAACACCGGCACGCGATTGGCCGATGAATCGTAGATCATGTCGGAGCGAATCAACAAACACCTTCTCTTGATACAGGCCATTTTTGATGTAAATCGATTGATTATTCCTGCTTTTATTGATTGCTTCCTGAATTGTACGAACATCCCCTGAGCCATCTTTGGCCACCGTGATCTGCTGCATGAATTGGTCCATTAATTGGACCGTTTTATCAAACCATTTGGTAAACAACAAGAAAGTATGCGGCGAACCTTCATGCGTATAGACGTCGGTCAAAATCCCATAAGTCGTCATTTTTTGTCGGAAATCATCCCTTCCCGCATGCATGCGTGCATTCCCAGAATTAACAAACAACACAGGTGGATCTTGCTTGGAAACATGATGTAATGCAGATGCTTGGTTCCAAAGCGCAGGATTCTCCGTTTTGGTATAGCCAAAATAAGCGGTCGCCGCAGA
This sequence comes from Aquirufa sp. TARAVU-A1A, assembly GCF_054558675.1. Lineage (NCBI taxonomy): Bacteria > Pseudomonadati > Bacteroidota > Cytophagia > Cytophagales > Flectobacillaceae > Aquirufa > Aquirufa sp. TARAVU-A1A. The sequence goes on from NZ_JBPXKP010000003.1 coordinate 33,864, forward strand.
AGTCCGAACTCGATCATCCCCTTCCCCCGATTCAGGATGGATATAGGCCAAAATCCCATCTAGGTCGATGACCCCTTTGATTTTCTGTCCTTTTCCAAAGAGATTTTCATCCTGAACGGCTCCTAATAAAGCAGCCATTTGGCCTCCTGCGGAATAGCCTGCCACAAAGATTTGTTTCGAATCGACATGAAGTTTAGCTGCATGAAGATGTAAATAACTAAGCGCCGACTGTGCGTCTTGCATCGCTGCTGGATAGAGCGCTTCGGTCGACAAACGATATTCGGCTAAGAAAACGCGGTAGCCTCTGGCAGCTAAAGCTTGTGCTAAAGCAGTATGTTGGGAACGATGCCCCGTTCGCCAGCCACCTCCGTGAAAAAACAATAAAGTCTTACGAGATTTAGCATCTTGTGGCTCAAAAACATCCAAGACCAATTTCCGAGCACCGATTTTTTTGTAAACAATCGATTTAGCTTTCGGCACTGTCCCGGAGGTATATTCTGCTAAACGCAACGAAGGATCCGATTGTAAAGCCGATTTCCAGGCTGAATAATTGGCAAACGAACTGTCGGGAATACCCGTAACTCCTTTGGTATTTTGGGCCAACAAACCCTGACAAACAAACAGTAGTATGATTCCTATCTTGCGCATATTTTATAAAGACGAGAAATCGAATTTTATAATCATTCTTGTTAACTTGGACATTCAAACCTGAAATTATGAAAACAGTTCGCGTACTCGTTGTGGGATGTGGAAACATGGGAGCTTCGCATGCGACAGCCTATCACCATTCCCCTGACTTTGAAATTTGTGGCCTTGTGTCCCCAGGTAAAAGCAAGGAAACCTTAAATAATAAAATAGGAGGAAAATACCCCCTATTCAATGAATATTCGGCCGCATTAGCAGAGACAAAACCTGATGCGGTATGTATCTCCACGTATCCCGACACACACGAAGCTTATGCCATCGAAGCAATGGAAGCGGGTTGTCATGTGTTTATCGAAAAACCGATTGCCGATAGTTTAGCCGGCGCCATTCGCGTGGCTGAGGTGGCGAAAAAAACGGGCAAAAAACTGGTTGTCGGATATATTTTACGCCATCATCCCTCATGGATCAAGTTCATTGAGGTAGCCAAAGAAATGGGGAAACCCTTGGTGATGCGCATGAATTTGAACCAACAATCGCATGGCTATATGTGGGATGTGCATCGTAATTTGATGGCAAGTTTAAGTCCAATTGTGGATTGCGGCGTGCATTACATTGATGTCATGTGCCAAATGACGCGTTCGAAACCGGTTCGCGTTTCGGCGATTGGCGCACGCATGACAGAAGATATTCCAGCTGGAAATTACAATTATGGGCAATTGCAAATTCATTTTGAAGATGGTTCCGTAGGTTGGTATGAAGCCGGTTGGGGCCCGATGATTTCCCAAACAGCCTATTTTGTCAAAGATGTTTTCGGCCCGAAAGGCTCCGTTTCCATCGTTGCCCAGAATGCCAGTGGAGAGGGTAAATCCGATTCCGTGGAATCGCATACCAAAACAGAGTCCCTTCGTGTGCATCACGCGGATATCGACACCGAAAATGAATTTACACGTCCAGATGAATGGATTAACCTAACAGATGAACCCGATCATCAAGGTTTATGTGACCGAGAGCAGGCTTATTTCCTACATGCCATTCAGGTGGATGTTGATCTAACAGATCACGTAGAAGACGCGGTGAACAGTTTGAGAATCGCCTTCGCTTGTGATGAATCGGTGAGAACGGGAAAGATGGTGGAACTGTAAGTCCGAAGGGAATTAGTCCGAAGGGAATTAGTCCGAAGTCCGAAGGTGAATAGTCCGGAGGGAAATAGTCCGAAGTCCGAAAGGTGAATAGTCCGGAGGGAAATAGTCCGAAGTCCGAAAGGTGAATAGTCCGGAGGGAAATAGTCCGAAGTCCGAAAGGAATTAGTCCGAAGTCTATAGGAGTATGTTCTAGCGATAAGCTTATTACTCATTCCCTAAGTACTCCGGACTCTTTCCCTCCGGACTTCGGACTATTTCCCTCCGGACTTTTCCCCTCCGGACTCCGGACTCTTTTCCTCCGGACTATTTCACTTCAAATAATTCGCTAACCAATTCCCAACTTCCTGATAATGAAACTTCGAATTATCCGGATTTAAGATCCAGTGATTCTCACCAGGAAATACAATCAATTTACTTGGGATTTGTAATCGCTGATGAATGCTCCAGTTTTCCAAGGTATTGTTGATCGGTACGCGGAAGTCATTCTCTCCTACCGTCAATAACATAGGCGTCTTGAAATTAGCTGCAAAGCGCATTGGATTCTGTTCTTTCCAAGTTTTGGTAGGCACCCACGGTGCTCCCCCATTCATCAATTCTCTACCCCAAATCACATCGGAAGTACCCCATTGCGATTCTGAATTCACCAAACCCGCATGCGAAATCAAGCATTTGAAATGCGAAGTTGTCGCCTGCATCCAGTTGGCCAAATGTCCCCCATAAGACGCCCCACCTGCCGCCTGACGTGACGCATCGATAAATGAAAAACGTTTCATCGCATCGGCAGCCGCTTCTAAAATTTCATTTCCGGGTCCTTTGAATGGATCCAACTGAATGTCTTGCGCGAATTTTTCACCATAACCAACGGAACCTGTATAATCTGTCATCACAATCACGTATCCCGGAGCGCCTAACACGTAAGGATTCCAACGATACCCAAATACATCTTTAAATGAACTCGCAGGACCTCCATGCATCAAGACAAACAAAGGATATTTCTTGGAGGCATCAAAACCTGCAGGGCGCAAGATAACACTGCGAATCATTTTGCCTCGAGACGATTTGGTCCAAAAAACCTCTGGTTTAGGCAAATCCAATTTTGCTAACGAAGCATCGTTGGCCTTTGAAATGGCAACTGATTTGCCTGCATTCCAAACATACACTTCTGCTGGTGCAGCGAGGTGCTGATATGTATAAGCTATCGAATTTCCTGCCACCGATAAACCTGTAACGGATCCAGTTTCACCACCAATTAAGTTGGCATAATTTCCATTTTCGATCGAAATTTGAATTGCGCGATCAACTCCTTGATCTTCAATGCTCGCAAAAATAGAATTACCTGACACTTCCCAATCATTAATCGGTCGATCAAGACCCGTCGCTAATTCGGTGCGATTTTCCATGGAAGGCCAAGCGAAACGATACAAATGCTCGAGATAATAGATCTTATTTCCATTCATATGCCCAGCGGCAATCAGATACTTACCGTCTTCAGCAAATTGAACTTGAGAATAATCTGTAGGATCTTGACTCAATCGTTTTTCGGGACCACCAGAAATAGAAACAGCATATAGATGTGAGTTCGCAGACTGGTAGGCGGTGGTATTATATTCGGTTGTTGCCGTAAAGATAATTTGCTTAGAATCTGGACTAATGGCAAAAGAACCTAATTGGAATCCTTTGGATTCGACTAAACTTATTTTGGAAAACACATTAACAGGATTCGGTTTTTCAACAGATAAATCCATGACATAAATGTGTGATTGTTTTTCATCCAACCAGCTGTCCCAATAGCGAATGGGGAAAGAGGTATAAACACGTGCTTTGGTTTTAATTTTCTTCTTTTCTTCCGCTAATTTCTTACTGGTTGAATCCGTAAATGCGGTTGCAAAAACGCGCGAAGTGAACGCAATCAAACGACCGTCAGAACTTATTTTAGGTGTCGCAATTCCTGTAGACAAACTAGTCAATCGTTGGGCTTCACCCCCTAAATCCAAATTCAAACGATATAATTGAGCTACTTCATCTCCCTCTCGTTTCGCTGTAAAAAAGATTTGATGTAAAATTGGATGCCAAAAATAATTGTCTTCTCCCCCTTTGGAATTCGTGATTTTACGAGGCTCTGAAGACCCATCCGTTGCTGCAAGCCACAAGTCTGTTGTTTGCTCTTCCGTATTATAGGATGTTTCCGTTCTACTATAAACTACCCATTTCCCAGAAGGGCTTAATGCGGGAGTACCTATTTTCTTCAACATCCACATGCTTTCATGTGACATGGCGGGTTTCTGAGCGATACTTGCATGCCCCCAAACAAGCAAGACAAAGAGTAAGATTTTTTTCATAAAAAACATTTAGCTTCGTAAATTAGTTATTAAAACTTCATCTATTATAAACTTATGAGAAAAAAATACGCAATGCTCGTCCTAGCGTTTATGCTAGGTGCTTTTTCATTAGAAGCACAAAATACCACGAAATTTATTGATCGGGCTAACATGAATCTGAATGTTAAACCGGGCGATGATTTTGCAGAATATGCAAATGGGAATTGGATTAAAAATAATCCCATCCCGGCCAAAGAAACACGATGGGGGACCTTCAATCAATTACGTGATTTCAACATTAATGCGGTTAAAACAATCCTAGAAGGAACCCTGAGTACTAATGCTCCGGCTGGCTCGGTGGAACGCCGGGTTGCAGACTTCTACTCCGCGGCGATGGATAGTTTATCCATTGAAAAACTGGGCTTCACTCCTATTCAAGCAGATTTGAATCAAATCAACGCAATTCAATTCAAGTCTCAAGTTGTGACAGAAATTGCCCGACTGCGCAAAACAGGAGCCGCATCGCCCCTATTTAGTTTTTATGTGGGTCAGGATCGTAAGCAAGTAGACAAAATGGTCCCTCAATTAGGCCAAGGGGGTACGTCCTTACCTGACCGCGACTATTATTTAAAATCTGACGCTCGAAGCCTTAAAATCCAGGAAGCTTTCAAAAGTTATGTGAGCACATTATTCCAATTGATAGGCACGAATGAAGTACAAGCAAAGGCAAATGCTGAATCGATTTTTCAATTGGAAAAAAAATTAGCGGAAGCGCAAATGTCACGTGTGGAAATGCGTGACCCATACAAAACCTACAATAAGTTTTCATTTGCGGAATTCAATCAAAAATCACCCGCGTTTAATTGGGCGATGACATTCCAAGATTTTGGCACTACGGCTCCTGATTCTATGTTGGTTTCCGCACCCAAATTCTTCGAAGTAGCGAATAAGTTATTGATTGAAACACCTTTAGAAACTTGGAAAACGTATTTGACTTGGAACGTCCTGAAAGGATCAGCTAGTTATTTGAGCTCTCCTTTCGTGAAAGCAAACTTTACTTTTAACCAAGTCATTAGCGGGCAAAAGGTTCAAACGCCACGTTGGCAACGCATGTCATCCCTCACGGATGGAGTCATCGGAGAATTACTAGGCCAATTATATGTAGCGAAATATTTCAAGCCTGAAGCGAAAGTTCGTATGGCAGAATTAGTCAGCAACTTGCGTAAAGCATTTGAAATCCGGATCAAAAAATTAGATTGGATGAGCGATGAAACCAAACAAAAAGCGCTGGCAAAATTGTATGCATTTACCCCTAAAATTGGCTATCCCGATACTTGGAAAACATATGAAGGATTAGAAATCAATCCGTCATCATTTTACCAAAACTTGCGAAATGCAAGTGCGTGGAGCTTCCAAGAGAACATTAGTCAAATCGGTAAGCCCGTTGACCGAACTAAATGGGGTATGACACCTCCAACAGTAAACGCTTATTACAGCCCGGTGATGAATGAAATTGTGTTCCCTGCAGGCATTTTACAATTCCCATTCTTTGACGCGAAGGCGGATGATGCCATTAACTATGGAGGTATCGGTGCTGTAATTGGCCATGAAATGTCACATGGATTTGACGATTCAGGGAGTCAATATGACAAAGATGGAGCTTTGAGAAATTGGTGGACGAAAGATGATTTGGCGAAATTCAAGGCCAAAACAGAACTATTAGGTAAACAATTCGATGCCTATACCATTTTGGATACCTTACATGTGAATGGCAAATTAACTATGGGTGAAAACATTGGCGATTTGGGAGGTTTGAATATGGCTTATGAAGCATTCAAAATGACTAAACAAGGAAAATCAAAAGCGAAAATTGATGGATTTACGCCTGACCAACGGTTTTTTCTAGGATTTGCACAAGTGTGGAGAAGTTCATCGTTACCCGAAACAGCTGCTAATATGATTCAAACGGATCCACATTCACCGGCCCAATTTCGTGCTATCGGGGCACCGGTCAACATGGATGCTTGGTACAAGGCATTTGATGTGAAGCCAGGAGATAAGTTGTATAAGAAACCAGAAGAGCGGATTAAGATTTGGTAAGAATAGACATTAGACCTTGGACTTTAGACGTTAGTTTGTAGAGACGCGATACTTCGCGTCTACCCTTAAGAACCCAGCGAGCAATCGCTGGGTTTCTTTTTTTCAATACACATGTAGAGGCGCGATACTTCGCGTCTACCCAGGAGAACCCAGCAAGCAATCGCTGGGTTTCTTTTTACCCTATCTCAAAGTAGAGACGCGATACTTCGCGTCTCTAAACCTGATGATAACCCTCCTGGAGATGAATAAAAACAAAAAAGCCCAAGGAAATATCCTTGGGCTTTTGATTTGAAAACGCAAAGAATCGCGCCTCCGCTAAATTAATTATTTTCCAATGCTAGGATTCGTTTGAACCTCAACTAATGGAATACCGTAGATATAACGAGGATCTGATGGCTGAATGGTTGCACCTGCACCAAAAGATACCATAGGTTCTCCACGACGTGTTACATCATTTGCACGGAAACCTTCCGCTAAAAATTCAATACGGCGTTCTGTTAAGATAGCTTTGATTACGTCAGCTTTTGTATCCAATGCTGGGAATACATAAGAAGCATCTGAACGACCGTGAACAGCTTTCAACAAAGCGACAGCACGTGTTAAGTTACCTGTTTCAGCTTCAGCTTCAGCAAGGTTTAACAATACTTCAGCATAACGAATATTAGGCACAAAATCTACGTAAGGAGATACACCACTAAACTTCGTAGATGATGGGAACTTAGCAACTGCAGTCGTAGCGACAGTCAATTTTGTTTTACGATCATCCGTTGCTGCAAATTGTGGATTGTTATAAATACCAATTGAACCGGTATTTAAATAATATTCCACATTACCTGCGTTGAAATAGTATCCCAATTGATTCTGCGTTCCCGGAGCGTTTGTTGCATCCATTGGGAATGAGAAAATAGACTCAGTCGTTGTATACGGAGCTTTAAATACTGCCGATACATCCGCTTGTAAAGCATGTGCAACACGAACAGATGACTTAAACGGAGCAGCAGCTGAAACAATTTTATTCGCATCTGCAATCACACCAGCATAATCACCCATCGCTAACTTAACACGCGTTTTCAATGCGATTGCCGCATTTTTGTGTGCACGTGTTGTATTCAACAAAGCAGTACCATATGAATCTGGCAACTCCGTTTCCGCATCATTCAAATCTTGTAAGATCTGCGCATAAACTTGAGCAACAGTACTACGAGGCATGTCATTATCTGCTGAAGATACAGAGCCCTTCAAACGTAATGGCAAACCAGCAGAAGCACCTTTATCCAAGATATAAGGTTTAGCAAAGTATTGAACTAATGAGAAATAAGTCAATGCACGCAAAAACTTAGCCTCTCCACGATAATTAGCTGCCAATGTAGATGAAACTGCATTTGGATTAGCTGCCAATCCTTCTAAAAACAAATTTACTCGGTTAATTGTCAAGTAACCTTGTATCCAAAAACCAGCTAAATATGAATCTGATGGATCTTGGTTGCCTTGATAAGTTGAGTAACCTGTAACCGAGTTTGTAGTACGGTTAACCCAATCCTCTCCACGGATATCATTATAAATTAAATAACGACCTCCGAACAAACTACCATTTTTGGCAGAACCATACAAACCATTTACTTGGGAAAGGACACGAGCAGGTGTATTAAATACCGTTGCATCAGACAAATCCAATTCCGGAACTGCATTAAGGAATTCCTTATTGCAAGAGGAAACAGTCATCGCAAGTGCAATAGACAAGATTCCAATTTTATTTATGAATAATTTCATTTTCTATATCTGTTAAAATTACAAACCAATATTAATACCAAATGTAAATGAACGACCTTGAGGAATTGAGTTACGCTCAATACCAGATGCAAGGTTAGAATCTCCATTTGAAGAAATTTCAGGGTCTACGCCAGTATATGCTGTTAATAACCATAAGTTATTTGCTTGTGCATAAACACGGATGCTTGAGATTCCGATTGAGGCTAAGTTCGTAGGAACTTTATAACCTAAGGTTGCTGTTTGCAAACGTAAGAAATCACCCTTTTGAACATTGGCATCAATTAAGAATGAAGAACCATTCGAAACGTTGTCACCGTATACAGCCTTTGGAATTTCAGTCACTTGACCTGGAGTCTTCCAAGATGTCAACACTTCAACCGAGTTATTCCAAACACGTTGGTCACGCAAACCTGCTTGTGAACCATTGTAGATATAGTTACCTCCTGAGAATGTAAAATTCACACCTAGATCAAAACCTTTGTAACGGAATGTATTATTGAAACCTCCGTAGAAAGTAGGTAATGTATTTCCTAAAATTTGTTGCTCAGAAGAAGGAGACGTTGTAGCCTTACCATCCAATGTTGTCCAAGCCAAAGCTCCACCTAAGTGCTGATATTGAACCTTCGTTCCATCACGCTTGATGTAGATACGTCGACCATTTTCTGGGTTAACTCCTGCTGTTTTTACACCGTAAATCTGTGCTGCTGAATAACCTACTTTCGTAATAGAAGTAACCTCTAAACCCGAAGTAGCTGTTAAGATTGGCGTGTTTGCGTCAACTAACGATGTAACCATGTTTTCGTTGGTAGCAAAGTTCAAGTTCGTTGTCCATACAAATCCATTGTTATTAATTGGAGTTGCCGTAACAGCTAATTCATAACCTTTGTTATACATGGAACCTACGTTTGCTAAAATCGTATTTCCGGGAATACCTTTTGAAGGTGCTTGAGGTACGTTCAAAATCAAGTTGTTGATATCCTTGTAATAATAGTTCGCCTCCACTTGAATACGATCATTTAAGAAACTGATATCTAAACCAACGTTGGTTTGTGCTGAAGTTTCCCATTTCAAATCCTTGTTACCCGCTTGGTTAAATGCCAATGTTGGCGCCGCACCGTAAAGACCTGATCCAAAAGTCGAATAAGAACCGTAAGCATTTGGAACGTTACCATTACCTACTTTACCATAACTAGCTTTTAAACGTAGGTTAGTAATTTTGTTACCCAAATTCAAGTCCTTGAAGAATTTTTCTTCTGATACAGTCCATCCCAAAGATGCACCTCCGAAATCACCCCAACGGTTTTCCGAAGATAAAGCCGAGTTACCATCACGACGATAGTTGGCACTCAAGAAATACTTGCCCGCATAGTTATACGAGAAACTACCTAAATATGCTTCATAAGCTACTTGGTAGATACCATTACCTGCAGCTAAATTGGTTCCAAAGTTACCTTGGAAGTCTGTGAAGAAGTAATCTGCCAATGTTTGGCGTTGCGCTCCCCAGTTTAGTACACGTGTCTTTTGCACATCAGAACCTGCAATCACAGAGAAATTATGTTTTTCTGCTAAAGTCAAGTTATACTGTAAGGTATTGATCCAGTTCCAGTTATCCGAACGAGCGGTGTTGTTATATGCATCACCACCAGCAGACCATCCGTCACCATTGTATGGATTGAAGAAACGAATGTTTTCCGTGTTACGACGATCCCAAGAATAACTTGTCTTCGCAGTTAATCCTTCCATTAATCGGAATTCAGCCCCTAAATTGGCAATTAAACGCGTGTTTTCAGATGTAATTTTATCCAAATCACGAACTACAGCTGGGTTAGGGAATTGAGCTGGCAATAAGTTATTCAAACGACCTAATGTGTTATTCTCTAAGTTATATGAACCATCAGGAAGGTAAGCTGGCAAGTTAGGTACTTGAGCCACAGCAATACGACCTAAACCAGAAGTATTAAATGCACCACCTGCATTTGAACCCGACATAGGTGCTTTGTTGAATGTATTCGAGTAGTTGAAATTAGCTGTTAACTTCAACCATTTCGTAGCTTGGTGATCCATATTGAAACGACCAGAACGACGTTGGAAGCTATTGCTACGCAAGAAACCATCTTGATCAGAATATCCAGCAGAGAAATAGTAATTCGTTTTATCAGTTCCACCATTGATTGTCAAGTTATGATTCTGAGAAACAGCGGTTTGGTAAACTTCTTTGTACCAATCCGTATCGATTAACGAGCCATCAGGGTTGTATGCCGGCAAGAAAGATTTATTTTCTGCATTACGTTGTGATGCTGTAATGGCATTTGGGTTCATGGCTAAAGCATTTGCAATCGCTCCATTTTTGTGATCCATGTATTGTTGCGCGTTCAAGACATCCGGTAAACGAACTGCCTCTGAGATACCTGCCCAAGAATCAATCGAAACTTTTGCTTTTCCTGATTTACCGCGTTTTGTCGTAATTAACAAAACCCCAGCACCAGCACGAGAACCGTAAATAGCTGCTGAAGCGGCATCTTTCAATACGTCAATCGACTCAATATCTGAAGGGTTAATATCAGCTAATGGGTTATTCGTAGTCGAGTTGGCCGATACGTTATCCGTAGAAATAGGTATACCATCAATAACAACCAAAGGAAATGAACTTAACGAAAGTGAGCTCAAACCACGCACACGAATTACCGGAGGGTTATTCAACAAACCATTGGGCTGCGTAATGTTTACACCGGCAGCTTGACCTGTCAATCCTTGTGAGAAAGATTGAACGGGACGCTCTGCGATTGTTGCAGCTTTTACTGTTGAGGCAGCACCCGTAAATTCTTGGCGTTTTTTGGTACCGTAACCAACCACAACTACTTCAGAAAGTTGTTGGTTATCCGCTTGTAACTGCACATCAATCACACTGCGAGAGCCTACAGCTACAGTTTGGGAATTAAAACCTACAAAAGAGAATACAAGACTTGCTCCATCTGCAATTGCGATTTTATAGGTACCGTCAGCAGCAGTACTTGTTCCTTTCGCGGAACCTTTGGCACTGACACTAACGCCCGGCATACCACTCCCATCTTCTGAAGAAGTGACTTTACCGGTAACTTGCCTTGTTTGGGCGAATAATGTGCTAACTACAGCCATCATTAAAACCCAGGATAGTACTAGTTTTTTCATGTTGTTTAGTTTAATGAATTTGAATTCGAAAATTAAAGGTTAAAACTCAAAAAGAAGCGAATTGTTTATAAAAATTTGTTATTATTCATATAAATCGAAATAAAATTTGGCAATAAAAAAGGGCGACCCAATGGATCGCCCTTTAATAAACCAATTACTAATTGATTAGTTCTTATCCCAGAACAATTTTGTCGTGTACAAGTCACCACCTACTGCAGAAGCAGCAGCTGTATAGTTTGCACCATTCAATGTTTGCTCAGTTGAAGGATATGAGAAACGTGTAGGGAAGCTTGTCAACTTAGCGTTAACTGGTTTTGAAATAATTGGTTGATCCAAACGACGAATCTCAACCCAACCTTCGTAAGGACGGTTGTAAAGAGCGATCCATTTTTGAGTACCAATTTTTTGCTTCCAATCTCCAGCAGCAGTAGCATAAGCAACCTCAGGTTGAGCTAAATAAGCAGCAGCATCAGCAGCTGTTCCACCCCAATACAAGATTGATGCAGTAATTGCATTATTGTAGTGAGATTCAGCAGTACCTGCTACAGAGAATCCTCTTTCTTTTGCTTCAGCACGTAAGAATTCAGTTTCTACATAATCCGCTAATACGTAAGGAGCAGCAGCATCAATAACTTTCGCGCCAGCACGAGAGAAATCAACGAATGTATTTGCTTTACCTACGATACCACCAGCATAAGCACCTGAATTGTTCTTCGAGAAGAAAGCAGATGTACGAGGATCATTCCAACCTAACAATTTATCCATTAAGTCTTTCGCAGCGATGTAATCTTGACGACCACCAGTTACGATATCAACATATAATGGGTTTTGATTAGGAGATGCTGAAAGGAAAGTAAACAATCCATTGTCAGCAGCAGCAGAGATTGCACCAGCATCAGAAGATTCAGCAGCTGTTTTCGCTGTTGCAGCATCAACATCAGCTAATACCATACCTAATTTGAAACGCAATGTGTTTGCAAATTTAACCCACTTAGCAGCAGATCCTTTGTAAACTAAATCTTCACCAGCAGCAAAAGCGGAAGCAGAAGGATTGATTTTCGCGATATCATTGTTCAAACGAGTCATCAAATCAGCCGTAACTGTTTTTGCATCATCGTATTTAGGGAACAATATAGATGAATTGATTGATTCAGAGTATGGAATGTTACCATATGTATTAACTAAAATACTGTATGTGTAAACTTCCATAATGTCCAAGATCGCCAATTTGTTTGCTTTCTCAGCAGGTGCCAAAGAAGCATCCGCATTGATCAAACGAGCTGATTCACGCAAATCCGCGATAACGTCACGGTACATTGTTGTCCACCAACCATTTGGAATCGCACGAGTATTGAAATCATATTGTGCTTCATCTTGGTATACAGCCATCGCCCAATGCGAAACTGTAAAACGGAATACGTTTGTATTCACACTCGCAGATGCCAAAGATCCAGCAAGGGTCTTAACGGCATTCGAAAACAAGGTCGGTGCAGGAACTGCAGCAGGCCTTTTAGTCTCAATGTTCAATTGAGAGATGTCACTTGTACAAGCTGCAAATAAAACCAACAGCGGTACAAAAACGATTAATATTCTTTTCATCATTATATAATTTTAGGATGATTAAAATAACAACTTAACGTTAAATCCGATAGAACGAGTTGTTGGATAAGCACCAGATTGGTATCCTTGGATGTTTCCTGAAGATAAGTTTTCTTCCGGATCTGAATAAGGAACAAATTTCTGGATGATCCAAAGGTTTCTACCGAATACCGATAAATCAACTCCTTTAACACCACCTAATTTACGAACGATAGAGCTTGGCAACGAGTAAACGATGTTAGCCTCACGTAATTTAATGTAGCTCGCATCATAAACGAATGCTGCAGCTGGGTTGTAAGCGTAACCATATGTTCCGTATTCGTTTTCTACACGGATATCATTTGGAGTACCATCAGCTTTAACACCTGGCATAATTACCCCACCACCATCAGCGATTGAGTTACGAGAAGGATTCCCTTTATCATTCAATCCTGCAGACTCAGCTAACACACCTGTTGCAGCTCCGTAATATTGATCCAATGAGAATACGTTACCACCTTGCTTGATATCGATCAAGAAGTTGAAAGTCAAGTTTTTGTAACGGAATGAGTTGTTCACACCACCAATCCAGTTCGGATTTACATTACCAATGTTGTTAGTCGTTGTAGTTGTGATATCATAACGTCCATTTGCCTTAACCAACTTTTGACCATCCTTCAAGTTCCAAGTTTTTCCTTGGATGATACCGTAAGGTTGACCAACTGTTGCGTTGAAACTCACACCACCTTGGAAAGTAGCAAGTTGTAAGTTTTGGCTTCCGTTATATAGACTCAATACCAATGAATTGTTTTTCGTGAAGTTCACGTTAACATTCCAAGAGAAATCAGCTGTTTTGATTGGGTTAGCAAACAAGCTTAATTCAACACCTTGGTTTTCAATGTTACCCGCATTTACATACGTAGAAGAGAAACCTGTTGCTGTTGAAACAGAAGCTGGCATGATTTGATCCAAGGTATTTGTTTGATAGTAAGTCAAATCAAATCCTAAACGGTTTTGCATAAATGCCATCTCTAAACCGATCTCACGTGATTGTGTTTGCTCTGGTTTCAAGAATGGATTGTTTTGCGTACTTGGTGCAGAGAACAAAATAGTCGAACCAAACGGAGCTGGTTGATCATATACGTTTCTGATTGCCCCCCAAGGAGCATCGTTACCTACTGTTGCGTAGTTAACACGTAATTTTCCTGAAGTTAACCAAGGTAAATCCTTGAAGTGCTCAGAGAAATTCCAGCTAGCAGCACCTGAATAATACAAGTATGCATTGTTAGCCACTGGCAATGTAGACGACTTGTCTTGACGGATAGTTCCATCTAAAGTCAAGAAGTTTTTGTAAGACAATGTCACACCACCAAATAAACCAAATACTTCACGTGGAGTATAAGACTCAGATGGAGCAGCAACTGTTCCTTTTGAGTTAGCTACTGAATATAAACCTGGAACAATTAATCCCCCGTTAGTAGCAGCTGAAATTGCACGTGCATATGATTTACGTAAGTTCAAACCAGCTAAGGCTTTTACGTTGAAATCAGTAAAGAACGTCTTATCGAAGTTCGCCAATAAATCATAGTTAGTTTCGTTAAACGTACGATCTAAACGGCTATAACCAGCAGCAGCTTGAGAACCTACCGCAGTACGCTCCTCTTGGAATTCATTATAAGTATCCAATGTTACACGACCCATCAAATTCAAATAATCTGTAGCCTTGTAGTTCAACATTGCATTTCCAAAAATACGAGAACGTGTATCGTTTTGGTAGTTTTGGTAACGAGTCCAGTAGTAGTTATCTGTGTAGATTGGTTTCAAACCAGCAGGAGTTGATGGATCACCCCAGTTCCATGTAACGTTTTGATTGTTACGGAAATAAGCAGCTTTTTGATCTTGAATATCAACGTTCGTTTGATACCATTGACGGAAATTTTGGTTCACGTTCAATCCATTGTAACCAGAACCATAACGACCTAAACCATCTACAGTAGAGAAGTTAGCTGTTGCTGATGCTGTCAACTTGTTATTAATATTATACGAACCACCCAAGTTGATAATATTTTTAGAAACTAATGAGTTTGGCAAAGTACCACGCTCTTCGTTACGCGTAAATCCTAATTTGAAAGTACCTTTATCGTTAGCACCGTCTAATTGAATCGCTGTGTTGTTAGAAATAGCTGTTTCATAGAAAGTAACAGGCGTATTTTTAGCAGCTGCCCAAGGGCTAGTCTTCATGTAGTTTGGACCTGCTGGATCAAATGAATCCCAAGTATAAACTGGACGATTATCAAATTTCACACCATAAGAAGCATCTTCTGCCGTAGGAACAACGTAATCCTTTACGCCATCACCATTCGCATCAAAATACAAGAAACCATCTTTTTGGTATGGATCAGAATAACCCGCACCATATTGGTTTTGGTATGTTGGGAATGTAGTCTTATCAATCGTTCCTACTGTTAAACCAGCGTTGATCGACAATCCTAATCCTTTTTTCGCTTTCTTCGTTTGGATCATGATCACACCATTCGATGCACGTGAACCGTAAAGAGCAGTTGCCGCAGCACCTTTCAATACTGTCATTGACTCAATATCGTCTGGGTTGATATCAGAAGCAGCATTACCGTAATCGTAACCACCACGACCAGTTACCTGGTTAGATGAGTTCTTGTTCGTGTTATCAATAGGCACACCATCCACAACGAATAACGCTTGGTTATTACCTGTTAATGATTTGTTACCACGAATAACTACGTTGGTTGAACCACCCACAGCGTTACCTTGTGTAATTTGCAAACCAGCTACTTTACCAGAAAGTGCTTGGAATGCATTACCAGTACGCACGCGAGTTAATTCATCTCCTTTTACTTGTTGAGCAGCATAAGGTAATGAGTTTTTCGTACGAGTCAAACCTAAGGCAGTTACCACAACTTCGTTTAACTCAGATGCATCTGAAGCTAAAACTACGTTGATCGCCGACTGGCTTGCTACTGAAATAGTTTGTTGTTTGTATCCAACAAAAGAGTATACCAAAACAGCTCCATCTCCTACTGAGATTTTGTAAGAACCATCGGCACCTGTTGTTGTACCACGAGAGGTACCTTTTAGGCTGACACTAACTCCGGGTAGAGCAGAACCATCCTCTGAAGAAGTAACCTTACCAGTTACTTGCCTTGTTTGAGCTAATAATGAACTGAAAACAGTCATTGTTAAAACCCAAATGAGTAAGAGTTTTTTCATGTTGATTAGTTTAATTAATGAAAAAATAAAACATTTAGTCCGGCAAATTAGGAATTTTCCGTTAAAGCCCAAAGAAAATACCAAAAAAATAGGGGTTCCCTATTTGGAAACCCCTATAAATCAGTTCAGAGCAGAATCTTATTTTGGATTCTTTAAAGGCGCACTGCCAGCTCCCGCTGGGTTGTTTGCCAACTCATTATCTGGTACATCCCAATAATCTAAGTAGTTATACTTGATTGTTGCATTTTTTGAGATAGAAGATCCGTCTTTTGAAATGACAACCGCACCCGTACGACCATTTTCTAAAACACCCCAACGGCGTGCATCGTAGAATGATAAACCACGGAAAGCTAACGCCACACGACGCTCTTTACGTAATTCTTCTTTTACTGTCGCAGCGTCAGTTGACGTGATTGCAGCAATACCCGCTCCTTGATAAGCACGAACTGCGTTGATGCTTGCAGCTGCACCAGCTACATCACCTGTCCACAATTTCGCTTCTGCTTTCATCAATTCGTTTTCTTCGTAGCTACCCGCTAAATAAAGTACACCAGCTCCTGCTGTACGGTTTGAATAAACCATCACACCTGCTAAGCCAGCTCCTTTATCAACAATCGCCCAACGCGTATTGAATGCGTTGCCACGGTCAGCATTACCAATCCAGATTGGATATTGCTTGAAGTTGTTTGCTAAACGTTGGTCACCTGCATTAAAATCTTGAATCAAACGTTCCGAGATTTTGTATGTGTTACCTGATGCGTTAGAACCTACCGCACGTGCTGCCACGTTATAGTTCGATGGTGAGAAGATATCACCGTTTGCATTCGTAGTTCCCGCAAATACCGGATCAGATGCTCCAACACCCGCATTAGCTAAAGACAAAATTTGTCCCCACTGCGCAGCAGTCATTGTTGCTGTAGGTGTATTTACCAAGATATTACGTGCTTTCAAGGTATTGATATTCTTAACCCATTGAGCTCCTGAAGGTACACCACCTAAATCATTTTGGAAAAAATCTGGAATCAACGAAGTTAATACCGCTTGAAAATCAGCATTTGAACCTGATGAAGTTGCTGCAGAAGCCGCTTTATCAAAGTTTGCATTTGCCTCTTCAATGATTTTTTCTTTCGAAACATACGTATTGTTTGTTATAGACGCTGTATTAACAATCAAACCAGCATAGTACAATGAACCAATACGTGAATAAGCGATTCCCTTCCAGAAATACGCCCAAGCTTTAATCGCATTTTTCTTCGCAGCTGCATCTCCTGTGAATGTAGTCTTATCTACCGCCTCAAGAATTGTATTACAAGCATTGTTCAATTGATACATCATCGCCCACTCATGGAAACCTGGGTTACCACCTTGTTGGGCATTTGTATTCACAGCACGTAACAATACTTTTTGTTGTGCAGGGTTGTTTGGATTAGGAACTTGTGCTCCATTGTCCAAGATAACCATGTCAGGTGCCGACAAGTTATTCATGTAGGTATTAGCCGCTTCCGCAGAAACGATATCTCCCATTAATTCATGAATACCCACAACACCGTTGTAGAATGCTCCTACAACTCCATCATAGTATTTATTACCTGCAGAAGTAAATCCGTTTTTGTAAACAGATCCTTGCGCTAACGCGACGATACCCGCTTCAGAAGCTGCAGTAGCTGGCGTTGGTTGGTTTGGATTTTGAATATCCAATTGATCCTTACACGACATCACCGTTCCACCTAAAAGCAGAAAGGAAAGCGCGGTTATTTTTATATTTTTCATGTTCTTCAAATTTAAATAATACCTTTTTCTATTCTGAAATTAGAAACCAATGTTCAACTGTACTTGGTATGAACGTAAGTTTGGCATCGTGTTGTGATCCACACCGCGATCCCAAGCCGAGTTACTACCACCAGAAGAAATTTCAGGATCCATACCTGTGTAGTTTGTCAATGTGTACAAATTACGTCCAGAAGCTACTAATTGTAACTTACGGAATCCTTTGATACCTAAAGCTTTCACTAAATCTACACCGATAGAAAGGTTACGTAAACGAGCAAATGAAGCATCTTCATAGAAGTAGTTCTTAGTACCATTACGTGATACCTCTGCGTACACTCCACGGTAGAATGCAGACCATGCACCAGTTTGTCCGTTGATTGTAATAGGCTCTTGGTAATCCGAGTGAATACCATCACGGTACATCCACTCTTTTGTTTGGTTGTACAAGTGAGCTCCTTGAACTAAATCAACTTGTAAGTTGAATGTTACAATTCCTTTGTAAGATAATTCATTGATAAACGATGCATTGAATGCAGGGTTTGGATCTCCAAAGCTGAACATTTTCGTAGAGAAATATGGCGCCTTAGTTGCTTTGTTTACTACCCAGCCATTTGAAGCTACTTCATATGCTGAACGCTTATCAGCTGAAATTGCATCCGTTCCATCTGGCAATTTAGCATCTAAGCTATGAACTCCCATGAAACCATATAATTGACCGATTTTCTCGCCTGCACGTAATACGTATCCTGAAGAACCTGCAGCAGACAATACAACAACCTCCGCATTACCACGAACAGCTGTGATTTCAGAAGTTTGCTTACCAAAGTTTGTTGTGAAGTTCCAAGTCCAATCCGCATCCTTATAGATTTGAGCATTTAAGCTAGCTTGGATACCTGAAGAAGCTAATGAGAATGCATTATCTTTTACCGTACCAATACCTGTTGAAGGTGCTGCATCTACGTTAAAGATCGCATTATCCGTAGAACGCTTCCAATAAGATCCTGAGAAGTTCAATGAATTCAACCAAGCAGAAGACTTACCTAAATTCAAACCGATATCTGTACCAATTTCTAATTCTTTAGAAATCTCCACATTCAAATTAGGATTTGATTGTGTTAATGGGAAATAGAATGCGTTACCAGAACCAATAACACCCGTATTCAACGTGATGTAACGATCAAATGCGTTTGGCTGAATACCTGCCTCACCATATGCTGCACGAATTTTGAAATCTTCTAATGTAGTTGAGATTTTAGAATTCTTGAAGAAACCTAATTCAGAAATACGCAAGTAAGCATCTCCACGAGGGAATGTTTGTGGCGTTGATGCCGCTCCAAACGCAGACGAGAAGTCCGTACGGAAACCACCTGAGATACCACCTAATGTTCCGTAATCCAAACGCTGCGTTGCTAAGTAACCATACGTAATGAATGGCTCACGGTAATCACGTGCTACATACGTTGCAGCTGCTTGCGAAGTATTAAATGGTGTATAGTTTGGTAAACCAATACCATAAGATACATACTCTTTGTTTTCACGATTACGGTAGTCAAATGCTACTTGAGTCGTCGTGCGCAAAGGAATGTTCAAACCAAAATCTTTCTCTAAGTCTGTTTTGATGTAAGCAGATGCTAAGAAGTTTTGGAATGATTTCGTGTACTCATATTTATTCAACTCACCTGTTGCATCATTACCATTGTAATTGTAGATCCAGTATTGTTGATCCATGATGTTCTTGTTACCTGTTTGATTCAAGTAAGTATAAACACGATTTTCTGTTTGATAGTTGATACCGTATTTCGCATCCAATGTCAAGAACTTGTTCACTTCATAGTTCAAGTTCAAGCTTTGGTTAATATCAATACGCTTTGAATCTGTCGTAGAATAAGTATTAACCGCATTTGGGTTGTAACCATTCACACCCACAGCATCACCAAAATACGCAGGATAATTTCCATCAGTATCTTTGAAATCATAGTTTGCAAATGGACGTGAGTTAAATACTGAATAAATGATTGAACGACCCGTTCCATCATTGATTGTATTCTTCGTATATACTAATTGAGTAATTGAACGCAATTTCAAACCTTTCGCTAACTCAAAACCTAAGTTGGCTGTCAAGTTCGTACGATTTAAACCACCCACATTTTTGAATGGACCCGCGTTATCAGCATTTGACAATGTCAAGCTATAATCACTTTTATCAGCACCACCCGAAATCGCAAGTGAGTTCGTGTAGTTTGTCGTTGGAACAAAGAACATTCCAAAGTGATCATAATATTTCAAGTTTTTATCATAAGGCTTGTTAATCAATACCGTAGGATCAGTACTTGCAAAAATTACGTTCTCAGAATAAGAACCATACGTAGGATCCAATGTCAACGGATTTCCTGAACCACCAATAACCTCGTTATTCGCATTCGTTTTGAAACCGTGCATCGTTGCTTTGTGCAAACCTCCCACGTTTAATGGAGTCGAGTTAATCACTGAAGAGTTAATATCAATGTTAACTTTTCCTGCTTTACCTTTTTTCGAGAACAATTGGATAACCCCGTTCGCTCCTTGTGCACCGTAAATCGTTGCAGCCGCAGCTCCTTGGATAACCTCCACACGCTCAACGATATTTAAGTCAATAGAACCTAAATCTGTAGCTCCTAATTCAACCCCATCCAATAAAATCATTGGGCTGGTACCACGGTTGATTGTGTTGATACCACGTAAAACGATATTTACCGGCTGGCCTGGCATACCGTTCACCGCAGAAATCTGCGCTCCGGCAATTTTACCTACCAACGCCTGATCAATCGAAGCCGATGGAACAGAAGGTAAATTTTTAGCTGTAATCGCTTGTACATCAATCGCCGTCGAACGCTTGTCGATCGCCGTACCAGTACCCGTTACAACTACTTCAGATAATTGGCGTGCATCTGTCGTCAACTTCACGTTGATAACCGATTGACTTCCTACCTGAACACTTTGAGCATTTAATCCTACAAAAGAAAATACTAATGTAGCACCATTAGGAACTGCAACGGTATATTCTCCGTCCACATTTGTTTGAGTTCCTTTTCCAGTTCCTTTAATGGAAACTGTTACACCGGGTAAACCTGAGCCGTCCTCAGCTGAGGTCACCTTTCCTGTTACCTTTCTATCCTGCGCTACTAAACTAGTAAGCGAGAAGAAAGCCAACAAAAAAGTCATGAGTAAATTTTTTTTCATGTACTTGTTAGTTAGGGTTGAAAAATTTGTTGATAAATAATCAATCTGCAGGAAATTTATAGAAATATTAATAAACAGTCAACTTTTGACCAAATTATTAACGGCAAAATTGACCAAACTCAGAATTTTCGTATGAAAATAGGGCAAATCAAACCTTATTTACTTATGATTCGGAAAAATAGTTTCACTTTTCGTAGGAATCGAAAAGAATCCATTTTTGAATAAATTTAATTATTCCAAGAAATCAGAGTATTTGATTCAAAGCTAGCACTCCCAACAATCCTGTAATCGACACGATTGTCTCCATCAATGACCAAGAACGTATCGTTTGTTTGACGGACAAATTAAAATACTCTTTAAACATCCAGAATCCTGTATCATTGACATGAGAAAACATCAAACTGCCGGCTCCAATACTTAATACCATCAAATTGGGATTTACCCCTCCTGCTACAACTAAAGGTAAGATCATTCCGGCAGCCGTCAAGCCAGCAATTGTGGCAGACCCGATACATACACGAATGATCGCAGCCATTAACCAACCTAAAACCAACGGGGGAATCGGGAGTGTTCCTAGGTAATTTGCAATTTCATTGCTAACACCTGAGGCCAACAATACTTCCTTAAAAGTTCCGGCCCCAGCAATAATCAACAGAATCATGGCCACATCTTTCACCGCATCTGTATAGATACTCATGATGGACTCTACGGATTTCCCCATACGAATCCCCAACGTGTAAGTCGCAAAACAAATCGCAATCAACATCACCATCGCGGGGTCTGCTACAAAATGTAAAATCGGCGATGCGGACGATTCATTTCCTAATTGTAAATTCAATGCGGTTGTACATACTAATAGGAATACAGGCAATAGTGCTGTCAAAAAACTAGATGATATACTCGGAAGCTCTTCAGCTGGTAATTCTTGGGATACAAACGATTTCGCTATTTGGGGCTGAATATGTCCCAAGGTCTTCGCAAAAATAGGACCCGCCAAAATAATCGCCGGGATCGACACAAGAATGCCATATGTCAAGGTCAAGCCCATGTTGGCATCAAATTGAGCAACCAAAGCCGCTGGAGATGGATGAGGAGGCAAATAGCCATGTGCCACCGATAAAGATGCCATCATAGGAACACCCGCCATTAAGGGATTTAGCTTATAACGCTGAACGAGTGCGAAGATTAATGGAATCATCAAAACAAATCCCACATTATAGAACAATGGAATACCAATTACAAATCCGGTGACCATGAGGCCCCAACTGATATGCTTCTCGCCAAATAAGCGAATCAAAGACGAAGAAATTTGTTGGGCCGCTCCACTCGCAGCCACTAATTTACCCAACATGGCCCCCAATACGATGATGGTCACCAAAGAACCCAGCGTATCCCCCAAACCTTTTTGAATCGATTTGGCTAAATCAGGCAAGGGTAAACCTAACATGATGCCGCTGAAGATACTGACTAATAAAAATGCAATAAATGAATTTACCTTTAAATAGGTAATCAGAAAGACCAAAAGGCCTATACACAGGATTACGATTGCAATGGACATCTTATTAAATAGGTTTTGCACCAAAGTACAAATAATTCCTAGATAACAAAAGACCTTGGACGTTAGACGTTAGACATTGGACGTTAGACGATATTTCATTACGAGTTAATAAAACGTAGAGACGCGATACTTCGCGTCTTAAATAAATTATCGCAAATATTACGTCTCTACAAAAACAAGCATATATGACTAATGTCCAACGTCTAGCGTCTAGCGTCTAAATTAAAAATCCCCATAGGTCTCTTCCAAATATTGTTGCATCACCATGATATCCTCTTTCGAAGTCAAATCAGGCACATTTTCCGCCAATGGAATCGCATAAAAACCACGCCCCTCACCTTCTCCAAACATGACAACCGAAGTAGGCAACTCCTTCTCATTACGAACAGGGTGAAATGGCGTCTTCGCTAAATAAGGCAAGAAAGTCGATGCCTCAAACACAAAGACATTCATACTTACTCCTAAACGACCAATCTTAGCCATCAATTCCGCCGCCTGCTCCGCCGTGGGCTTTTCGATGATCTCCAACAAATATCCAGCCTCATCCGTACGAATCAAGGCAAATGCCGAAATACGCTCCGCAGGATACAATAAACTATCTCGGTGATACGAGATTAACGCATTGGGTTCCGGAGAATTCCACAAAGTTTTCAAGGCATTCACGCTGTACAAATTATCCGAGTTACATACAATAACGCGTCCTTTTTGCCAGTCGGCATGTTGCATCAAAGCTTGATAAACCGCATCTGCAGTTCCTGCTGGTTTCTCGCGATCCGCTGCGATTTGTTGGCGTGCAAATACAATCTTCATGCCCCAACAAGCATCTTTGGCCATTAATTCCTCACAATATTCTTGCGAAACGGTATCCGTAGGATGCAGCAAGAGCATCACTTCCTCAATCCCCGCCAAATGCGCATTGTATAATTGATAGTCAATCAGGGTTTTTCCATTCTTCCCTACTTGAATCATCCCCTTTGTTACCGAATTCGCTTGCGCAACTAAATTAGGATCTAAATCACTCGCTCCTTCCGCCATCGCTTTCTTCATACGCGATGCCATTCCGCCCGCCAAAATCAATAATCTCTTTTTCATATCTTAATAAAATAAACTTGCTTTTTCTTGTTGGGTCCCCACATCCACTCGGATGATATAGGCTTTTCCTCCTTCCTTCTCAATTGCCTCCACGACTGCCTCTGGATTTGAAGGCGCATACGCAAACATACATCCACCACCTCCAGAACCATTGATTTTCGCACCCAATGCGCCTGCCGCTAAAGAAGCAGAAATCATGCGGTCAATTTTAGCGGTCGAGATTTGCTTATGTTCACGTAGGTTTTCTTGATGTTCATTTAATAGTTTCCCTAATCGAACATCATCCCAAATTTCTTCTCCCTCAAACATTTTCTTCGCTGCCAAGAGGATATCCCGATCAGCTATATTGGCAGTTAACAATACCCATTCATCTTCCGTCAATAGGCTCCGATATTGCTCACAAAAAGCCACATTTGTTGTTGCCAAATCAAACGAAGGATCAATTGCTTTAATCTTTTGAATACCTCCCAAAGTCCCAAATTTAACTCGCGATAAAATCCCCAAGGTATCTTTAGGTTCTCCAGAATCTCCTAAAACAAATGTGCCCAAGGCTTGCTGATACGTCGTAATCGAAATTCCCGGTTGGCTCGCTAAATAAATTACATTCCCAACTGCCGTTGAATATTGATCCATCATACCGCCGGGCTCCGTAAATTCCAATACTTCCGCCTCATAGGTAATCTCCCCTACTTCTTTTTGCGTATAACCTAATTGAAACATTTCGTTCAACAGTTCTACCCATGAAACGAGTAATGCTGATGAACTCGAAGTACCTGAATTGATGGGAATATTTCCACGAACTTCTATCTCCAATCCTTTATCAAAAACATGTCCTTTCCGCGCAAGCACATTCAAGACGCTTTTGAAATAATCACGCTCTTTGGTGTATGAAAGCGGAAAATCTAAGCTAAACGTTTCCGATTGCTGTATGTCGGGCAGTTCAAAATGCACGATCCGATCAGGGCGAAATGCACCTTTTAGTTGGATACGTTTAGATATCGCAGCCGCAATGACAGGCAAACCCAAATAATCTTGATGTTCACCAAACAAGCAAATCCGACCCGGAGTAGATACAATCATATTTTTTTGTTCGTAAACAAAAGTACAAAATTGAATTTAAAAAAATAGTTTACCTTTGAACGTCATAAGCTAAACCCATGATCAAAAAACGCTTCCCTGCCGTTGATTATTTCCGAGGTTTTATTCTCGTACTACTTGCCGCCGAAAGCGCGGGCGTGTACAGCAAACTAGAGAATTTATTTCCCCATTCCTTCGTAATCCAACAATTTTTTCATGCTTCCTGGGAAGGATTGCATTTCTTGGATTTATTCCAACCTGGCTTCATGATGATTGCGGGCTCTGCCTTGTATTTTTCTACCTACAAACGCATGGATGAAGGGGCAACATATGCGGAATTATGGCCCAAAGTGCTGAAACGATCATTTCTATTACTTTTCTTCGGGATTATTTTGATTTGTGTTCACCGAGGTGAAATGGTTTTTGAGCTATGGAATGTGTTGTGCCAACTCGCCTTCACGACGATCATCACCTTCGCATTATTGCGATTTTCCATCCCTTTACAACTTGCTGCGTCTTTGTTTTTATTGTTATTATCACATTCATTGTACGTCTTTACCGACATACCAGGATATAATCAGGCATACACGCCTGACAAAAATTTTGGATCATATATCGACATGCTCTTGATGGGGAAACTAAGTTCCGGCCACTGGATTGCGATGAATGCCATTCCCACGGCGGCGCATACGATCTGGGGAGCGTTAATCGGCCGGCTGATTCATCGTACTTCGCCGCCAAAAACAGTGTTAAGAACATTAATTGGTTTAGGATTTTTAGGCGTAATTGTAGGTTATGGCCTCGATTTAGCGGGTTTACCGATCATCAAACGCACGGCAACACTATCCTTTACAGTGGCTTCTGCTGGTTGGGTCACACTCATGATGGCTTTATTTTATGCGAACTGGATACATGAAAAACCTAGATTTCAATTGCCTGCTTATTTGAATTCGATGGGAAATAACTCGATATTCATTTACCTCTTTTTTGAAACCTTAGTTCCGCAATGGCTGACGAAAACGACCTATGTATTTGTGGGATTTATTGCCCAAATCAGTCAAATCCCATCAGATTGGGCACAGGTTATTAATGCTTTTGTAGCATTAGCCATTGTGATCAAATTGGCCACTTTCCTGGATAACAAGAAGATTTATTGGAAATTGTAGGTTGGACGTTGGACGTTGGACGTTAGACGTTGGAAGATAATGTAGAGACGCGATACCTCGCGTCTTCCCTCCCGCTAAAGTCTGTGATAAAAATCATAACCCCAGGTTTTAACCTGGGGACGTAAAAATATACTATACCTCGCGTCCAAATAAATGGATTAAGGACTAAGGTCTACCGACCAACGTCTAACGTCTACGGCTCATTTATGAGCCGAAATTTATACGCCCAAGTCTGCGCGATGTTCCAAGCTTTCGTTTTCGCCTCCTCGGTTTTAGGACCCGCAAAATGTGCATCTAAGGTAGCGGAAAACAATTCGAACCAACGGTCAAAATGAGCCATTGTTAAGGGCTCTTTTTGGTTTACTTCCATGTGAGGACGCATAGGGGCACCTTTGTAATTTGTCCCATCGAGCAATAGCATTTCCCAAAAATCATACATTTTAGGTAGGTGATGCGACCAATCCACCTGCATGACATCCAAGAAAATATGCCCCACAAGATCGTCTGATTTCATGCCGCCGTAAAAAGCATCCACAAATACCTTGATGTCATCCCGAGAGGCTATATCATACATTATTTGCGAGTTTTTACTTTGGCTAACAAATAATGCCCCACTTTTGATCCTTGTTTTGCTCCTTCATCCAAGGCAGGACGGAAGTGAATTCCACCATATAAACGACTAATTGACGCCTCATCTGCAGCTTGAATAAATGAAGTGAATTTTCGAGGTGGCAAACCATAAGGAACCTCCGTAGAGTCATTGAACGCCACATTGTCCCCGTAAACCTTCGTCAAAACTTCTGCAGCAGCACGTGAAATCGTACTATGACCCGAAGTATATTCTGGGAATGGAGGTGTCTGTAAAACCGGAATCCAAGATTTATCAATCGAGGCATTGATAATCGTTTCTGGACGAATACGAATCGAACGATATTTTTCATCCCAGCATGAAATAAAGCCATCGAAAATAGCAATCGACGTTAAAGCTAAAGCTTCTGCTGTTTCTGTATACCCTTTCTTGTATTGACGTGAAATTTGAGCAACAATGCCCAACCAGTGTCCGCCTGGCGACATTTTCTTCGTCGCAAACATGGCATGTCCTGTGATATTCATTTTGAATGGATTACAATCCCAGAAATTGGCAATATCCCGTTGGTCATTTGTCAAATTCTTCACTGTTAAATACGAATCCATCACTTCTTTGTAATAAGGACTACCCTTTGTTAAATCAAATTTTGAGGGTACAGGTGCTCGAAATTGGCTTGCTGAGTCCAACATAGCAGGACGAACTTTCATCCAATAGGGCTCAACCGCATCCATATAGGCAGGTGGCGTAGGCGTCCATGTTCCTGGCAGATTCGTCACCGTAAACCGGAATCCACGCGTTTGTTTGTAATTATCTTTGGCAGCCCAACGCATCACTGAGGCAGCAATCGAATCTCCCAAAGCAACCGAGCGCTCATACACATCATCCGGCATGCCCGTCTTACGAAAATCTTCTTCAATTTGCTTGTCAAACTCCACGTATAATTCCTGTGCAAAAGTCAATTTCTTGCCCACCGACAAAAATGCACGCGTAGATGCTAAAGGGAAACAATATTCCAAACCGGGTTCAGGTTTCGCGACCGATTCAAATCCATTCAATTGACCCACTAATGATTTAAATCGAGGATCTCCCAAAATCGCAGCTTCATACCCCGCCACACTTGAGTACATGTAAATACGAGATGAAACCGGAGGAGCAAAAATATCATGAATGATACTTTCTGTCAACATATTCTGCGCACGTTCCAAAAAACGGGGATTAGCTGCCTCTTTTTGATAGTCTGGGTTTGATTTTTTACACGATGTAGCTACAAAAACTAGAGCCAACAGGACGAATAATTTCTTCATAAGGGTTAACATTTCGGGACAAATATACATGAATTATCTCAAAAAATCCCTGATGAAAATCAGTTAAATAAGGCTTTGAACGGCCGCCTTTTGACCGGATACTAACGCGCCGTGCAAGGATGGCATTTCACAATAATCGCCCGCTAATATAATTCCCTTCGCTTGAGCGGCATGTATAAGTGCCTCAAATGAGCCCACCTTAGCTAGTGATCTCGGAATTTCGTAAGCCCGCAAAAAAATATATCCGCTGACATCTTCGTATTCAGCTAATAGGCTGAGAACATCTTTTTCATTTAACGCTAAATCCAAAATTGTTACCTGCAAAAGCTCTTTCCCCGCGGGAGCATATGTGGGTGCAACTTGTGATAAAAAGCAGTAATGTAACAATTTAGACTCCCCCGGAATTAGGTGCAACAACTTGTCTTGTTCCTTTCGTAATGGAACTGAAAAATAGAACGTTTTAGCGCCTAAATGCACAGAATGAGGCAATTCTACATGCAATAATCTTGAAGCGGCATTCGGATCTACAGCCAAAATCAATCGTTCAAATTCGATTTTTTCTCCACCTTTTAATTCCACAAAATCGTCGCTTAGATGTACTATCTCTGTCCCTAAACGAACCGAATCCATGGGCAATAAAGTCAATAGTTGATTCGCAATTTCTCCCATCCCATTCGCCGGCAATGCAGCTTGTCCTTCCAAAAACTGGCGCATATAAAAGAAAAATAAGGAGGCTGGCTGCTGTAAATTTTGATCTAGTAAAATACCCCGAAAAAAGGGCCGAATAAATTTAGATTGAAAGGTATCGGAAAAACCCCAGCGATTTAACATGGCTGCGGTGCTTTCATGGGAATTAATGTGCTCATTTGCCGACCATTGTAATTTGAACCATAGGCGAGCCAAAATAAATAAATCCTTGAACGAAATGATGTGAGGCACTAATTCCAAAAACTTAAAACCCGCACGTAATGGATTTAAAAACGAAGCCCATTGACCCCGAAACCACAATTTCGACCCGGAATCAAATGCCTGTAGATTCAAGGCACTCAAATCGAATGAACGCTTTACACTTGGATAATTCGTCTGTAAAACTTGAAAACCATGATCAAAAATAAACCCATCCGCACAATCTGAACGAACACGCCCACCTACTTGATCAGATTGCTCCAATAAAACGAACGGGATGCCTTGGGCATTTAAATGAGAGGCGGCTTGCAATCCAGCAATTCCAGCCCCGATAATAACAATTGGCTTCATAACTTGTTTAATATCTAACAAACTAAAAAAAGGATGAAAAGTTTGAATCCTTTTTTATTACTTTGCAAATTAAATAGTCCCCACGGAATGAATTATACGATTAAGGAGGAGAACAATTACCAATACATTGACGAAGGGCAGGGAGAAATCCTACTTCTCTTGCATGGTTTGTTTGGTGCGTTAAGCAATTGGCAGGGGGTAATCAATCACTTTTCCAAGCAATATCGCGTCATTATTCCTTTGATGCCCATTCACGATATGCCCATTAAAGAGGCTGGTTGCGAGGGTTTAACAACCTTCATAGAAGGTTTTGTAGAATTCAAAAAACTTGACAAATTCAGCGTAATCGGTAACTCATTGGGAGGCCATGTCGCTTTGATTTATACCCTAAAACATCCTGAAAAAATTCAGCGACTTATCTTGACCGGGTCCTCGGGATTGTTTGAAAATTCCATGGGTGGATCCTATCCAAAACGTGGCAATTACGAATACATCAAAGAACGCGTTGAATACACGTTTTATGATCCCAAAACCGCAAGTAAGGAATTGGTTGACGAGGTTTTTGAAATTACTAATAGTATTCCCAAAGTAATGCGCATCATTGCGATTGCAAAATCAGCGCAACGGAACAATATGGCGAAAGATATTGTTCGGATTGACAAGCCAACTTTGTTGATTTGGGGACTAAATGACACGATTACGCCACCGCATGTGGGCCATGAATTCAACGCATTGATTCCAGGATCAACCTTGCAATTCATTGATCGTTGTTGCCATGCCCCCATGATGGAAAGACCCAAAGAATTCAACGAGATTTTACAGCATTGGCTCGATAAAAACCCCTTATAGGATGTTGGCCCTCACCTACCTTTCCTACGACTACCCGACACTTTCCTTACAGGACACCATCCAAAAGGGATTAAAAATCTTGCATCAATCCAAGCAAGATAGCCTAGCTGTACTCGATGGAAAAACTTGGATTGGAAATGTTAGCGAGAGGATGCTAGCACAAGCCCTGCATCCCGATGGCAAAATTGACCAATTGCGCGAAAACTTATCTCATTATAGCCTGGAGTCTGAAGAAGATTTATTCGCAAGTCTCCCATGGTTTGAAGCAAGTGGCTATTCCATCTTACCGGTAACCAATGAGGAAGGAAAATTTCAGGGTTATTTAGAGGCCAAAATAGTGGCAGGCGTACTCATGAATAATGGATTCAATGCTACTAACGGCGGAATTATCTACATTCCATTTCATAGCCAGCGCGATTCATTTAGCTTCATTGCACGTCTCATTGAGGAAAACAATGGCCTGATTACACGCTCGCTTATGATTCAAAATCCGAAGGATCCCTTGGGATTACCTGAATTGATTTTACAGATTCAAACAGAACAATTTTCTGCAATCGTTCAAAGTTTGGAACGCCACAACATTCATATCGAAAAAGCCTTCCATTTTGGTAAAAACGAAAAGGTAGATACGGCTCGTTTCGACTTGCTTTTAAAATACTTAAACCCATAATTTGTGCCTTTACGCATCGCTATTCATGGAAAATCTTTTTCGGCCGAAAATCGACCGTTGATGGAAAACCTATGGGATATCTTATGTAAAAAAGACTGCCAAATTGTTTTATCCGCATTTTTCAAGAATCACCTAGCTGAGCACCAATTTCAAGTTGGTGACATTGAATCCTACGAAGAACAAAGTGGCACACCCGAAGATGTTCAAATGGCGTGGAGTATCGGTGGTGATGGAACATTACTAGAGACGCTCACGCATATTGGCAATAAGGAATTGCCCATTTTGGGGATTAATACCGGCCGACTAGGCTTTTTGGCGACCTTATCACCCCAAGATGTGAGTGCGGCGGTGGACCAATTAATTGCTGGAAATTATCGAATTGAAGATCGGACACTGGTTTCGGTACATTCTGAAATCGATTTGTTTGATGGCAAGCAATTCGGTTTAAATGAAGTGGGGATCATGAAGACAGATACGTCTTCGATGATTGTCATCAAAGCTTTCGTGGATGGAAATTATTTGAATACGTACTGGGCAGATGGACTAATTGTTTCAACGGCTACTGGTTCAACGGGCTATTCGTTGTCGGTAGGCGGCCCTTTAGTCATGCCAAGTTCAGATATTTTGATCATTGCACCCATGAGTCCACACAACTTAAATGTGCGCCCTTTAGTGGTTTCAAGTGATGCCAAATTGAAATTTGAAATAAGCAGTCGGAGCCAAAATTTCCTTATCTCCATCGATTCCCGCTCTCGCGTCATCGATAGCAAATTTAGCATTGAGGTTCAAAAAGCACCCTTTACAGCCAAAATCGTTAAGATTCCTGGTGATGATTTCTTGCAAACCTTGCGGAATAAATTGAATTGGGGGTTGGATGTGCGTAATTAATTCCTGCGGAATTAATTACGAGTCCGGAGGAAAAAAGTCCGAAGTCCGAAGGAAAGGAATTTATAAGCCTATGGATCAAACCGGAGGCCGAAGCATAAGAAATTATAACCCTAGGCTTTAGCCTAAGAATCTCCGTACTTCGGACTACGTCACTCTGGACTAATTCCCTCCGGACTTCGGAATACTTCACTCCGGACTATTTCCCTTCGGACTTACAACATTCGCTTCAACTCATTCAACTTCAACAGCGCCTCGATCGGCGAAAGCGTATTAACATCTAACGACCCCAACTGCTCCTCGATTTTCTTCAAGCCCTCCGGAATCTCTGTACCAAATAAATTCAATTGATAGTTGTTTTTCGGCATTTCTTTCAGCTTCTCGACATTATCTTCCAACACATGATCTTTCTCAAGGTTTTGTAAAATCTCATGTGCACGTAAAACCAATGACGTAGGCATACCGGCCATTTGGGCCACATGAATACCAAAACTATGTGCAGAACCGCCAGGAACCAATTTACGCAAGAAGATAATCTTGTTTCCCACCTCTTTCACAGAAACGTGGAAATTCTTGATGCGCGGAAAATCTTCCGTTAATTCATTCAACTCGTGGTAGTGAGTAGCAAATAAGGTTTTCGCCCGACTCTTCGGATGATTATGCAAATGCTCTGCAATCGCCCAAGCCATGGAAACTCCGTCATAGGTAGAGGTTCCCCGACCGATTTCATCCAATAAAACCAAGGATTTATTCGATAAATTATTCAAAATCGCGGCCGTTTCGGTCATTTCGACCATGAAGGTTGACTCGCCTTTGGATAAATTATCGGATGCACCTACACGGGTAAATACTTTATCAACAAGCCCGATTGAAGCAGCAGAAGCAGGAACAAAAGAACCCATTTGAGCCATCAAAACAATCAAAGCCGTTTGGCGTAACAATGCCGACTTACCAGCCATGTTGGGCCCAGTAATCATGACGATTTGTTGGGTTTCATTATCCAAATACACATCATTCGGAACATATAACTCCCCTAAGGGCAATTGCTGTTCAATAACCGGATGGCGACCCGCTTCAATTTGAATCGAATCACCCGTATGCAATTCCGGTTGGACATATTGATTGCGTTTCGCGACTTGGGCAAAACTGGTCAACACATCCAAGGTCGCGATTCCGAGCGCATTCAACTGAATCAATTCCAAATATTCCAAAGCCTCACGCACCAATTCTTGAAAAATCCCGAATTCAATTGTCGATATTTTATCCTCCGCACTTAAAATTTTCTCCTCATAACCCTTTAATTCCTCCGTGATATAGCGTTCCGCGTTCACAAGGGTCTGCTTGCGAATCCACTCGGGCGGCACGCGATCTTTGTGCGCATTCGTAACCTCTAAATAATAGCCGAAAACCTTATTATAAGCGACTTTCAAAGAAGTAATTCCCGTTCGTTCAATCTCCCGTTTCTGCATGGCAGCCAGGTAATCCTTGCCGTTTGTTGACAAAAGATGAAGCTCATCCAACTCCGGCAAATAACCCGTTTTGATGATACCGCCTTGATGAACGAGCATGGGTGCATCGTCGCGCAAAGCTGATTCGATTTTCTGCACCAAATGTAAACATGGGTTCAATTGATCTGCCCATTTCTGTAAAATTGGCGCTGGGTGTGTGGCTAGTAATTCCTTAATCGCCGGAACTTGTTGGAGCGCGCGCTTCAGTTGCACCAATTCCCGCGGATTAATCCGCCCAGCCGCTACTTTGGAAATCAAACGTTCCAAATCGCCAATGGGCTTCAATAGCGAAATGAGCAAATCTATCGTCTCATCTACCTCCAATAAACCCGCTACGCCCGCTTGACGTTCTTGAATCGCAGCTAACTCTTTCAAAGGCAAAACCATCCATTTGCGTAACAAACGTGCACCCATGGGCGTCATCGTTTGGTCCATCAAATCAATCAAAGGTACCCCACCCTCTTGCACAGAATAGACTAATTCTAAGTTTCGAATCGTAAAACGATCCAACCAAACGTATTTATCTTCCTCAATGCGCTGAATTGTGGCAATATGGCCCACCTGCTTATGTTCCGTTTCAGCTAAATAATGTAAAATCACCCCAGCTGCAATGATACCAAGTGGCATGGTTTCAATTCCAAATCCTTTTAGATTTTTAGTCTTGAAATGCTCCGTCAAGAGCGGATATGTAAATTCGTGTGAAAAAATCCACTCTTCCATGGAGAAAGAATGGTATTGATCCCCGAAATTTTCTTGGTAGACAGCTCTGTATTTTTTAGGAAATAAAATCTCAGACGGCATGAAACTTTGAATCAATTTCTGCACATAGGCCAAAGGCCCTTGTGAACACATGAATTCACCGGTGGATATATCCAAAAATGCCACCCCAAATTGCGCGTCTTTTTCTTGATAGCTAATCGATGCCACATAATTATTTCGCTTATTATCAAGCACTTGATCATTAAACGAAACGCCGGGGGTTACTAATTCCGTTACGCCACGTTTCACAATTCCTTTTGCTTCTGCTGGATTTTCTAATTGATCACAAATCGCCACGCGCTGGCCGGCACGAACCAATTTGGGTAAATAAGTATCCAAGGAATGATGCGGAAATCCCGCCAAATGATCATCAGCATTCCCGTTATTACGGCGCGTTAGGGTAATTCCTAAAATCTTGGATGCTTTCACCGCATCTTCCCCAAACGTCTCATAAAAGTCACCAACCCGGAATAGCAGAATAGCACCCGGATACTTGGCTTTGATTTGATTAAATTGTCTGGAAAGTGGGGTCTCCCCTTTTTTCAAGGGCTCTTGCCCATCGGGTGTTTTTTTGGCCAAAATTTTTATCGCTAATGAAGACAAAAATAAGTCAAAATTTATACATTTACCATTCTTTAAACCGATACCTCAAACTATGATTAATTCGTCTATTTACATTCAATCCCAACAAGAAGTTTTCGATGTGGTGATTGTCGGTTCTGGAGCCGGCGGTGGAATGGCTGCGCATACATTAACGAAGGCGGGAGCCAAAGTTTGTGTGCTAGAAGCGGGCCAACCCTTTGATCCGGCAGACCCGAAAGATATGACCCAACTCAAATGGCCATACGAATCACTTCGCCGCGGTGCAAGCAGTTCATTGCGTAATTTCGGCGATTTCGATGCAGCTTATGGTGGTTGGGACATTGAAGGGGAACCATATACAAGAAAAGATGGTACAAAATTTGATTGGTTCCGATCTCGGATGGTCGGCGGACGTACAAACCACTGGGGACGTATTTCCTTGCGTTTTGGTCCTGATGATTTTAAACGAAAAAGTATTGACGGATTAGGTGACGACTGGCCAATCGGATATGACGATGTCAAACCATATTATGACAAAGTTGATAAAATGATTGGGGTGTTCGGGACCAATGAAGGTTTGCGAAATAATCCAGATGGATTTTTCTTACCTCCCCCAAAACCCCGTTTGCATGAGTTGATGATCAAAAAGGCAAATAAGGCCTTAGGTATCCCAACTTACCCTTCGCGGATGTCGATGTTGACAAAACCGATCAACAACGAACGTGGACAATGTTTTTATTGCGGACAGTGTAATCGGGGATGTTCTGCATATGCCGATTTCTCATCATCGTCTGTGTTAATTAAGCCAGCCGCAGCGACTGGGAACTTGACTATGTTGCCATTCGCGATGGCGCGTGAGGTATTGACAGATCCAGCTACTGGTTTGGCAACAGGTGTGTCGTATATCCACACAGGTACAATGCAAGAATATACCGTTAAAGGGAAGATTGTTGTTTTGGCGGCCAGTGCGGGAGAAACAGCGCGTTTATTATTGAATTCCAAAAGCTCCCGCTTTCCGAATGGCTTGGCCAATTCGAGCGGTGTAGTAGGCAAATACTTAAATGACTCCACGGGGGCTTCACGTTCCGCAATTATCCCTTCTTTGTTTGACAGAAAACGTTACAATGAAGATGGTGTGGGTGGTATGCACATTTATACGCCATGGTGGTTAGATAACGCAAAATTAGATTTCCCACGCGGCTACCACATCGAATATGGTGGAGGTATGGGTATGCCAAACTACGGTTTTGGATGGGGAATTGAAGGCCTAAATGGCAAGGAAAACTTTACGCGTGACGGCTTGAAAAAAGCTGCAGGTGGATATGGGGCAACCTTGAAGGAAGATTATCGTCGGTTCTACGGAGCCTATGTTGGTTTTGCGGGTCGTGGGGAACCCGTCGTTCGCGAAGACAATTATTGTGAAATCGACCCGAATGTCGTGGATAAGTACGGAATTCCAGTACTTCGTTTCCACTACAAATGGAGCGATTACGAGGTGAAGCAAGCAAAACACATGCAAGATACCTTTGAAGAAATTATCCATGCCATGGGTGGAGAGGCTTTGGGCAAAAAACCAGATGCGTCGAACAATTATGGTTTGGCGGATCCGGGAAGAATCATTCACGAAGTAGGAACGGCACGTATGGGAGACAATAAAAATACGTCGGTATTAAATTCCAATTGCCAGGCACACGATGTGAAGAATTTATTCGTAGCGGATGCGGCGCCATTTGTTTCGCAAGGGGATAAGAATGCGACGTGGACAATTTTGGCATTGTCATTACGTACTTCGGAGTACATTATTGATCAACGTAAAAAAGGCAACCTATAATGAAAAGAAGAGACTATTTAAAAAATATGGGCTTGAGTTCGTTGGGCTTAGCCGTATTCAATCCCGATGAAAAGGCGATTGAAAATTTAGAATTAAGTAAAGTTCCGGTCAAAAGACCAAACGGCCGGACCCAAGAAGAGGCCGAATTAGAGGCCAAATTGCAAGCGGAAGTTTACTTAAACAAACATGAATTAGATACGATTACAATCTTATCGGACATCATCATTCCAGCCGATGGAAAATCGGGCAGCGCCTCGCAATCTGGCGTAACGGCTTTTATAGAGTTCATTGTGAAGGACAAACCTGAATTCAAGACGCCGATGCGCGGAGGATTACGCTGGTTGGATTCTGAATCGAACAAGCGTTTTGGCAAGAAATTTATCGAAATTTCAGCCGCTCAACGGATCAACATCGTGGATGATATTGCCTATCCAGATACGGCCCCGAAGCATTTATCACAAGGAGTTAACTTCTTTACGTTAATGCGTAATTTGACTGCGACAGGATTTTATACGTCGAAAATGGGTATTGCAGATTTAGAATACAAAGGAAATACCCCGAATCAGTGGAATGGTGTTCCGGATGAGGTATTGAAGCAGTATGGATTAAGTTATGACGCATAATCGAGTCATTCGACCCGACATATTTTCTCATATTCCTCAGCTTGTGGCGGGTATTTCTACTCGCCACGGCGGAGTGAGTTCACAAGCCTATCAAAGTTTAAATTTAGGGGTACATACCGACGATGATCCATTGTCGATTTCGTCCAATCTAAAACTTTTTTGCGCCGATTTAGGTATTTCGCCGGACTCCTTAGCGCGTTCGTATCAAGTTCATGGATCTGAAATCTGGACTTCAGTTTCGCCGGGTTATGAAAGTGGTTATGATGCAATAATGACCCCAGAGCCAGGTGTTTTTGCGGGCGTGGGCATCGCGGATTGTTGCCCGATTTTACTCGCGGATCCTACGCGTGAAGTTGCTGCTGCGATTCATGCAGGCTGGAAAGGCACTGTTGCGCAGATTGTTTCCAAAACTGCCTCTCTTATGATTTCTAGCGGGTCAAATCCCGCAGACATCTTAGCTTACATAGGCCCTTGCATAAGCCTCGAAAATTTCGAAGTAGGCGATGAGGTGGCGGAGCAATTTGAATTCAAGGAGAGGCGGGGTGCTCGTTGGCATGTGGATTTAAAGGCTACGAATGCAGCGCAATTACAAGCTTTAGGCATATCGCAAATTGAAATTTCGGACTATTGCACGGTGGCAAATAACGATGTGTTCTTTTCACATCGAAAGGAACAAGGGATTACGGGTAGGATGCTGGCAGTGATTGGATTTCAGCGAAGGGGGTAAACGCTGCCGGGGTCTGCGACCCCGGCAGCGTTACCGCTCAAAGCTACACAAAGGCGAACGGAAACAGTTCCAGAAAACTGATAAAATTCTCCTTAAATCTAGATAAAACGCCAATTCAAGCAAATAAGCTATCAAGAAACTGATAAACTGCCTATCCCCTGTTTAGCGACGCAGATCTTGCATGAATTGCTGTGGTGATACGACTTGTTTCGGCTGTAATTTATAAGCCTCCTTCCAATCCTTCCGTTTCAAATCGCCATTCTTAATCGACTTAATGAAACTCATCCAAGCAAACGGATTCGTTAAACTCAGCAAGGGACTCGATACAAAGGATTTATTCGCCTGACCCGAAATCATCATATCCGAAAAATTCCGAAAATTCGAATTGGCCCCCAATCCCGCCTGCAAGGCAAACACATTTAACTTCGACTGTTCTAAATTCCGAGCAAGCACCTCTCGCTGCTTTTCATCCCGCAAGCGCAAATTCAAAAATGCCTTCTTAAATTCTTCCTCACTCGCATGTGGAAAAACTTTGACCTCTGATAACATCCGCGCATCCTCATTCATCTCAATGATTGCCTGATGCACTTGACCCGTCGTCCGTGGAATAATGTAATACTGAGGTTTATATCCCACATAAGTAACCACCACACTATCCCCTGGAAACACATACAAATCCACCGCACCAAAATTATCACTCAAAGCCCCCCGGCCCGCCGCAGGAATGTACACATATGCCAAAGGAAGATATTCCGAATTTGTCGCCGAAACAATGCGCGCATTGAATAAAACCGTCTTGTCCTGTCCTTGAGCGAACAAACCTGCACTCACAAACAAGCACATGATTAAAACAAGAAAGAGGCCTTTTCGAAGCATAACGCAAGTAAACAAAAAATTGAATGGTTATTTCTTAATATTCGTTAACGACGAACTAAGGAAATAATTTCACAAAGGGAATAATAAAGGGTATCGACAACAATAATCCATCAAATCGATCCAAAAATCCACCATGACCCGGTATCGTATCCGCCGAATCTTTGATGTTAATACTACGTTTGAACAAAGATTCAACCAAATCCCCATAGGTCCCCGCAATCACAATGATGATGCCGATCGCGTACCATTGGAAAGCTGAATAATTCGTATAATATCGCGAAATAATCGTCGCAACAACCATGGCCGTTATCATCCCGCCAATACTCCCTTCCCAAGATTTCTTAGGCGAAACACGCTCAAATAATTTGGTCTTCCCAAACTTCGTTCCCGCAAAATAAGCTCCTGAGTCACTGGCCCACAACAAGAATAAACAACCCAACACGATGTTTGGATCGTAGGTGTCATTTTTGATGTACGCTAAAACGGTCAATAAAGTAAATGGCAATGCCACATAAATAATACCCAAAAAGGTATAAGCAATATTTTTAAATGGTTTTTCATCTTTAGATTTATACAATTTGATGAAAAATATCAGCGTCAATAAAGGCGAAAGAATGTAATAATATTGATATGCCAAATCCCCCTTCTCGATAAAGAAAGTCAACACGTGCATCACCACACCACAAAAAGTCCCATAAAATGTTAATGGCAGATTGTCACTAATGCTTCCGACCAATTTGTAAAATTCCAATTGCGCCAAAATACCGATAACCAAAAACAGTACCAAAAAGGTATAATCACCATACAATACACA
The DNA here is from genome assembly GCF_054558675.1 of Aquirufa sp. TARAVU-A1A. Classification (NCBI taxonomy): domain Bacteria; kingdom Pseudomonadati; phylum Bacteroidota; class Cytophagia; order Cytophagales; family Flectobacillaceae; genus Aquirufa; species Aquirufa sp. TARAVU-A1A. The sequence goes on from NZ_JBPXKP010000003.1 coordinate 72,987, forward strand.
GAACAACAAAAAAGGAACTGCTATAACCGCGGCAATGACCCGCTGCTGCAAATTGGATAAACTTCGTAATCCCATATTTAAACTTTTAATATGTTGAGCGCCTCCGCTTCATCATCTTGGTGCACATACAGCTCCCAATTTCCCAAGTCATAAGCACTTAATTTCTTATTCATCACCACGGCACGTATTTCCGCCTTTTCCCAAAGCAACGCTTTCTGCATCTCCAAGTCAATTCCCGTGCGCGATTGCCCAATTAATTTCCAGCCTTCCATTTATATTTCCGTCCGATAGGTATGCAATCTACGAATATAAAAGCCAACTAATACCACTGACAAAACAGCCGACCACCATGGGATCGAATTAACCATGTCCACCGGATCAATGCTTATATTTTTTTGCTGATACAAATAATGCATCAACAAAGTCCAAGCATTATTAAAAAAGTGTGCGGCGATTGGCACCCAGATACTCCGATACCAAACATATAAATAACCAAAAAACGCTCCTAAAAACATCCGAGGAAAAAAGCCGTAAAACTGAAAATGGATAAAACTAAAAATAGCTGCCGCAATCCAAATCGCGACATGGGTATTCCCAATGTATCGCTCAAACATCGACTGCAAAACACCCCGGAAAAAGATCTCCTCTCCCAAGGCCGCCATTCCCGCAATCACCATAAGCGCCAAGCCAAAATCCATATCCGAATGAAAATTCAATAAAAATTTTGTCAGCTCCTCCATATTTTTCTCCGAATTTTGCATTGCTTTTTCCAAGCCCTCATATCCCGCAGGTAATTGAATATGCTGATTCCATTCGATCAAATATTCCATGGCAGGCATCCCAACCAAGACCGTCAAGATAGCCCAAGTAAACACTTGAAAACCAGGAGCCTCCGCGCGATTTAAATCAAAAATCGAGCGCCTTTCTACGAATCTCAAATAGGCCCAAGCCCCTAACACAAAGGTAAATAGCGCCGAAAACCACTGCAAAGCCATCATCGCATGGAACGCCCCTTCATACTTTTGAGGATGCGCAATAAAATCCAAAATCTGCGTTTGAAATGCTTCAATATTTTGTGTTGGAAATTCCATCAATGCGACGACGGCCAACAAACCAAAAAACTGACCTAAAAAGCTGCCAACCAAGAAAAATCCCAATAGACTTAGGAGGTTTGAACTTAGTCCCAACCAACGAGTTGGCCCCTGATAATAGTTTTCTTCCATAATGCTCGTAAATTTACGCAATTTTTAATCAGAATGGTAAAAATAGGAAACATCGAGTTAGGGGACTTCCCATTGTTATTAGCACCCATGGAAGATGTGTCTGATCCACCATTTCGTGCCGTGTGTAAAGCAAATGGCGCCGACTTAATGTATACCGAATTTATCTCTTCCGAAGGTCTAATCCGAGATGCTGCCAAAAGCGTTCAAAAACTAGACATTTTCGAATATGAACGACCGATTGGCATCCAGCTTTTCGGCAGCTCCATCGAAACAATGGCTTCTTGCACCGAAATCGCTACAAAAGCCGGACCCGATTTAATTGACATCAATTACGGTTGCCCAGTCAAACAAGTGGCTTGTCGGGGAGCCGGTGCCGCTCTATTGCAAGACATCCCCAAAATGGTGGCCATGACAGAAGCCGTTGTCAAAGCAACGTATCTGCCTGTGACCGTAAAAACCCGATTAGGTTGGGACGATTCCACAAAAAATATTGAGGATGTCGCGGAACGCCTCCAGGACATTGGTATTCAAGGCTTGACCATTCACGGTCGGACACGTGTGCAGATGTATAAGGGCGAGGCCGACTGGCGTTTAATCTCCAAAGTCAAAGAAAATCCGCGCATTAAAATTCCAATTTTTGGCAATGGTGACATTGATTCACCACAAAAGGCGTTGGAATATCGTGATAAATACGGTGTGGATGGCATTATGATCGGTCGGGCATCCATCGGATATCCCTGGATTTTCAACGAGATCAAACATTATTTGGCAACAGGAAATATTTTAGCACCTCCTACTATTGCAGAGCGAATTGCCGTTTGCGAATCTCACCTTGACTTTTCAATCCGTTGGAAAGGCAACCACGGCGGAATCGTTGAAATGCGCCGCCATTATTCCAATTACTTCCGCGGGATGGATCATTTCAAACCTTTCCGCACCAAACTTGTTACGAGTTATTCACTCGAAGAAATTAAAGAAACCCTCAATGCAATTGCCAACCATTATGCCGGAGAATAAAAAACCGAGTATCATCATTTTCCTTGCCATCCTAGGACTTGCACTCATTTGGGGAAGTTCATTCATTTTAGTCAAAAAAAGCCTAGCGCATTATTCCGCTTTGCAAGTTGGCGCGCTACGCATTTGCTCAGCGAGTTTATTCTTTTTACCAATATTCTTGAAGCGTTTCAAATACATGGAACGCAAACATAGTCTCTCATTTCTGTCCGCAGGACTCACCGGAAATTTAATTCCCGCGATCTTATTCGCGATTGCAGGCCAACATCTTTCCAGTGCCTTATCGGGAATGTTAAACGCATTCACTCCCCTTTTTACCTTAATCATTGGCATCCTGTTTTTTGCACAACCTTTTCTTTGGAAACAAATGACAGGAATTCTAGTCGGCCTACTCGGCTGTTTAGGTCTTCTTTTTGCAGGCCAAGGTTTCAACATCGACTTCAATGTTCACGCCTTATGGGTGGTTTTAGCAACCTTTCTCTATGGCATCAATATGCATATTGTCAAAACAAAACTTAGCGACCTACACCCCTTAACTTCGACGGCCGGTATCTTCATGATGATCGGACCATTGGCTCTCGGACTCTTGTATTCCACCGGTTTTTTCGAAATCCCCTTGGACAACGAGCACATCTGGGCATTCATCTCTGCGATGGCCTTAGGTCTTTTTGGGTCAGCGATCGGAATGCTAGCTTTCAACCAAATCATCAAGTGGACAAGTGCAATCGTGGCAAGTTCCGTAACCTACATGATTCCTATTGTGGCTTTAGGCTGGGGTTTTGTGGACGGCGAAGCGATTTACCTGTCACAAATATTTTTCATGTTTGTGCTACTTGCGGGTATTTACTTGGTCAATAAATCAAAATCCTGATAATTTGTAGCGCTTCGTCGTTTTACCAAATTACTTATAGCTGAGCTACTTACCTTCATTCATCGAACCGAAACAAGATGAATGAACTCAACATGGCCCTTATTTGGAAGAATCGACGCTTCCAGCAAAATCCCCAACTCACCACAGGAGAATCGATTCAAATCATTTCACCTGGTATTGAAAACAGCCATGCCGGCGCGGATTTTCAGCATTCACGAATTCGAATCGACGGGATTGAATGGATCGGTGCGGTGGAATTACATGTCAAGGCCTCCGACTGGCTTCTACACCGACACGATGCAGACAAAAGCTACGAAAATGTCATTTTGCATGTCGTTTGGGAAGATAATCAGACTATCCAATATGAAGCTGGGAAGCCAATTCCCACACTTTGTCTTTCAAAATGGTTACAAAAAGAGCAAATCGAAATCAGTCCCGCAAGTCAACATCCTTTGGCATGTCATGCATTTTTCGAATCGGTTTCAAGGAATATCAAAACGGACATGATTAACCAAATGATTCAAGCGCGCATGCTTGGGAAATACAATGACATGCGTAAGATTTTGATCGAAAATAAAGGTGACTGGGAGGAAGCCTTTTACATATCCCTAGCCAAAAGTTTCGGATTCTCGCTGAATGCGGAACCCATGCTCCGACTGGCAAGAAGCCTGCCTTTGAAACTCATCTTGCTCTACCGAGATCGACATGTGGGGATAGAAGCAGCGCTGTTTGGAATTGCCGGGTTATTGGAAGAACCCATTCAAGATGAATATCAATTCGAACTACGGCGCGAATACATCCATCTGAAGAAAAAACATGCTTGGCCCGAAAGCCACTTGCAAAAATCGGATTGGAAGATGTTACGGCTCCGACCGGCCAATTTCCCGCAGATTCGTTTGGCGCAATTCGCAGAAATTATTCGGGCCAACTGTGCCCTTATATCCCTGTTGCTCGAAATGCAGGAATTGAAAACAATCCAACAACTTTTTGAGATTCCATTAGAAGGATATTGGGGCAACCATGTCCAATTTGGCAAAAAAAGTGCGCCGCATCATACGCGATTGGGAGCTAGCGCCTTTCAATCCATTTGTATTAATACGCTCATTCCCATGTTGATTTGTTACAGCCGTGAACGAAATCAACCGCAATACGAGCAAAAGGCTTGGCGCTGGTTGGCAGAACTACATGGCGAAAACAATCAAATAACGCGCTATTTCAGCTCACTCGGACTGCCCATCAAAACCGCACGCGAATCACAAGCCTGCATTCACTGGTATCGCCATTACTGTGAAAAGAAAAAATGCTTGCAATGCGCCGTGGGACAGGCGATTCTTACTCCGACTTAATCACAGGGCCGCGAACACCTATGCCATTTTCATTGAACGCTTCGATTTGAAAATAATAGGTTCGGTCTTTATCCATGGATTTGAAATAATATTCATTCGCCCCAAATACCTGCACGGATGTATATAATTTATCCGGCGAAATACCCGAATAAATCACATATCCCGTCGCATTGCTGATATGCCCCCATTTCAACCAAGCACTTCGTTTGTCATGATCCCCTCGCAAAACAATTAAATCCTTCACAACGCTAGGTTTTTCCCCATGCCCTAAACCAAAAACACGCAAACCACTAATTGCAAATTTCCCCGCAGCCATGTGTTTATTCGTCAACCGAATGAACCGAGCTTCGATGGGTTTGGCTAATTCCACATAGTCGTGCGGAACATCCGTTTTATTGGCTGACTTATCTACGGCTACCGACCAGCATTTTCCATCCAAACTAGACTCGATCACATATTGATGATAGATACCCGGTATCTTACCCAGAAACGACGAATCGACATCCTGATCGGCATAATTTACTTGAATCGCACGAACCGTTGAAATCTCTCCTAAATCGGATTCGATAAACTCGCCGGCTTTGGCAGATTTCGCCGACCAATAAGTCTTCATTTGCTCATCCACCGCGTAATTAGCACCATAACCTGGAAGACTTGACGACACACGGACAGGTTTATTGTAATTCAACAGCATCCATCCAGTAAATAAATCGCGTGGGTTTTCCACTCGGGCCGTAGGCATCCGATGCGGATAATCCCCATAAGCCGTGTTCGTGTACAAAATACCATCGGCGTCAAAAGCGGTGGGCCATAAACCCAATCTACGTTCAAAACTATTTTTCACAGCAATGGTAATCGTGGACACATGCCACCAATTCCCGTATTGGCCTTCAAAAGTTGCCCCATGGCCTGCACCGCGCGTAAATCCACCCGGCTTAAAAGAAAAGGGATTATGCGCCTGGTAAGTAAATGGCCCGAAAGGTTTATCTGAGGTATAAACCCCATCACCATAAGAAGAAAATTCCGTCCCAGGAGCGCCATATTGTAAGTAATATTTTCCCTTGTATTTATTCATCCAAGCCCCTTCCATGAATGGCTTGAGGAAGGTATTATCTTGATATTCTCCAAAGCGTTCCCAGCCATGAATATCATCATGCAATCGAATTAATTCATGCCGCTCGCCGATTGGTTGTAAAGTTTTACGATCGATTTCCTGGCCGTACATCGGATAGGTATTGCTCGATCCGTGGTATAAATAAACTCGTTTATCATCATCCTCAAAAAAGGCAGGATCCCAAGCTCCAGCCGTAAAGGCATGAACAGCTTCTTCCCAGTTATCCGTTTGGGGATGCTGGCTATACCACAAAGTAAAATTCTTTTCATAGGTAGAACCGATGACCAAAAGACTATCCCCTAACGTCAAAGTAGCAGGCGCACAAAGTTCATCATAGACTTTGTGATAAGGTTGTAAAAACTTACGTGGAATAAATTTCCAATCGACTAGGTCATTACTCACCCAATAGCCCCATTGATTGGTCGAAAACAAGTAATATTGATTTTTGAAAAAGGAGATCACAGGATCTGCTGTCGCTCTATGCCGACCTTGCTCAGAAAAATTAGGAATGGGGGTAAAACCATAATCCAAATTCATGGGATTGCAATAGGTTTTTTGGCCCAAAGACATAAATGAAATTCCACAAAGGAATATCACGACGAAAACATTTTTCATAGGTAATTAGTATTAATTTTGACCAACAGTCAAAAACAGGTGAACAAAGTAAATAATTTTACGGGATTATTCTGGGCTTTTGCCCTCCTGACGCTATGGTCAGCACATTTGACCTATATGCTCATGCATCCCATGGATTTTCAATCACCCTGGACTTATGTGCATGTATTGATTCAAACTCATTTATATACAGGCTTATTTATTACTTCACATGATGCAATTCATGGGGTAGTTTCCCCCGCTTATCCGAAATTGAATCATGCGATTGGTTGGGTTTGTGCGACGCTTTTTGCCTTCAATAATTACGCAGTATTGCGCAAGAAGCATCATTGGCACCACGATTATGTCAACACCGAACAAGACCCGGATGTACATCAGGGAAACTTTTTCATTTGGTGGTTTAAGTTTATGTGGCAATATGTCACCTGGCAACAAATTTTAGCTATGGCGATTGCATACAATGTATTGAAACTTTTCTTACCCATGGAAAACCTGATTGTTTATTGGGAGATTCCAGCCATATTAAGTACACTCCAATTATTCTTTTTCGGCACCTATTTACCCCACCGCGGTGAACACGCACCTGAAAATAAAACGCAATCCCATAGCCAAAAGCGTAACCACGTTTGGGCCTTTGTCTCCTGCTACTTTTTCGGTTATCATTATGAGCATCATGCGCATCCTTATTTAGCCTGGTGGAAATTACCAGAAGCCAAAGATTATCAAGCCAAAAGGTAAACAAGAAGCCGATTAATTTTCTAAATTTGCACCGCATAAATCTCAACAACACATGAAAGACACTAAATACAAACGTATCCTTTTAAAACTTTCAGGTGAAGCATTGTCGACCAGAGACGAGGTGATTGACCCCGTTATTTTAGGCCAATATGCTGCCGAAATCAAAAAAGTACATGATTTAGGTGTTGAGGTTGCCATTGTAATCGGCGGAGGAAATATTTTCCGAGGTGCGAGTGCAGCAAAAGCGGGCATCGACCGCGTGCAAGGCGATTACATGGGCATGCTTGCCACGGTTATCAACGGCATGGCGGTTCAAGCAGCATTAGAAAAACAAGGATTGTACACGCGCATGATGACGGCCCTTAAAGTGGAAGCGGTTTGCGAACCATTTATTCGTAGGAGAGCCATTCGCCACCTTGAAAAAGGACGTATTGTCATCTTTGGCGCAGGAACAGGTAACCCCTATTTCACAACAGACTCAACAGCCTCTTTGCGTGCAATAGAAGTAGAAGCAGATGTCGTATTAAAAGGCACGCGGGTGGATGGCGTTTACACGGCAGATCCGGAAAAAGATCCAACGGCAACTCGCTTTACCCACTTAAGCTTTTCGGAAGCCATTCAAAAAGGTTTGAAAATCATGGATACCACGGCATTTACTTTATGCCAAGAAAATACTTTACCCATTATCGTTTTTGACATGAACAAGGAAGGCAATTTGGCCGCGCTTGTTTCAGGTGAAGATGTAGGAACATTAATTAGCTAAAACCCAATGGAAGAAATTGAATTTTATATTGACGCGACCCAAGAAACCATGGAGGGCGCAATCAAACACTTAAACATTGAATTATCTAAAATTCGTGCCGGCAAAGCGAGCACTTCGATGTTAGATGGTTTAATGATTGATTATTACGGTATGCCTACACCGATTTCTGGCGCAGCATCCATCACCACACCCGATGCGCGTACGATTGCCATCAAACCATTCGAAAAAGGAATTTTCGGAGAGATTGAAAAAGCGATTCGCAATTCAAGCTTAGGATTGAATCCGATGAACGATGGAGAATTAATTCGTTTAGCGATTCCTCCTTTGACGGAAGAGCGTCGTCGCGACTTAGTAAAACGTGTGAAGCAAGAAATTGAAGTTGCGAAAATTAATATTCGCAATGCCCGTCAAGACGGAAACAATAGCATCAAGAAATTAAAAGGCGATGGCGTATCAGAAGATGCGATTAAAGCAGCCGAAGATAAAATCCAAAAAATCACGGATGGTTTCGTTGCCAAAATCGATCAGATATTTGTCGAAAAAGAAAAAGATATCATGGTGGTTTAATCACCCCTCTGAAAGCCTGGTGGAAACATCAGGCTTTTTTTGTGCGGCCCACTTCATAGCCGACCTCCAACATACGTCGGATATCTAATTTGGTGAAATGCTGAATATCAATCGTAATAGGCTGCTCAGGCCGAATTGACTCAATCTTAACGCGCTGATAGCCTTGATAAGGACCTTCCTGAACTACAGAACCGTCGGCAGGCAATGAATCATTAATCAAAATGGTTTCTCGTAAATCTGCATTGAGAATTTCATTGACGGCAATGTCCATTACGCGATCAACCAAGGCAAGTAAATCACCCGAATCGAAATAGCCACCTTCAATAGCTTCCGGGTGACAACTGATACAAATGATGTTTTTCCCTCCGTCGTCTAATGCCCGACGAATCGGCGTAACATCCCGCAATCCTCCATCCAAGTAGCTCCTGCGATCTTCACCGTTAATCTTTACGACTGGCATCAAAATAGGTACAGCAGAAGAAGCCATTAAATATTCCATGAATTCTGGGGTGCTTGGGTCGACATAATGTATGCGCCCCTCCATGATATTCACCGCTCCAATTTTTAATCCTACGGGGCTCGCGTGCAAATTACGATTCGAGATTACCTCGTACATGAGGTCCCGCAATGGCTGCGTAGAAACCAAGCCCTTGAATTTTTTCGTTAATGCAGTCCAACCTAATTCGAAAATCGACAAGGGCTTCGATAGGCAGTCGGGACGCGTAATCCGCGTTTCCCAAAAATCCCATAAATCATCCGCTGCTTGTTTGAACGAAATGGCCTGACCCGCTAATTGCTGTTGGCCTAAGGCATTGACTAAAAATGCGGCATTTAAACTGCCCGCAGAAATCCCATAAATAACATCCGGCTGAAAACCTTTTTCGGCCAATGCTTTGATGACACCCGCCTGAAATGCACCCTTAACCGAACCTCCCGCTAAGACCAACATGTTACTCATAAATTTCGCATTATTTGAATCCCAGGACTAAATTATCCCAAAATGTGATTAAATTTACACAATTTCCAAATGTGCCGAACAAGCACGCAAACTTAATTCTATGTCCATTTCGCTTTCATCCATTCAGGCGCCCATCGAGGAACCCATGAAGGCATTTGAAGGGAAATTCAGGCAGTTCATGAAGACAAAAGTCATGCTGCTGGACACAATCATGAATTACATTGTCCAACGCAAAGGGAAGCAAATGCGTCCCATGTTCGTTTTTCTAACAGCAGGATGCGTAGGCGAAATTACCGAAAAAACATACCGTGGCGCAGCGCTCATCGAATTGCTTCACACGGCAACCTTAGTCCATGATGACGTCGTGGATGAATCGGATTACCGTCGGGGTTTTTTCTCCATCAATGCTGTTTGGAAAAATAAAATTGCCGTACTCGTAGGCGACTATCTATTATCCAAAGGACTTTTACTTTCTGTCGACCACAAGGACTTTGATTTATTGACGTCTGTTTCGACTGCCGTACGAGAAATGGCCGAAGGGGAATTACTTCAAATTGAAAAAGCTCGCAAATTAGATATCACCGAAGATGTCTATTTTGATATTATCCGTAAGAAAACAGCTACGCTGATCGCCGCATGCTGCGCAGTGGGCGTGCAATCGACTGATGCCGACGAAAAATATGTCGACATGGCGCATCAATTCGGGGAAAAGGTGGGTATAGCTTTTCAGATCAAAGATGACTTGTTTGATTATGGCGATGCCGAAATCGGGAAACCGCTAGGGATTGATATCAAGGAGAAAAAAATGACTTTGCCGTTGATTTATGCACTGCAAAACACAACGCGCTCACTTCGGAAACAGATGATTAAAACCATCAAGAACGATTCTGACAATCCAGTTAAAGTGAAGGAGGTCATCGACTTTGTTAAATCAACCGGGGGAATCGCTTATGCAACGCAACGCATGCAGGAATTTGCACAAGAAGCCCGTGAGATACTCTTACAGTTCCCTGATTCTGCATACCGCACGTCGCTCGGTAATCTACTCAATTACACAATCGAACGTAACAAATAAAAAAAGGAAGCCATTACAGCTTCCTTTTTTATTTGAACTAGAAATCCCAAATCTATCTTGGGCCACCGAAGCCTCCGCCTCCACCGCCCATGCGCATGCCTGGCATACCCATGGGTTGCTGAGGAGCTGCCGGAGCTGCATCGCCTTCCCCACCTTTTGTATCGTCGTTATTAACCGATTTCTTTTTCTTCGTAGGACCGAAACTCATTTTACCAATTCGATAAGATAAATTGATTTTGAAGTTCATATTGCGCATCGTATTTTCAGAGATCTGATTGATTGACGCAGTCTTTGTTTCGTTACGAATTACAAAGCCATTTGGCGTTAAGAAGTTCTCAGCACCAAAACCAATACTTCCTTTTTTGTTTTTGAAATCCTTTTTGAAACTCAAGCTATACATACCAAATCCACCTTGTGAACCTTGCAATTGTACTTGGTTGACGCGATAGAAAGAGAATACTTGCGCACCCCAGCCGTTACCAAAGTTGTAATTACCAAAAATTCTGAAGTTTGACTGCAAGCCTTCATTCTTAGCTGAAAGCAATGGATCTGCAACATTATTGGCCAAAACCATATAAGCCAAATCACCGCCCCCACCAAGCATCAATTTATTCGACACATTCACATTTAAGTTAATGTTCATCCCATAAGCATCTTCATTACCAATGTTCTGAGATGTCGTCTTAACCGTATCCCCACGCACCTCGCGAATACGATTGATCGCACCCGTCGTATTACGCATGAAAATGGCCGTAGAAATATAGGTTTGCTTCACAAACTTGCTATACGAAACCTCATAGTTATTCGTGTATTCAGGTGCCAAATTTGGATTACCAGTCGAGATGTTCAACGGATTTGATGCATTCACGTTTGGATTCAAGTTCTCAATACCCGGACGTTGAATACGACGATTGTAACTGAATCTCCAAGTCCCTGATTTAAATGTCTTCGACATATTGAAACTAGGCACTAACACTCCGTAAGGAGGAATGACTGTATTTTGACCTTCTTTTTTCAAGAAACTTGCCGAGATATCTGTATGCTCATAACGCGCACCCGCTTTGATACTCCACTTGTTTTTAGTAGTCAAGGTATAAGAACCATAAGTACTCCAAATGTTCTGGTTGTAATCAAATACGTTACTTGGCAAAGTTGCTAAATTCACTTGTGAATAAACTCCATCAGCTCCAGCTGTATATGATTTATAATCAGAAGTCACATTACGCGTGATCGCTTTTGCACCAAACTCAACCATCGACATCTTGTTGATCGGCGTTTGATAATCCATTTGAATCGTCGCTTCTTCATTGAAAGCATCATTCGCATTTTTAATCGAGCTCATGATTTCACTCATCGTCGATTTTGTATTCATGATTAAGTTATAGAAATCATTTGTACGGTTGTTCCGACTATACATCGATAAAATCGAGAATTCTTTCTGAGCCTTTTCAAATGTTTTCGTGTAATCCACGTTGATGTCTACATTCGCAGATTCATCTAATGAATTCGTATTACGCAAACTCGTCAATGCTCCATTACGAATTTGTTTCAAACCATCTTGCCAGTTGTTACCGTTTCTTAATCCAAAACGCACGTTTGACGTAACTGAATTATACTTATTAATATCCCAATCAAATCCCAACTGATAATTACCAAAAATTCCTTCGCGGCGCGTTTCTGCTGTCTGTTGGTTGGTCGTTTGCACGCCGTTCACCGATGTAATCTGCGTACTTTCAAATTTGCCGTTCACATTATATTCAGAACGACCAAAACCTCCTAAAGAAAGCCCCCAGTTTTTGTTACGGAAGTTCCCATTTAAGGCTAAGTTCGAACCACGAACACCAGCACTCGTATCAAAATTCAAGGTCAAACCTTGTAAGGTATTTTTCTTTGTAACAATGTTGATAATCCCCGCTGAACCCTCTGCATCATATTTCGCTGATGGCGATGTAATCACCTCAACGGTCTTAATCATATCCGCAGGAATTTGCTTCAAGGCATCTGCAATGCTGGATGCCATAATCGTAGAAGGCTTGTTGTTGATCAGCACCTTCACGTTAGAAGATCCACGCAACGATGGGTTACCATCTAAATCCACGGATAACATCGGTACTTTTTTCAAGACATCCGTTGCATCCCCACCTTTATTGGTTGCATCTTTTTCTGCATTGTAAACCGTACGATCCACGCGCTCTTCAATCATGGCACGTTGGCCTTCAACAGTTACTTCTGCCAACATCTTCGTACTCGATGGCAATTTGATCACCCCTAAATCATGGTCATCATTTTTTGCATTGATGGAAACAAACAAGGTTTTACTTTCGTAACCGATGAATGAAATCACCAATTTATAATCGCCTTGAGCAACTTTATTCAAAACGAATTTACCTACTTGATCAGCGGATGCACCGTCGACTGGGCGATTGGTTGCTTTGTTAATTAACGCAATGGAGGCAAACTCAACGGGTTTTGTATCCGTAGAGTCTAAGATATATCCGACAATTTTGGCAGAACCTTTGGGCGTAGCTTGCGCTGTACCTGGGATAACTGCTTCTTTCTTAGGCGCCGCACCGAAACCACCCATTCCACCCGGAATCTGTGACACAGCTGAAAACGAAAGGCTCATCAGTGCGAATAGCGTAATAATTTGTTTCATTGTTTGTTGTTTAAAATCGTATTTAACGAATGCAAAATTGCTTTATAAATAGTAAAGGTCTTTTATTTTGCGACCAAAATGGATAATTTGTTGCCCAATATGAAGATTCAAGTTCAAACGCCCCGATTAACCCTGATTCCACTGACGCATGATCAATTGCAAATTTGGAAGCAATTAGGGCGAGAAGAACTTGCGAAATCACTCGAGGTAAAACATAACCCCTGGGAAATGGGATTGTTTTATGAACAAGAAATGCTTCAGGCATTAAGCGACTATTGGATTCCACAAACCGCAAAATTCCCATTGGACTATTATTGGTACACAAATTGGGAAATAATCCTAAACTCCGCGTCCTGCTCTGTAGGGGGAATTGGCCTAGCTGGATTGCCCGATAATGAAGGTACAACTGAGATTGGGTATGCCATTGATCAAAAATTCGAAGGAAAGGGCATTGCTTCCGAAGCCGTTGAAGCATTATCGAAATGGGTGTTTGAAGATAAGGATATGCAAGTTTTGAGAGCAGAAACTCCGATCGATAACTTCGCATCCCAACGCGTTTTGATGAAAAACAATTTCCAAAAAACAGGCGAAAAAACATTAGAACTCGAAATCCCCATGGAGGTTTTCACCTGGGAACGGCATCGATAAATTTCTTTTATCTCGTAAAAATGGTAATTTTACCAAATTGCCAATATCCTAAGGTCCCTGGACCACCATTTATATGCAACATTTCACTTCCGTAAAAGACGCGTACAACATCGACAAACTTGTTAATGAAGCTTTGTTGATGAAAAAGATGCCTTATGCCGACAAGCATTTGGGAAAGAACAAAACCATGGGTTTATTGTTCTTTAACTCCAGTTTACGCACCCGTTTGTCGACTCAAAAAGCGGCGCAAAACCTTGGAATGGACGTTATGGTCATGAATGTAGGGGCGGATTCTTGGCAATTGGAAATGAATGAAGGCGTCATCATGAATGGCGATAAGGCTGAACACGTATCTGAAGCAGCAGCGGTCATCGGCCAATATTGTGATATCGTAGGTGTAAGAAGTTTTCCAGGGCTTGTAGACCGGGAATATGACTATTCGGAATTGGTATTAAAGCAATTCATGAAGTTTACAGGTAAGCCGATTGTAAGCTTGGAATCAGCTACGCGCCATCCATTACAGTCATTAACTGACTTGATTACCATTACCGAATATAAAACCGTAGAGCGGCCCAAAGTAGTTTTAACTTGGGCACCCCATGTGAAGGCATTGCCGCAATGTGTACCTAATTCGTTCGCGGAATGGATGAACATCGCAAATGTGGACTTCACCATTGCTCATCCCAAAGGATATGATTTAGCCCCTGAATTTTCAGGCAATGCAAAGATTTGCTACGATCCGAAAGAAGCCTTTGAAGGAGCGGATTTTATCTATGCCAAAAACTGGTCTTCCTACGAAGATTATGGCAAAATCCTTTCTTCTGACCCCGCTTGGACAGTCAGCGCAGAAAAAATGAAATTAACGAATAATGCCAAATTCATGCATTGCCTTCCGGTTCGTCGGAATGTGGTTGTGGATGATGAAGTTATTGATTCTGAAAATTCAATTGTGATCCAACAAGCAGGAAACCGGGTTTGGGCTGCACAAACGGTATTAAAAGAAATATTATTAACCCAAATGCGGGTAGAAAGTCCTTACTTATTCTAATGTCGAAGCAAGCCTTACATATTGTCAAAATTGGCGGGAATATCATCGATGCTCCCGAGGCGTTAGCTTCCTTTTTAGCCAACTTTGCTGCGATTCAAGGCCCCAAATTGCTTGTGCATGGTGGTGGAAAAATCGCTACATCCATGGCGGCTGATTTAGGGATTGTAAGTCAGATGATTGACGGTCGGCGGGTAACAGATAACGAAAGCCTCCGCATCGTAACGATGGTGTATGCGGGATGGATCAACAAGTCTATCGTGGCCTCCTTGCAAGCTTTGAAATGCAATTCGATCGGATTAACGGGACCAGATGGCGCTTTTGTTGTCTCGAAAAAAAGAAACCCCGAGCCCATTGACTATGGCTTTGTGGGAGACATCGAACAGGTCAATGCAAAGGATTTAGCGGGATTGATCTTAGCAGGTTTTAGTCCGGTATTCGCTCCGATTACGGCGGATGTCACAGGCCAACTCCTTAACACCAATGCCGATACGATGGCACAAGCATTAGCAATTGCCTTGAGTGAATATTTTGAAACGACGTTGACATATTGTTTTGAAAAGCAAGGGGTTTTAATGGATCCCAACGATGACAATTCGGTGATTTCACAGATTAATTCAGCAAATTTTGCTCAATTAAAAGCAGATGGTATCGTGTCAGCAGGTATGATTCCTAAACTCGAAAATGCGCTGAAGGCCATTGCACAAGGCGTTCAAGCCGTTCGGCTTTGCCATGCAGATTTTGTTTCACAGCCTGATAAAGGCACAAGGATTCAGGCGTAAGATGTATACGGACCAACAATTTCTGGACGCTCAAAACCTACTAGCCCAACTCGTAGCATGCCCGTCGTTGAGTCGGGAAGAGCAAGGAACCGCTGCCATTATCCAGGATTTTTTGGCTGCTCGAAATATTGCGTTTCATACGCTTGGAAATAATGTTTGGGCAACAAACAAACTTTTTGATGCCAATAAACCGAGCATCTTACTAAACTCACACCACGATACGGTGAAGGCGAATGCCTCTTGGACCTATGAACCCTTTGCGGCGACCATCGAAGATGGCAAAATGATTGGCTTAGGAGTGAATGATGCGGGAGCTAGCTTAGTTGCTCTGATAACGACATTTTGTTCTTTTTACGAGCAAAGCTTACCTTTCAATTTAGTGTTAGCCGCCACGGCCGAAGAAGAAATTTCAGGCACTGGTGGCATTGAATCTGTTTTAAAATCGTCGGAATTCCCGGAGATTGCTTGGGCGATAGTGGGGGAGCCGACGGATTGTCAACTCGCCATTGCGGAGAAAGGGTTGATGGTAGTGGATGCTGAGGTCAAGGGAATCGCGGGACATGCCGCGCGCAATGAAGGGGTCAATGCGATTTACTTGGCATTGGAAGATATCAATAAAATCAAGTCCTTTGAGTTTCCCGAAATTTCACCTGTTTTAGGGCCGGTGAAATGCACCGTTACGGTGATCAATGCGGGAAAACAACATAATGTTGTACCTGACCTATGTCACTATACGATAGATTGTCGGGTCAATGAATGTTACACCTTGGAACAAGTGCTTGAAACGTTGAGGACTTTAGTTCAAGCTGAATTAACTCCGCGCAGCATTCGCTTGCAATCGAGTAAAATTCCGGATGGACATCCGGTGTTAGCAGCAGCGGCGGCTTTGGGAATTACCACTTTTGGCTCACCTACCCTATCGGATCAAGCATTGATGCATTTCCCATCGGTGAAGATTGGCCCAGGACATTCAGGAAGAAGTCATACGGCGGATGAATTTATTTATGTAGAAGAACTGAAACAAGGTATCCAAACCTATCAGAATATATTATCACAATTAATCTAATACGATCGTGGCAAAACTTTGGCAAAAAGAAAATCAAGTAACAGACGCAATCATTGAGCAATTCACGATTGGGAACGACCCTGTATATGATTTGCAATTGGCGCGCTACGACGTCATGGGATCACTCGCGCACATCACGATGCTTGAGCATGTGGGCCTTTTACCTTCCGAGGAATTAGAGCCCCTTTGTGTCGAGTTGAAAAACATCTTGGATACCATCGAAGACGGAACATTTGTCATCGAAGAAGGCATGGAAGATGTTCATTCCCAAATTGAATATTTGCTAACGAAGAAACTCGGCGATTTAGGCAAGAAAATCCATGCAGGTCGTTCACGCAACGACCAAGTTTTGGTGGACTTGAAATTATTCATGCGCGCTGAAATCATGGAAATCGCAGATGCGGTGGAGGATTTATTTGATCTATTATTGACCAAAAGCGAAGCGCATAAAAACGATTTATTACCCGGTTATACGCACCTTCAAATCGCCATGCCATCTTCTTTTGGATTATGGTTCGGAGCCTATGCAGAATGCTTGGTGGAAGATGCAGAATTGCTGGAGGCAGCCTTTCGTTTGGCCAATAAAAACCCCTTAGGATCAGGAGCTGGCTATGGTTCTTCGTTTCCCTTAGACCGGAAATTAACGACCGTATTGTTAGGCTTCGAAGCGCCACATGTGAACGTTGTGAACGCACAAATGTCCCGTGGAAAAACTGAATTTTATGTATTAAACGCCATCAGTCAAATCGCAACGACCTTGAGCCGCTTGGCGATGGATGTATGTTTATACAATTCACAAAACTTTGGCTTCATCGAATTACCGAGCGCCTTAACAACGGGAAGCTCAATCATGCCACATAAAAAGAATCCGGATGTAGCCGAATTATTACGTGGTAAATCCAATAAATTAAAGGCGGTTCCCAACCAAATGCAATTGCTTATGAGCAACTTGCCTTCGGGTTATCACCGGGAATTCCAGCTGACCAAGGAGCTTTTGATGCCTGCCATCGACGAAATCAAAGATTGCCTGGAAATCACGCACTACATGGTTTCGCACATGAAAGTGAAAGCTGATCTATTGAAAGATGCTAAATATGATTTATTATTCTCCGTAGAAGAGGTGAATAAATTAGTCGTTGCGGGCATGCCTTTCCGGGAAGCCTATGTGCAAGTGGGCAAAATGATCGAAGCAGGTGAATTTAACGGAAGCTCACGCGAAATCAATCACTCACATTTAGGTAGTATCGGCAATTTAGGATTAAGCGAAATTCAAGCCCAAAAAGATACTGTTTGGAGTCGCTTTGGATTTGAAAAAGTGGAAGATGCGATTGACAATTTATTGAGCTAATTGGCGCGCCAATAATTTCTGCATATACTTACCTAAGATATCAAATTCTAAATTCACGCGATCACCCACCTTCATTTGGTGAAAAATCGTGTGTTCATAGGTGTATGGAATAATCGCCACCGAAAAGGTATCCAATCCTGATTCCACCACGGTTAAACTCGTCCCATTTACGCAGATCGAACCTTTTTCCACAGTCACATGACCGGCAGGATATTGGAAATGATATTCCCAAGAACCATCATGTGTAACGATGGACGTACAAACACCAGTTAAATCCACATGACCTTGTACAATATGCCCATCAAAGCGTCCATTGGCGGGCATGCAACGCTCGAGATTGACCTTTTGGCCAACTGCCAAATCCCCTAAATTCGTCTTTTGCAGCGTCTCTTGAATCGCCGTTACACGATATTGCGGAGATTTAATTTCAACAACAGTTAAGCAAACACCGTTGTGGGCCAATGACTGATCGATTTTTAATTCATCCGTAAAGCTAGATGAAAACCAAAAATCAACATTCGTTCCATGCGTTTGTTTGCTTTCCAAAACGCCCATTGATTCCACAATACCTGTAAACATGTGATTAATTTTATATTTTTACGAACTCAAATTTACACCCATTCCCATGAAATTCAATCGCTGGATTCTGATTCTCGTACTAATTGTGTTTGGACTAATTTACATTAGTCTACCAAAACAATCACAAGCGATCGGCAAATCATCAGAAGACTCCTTACAAGTCATGGAAACGAGACGGGCCAAAGATGAGCAATTCAAAACCGATGATGATGCTCCCATTACGGATAAGGCATCCTTTAAGGGCTTAAGCTACTATCCCTATGCTGCGGCATGGAAAATCGATTTTGAAATCAAAAGAAACGAAAAAATACAACGCATTCGGATTCAAATGACCGACGGATCCGCTGATTCACTTTTGGTATTTGGTACAGCACAAGCTGAAATCAACGGACAGGGAATCCATTTACTGGTTTACCAACATGATTCTGGTGATTTTTTCATCCCATTTAAAGACAAAACCGCCCCCACAGAAACCTATGGAGGCGGTCGGTATTTGGAGTTACCCCTAACTAAATTAAAAGACAATCAATTAACCATTGACTTTAACGAAGCATTTTTCCCCTATTGTGCGTACAATAAGACATTTGCTTGTCCCATTCCGCCCAAAGAAAATCAGCTTGCTATTCGCATACCTGCCGGCGAAAAAAATCCTTAATTGGCCCTTCTAACCGTGGAAGCACCACTCACATCTTTAGAAAGATTCATCGGATTTCCTTTATATTCAATTTTCGAAGCACCCGAAGCCTCTACTTGCAAAGACTTCTGAATATTTACTTGTGCATGACTTGCTCCACTCGCCTCGATATCAGCATCACGTGCCAATAATGCATCCGCATCCAGGTGACTCGCACCAGAAAGTTCTACATCCAGTTTGGCAATTCGACCGCTTATTTTGGCGTGTGAGGCACCTGATAATTCGAGCACCAATTTATCCGCTTGAATGGAATCTCCCGCAAAATGAGAGGCTCCACTTACCGTAATATTCATTTGCTCCTCATCATCAAATCCGCGCAAATTTACATGACTCGCACCAGAGAATTCGGCTGATTTGATTCTTGGTAATGTTATCAACAACTTGATTTTTTTATGGTTCTTGTTGTATCCCATCCAAGACCAGGAAGCATCAAGATCAAATTTCAAGGTATTCCCTTCCACTTGTACATCTAATTTTTCCAAATCATCCGCACGACCGGAAGCCGTTACGCTGCAAACATTTCCTTTGATGATTTGAACATCAAAATCGTGCCCAATTTCAAGGCTTTGAAAATTCCCAACTCGGATTTTTTTAGTTTGACTTTCGGGTGCGAATGCAAGAGCTTGCAATGAAATACCCAAAATGAATAGACAAATAATGGAGCGTACGATATTTTTCATGATGTTGATTAAATGATAATGGGAACAAGATGCAATGCCTGCTTACTTCGTTGCATCAGCAGCGGAATTATTTATTTTTCGCAAATGAAACTTGAAGTTTCGGATAAGACTTGTAGGTTAAATCCGCGCGTTCAGCTTTCTTTCCTTTGATACTTTTTTTAGCGTTCAAATCCATTTTCGCTTGATTTCCCACCGAAATGCGAGCGATATTCGTTTCCCAATTGCTCGCCAATAATTCTGATGAATCAAATGCCGCTGCCGCCAGTTCATTCGAATGACCTGACAAAGTCAAACTGTGAAAATCACGCAAAATCACATCCAATGAAGGAACATCAAATCCTTTGATTTCGGTCCGACCATTCCCTCCTAAATCGACTTTACTCAACGAAGGGGTTTCAATCGTAACCGTCATTCCATTGGGTATATCATTCAATGACAATGTTCGATTGCCCACAGATGTCAGTCGACCGAAGTCGGCAGATGCTTCTGCCGACTGGTATGAAATTTTGAATTCTTTTCCTTTTATGATATTGATCGATGCAGAACCACAATGCTTTAATTCAATTGCACTGAAAGGTTCAAGCGTTTTGGAGATCGAAAAATTGGATGGAGCAGCGGGGGCTATAGGAGCTTCAGGAGCTGCATCAAACGAATCCTCATCAGAATTCGAAGAATCGAAATTCGAATCATCCGATTGCTTGGGATTACGATTTAAGCAAATCAACCCTTTTTCCATGGAGAAGGTCCATTTCGAACCGATAAACTGATCTCCATTTTCCTCATTAAAATAGCCGCTGTCAAGCACATTGTCGATGAAATACCCAAATTCACGCGTCATGCTAAACGTTACACCGTAAGGAATCAAGATTTTCACACGCATGCGTTGGTTCCGGAATTTTAGATTTTTTAGGCCAAAATGACTATCTAAAACCAATTGATTACCCTTCAACGCATATTGATATTGAACTGCCTTGGCATTTTGTTCTGCTTCAGCACGCGTCCGACCATTGGACTTCGCAAATTGAATAATCTGAATCGTCTTCCCATCATAGCCCTCAAGCGTAATTTGTGCACGCGAGAAACCTCCGCGGTTAAAATCATGTTGCTCGTCTTCATCCAACAATTCGTCTGTGATGATGTTGTTACCTAGCAATTTCTCCCACATCGTTTCATTTGATTCGCGATTCACATCAAATACATACGATGAATCCGCAGTAATTTCCTTCATTTGATTCACCGATGCCGTACGTTGGAAATTACGTCCTACAAAACTGAAGGCAGCAAACAATCCGACCCAACCTACAATCGCCATGGTCGTAGAAATGTATTTATACGTTGTGTTTGTCAATTTGCGATTCAACAATAAAGACAATCCACCGATACCTATCCCAACAATCATTGGAATAACGGCAGCATAAGCTGCCCAAATAGACCATGCGGGTAGATCCTGAGCCAACAAATAAATCGGAATCATTTCCCCAAATGCCAAGCCAATTTGACCGTGGTCAAAACCTGAAACACCCGCCGTTGTTAATACAACTAAACAAACCGCAAATGCGATTGCAATAAATAACAACACCACACCCACCAGGTATTGAACAAACCATTTTATCCCCATTAATAGCGGTTTCATGGCAGAAAAAATTGTAGCCAATGTCCGGAAAGGGAAAAGCAATAAACGTGTTAAAGGTTTTTCCTCCGCAGAATCTGGCTGAAATGTTTCCTTGATGTTCTTTTCTATATTTTCCAAGGTAATCGGCTCACCTGTCATCGCCATTTTATCCGTCACCGATTTCGCTTCGGGCGTGATCGCCATGATAATGATGTAAGCTGCAGCTCCTGTACCGAAAAAGAACAAAGAAATAACGGCCAACACACGTAATAAACCTACATCCCAACCAGTGTAAGCAGCTATTCCTGCCATAACACCACCAACTACTTTGTTCTCGGGATCGCGATAAAACTTACGATACGATTTATCCGTTTCCACGGTCACTTCACCTGGAATAGCAATCCAGCAAGCTACATACATCCAGAACACAAGATTAGCCGCATGTAATAGTGGGAAAAGTCCAAAGAAGGCTACGATTAAAATCAAACGAACCCAGATCGGATCTATCTCAAAATAATTCGCAGCGCCTGACGCCACACCACCTAATTTCTTATTGGTCAAATCACGACGGAATACCTTCTTCGCTCCTGCTTCATGTTTAGGTTCCGTTTGATGCTTTTCTGACTTCCCTTCTTCAGCTTCTACTTCTTGAAAATCAGCCACCGTTCCCAAGGATGCAATTAAGGCATCCACATGATGTTGCGAAATGGCTTCGGTTTTTTCAGTCTCACGGATGTTCCAAAATTTCTCAGCAATACGAGCTTCGATATCTTCAATAATTTCCTTTGAGCCCTCAAAATTTTGGAAATAAGCATGGATGGATTTCAAATACGCATCCAAGGTTGCAAATGCATCTTCCTCGATATGGAAAACGATGCCAGCGATATTAATTGATAAGGTCTTTTTCATAAAAGTATAATTATGCTTGGGAAGTTTGGGGATGAACAATTTGTGAAACTGAGCTTTGTAAATCTTCCCAGGTTCCATGTAATTCCGCTAAAAAGGTTTCTCCTTTTTCGGTTAATACATAATATTTTCTCGGCGGACCTGATGCCGACTCGACCCATTTGTAATCGAGAAATCCGGCATTTTTTAAACGTGTCAACAAAGGATACAAAGTTCCTTCGACAACCATGATTTTCGCTGAGGTTAATTCCGTCAGCATGGTGGAGGCATAAACCTCACCCCTTGAAATAATCTGCAGAATACAAAATTCTAAAATCCCTTTCCGCATCTGCACCTTGGCATTTTCAATATCCATCGGTTTGTATTTGTTTATTTGATAGGACAAATGTATAAAAGGTACTATGTATTACAAAGTACCTTAGAAAAAATATTTTTGATTTATGGATAAACGGTGAGTAATTTGTGAGGAATGGCACAAATGCTTATGTTCCTATGAAAATCCTAACGAAAGAAGTAGCCTTACCGCTTGCGTTCTACAACCGAGATACCTGGTTGAAGGTTGCCTTCTTTGCCGTATGTGTGTTTATGGCCGGCTTTTCACTCTATTTCACAGATGGATTGGTCAATAAATTAGAGGAACGTGAAAAGCAACAAATCGAATTATACGCGGAGACGATTCGTTATGTAATGACGAGTGATGAAACTGCCGATATCAATTTTTTCTTTGAACGAATCAAAAAGATCAATGAGAACAACACCATTCCGGTGATTTGGAAAGATGGTAGTGGTCACTTGAACTCAATAAACATCGCGATGCCAGAGTCGATTGACATTGAACAAAAACAAGTATTGCTACAAGCTAAACTTCAAGAAATTCTAGCCGAGAACAACAAACCCATTGAGATGGACATGGGTTTTCAGAAGGAATATATCTATTACGGGAATTCCAAGCTTCTAAAACTCTTACGCTATTACCCACTATCACAACTATTAGTGGTGTTAATCATCGGATTCTTAGGCTATATTTTCTTCTCGTATTCCCGACGCGCAGAGCAGAATCGAGTATGGGTAGGTTTAGCCAAAGAAACAGCCCATCAATTGGGCACCCCCCTATCCTCTTTGACCGCCTGGGTTGAAATCCTACGGAATGAACCTAATATAAACCCTGAGATCGTGGTCGAATTAGGAAAAGATATTCAGCGTTTGGAGACGATTACGACGCGCTTCTCAAATATTGGATCTACTCCAATTCTCAATGAAGAAAATTTAGAAGAATTAATTACCAGCTTTATCAATTACCTAAAAATTCGAATTTCTACGAAAGTATACATTGAAATTAAATCGTCTTTGGTACCGGGTCAATTAGCGAATGTCAATAAATACTTATTTGAATGGGTCATTGAAAACATCTGCAAAAATGCAGTAGATGCGATGAGTGGTACGGGCGATATGTTGATTTACCTGCATGAAGGAAAAAACAACATGATTCATATCGACATTTCCGATACCGGGAAAGGTATTATTCCTGCGAATATGTCCAAAATATTCAACCCCGGTTACAGTACCAAAAAACGTGGGTGGGGCCTTGGCCTAACACTTGCGAAACGTATTGTGGAAAATTATCACCAAGGCAAACTAACGTTAAAATCAACCGAAATCAATAAAGGAAGTACATTCCGGATTTCACTCCCTAAACCACCGAATCAGGACGCATGAATACGACCAACTTGGTCTTCGGATCCGCATTAATCATCATTGGAATTGGCTATCTGTTGAAAAGCCTAAAATTCATTGAGCCCCAAGATGCGAAATCCATTTCCAAATTCTTAATGCACACTACCTTTCCGGCATTGGTCTTTACAACCATGTTGAAGGTCAAACTGTCCGCTGCTTTAGGTTGGCTCCCCATAATCGCCATGTTATTTGGCTTTCTTTCTTCCTATTTAGGATTTCTTTTTTTTAAGAAAGAAGCACCCACACATCGTGGAATTTTGACGATGGGATCTGCCGGTTGGAACCTCGGATTATTCGCCTACCCACTCATTGAGGGTATTTGGGGATGGGAAGGATTGACCTATGCCATCATGTTTGATTTAGGAAATTCTATCATCAACTTCATGGTGAATTACGGCATGGGGACCTATTTGGCAGGGAATCATGGAACCAAAAATCCCTTCAAGCATGTATTAAAAAAGATATTTACGCTCCCACCGTTTCAAGCGATGCTGATCGGCTTAGCTTTCAATATCATCAAAATACCTGTCCTACCGCTTGCATCGGATATTATTGACACTATTGCTAAAGGTAACAAACCCATGGTCCTGTTACTCATGGGTATCTACTTCAGTGTTCGATTACCTAAAACAGCTTACACCAAAGTTTTCCAAGTCTTAGGATTACGATATGTTCTAGGACTGAGCATAGGTCTATTACTGTATTATACCGTCCCATTCGAATTTCAATACCGAAACATGCTGCTCATCTGCTTAATCCTTCCCGCAGGTATGACACTCATCACCTATTCAGATGAGCTAAATTTCGACACGGGAATCGCGGCAGCCATCGTCAATTTCTCGATGCTCATTAGCTTCGTCATTATGTGGTCACTGGTGGGTATTTTCAGCATGGCGCCCCATTAAACCAAATAAAATTGGTATTTTTGCGTAAACAATTTGCCAATCATCAAGGTTAGAACTAGGCAAATCAATCAATGCTATGGTCGTTCCCTACAAAAATCAAAACAAAGGTAAAAAAGAACAAGTCGCCGACATGTTCAATTCCATTTCACATAAATACGACTTCCTAAACCATTTATTAAGTGGTGGAATCGATATTATTTGGAGACGGAAAGCGATCAAATTACTCAAGAACAAAGGCATCAAGAAAGTATTGGATATCGCCACGGGTACCGGTGACTTCGCAATTGAGGCATTAAAAATCAACCCAGAAAAAGTAGTAGGAGTCGATATCTCAGAAGGCATGTTGGCCTTTGGAAAAGAGAAAATCAAGAAAATGGGCTTGGAAGATAAGATCACCTTGCAATTAGGCGATTCAGAAAAACTTCCATTTTCCGACAATAGTTTTGATGCGATCACCGTTAGTTTTGGTGTACGCAATTATGAAACCTTGGAAAAAGGCCTAAAAGATATGTTTCGGGTATTGAAACCGGGAGGCTATTGCCTCATCTTGGAATTTTCGAATCCGAGACATTTCCCGATGAAGCAACTATACAATTTCTATTCGAAATACTGTTTACCGCTATTGGGGAAGCTAATTTCCAAAGATCCTGCGGCATATACCTACCTGCCTGAATCGGTACAAGCATTTCCAGATGGTCCTGATTTCATCAAGATTTATGAATCTTGCGGATTTTCAAGCACCCAATGGATACCGATGACCGGAGGAATTTGTTCCATCTATTTAGGCCAAAAAGCAAAATAATCGTGCGAATCATTCGAAATATAGGAGCATTCTGCTTGTTATTGCTAACCTTCCAATCGTGGGGACAGCATAGCAAGTATACTCGTATTTTTCACGAATATTATGACGAGAAACCCATTCACTTTGGATTCTTGTTCGGATTTGCATCCTCCAATTATTTCATGCAGGCGGATCAAAATATCTTAGGAACAATCGATTCCGTTCGATCACCTCGAAATTTCGGCTTTCAAATTGGGGGACTTGTGAATTATGCCATCGATAAACATTGGGAATTAAAGTCCGGCATCAATATTGCATTGTACGAACGAGAAATCCAATTCAAGAGTGAAGCGAATACGCCACTTTGGAGGGAATCTACCTGGCTTGAAGTGCCCTTACTATTAAAATTACGGTCCGTTCGTCGGAAAAATCACCGTATGTACGTCCTGGGTGGATTTAAACTAGGAGTTGAGGCGAATGTCAAGAAAAAAAGTACCGCATTGAGTGCAAACACAACTGATCTCTCTTTGGAATACGGCTTTGGTCTCGAACAATATTTTCAATTTTTCAAATTCACTCCTGAGATCCGATTTTCACACGGACTCTTGAATTTGTATGTGCCACCATCCGTGGGTGGCCCATACTCCAAACTGAATGATATCCGGTCACATACCGTGACGCTGGTCATCAATTTCGAATAAATTAAGGCATGTTCTTTCTCGCTTTGGCAGGATCAATCGTAGTTTCCAAAGAAGATACTGCTGAAACGCCAAACCATCCTGCTCCTTGCATGCTAGACGCTGCATTCGTATTCTTGATATTGGTTGGTATATTCGCCGCAGGACGAGAAAACAAACCGGCATTATTCAACTCCAAACGCGCCTGCGAATAAAAGCTGAATTGATCCACCGAGATAGAATATAGCTCGACTTTAACTTTATCATTTGCAACATACAATTCCGGATTAATCGCAGCACGAATCGGCAAATTAAACATCAGCCCATCCGTACCTGCCACCTTCTGAAGCGCAGAATCATAGAAAATAACGAGGTTAGATGGAGCATTGAACAGCACTCCATTTTTATAATACTTCAATCGATAACTGCTTCCCTCCCCTTTTAAATCATTCGCAAACCAACGGGCCTCAAATCCTTCTTTGGGCTTCCCTTCTCCTGCTTGACGCGGATTCGCTGTAGCCGTTTTGTAAGCAATGGAATCAATCGGTGGCACCGGATTCATCATGGCAGAAGCGATAAACACATCATTCCCTGCCTTGACACTTAATTGGTAATTCCGCCCCACTTGTCCAAATTGAGGTTTAGCTACCGAAGGAACCCACACATAGGTTCCCGGATTTTCGGCACTTTCAGTAAACCTAAATTCATTGGATGCATCGTCGCGCACAATCACCTCCGCACCTTTTATAGGCGGCACGGCTGTATTATCAAAATAATCTTGCGACTGTGTCAAAACAATCTTTTGGGGGCCTGGCAAATTGGTTAATGTAGCCTCTACAACCAAGTAATGATTTGATTGGGGACTATTTAAAGTCACTACCTCTTCGCATGACATCAAAAATAAAGCAAAAAACAGGATGAAATAGCGCATCTTAAAAAGTAAAATTATAGGTGACAGCGGGTACAAAAGATCCAATAATTGACAATTGAACCGCTTCTGTTTTTAATGTATTGGCATCACTCGGCTGGGTATAAATTGAAAATGGATTCTTTCGATTATACACATTATAAACTGAGAATACCCATTCAGAACTACCTTTTCCAAACAAGGCCTTTTTATTCTTTTTTGTGGCAGAAAGATCCAAGCGATGGTAGTCGGGAACCCGTATATTACCCCGTGTTCCTGCGATCGTTTGTGGATAAGCTATCCCATCAAAAATATATTTTTGTGATGGAATTGAATAAGGAACACCCGTAATGTATGCGAAATTAGCTCCAAATGACCATTTGGAGGAGAGAGCATACTGCCCCACAACATTTAAGGTATGTGTCCGATCATATCGATTGACGTACCATTCATTGTTATTCAGTCCTTCGATTAATCGCTCAGTTCTTGCGAGCGTATAACTTACCCAACCCGTCAAATTCCCCACATTTTTTTTCACAAAAAACTCGGCACCATAAGCTCTTCCTTTTCCAAACAATAAATCCTTTTCAAACAAAGGGTTTAAAAATAGATTCGCTCGGTCTGCATAATCAATTTGATTTTGCATTTCCTTGTAATAAACTTCGACCGAAGTCTCATAATCGTTACCACTTTCACCTACGTTTTTAAACAAACCCAAAGCCACTTGGTCAGCAATCTGTGGCTTAATATTGTTTGTCGAAGAAGTCCACACATCCAAAGGGGTAGATGCCGCTGTATTCGACATTAAATGAACATATTGAGCTAATCGATTATAAGAAGCCTTTAATGAGGAACTTTCGCCTACTTTTAAATTCAAGGCAAATCGAGGCTCCCAATTACCATAATTCGCCACAGAAGTACTAGGCGATACTTGAATTAACTTCAATGTATATCCCGTGGGATTTTCGATACTTGGTGCAACTGGGATACGCTCATAATATTCCCCATTATCACTCTTGTAATCATAATTTGAATATCTTACTCCGTATTGAATGGAAATGCGTGGACTAATCTTCCACTCATCCCCCACATAGGCAGAAAGTTCGACACCACTCTTGTCCACTTGACCAAATTCGCGCTTATCACCGTTAGAGGAAGCTGATGCTTTCCCAGGTGAGAACTGATAGCTTAAAACTTGCGCACCAAAAGTCAGTGTATTATCCGGACTGACATAATAGGTAAAATCCGGCTTAAAGCTTAAGTTTTTAATATTTGATGTCCAACGAAATGCATCTGAAGGTCGTTTGTTTTTCAAATCAGAATCCAACAAATAATCGTAATTACTGTAGAAAGTTGTCGCATTCATGAACAACTTATTGGAGAATACATGATTCCATCGTGCTGAAATCGTACTATTTCCCCAGTTAAAACCAAACCCATTTCCGAAGACGTCACGCCCAAAATACCCCGATAAGAATACCGTATTCTTGGTATTAATGTTGTAATTCACTTTGGCGGTCAAATCATAAAAATTAAATGCCGCATCCGCATTATTACCTGTCAAAAAGGGCTTAGCCAAGATATCGATGTAAGACCGACGAGCGGCAACGATGAATGAAGCCTTGTCCTTAATTAAAGGGGCCTCAATGGAAAGTCTAGAGAATATGACCCCAATACCTCCATTCACCTCGAGTTTTTTGGCATTTCCTTCCTTCATCTTCACATCCAAAATTGATGAAACACGACCACCATATTGCGATGGAATACCTCCCTTAAACAACTTCACGTCCTTGACCGCATCTGGATTAAAGACTGAAAAGAAACCAAATAAATGAGATGAATTATAAACAGGCGCATCATCTAATAAAACCAAATTTTGATCCACACCTCCCCCTCGCACATTAAATCCCGAAGCACCCTCTCCTACCGTAGATACACCTGGTAACAATTGAATCGCACGAACTAAATCAACCTCACCTAATAAGGCTGGAATTTTTCGAATTGTTTTAATATCAATTTTATTCACCGACATCTCAATGCCACGCACATTTTCATCAACCGCTTTCGCTAAGACCTTTACCTCCGCTAGCTCGTTCGACTCAGGCTGCATTTCAATATTTAGGGTCTGGTTTTTACCCGCAAAAGTCACTTTCCGCTCCTGTTTAGCAAATCCTGACGAAGAAAAGACTAAAGTAAATTCACCCGGCTGTACAGACAAACTATAAAATCCATATGTATTGGTCACATTACCTACCTTCAGTTCCTTGATGTAAATGCTAGCACCAATCAATCCTTCTCCATTGGAAACATCCTTCACATATCCACTAATCGTGGCTTTTTGCGCCAATAAACCAAAGGGCAAGAAGCACAATAAACTAAAAACTATTTTTCTAAAAATCATATCGCTCAATTCAAGACACAAATATAACGTGCCGAGGGCCTAAAAGTTTTACCGATTATCATATTATCATTTATTTCATTTTTTTTACAAAACAGGTAATATATTACCGAAATAAAAATAAAACAAATACTTTCGCTACATTTGCTTTACACGAAGCACTAAAATGGATTTAACAATTTTTGGTCAGATCATTCGCGAAAAAAGAAATGCCCTGCGCTTAAAACAGGAGGACCTTAGTATGCAAAGCGGGGTAGCCGTAAAAACCATTCATTCCATTGAATTAGGAAAAGGCAATCCCGCCATAAAAACAATATTACGCTTATTTGAAACATTGGAACTCGACTTCATCGTCGTTTCTGCCAAATCCCTCTAAATGAACCATTATGGAACAAGCCATCAGTTTTGAACGTATCCCAACCCGAATTTTTGATGATTCAGAAAAAGCATCAAAAGCCGTTGCCCAGGAGATTGCAGCCCTTATCCGACAAAAAAACAAGGAAGGAAAGCCAACTATTCTAGGTCTAGCAACCGGATCATCTCCTAAAAAAGTTTACCAGGAACTTATTCGAATGCACAAAGAGGAAGGGCTGAGTTTCAAAAATGTCATCACCTTCAATTTGGACGAATACCACCCAATGGAACCGGACTCTATCCAAAGTTACGTTCGATTTATGCGCGAACAACTCTTTGATCATATCGATATACCGGTAACAAATTACCATATTCCGGATGGAACATTAACGATTGAAAAAATTCCAGAATTCTGTCGGGACTACGAAGCCAAAATTGAAAAATTAGGTGGTTTCGATTTTTACTTGCTTGGAATCGGCCGTAATGGTCACATTGGATTTAATGAGCCGGGGTCGGTTATCAATTCCAAAACTCGTTTGATGACACTTGACATCACAACCAAGATTGATGCTGCCATTGATTTTGGTGGACTAGAAAAAGTACCTAAGCGTGCAATCACGCTGGGAATCGATAAAATCATGCAAGCCAAACGCATCGTTTTATTAGCCTGGGGAGAACACAAAGCACAAAGTGTTGCCAAAGCCGTAGAAGGTCCTATCACATCTGACATCCCGGCCACTTATTTACAGCAACACCCGAATACACTTTTCATTCTCGATGAAACGGCTGCATCCTTATTGACACGTATCAAAACACCTTGGTTAGTCGACTCAGTTACCTGGGACCGCAACATGATCAAAAAAGCGGTAACTCACCTTTCCCTTCATTTAGGCAAACCCGTATTAAAGTTGACCAGTAAAGATTATAACGAGCATGGCATGTCGGACTTGCTTTCCCTATACGGACAGGCCTACGACATCAACATCGAAGTATTCAACTACTTACAACATACGATCACAGGCTGGCCAGGCGGAAAACCAAATGCAGATGATACGCATAGACCTGAACGCGCTTTCCCTGCCAAGAAAAAAGTCATCATTTTTAGCCCCCACCCAGACGATGATATCATCTCCATGGGCGGAACATTCCAGCGTTTACATGATCAAGGGCACGACGTACATATAGTCTATCAAACTTCAGGTAACATCGCCGTTGCAGATGATGAAGCGTTACGATTCGCAGAATTTGTCGTTGACTTCAATGAAAAATTTGAAAGCTCGAATGCAAAAGCCAATAAAATCTACAAGGAGGCAGTTAAGTTCTTAAAAAACAAGAAGGATTCTGAATTAGATATTCCAGCTGTTCGCGAGATCAAAGGCCTCATCCGACAAGGCGAAGCGAAAAATACTTGTCGGTTCGTGGGAATCAAAAAAGAAAATGCACATTTCTTACATATGCCCTTTTATGAAACGGGAACTATACGCAAGAAACCCATCGGAGAAGAAGATATCCAATTAATTATGGATATCATCGAAGAAATCCAACCGCATCAAATCTATGCTGCGGGCGATTTAGCAGATCCGCACGGTACACATAAAGTCTGCCTGGATGCCATCTTTGAAGCAATCCAACGCCTAAAACATCGTGAATACATGAAGAATTGTTGGGTTTGGCTATACAAAGGGGCGTGGGCTGAATGGGATATCGATCAAATCGAAATGGCAGTTCCCATGTCCCCTGACCAAGTATTTAAAAAACGAATGGGTATCTTCAAACACCAATCACAAAAAGATGGTGTTGTTTTCCAAGGAGAAGATTCGCGTGAATTCTGGCAACGTGCGGAAGAACGAAACCGAGGCACTGCTCAAATTTACAATGCACTCGGTTTAGCTGAATACGAGGCCATGGAAGCCTTTGTTCGTTGGAAATTCTAAGCCAAAGCCTCAAATAACACCTCGGCGGTATGCTTCGCATGGCGTTGCGTACCGTCGTGGATTTGATGTCGGCAACTCGTACCCGATGCCACAATTTCCACTTCGGCTGGTTGAGAGCGAACTGTAGGGAATAAAACTAATTCCCCAATCTGCATGGATAAATCATAATGCTCTTTTTCGTAACCAAAAGATCCTGCCATCCCGCAACATCCTGAAGGAATCAATTGAACCTCAAAATTAGCAGGCAACGACAAAGCCTTTTTAGCAGCTACCAAAGAGCTCATGGATTTTTGTTGGCAATGCCCATGCAACTTCAACAATTTCTTTTCGCTTGAAAATGCTTTTCCATTGATACGTTTGGCATCCGCCTCCCGCGCAATAAACTCCTCTAATAACAATACATTTTTACTCAATGCTTGCGCCTTCTCTAACCACGCATCCGACACTAAATCAGGATATTCATCTCGGAATGTCAAAATAGCGGAAGGTTCAATCCCTACTAAAGGAGTCTCAGCAGTTGCAAGCCCCGACCATAATTCGACATTTTTTTGTGCCAAATTACGTGCCTCATCAAGCATACCTTTCGACAAGAATGATCTACCCGAAATCGGATGCTGTAAGGTACGCACCTCATAACCTAAAGCTTCAAGCAATAACACTGCCTTACGTCCAACTTCAGCATCATTGAAGTTCGTGAATTCATCTACAAATAGATATACGGCTTTGGATGACTGAATCGAATGACGACCTTTCAACCAAGACCATAAAGTTTGTTTAGCCATTAATGGCATCGTACGTTCCGGATGAAATCCGACCATACGATTAGAAATCCGACGTAAAAATGGCGTTCCCATCACCAAATTATAGAGGAAAGGTACCCGTGATGCATATGCAGATACAGAGGCAAAATGACCCACAAGCCAACTGCGTAATGGTGTACCATTTTCCTTTTGGTATTGATACAAGAATTCCATCTTCAATTTAGCCACATCGACATTGGAAGGGCATTCTGCTTTACAACCCTTACAAGCTAAACACAAATCCATTACCTCTTTAATTTCTTTGTGATTAAAGCGATTAGCTTGCGTTGAGCGTGTTAAAAATTCCCGAAGGATATTCGCACGTGCACGTGTAGTTTCTTTTTCATTACGTGTTGCCATAAACGACGGACACATCGTACCGCCAGAAACAGGCGTCTTCCTACAATCCCCCGAACCATTGCATTGCTCGGCATGTTGCAAAACATCTTGATCCTGATAACGGAAGGCTGTTTTGAACTCAGGAGTTTGTTGGCCTGCCTCATAACGCAAAAAGGTATCCATTGGTGGCGTATCAACAATCTTATTCGGATTGAAAATCCCCTTCGGATCCCACCAAGATTTTAGCTCACGCATCAATTGGTAATTGGCCTTTCCCACCATCCAAGGAATAAATTCTCCACGTAAACGGCCATCGCCATGTTCGCCCGACAAGGACCCTTGGTATTTTTTCACCAAATGAGCAATTTCCTCTGCAATGTGTCGGAATTGCTTGTGGCCTTCCTCTGTCTTTAAATTAATGATTGGTCGCAAGTGCAATTCTCCGGAACCCGCATGTGCATAATGTACACAATACAAATTATTTTCAGAGAGAATCTCATTAAACTCGGCAATAAAAGCAGGCAAGTCATTCACATCGACCGCAGTGTCCTCAATTACCGCAACGGCTTTTTCGTCACCTGGCAAGTTAGACAACAAGCCTAAGCCCGCTTTTCTCAAATCCCAAACCTTTTTTACATCTCCACCTGTAACGAATGGAAAATGATAGCCGAGGTTTTCAGCTAACATCGCTTCTTCTACTGCTTTCGCCTGAGTAGCTAAATCATCAGCATTGTCAGAACGAAGTTCCACAACCAGAATTGCTCCCGGGTCTCCATCCACGAAAAAACGATTTAGACTCTGTTCGGCATTTGCTTTGGTACATTCTAAAATATAATGATCCATCAACTCAGAAGCGGATGGATTAAAGCGCAAGGCAATTAAATTTGCGCGTAAAGCCTCATCAATGTTATTAAAATGCGCACAAACCAAACCCAAATGTGCTGGTGGCAACGGATCGACGTGAACTTTAATACGTGTCACAAAGCACAAAGTTCCTTCAGAACCAGCTAAAAGTGCACAAAAATTAAAGGCTGGTTTATCAGCCACAAATGCATCCGTATTTAACAACATATCCACCGCATACCCCGTATTTCTACGCTTAATACTTGGCTTCGGAAACTCGTCGTTGATATTTTTTTGATTTTTGGGATTTGAAAGTGCTGCTAAAGTTTGTGCATATATACTATGCAAGCGCGAACCCGGCTGTAATGTTTGTACCGTTTGATGTGGATCTTCAGCTTTAAAATGCACGAAAGTTCCATCCGACAAATATCCCTCAACTTCCAAGATATGATCCCGCGTAGAGCCATAAACAACAGAATTCGAACCACAAGAGTTATTTCCAAGCATACCGCCAATCATTGCACGATTTGCCGTTGATGTTTCAGGTCCGAAAAACAAACCATGTTTTTTCAACTCCACGTTCAACACGTCACGCACGACACCTGGCTCAACCCAAGCATAGGATTCTGCGGCATTAACCTCCAGAATTCGATTGAAATGTTTAGAAACATCAACAACTAATCCACTTCCTACAACCTGACCGGCCAATGAAGTACCAGCAGTACGCGGAATCAACGGAATTTGATGTTGGTCAGCAAATTGAATCAAGGTCTCAATGTCCTGAATCGTCTCAGGTATCGCAACGCCTAAAGGCATCTCCCGATAGGCCGATGCATCTGTGGCATACAGCGTTCGCATCACGTTGTCCGTGTGCAAAGCACCTTGTAATTGACTTGCTAATTGATTGAGAACTTGAGCATCCATGTACGTGTAATTATCGCTGAATGTGCAATTTACACAAAGCGCGGATTAGTAGCAATTGAGCTAGGATATAAGTCGACATGACCGCAAAGGAATTCCACGGATATTCAAAATAAAACTTACCAAAAGCTAATAAGCTATCAGAAACAACGAATAAAAAAGCGCCCCAACGGAGTTCGATATTAGGAATTTGAAAAGCAAAATATAACATGGAACCTAAAGCCAGGGCATAAACCACCACTGGAGGTACTAGGGCTGCAGGTAGGTTGGGATACAAAAATCCTAAAAAACCGATGATATAGACCAAAACGGGAATCAACAAATAGGACCAACGTAGCGCACCTAGCTTGACAAACTGTCTTATATAAGCCATTTGCATGACCAAGAAAGAACCTAAGCCCAATTGGAAATAAAGGGCAGCATCACCTGGAATCAGCAAAAAAACATCCCCTAACCAAGCAAAAAGCAATGTAAATAAAAGGGAATTTCGCATAGCAGGTTTTAAGCCATAGCCGAAGACAAAAATTCCCAATAAAATCATCAACAAGGGCTTAGTAACATAGCGAATGGCAGAATGGCTAGCAAGCAATTCCATGCATGCAACTAGGCCATAAGCGATAAGCACACGATTTGCTTTCATCAGTATCTGTATTTGCCTTTTTTGAAATCAAATAGCACGATAACTTTGCCATCGGCTTTTTTAATAAGGACAGAATCCTGCATGACTGGATCAACTCGCTGAATGAAGGAATCCGTTTCATTCAGATATAGGTTAACATTTTGCGCATCCAAGGGGTCGATAACCAAATTGCGAAGGTATTTTGAATCCAAAATATTGGCTTTGGATGAAGGATACACAACGGTATCACCCTTTTGATATTGGGCTTGTATTTTAGCGGCAATACTGGGATATGGATTCGGTCCACGATTCACAGAAAAGGTATATTTCTGATGCTGATCTGAATAGAGAGGCACAAATAAGGCAACCAATTGATAGGTCTGAGCCAACAGATAAACAAAGGCAAAAATCCGGTACCAAATCGCTTGTTTCAAGATATAATCAAATATGCCTACCGACAGAAATATTCCAAAAGGCAAGCCAAAACAAGCATAACGTAGGAAAAAGCCAGAAGTCGTACCCGCATTTACAGCAGCAGCAAATAGAAATACAACGGGCAAAAGAATTTGAATAATTCCCAAGACATATATTCCCCGACTTGCACGATCCAACGATTTGATCCATTGATAGATCAAAAAGAGAAAGCCAACTAACAGGACGCTTCCAATTTTAAAACCATGTTTGACATACAGGTCGTTTGTCCAGAAAAAGTGATCGGACAAAATCGAAATCGTGCGTTTAAAAAGATTTGCAGGCGTCGCGAATTCTAACCAGCCTGGAATTTCCCCATTTTTTCGAATATAAGTAATTAATTGTTCCGCGGCATTTGCTTGAAATCCCATGAAATAACGTGCAGGTCCCCAAATAAACCAAGCAACAAATGGAACAAGAATTAAACCCAAACGCGTCGTCATTCGCAGCCAAATGGTCCGATTACGTACAAAAAAGGCCATATAAACAAACTGCCCTACGAGTGCTAAAGCTGTCAAATAAGTACTAAACAATGCACCTATTGAACTTAATACCCAGAGCGCAAGGTATTTTTTATTCCCATTTAATTCCCCTTCTCGTTTGATAACCAATAACCAAAAGAGGTAATTCGAGGCCGTTGTAAAAAATAAACTAGTGGCATAATTACGAGCCTGCTGACTATAGATTACAAAGAAAGGTTCAATGGCAGCAAAGAAGACAATCGCGAGAGTCCAAAGGTTTGATTTGCTGAATTGTCGGGCCCAGCGAAACATCACCCAAATCGTCAACATATTAAACATGACGGAAACGCTCCGCATGGCTGCATCCCCTTTACCAAATAACCAAGCAAATAGCTTGAGCATCATATCATGTACAAGACTATTCCCGCTAACATCACCGCGAGCATCAGCATCCAACCAGGATTTTATCCCTCGCGGAGCCCAAAAATCAGCAGGTGTAAAGGTCTTGTCAGGACGCATTAATTCACCCATCCCGCCTTGATTTGTGTTGGCGACGCCTAACAAGACACTCGATCGCTCGTCGGAGAAAAGACTGAATTGTCCCAAATGATAAACGCGTAAAAAAAGAGCTAATAGAATTAGTCCGAGAAAAACGAAAAAATACAGTTCTTTCTTTATTTGCATCGTATCCTAAAATATGAAAATCACCTAATCTTTCGACTAGGTGATTTTAACAAATTAATTCATCCATTGATTATGAGCCACAAGCCTCACATGCTTCTGGATTATCCAATGAACATGTCATGTCAGCACGATTTTGCGCATCATCTGTTTGGAATGAAGCTGCGGCAGCTGCTTGTGCTGCGTGTGCGGCATATTGCAATTCTGTCTCGTGTACATCATTCGATTGCTCGATTGCCACATCTGCTTGTTTCTCGATTGTAAATTTAATCGCGTCAGCAGCGGCTTTTGTACGTAAGTAATACATACCTGTTTTCAAACCTAACTTCCAAGCGTGGAAGTGCATAGATGTTAATTTACCAAAGTTCACATCTTGAATGTGGATATTTAAACTTTGAGATTGGCAAATATAAGCACCACGATCTGCGGCCATTTCTAAGATGGTTTTTTGCTTAATCTCCCAAACCGTCTTGTAAAGATCTTTCAAGTTTTGTGGAATCTCTGGGATGTTTTGAACAGATCCGTTGGCAGAGATCAACTTGTTTTTCATGGATTCATTCCACAAGTTCAATTTGATCAAGTCTTTCAACAAGTGCTTATTCACAACAGCAAACTCTCCTGACAACACACGACGTGCGTAGATATTTGATGTATATGGTTCAAAACATTCGTTATTACCCAAGATTTGGCTCGTAGAAGCCGTTGGCATTGGTGCAACTAACAAGGAGTTACGTACACCGTGCTCCACAACTTGTTGGCGCAATTTCTCCCAATCCCAGTTTCCTGAAGATGGAGTCACATTCCACATATCAAATTGGAAAATACCTTTTGAGATGGGTGAACCTTCCCAAGTTGAGTAAGGACCTTCCACTTTCGCTAATTCCATGGATGCTTCCATCGCAGCGAAATAGATCGTTTCGAAGATATCTTTATTCAGTTGCTTCGCCTCTTCAGATTCGAATGGCATACGCAACATAATGAACACGTCAGCTAATCCTTGAACACCTAGACCAATAGGACGGTGACGTAAGTTTGAATTACGAGCCTCTGGAACTGGGTAGTAGTTAACATCAATGATTTTGTTCAAGTTGACCGTTGCAGCTTTCGTTACTTCATACAACTTCGCGTGATCAAACTCAGATACTCCTTGCTCGTTCGTACGAACATACTTTGGCAAGGCTAATGAAGCCAAGTTACATACGGCAACCTCATCTTTCGATGTGTACTCCATGATTTCAGTACACAAGTTCGAAGACTTGATTGTACCTAAATTTTTCTGATTTGACTTGTTGTTCGCATGGTCTTTGTACAACATATATGGTGTACCAGTCTCTGTTTGCGACTCTAATACTTTAAACCAAAGCTCTTGCGCCTTCACAGTAGCACGTGCTTTGCCTTCTAATTCATATTTGTGATACAATGCCTCAAATTCCTCGCCGTAAGCATCTGATAAACCTGGACACTCATGTGGACAGAACAATGACCACTCCTCGTTGCTTTCTACACGCTTCATGAATAAATCTGGAATCCACAAGGCATAGAATAAGTCACGCGCACGCATTTCTTCTTTTCCGTGGTTTTTCTTCAATTCCAAGAAATCAAATACATCTGCATGCCAAGGCTCTAAATAAATCGCAAACGATCCTTTACGCTTTCCACCCCCTTGATCCACGTAACGTGCCGTATCGTTGAATACACGCAACATAGGAATAATACCATTCGATGTACCATTCGTCCCTTTGATATATGAACCCGTTGCACGAACGTTATGAATGCTTAAACCGATACCTCCCGCCGACTGAGAAATCTTAGCCGTTTGCTTCAATGTATCATAGATTCCTTCGATCGAATCGTCCTGCATAGCAAGCAAGAAACATGACGACATTTGAGGCTTTGGAGTACCTGCATTAAACAAGGTTGGAGTAGCATGCGTAAACCAGCGCTCCGACAATAAATTATAGGTATGAATAGCTGCTGCAATATCCGCTCCATGGATACCTACCGCCACACGCATTAACATGTGTTGAGGACGCTCAGCGATTGCACCATCCAACTTCAATAAGTAAGATTTCTCTAATGTCTTGAAACCAAAGTAATCATAACCAAAATCCCGGTCATAGATAATCGCTTCATCCAGCTCTACCGCATTCTTCTTGATGATGTCAAAAACTTCTTTAGAAAGTAATGCTGCGTTTTGTCCTGTCTTCGGATCAATGTACGTGTAAAGACGCTTCATTGTCGCAGAAAATGACTTTAACGTGTTTTTATGCAGATTTGAGATGGCGATACGCGCAGCAAGAGTTGCGTAATCTGGGTGCTTTGTTGTCAAAGAAGCCGCTGTTTCTGCTGCTAAATTATCCAATTCAGTCGTCTTAACCCCATCATATAAACCCGAAATAACCTTTCTTGCCACCTCTAAAGGCTGAACAAAAAATGGATCCAAGCTGTAGCACAACTTCTCTATGCGAGCTGTGATTTTGTCAAACTTGACAGATTCGCGACGACCGTCTCTTTTAATTACGTACATGTGTTTCTATAAAATATAAATTAGAATAATCATTTCGGTACAAGCCAAACTAAACACAATAAGATTCCCAACTAAGATTTGCTTTTTCTTAATTTCACTAGGTCGACTTATGGTTAAAATTGACCCGTTGGCGGTTTTGTTTTATTGCTTTTCGTAAGCTGAAAATTGAAGCACTTCCAGCGGCTTGGGCACTATGTAAAATTAGAAAAAAATGAGAGGCCGTGCAAACATTTTTCCAAGCTAAAAAAGATGAAAATAATTCCATATTTAAAATACACTATGACATAGCGCCATAGGAAAATCCAATGGCAGTATCTCTCTTGGAAAAGTACCATAAAATATTTTTGAAAAATTTTTTCAAGGTATTTAGGCTTTGATTTTACTGAAAATTATATACACGCATGATTTGTATTTATGTAGATAATAATTAATTTTGCAACCCGAATAAATGAAGTCCATTCCCAGGGATTTCCAATTAATTTTAAAATAGACGGCAGGGAATCGTCATTATACAAACACAATGAAAAAAGATATCCACCCAGAATACAAAGAGGTTGTATTTCACGATTTATCAGCTGATTACAAGTTCTTAACTCGTTCTTGCGTTCAAACAACTGAAACAACTGAATTTGAAGGAGCAACTTACCCAGTTTACAAACTAGAGGTTTCTTCTCAGTCACATCCTTTCTACACAGGTAAAAATGTATTGTTAGATACTACGGGTCGTGTTGATAAATTCAACAAGCGTTACGCGAAGAACTAGTATTCATTATAGCATACAAAAAAAGCCTCCACATGTCTTCATGTTGAGGCTTTTTCCGTTTATTTGCAAGATGTGGAAGACAAGCCAACTCCTTGATGATGTACAAATAAGCATGCAAATGCGCCCGCTGACTTATACAAGAAAGTTAAGCGAACTATGGGTGGGACTAAGTACAATCGAAGCTAAATGGAAATCTTTTGAAAACATCCTTTCGCCAGATACTTATATACTAGGTTCTGTTTTACCGAGCAAAGATCTCGTCCAACAAATCCTTCAATTACCATCGGACTCAACCCTCTATTGGGAAAGCCAATGGATCGCCTATCGGGCTTCGACTCCACAAAGCGAACATACACAACGTATATACCTCAAGGAGCAACCCACATTTATTCAATTCCCGGAAGATTTACTCGAGGCAAATAGGCAAGCATTAACCCGCGAAATTACTCCAAATACATTTGACCTCAACGCATTAGGCGAACGAGGAAACACTTGTATCAATTCCTCAAACTGTTACATCGATTCCAGCGCATCCATCACAGGCTCCATATTAGATGCCAGTCAAGGCCCCATATTTATAGGAAAGAACGTAACACTACAAATAGGAACCTACATGCAAGGACCCGCCGCAATCTTAGCGGATAGTGTCACAAATTTAGGTGCCAAAATAAGACCCTTCACAACCATAGGACCTGGATGCAAAGTAGGAGGCGAAATCAGTGCGAGTATCTTTTTCCCTTACAGCAATAAGTCGCAC
Source organism: Aquirufa sp. TARAVU-A1A (assembly GCF_054558675.1). Taxonomy (NCBI): domain Bacteria; kingdom Pseudomonadati; phylum Bacteroidota; class Cytophagia; order Cytophagales; family Flectobacillaceae; genus Aquirufa; species Aquirufa sp. TARAVU-A1A. Next base: position 114,159 of record NZ_JBPXKP010000003.1, read on the forward strand.
GAAGGTTTTATCGGAAATTCCATCATTGGCTCTTTCTGTAACCTTGGGGCGTTAACAACTTGTTCCAATGTCCGCAACGACCTAAAACCCGTACAACTATACAATTACGCCACAAACAAGCCACGAAAAACGGGATGCAAATCCTTTGGCATACTGCTCGGTGATTACGTAACAACAGGCATTCATACCAAATTCAACACAGGCACAGTCGTAGGAAACCATTGCAACATCAGTGGCACACAATTTCTGCCCAAATACATTCCTTCTTTGACCTGGGGTGAATACCCCGACTTCAGCCCCTATCGAAAAGATCAAGCCGCAGAAAATGCTTCCGCATGGATTCTTGCCAAAAAACAAGAAATCCCTGAAAATCTGCCCAGCAACATCGAACAAATTTGGAAAGAGGAAGCAAATGCCCGAAATTAGCTTATTCATTAATTAGGGAAACCGCATGCGCTTTCAAGACATCCCCGGATTACAACAAACCAAGAAACAATTGAGCCAATCTGTTCTCAACGAACACATTGCTCATGCCCAATTATTTCATGGTCCTACCGGTGGTGCTCAATTAGCCATGGCAATGGCATTTACTTCGTATTTATTCTGTACGAACCGACAAGGTGAGGATTCTTGTGGGACTTGTCCAAGTTGCCAAAAAGTGCACAAAGGCATCCATCCAGACATCGTCTACCTGTTCCCGAGTGTCACGACTAAAAAAATCAAAGAGGCAGAATCCGACGCCTTCCTTCCGGAATGGCGTAATTTCATCACGGGAGGCCTCTTTCGGGTACTTCCCGAGTGGCTTGCAGCTATGGGTGCTGAAGGAAACAAACAGGGAAATATCCCCGTCGAAGAAACCCGCAAGCTCCTAGGAAAAATAAGCCTTAAACCTTTTGAAGCTCCTTTCAAAGTGGTCATTATTTGGAACCCCGAATCGCTGAATTTATCATCCGGGAATGCCCTGCTTAAAACCTTAGAGGAGCCACCCAGCGACACCCTATTCTTATTAGTTTGTTCGGATGCCCAAAAGTTGTTAACAACCATTTTATCCAGAACACAACGCATTGCTATTCAGGCTGTTGACGAAACATCGCTCGCCGATTTTTTAGTCAAAGAGACGGGGACAAGCCTTGAAAATGCGCAAAATTTAGCGATCAGTTGCGAAGGAAATATTGCTTGGGCTTTGGACAAGGCCAAGTCGGAGAATTTAAGCACTTCTACTTGGTTTGCCGACTGGATGCGTGCCGTTTATCAAAAGAATTTAAGCAAATTAGTTGGCCTCGCCGACCAGTTTGATGGCCTCGCAAAAGAGGATCAAAAAAGCTTATTGGAATACGCGTTACACATTTTCAGACAATGTTTATACCAAATTTCGGACGCCCCATCGCTTATTAAAGCATTGGAAAAAGAAAAGGCATTCATTGCCAATTTCTCCAAAACATTGAACCGTCCAGCCATTGAAAAAATAAGCGAAAAAGTATCCACTGCCCATTATCATTTGGAAAGAAATGGTCGGGCAAAAATGATTCATTTGGATTTATCTTTACAAATAATTCGAATTGCTAATGCCAACAAATAAACTCATCCGAATTGGGACGCGAAATTCTGCCCTTGCCATGTGGCAAGCGAGGCATATCGCAGACATGTTGGCATCAGCAGGATACAGCGTTGAAATTGTTGATATTATTACCATTGGAGACAAAATCCTCGATCGTTCTCTTTCGAAGATAGGTGCCAAAGGTGTATTTACGGAAGAATTAGAGACCATGTTGCGAAATGGGGAAATTGATATAGCCCAACATTCCGCAAAGGATCTCCCTTCAACATTAGCTGAAGATTTGCCATTAATTGCATTCACCAAACGGGAGGCCGCGCATGATGTAGTCCTCAGCCTAAATCCAGATTTCCGCTTAGCTTCACTTGAAGGAGCGGTGGTTGGAACTTCGAGCACACGTCGGCGTGCGATGATGGCGAAGGAATTCCCACATCATAGCTTGGTGGAAATGCGGGGAAATCTCCAAACAAGATTAGAAAAATTAAAAAGTGGCGCGTGTGATGCGATGATTTTGGCTTATGCTGGCGTACATCGCATGGGGATGGAATCTTATATCGTTGAGCATTTGCCTATTGAGACATTTACCCCTGCTGTAGGTCAAGGTTCTGTTGCAATTCAATGCTCAAGCAGATTAGATTCTGCATTGAGAGCTGCTATTCGCCAACTTTGTAATGATGAAAAAACAGAAGCCTGTTTACTCGCTGAGCGACATTTGTTAGCGCAATTGGATGGCGGATGCAGTGTGCCGGTGTATGGACATGCATATCATCAAGCAGAAGGAATATTTTTACAAGCGGGCGTGCTAGGATTACGAGGCGAGGTGGATATCAAATCAAATGGCCTGGGGGCAGATCCAGAAATGCTTGGCAAAACCGTAGCACAAGAATTAATTGATCAAGGAGCACAAACACTATTACAAGAAATTAGGACACAATTAGCATCATGAAAAAAACCATTCTTATCACAGGATCGAATGGCCTACTCGGGCAAAAATTAGTCGACCTACTTAGTAAAGAGGCTGGCGTAAATTTGATTGCATCAGCCCGCGGAGAAAACCGTTTACCCAATCGGAGTGGTTACACGTATCAAACGCTCGATATCACGGATCCAAAGGCTGTAGAAGAGGTCTTTTCTGCATACCAACCACAAATAGTTATCCATACGGCAGCAATGACGAATGTGGATACATGTGAAACAGATTTAGCGGGTTGCGAAGCTTTGAATGTGAAGGCGGTTGAATACATTGTTCAAGCATGCTCAAAATACAATACATTTCTTTGCCATTTGTCGACCGACTTTATTTTTGATGGAGAGGCTGGTCCTTATGCAGAAGATGCAAAGCCAAACCCGATTTCCGTTTATGGAGAGAGTAAATTGAAAGCCGAACAAATTGTTCAAGCTTCATCGATTCGTTGGGCCATTGCTCGCACCGTATTGGTGTTTGGAATTGTACCGGACATGAGTCGAACCAATATTGTTCTTTGGGTCAAAAAATCGTTGGAGGACGGAAAGCAAATCAACGTGGTTACCGATCAATTCAGAACACCTACCCTTGCTGAAGACCTCGCAATGGGCTGTTGGCTCATCGCCCAAAAAGAAGCGGAGGGTATTTTTAATATCTCCGGAGAAGAATTATTGACCCCCTATGAAATGGCAATCAAAACAGCTGAATTCTTTGATTTACCCAAGGAATTGATAAAACCAGCTGATTCTTCGACATTCTCACAACCTGCGAAGCGACCTCCAAGGACGGGATTTATTCTCACCAAAGCTAAAAACATTTTGGGATATCAACCTAAAACCTTTAGCGAAGGAATTGCACTTATGGCCTCACAGATAAACTAAAAAAAGGTCGTCCAATTGGACGACCTTTTTTAATTTATTCTACATCTTCTTCGACCAGTCGGTCAAAATCTGCTTGCGTCTGCGGAATATCGATGGAGCTTTCTACTTGTTTGGCTACATCCTTATTTTCTTCTTGTAAAGTTTCCCAAAGTAAATCTTTCAACTCTTGAATTCCGGTATTTGTAACGGATGAAATGAATACCAAAGGAAGGTCTTTAGGTAAACTTTCACGCATCTCCTCCTCCATTTCTGGGATGGATAAGTCCATTTTTGAAACAACGAGTACGCGGCGTTTATGCAACAATTCAGGGTTGTATTTTTCAAGTTCCCCTACTAAAATCTTGTATTCATCTCCCCAGTTTTCTGCATCCGAAGGAATCAAAAAGCAAAGGATGGAATTTCGCTCGATATGACGCAAAAAGCGTAAACCAAGTCCTTTTCCTTCCGCAGCACCTTCGATAATTCCAGGAATATCAGCAACGACAAAAGATTTATAATCACGGTAAGCTACCACGCCTAGATTAGGAACCAAGGTCGTGAATGGATAGTCGGCGATTTCAGGCTTCGCAGCTGATAGAACAGAAAGCAAGGTTGATTTACCTGCATTCGGGAATCCAACTAGACCGACATCCGCTAAGACTTTTAATTCCATAATCACCCAACGCTCCAAACCCGCTTCACCCGGTTGGGCATGACGTGGGGATTGATTCGTAGAAGACTTAAAATGGGTATTTCCTAAACCACCCCGACCACCTGGAAGCAACAAAACTTTCTGCCCTTCTTCAGTAACTTCAGCCAGAAATTCATTCGTTTCTGCGTCTTTAACAATTGTTCCTAAAGGCACTTCGATGAAGACATCGTCTCCTTCCATACCTGAACGGCGTCCGCCCTCACCCCCTTTGCCATTGTCGGCAATGATGTGTTTTTGAAATTTCAGGTGAAGTAAAGTCCAGTGCTGACTATTGCCGACAATATAGACATGACCTCCCCGACCACCATCACCTCCGTCTGGACCACCTTTAGGAACGTGTTTTTCTCTTCTAAAGTGAGATGAGCCACTTCCTCCGCGTCCAGAGCGCAGATTAATTTTAACGTAATCAATGAAATTTGATGTCATAATGTAGTCGTTAGTCGCTAGTCGCTAGTCACTAGTCAATCTTTAGTCGGATGCTTTAATCAGTCCGAAGTCAATTAGTCCGGAATCATTTCAAACACCTCTTAACTCTTAGTTCTTAGTTCTTTTCAACAATGGAAACAATTTGAGCGAAAATTTGCTCAATTTCCCCTACCCCATTGATGCCTGTAAATTTACCTTGGTTGGCATAAAAATCAGCTACAGGAGCTGTTTTCTCCGTATATTCTTGAACGCGTTTACGAATTAAATCTTCGTTTTGGTCATCAGGTCTCCCGGAGGTTTTACCTCTTTCTAATAGACGCTGGGTTAACTCTTCTTGTTCAACTTCTAAGGCAATCATTTGAGAAATTTCTACACCATGTTGCGTTAACAAATCATCCAATGCAGCAGCTTGAGCCACAGTACGCGGAAATCCATCAAAGATAAAGCCGGCTGCGGATTTATTTTCGTTCAACTTATTATCGATCATTCCGATAACAACGGCATCAGGAACTAATATTCCTTGATCCATTAATTTTTTGGCCTCTAAACCTAAGGTTGTTCCTGCTGCAATTTCTGCACGCAACAAATCACCTGTAGACAAATGAATCAGTCCATATTTCTCAATCAATTTTGCAGATTGAGTTCCTTTTCCGGCACCTGGAGGGCCAAATAAAACCAAGTTTAACATAATCGAATTATTATAATAAATGCAAAAGACAAAGGTAACGAAAGCTCTGTGATTTACCTATGAACTAAAGGCTAATTACCTGATTATTAAGAAATCATAACCGTTCCGTAAATTTTACAACAATTTCAATAAATAATTACAAAACAACATAGCATGGATTAAAATGTTTTATATATTGCTAACTAACGTCGAAGTAATCTGTATTATAACGACTATCACTCAAACCTAATCTTTTATGAAAAACAATTTCTACGTAAGCAGAGTGGTCTTTCTAATGGCATTCATGCTAACCCTTTCCTGGGTTGCCTTTGGTCAAGACCGAAAAGTTACGGGTAGTATCCAAGATGCCCAAGGCAGCGGTATTCCCGGTGTTTCTGTAGCTGTTAAAGGTTCTACAACCGGAACAACAACAGATGGAAATGGAGCTTTCTCCATTAATGTAAAAAGCGGAAACGCTGAATTAGTCATCACTTCGGTTGGCTATGTTTCCAAAACTGTTGCCGTTGGCAATCGTTCAAGCATCACAGTCAAACTAGATGAGGACGTTAGCCAATTGAGCGAAGTAGTCGTAACAGGTTACTCATCCCAACGTAAGAAAGATATTACGGGGGCGGTATCCGTTGTAGGAGCGAAAGAACTGAATGCGGTTCCTACTGCCTCTGTGACTCAAATGTTACAAGGTCGTGCTTCGGGTGTAACTGTTGGTAACGATAATTCACCAGGTGGTGGAACAATGGTTCGTATTCGTGGATTTGGTTCAATCAATAATAACTCTCCTTTGTATGTTATTGATGGCGTTCCTACGCAAGGTACATTGAACCAGATTAACCCAGCAGACATCGAGTCGATGCAGGTATTGAAAGATGCATCTGCAGCGTCAATTTACGGTGCTCGTGCTGCGAACGGGGTTGTAATCATCACAACAAAACGTGGTGGTGAAGGTGAGCCGAAAATTAATTTCGACATGTACACGGGAACTCAGGATGTTGGCAAAACACTTGATTTGTTGAACACAAAAGAATTAGGTCAATATTACTATGAGTCTGAAATCGGTGCTGGAAAGCCTGCTGGAACATCTCCATCAGCACAATACCGTTTCGGAGCAGATGGTTCTCAAACGATTGCGGATTATATCTATCCAAACGTTTTCGGGGAACTTCCTGCGAACTATACGTATACAAACGATATTGCAGATCCTAACTTAGGGAAAACTGCTTTCAATATCACGAAAGCAAATAAAGAAGGAACAGATTGGCAACGTGCGATTTTTGGCCCGGCTAAAATCTCCAACTATCAATTAGGAGCAACGGGTGGATCAAAAAATGGCAAATATGCTATTTCTGCAAGTTACTTTAATCAAGATGGTATCATGAAATACACGGGATATTCTCGTTATTCGGTTCGTGCTAACACAGAATTCAAGAAAGGTAAATTAACTTTTGGCGAAAACTTCACAGTTACCTATGATGAGAGAATTGGTGTTCCATCAGGTAATAACAACGAATCGAATCCTATTTCATTTGCGATTCGTGTTCAACCAATCATTCCAATCTTTGATATCACGGGTGGTCCACGTGGCTTAGGCGGAACGAATACATCTGATTTAAATGGATTCGCAGGTTCTAGAGGATCTAACTTAGGTAATGCGCCAAACCCATTAGCTCGTCAATGGAGAGAGAAAGATAACCCGATCAAAGGTTCTCACATTTTTGGTAACGTATTTACTGAAATCGAATTGATTAAAGATTTAAAAGCTCGTACAAGTTTAGGTTTTGAATACAACAACTTTAACCAGTCTGTGTATTTGAACCGTGATATTGAAGCAGCTGAGCCTCGTTCTTCGAACAGCTTAACGGTTTCAAATAGCTACGACCGTACGGTAACTTGGTTTAATACGTTGAATTACAACAAAACCATCGGTGATCATACTGTGAACGTTTTAGTAGGTACTGAATCTGTTTCAACCTATGGATTTGGTTTCAATGCGGCACGTTCAAACTTCGCATTTGATGATTTATCTTATCGTTATTTGAACAACGGATCAGCGGCAGGTTTATCGAATGCTGGATCAGGTGCTACTATTACAGCCTTATTCTCACAATTTGGAAAAGTGAACTATGCTTACAAGGATTTATTGCTAGCCGACTTTACTTTACGTCGTGATGGTTCATCACGTTTCTCACCAGATTATCGTTATGGTATCTTCCCTGCGTTCTCTTTGGGAGCTCGTTTAACAGAACTAGCTTTCATGAAAGACTTAACATTCGTTAATGAATTAAAAGTACGTGGTGGTTGGGGTAAAACGGGTAACCAATTAATTCCAAACGTATATAATGCATATACATTGTATACTCCAGATCCTAATAACAATGCATATGACATCTCTGGTTCAGGAAACTCAATCGCAACTGGTTTTGACATTGCTCAGTTCGGAAATACATCAGGTCGTTGGGAGACAAATACCTCTACGAACATCGGGGTTGACGCTAGTTTCTGGAATAACAAATTAGACGTAAACTTAGACTGGTACACACGTACAACTTCAGACATGTTAACGCAAGTACCTATTCCAAAAACAGCGGGTACAGCAACGATTCCTTTTGTAAATATTGGTGAAGTAAACAATACTGGTATTGACATCAATGTAACGTATCGCGATCAAATTGGTGATTTACGCTATAGCATCACAGGTCAATATAGCCAATACAAAAACAATGTGGTTAAATTGAACGATGACCCGAATGCAACCGTATTTGGATTCTCTACGCGTCTTCCAGCCATCTCAGTAACGAAGGCAGGTTTACCAATCGCTAGTTTCTATGGTTATATCATTGATGGTGTAATCAAAGACGATGCAGAAGCAGCAGCGGCTCCTAAATTTGGATCTTATACGCGTGCTGGTGTATTCAAATTCCGTGATGTAAATGGCGATGGTGTGATCACTGCTGCTGATAAAACAATTATTGGTAATCCTCATCCAGATTTCACGTATGGTATCAACTTGAATCTTGGTTACAAAAACTGGGATTTAACGGTATTTGCGCAAGGTGTTCAAGGTAATGAATTGTTCAACTACCAAAAATATTGGACTGACTTCAACACGTTCCAAGGTAACCGTTCAAAAGACATGTTGTATAACTCTTGGAAGAAACAAGGTGACGTAGCTTTATTACCTCGCTTGAATTCACAAGATGGTACAAGTCAGCAAATTTCTTCTTACTTCGTAGAAGACGGATCTTACATGCGCATCAAGAATATTCAATTAACCTACACGGTTCCTAAAGTATTCTTAAGCAAAATCAAATTGAGCTCTTTACAAGTGTATGTTCAAGGTCAAAACTTGTTCACATTTACGAAATACAAAGGCTTAGATCCAGATGTCAACTTGAGAACTTCAGGTAACGATAACCAAGATATCCACATGGGTATTGATGAAGGTGCATTCCCTGTTGCTAAATCATACAATGTTGGTTTAAGAGTAGGATTTTAATTAGATATATCATTTGAAAATAAATCAGATATAAAATGAAAAAGTTAATCATAATCGCTTCATTAGTCGCGACAGTAGGTGTCAACTTTTCTTGTTCAGATAGTTTCTTCGCAATTGAACCACAAGGTGCCGCGTCGTTGACTTCATTGAGTAATAAGAATGGTGTAAACGCCTTATTAATTGGAGCCTACTCCTTGATGGATGGTGTAGGTGCTGGAAATACAGGACGTCAGTCTACGATTTCAAATTACGTTTTTGGCGGTATTACTTCTGGTGATGCTGTGAAAGGAACGGATATTGGTGACCAGCCAGAGCAAGAGTACATTGAGCAATTCAACTGGCTTTCGGATAACACATATTTCTTAGGAAAATGGCAACATTCTTATGATGGAGTTGCTCGTGCAAACGAAGCATTGATGTTGGCAAAAAGTGCTGATGTAAAGGATATGACGGATGCAGAAAAAACACAAGTTGTTGCAGAAGCTCGTTTTTTACGTGGACACTTCCATTTTGAAGCAAAGAAAATGTGGAACATGGTTCCTTACATTGATGAGAACATCTACAAGCGTGATGATCCAAATTCAACGAAAGTTCCGAATGATAAAGACATTTGGGCTAACATTGAGGCGGATTTCAAATTTGCAGCAGATAACCTTCCAGCTACACAAGCTCAAAAAGGTCGTGCAACAAAATGGGCTGCAAAGACGTATTTAGCAAAAGCTTTACTTTTCCAAAAGAAATACCAAGCAGCTAAAGATTTGTTATTGGATGTCTACAACAATTCAGGCAAAAAATTAATGCCGAATTACCATGACAACTACCGTAACATCACAAACAACAATGCAGAATCTATTTTCGAAGTGGAATTTTCTGTGAATGATGGTTCAACGGGTAACAATGGTAACGTAGGGGATAACTTGAACTGGCCATATTCAGCCAACTCACCAGGTCGTGGATGTTGCGGATTTTATTTGCCTTCACATAATTTAGTGAATGCATTTAAAACAGATGCTGATGGTTTGCCAATGATTGGCGCAAAAGCGGATGGTACTGCTGATACATACAATGCAGTGGATGTACCTAATGATCAAGGCTTAAAATCTGACCAAGCTTTCACATTGAAGAAAGATGTACCTGTAGATCCTCGTTTAGATTGGACAGTTGGCCGTCGTGGCGTAAACTTCTTAGATTGGGGTCAAATGCCAGGTTTCTCTTGGATTCGTAACCAAAGTTATTCAGGACCATTCATCGGTAAAAAATGGATGTATTACCTAGCTGACGAAGGTAGCTCAACGCACTCAACAAACAAGCGTGCTGTTAACAATAACTACCGCTTGTTGAAATTATCTTCTGTTATCTTGTGGTTGGCAGAGTGCGAGGTTGAATTGGGCAACTTAGGTGAAGCAGAAAAATATGTAAACTTGATTCGAAACCGCGCGAAAACTGGTTCCGTGCAAGATGCATCCGTTAATTATGTAGTCAATCCTTACCCAACTGGTACATTTGCAGCTAAAGGAAAAGAATTTGCACAAAATGCCGTTCGCATGGAAAATCGCTTAGAGTTTGCCATGGAAGGTCACCGTTTCTTCGACTTAGTTCGTTGGGGCATTGCTGAACCTTACTTGAACAAATACTTGAAAGAAGAATCCGTTAATGGTACGGATGCTGCAGGTAGAACCTACAACAAGCGTGGATACTTGGTAGGAAAATCATTCAAAGCAGGAAGAAATGAATATTTCCCATTGCCAAACGATGAAATCCTAAATTCACAAAAAGCAGGTGCTGCTACCTTGAAGCAAAATCCTGGATATTAATTTGTTTTTTTTTGTTCAAAAGTCAGGACTTCGGTCCTGACTTTTTTTTATTTAATCTCGTCAAGAATTAACCTATATTTGAAAAAAATATACCCCTATGCTAGCTGAACAATTTGAACAAATCATTCAAAAAAGAAGATCAAATCGTCTCTTCGACGAAAATATTCCCGTAGACGATTCCGTTATTCAGCGTAGTTTAGAACGTGCCATATTATCGCCCAATAGTAGCAATATGCAATTATGGGAATTTCATTGGATTCAAAGTCCAGAAAAGAAAGCTGAATTCCATGCGCTATGTTTAGGGCAATCAGCAGCTAAAAATCCTGCTCACTTAGTTGTTTTCGTTACACGTCAAGACCATTGGAAACAACATGCTCAGTGGAATTTAGATCAAATCAAAAATGCATTAAAAGGCAATGAACCTGGTAAAAGGGAGAAAAGAGGATTGCAATATTATGGCCAACTGATGCCTTTGCTTTACCGACAAGATATTTTTGGAATATTCACACTCATCCGGAAATCTATGTGTTTTTTCATGGGTATCCGTAAACCATTTATGCGATTTGGTGGAAAAGCAGACCAACGCGTCATGGTGCATAAATCATGTGCTTTAGCCGCACAAACATTCATGTTATCAATTGCCGCTGAGGGTTTTGATACGTGTCCTATGGAAGGATTCGATGCCGTTCGAGTTAAAAAAGCGTTGAATTTACCTTCTGGGGCAGAAATCAATATGATTATTTCCGTGGGTAAAGGTACGCAAGATGGAGTTTGGGGTGAACGTTTCCGATTACCTTATGACGAAGTTGTTATCAAACACTAAAGACAATCTACATCGGGAATCACTTGAACCCCTTTGAAAACGGGTTTACTAGGCAATTCATCTAGGACCAAGCGAAGATCCACTTTAAATTGGGCTAAGGATACTCCTTTTTCCAATTTGATTAGAATTTCCATGACGAATTGATTCCTAACACGTTCAATTAAGGGACGCTCCGGACCCAAAATCCGTCCATGACCATATTTAGCCTTTAACATCGAGCCTAATTCAAATGCAGCTTTCTCCACTTGATTGGATTCCATGTGACGTAGCGTCAACTTGATTAAGCGAACAAAGGGAGGATAATGATATCCCTCCCGTTCTACAATTTCATCCGCATACAAGGCAGCATAATCACCTGATTGAATGTATTGAAATAAGCGGTGACTAGGTTGATTCGTTTGAATAAATACCTGGCCTTGCTCATCTCGCCGACCAGCTCTTCCAGCCACCTGCGTGATTAATTGAAACGCACGCTCATGTGCTCTGAAATCAGGGAAGTTGATGATTCTATCCGCGTCAAAAATGGCCACGGTAGAAAGTCCTTCAAAATCGAGCCCTTTGGCCACCATTTGGGTCCCGACTAATATATCAATATTCCCCGACTGAATCTCAGCCAATAAACTGTTAAAAGCCGTTTTGGAGCGTGTGGTGTCTAAGTCCATCCGACCGATTCGCGCATCAGGAATAAGCAACTGAAGCTCTTCTTCTAACTTTTCGGTCCCATAGCCCATCGTTTTTAGATTCGTACCCCCACATGCTCCACAGCGACGTAATAAACCCTCGCGATAGCCACAATAATGACAGCGCAATTCTTGATCTTTAGCATGATAGGTCAAACTCACATCACATTGATTACACTCAGCAATCCAATCGCAATCCTGACATTGAATATAAGGGGAATAGCCTCTGCGATTTTGGAATAAAAGGCTTTGTTTTCCTTTCTGAAAATTCTCATCCAACATCGTGACCAAATCCACCGAAAATCCGCCCTTCATCTGCTTCATTTTGGTGGCGTATTTGGTATCAATCAAAGTCATTTCTGGTAGGGAAGCCTTCCCAAAACGTTCCATCAAACTCACTAAACCATATTTCCCCTGCTTAGCTTGATAATACGATTCGATGGAAGGAGTTGCGGAGCCCAAGAGCACCTTCGCTTTTTGTTGGCCCGCTAATACCATCGCAACATCACGCGCATGGTAGCGCGGGGCTGGATCAACCTGTTTAAATGAAGATTCGTGTTCCTCATCCACAATGATCAGACCCAAGTGAGAAAATGGCAAGAAAACCGCTGAACGAACCCCCACCACAAAAGGATATTTTCCTTCCACGATTGATTTCCAGACCTCCACCCGCTCATTATCGGAGAATTTCGAATGGTAAATCCCCACCTGCTCTCCAAATATTTTCTTTAATCGAGCTACAATTTGAGTCGTTAAAGCAATCTCAGGCAATAGATATAGCACCTGATCGCCATTGGCCAAGGCTTCTTGTATTAATCGTATATATATTTCCGTTTTACCACTCCCTGTGATACCATGCAATAACACAGTCTCTTTTTCTTGAAACTGCTGGAGAATCGACTGATACGCCTTCTCTTGGGGTCCACTCAAATCAAAACTCGCGGGAACAAAATCATCGGAATCAGTCCCAAATCGAGAAACGATGGTCTCAAAGGATTCAAAAATTCCATGTTTTATGAGTGTTTGCAAAGCACTTTCCGACAAGCCTGCTTGGGTGAAACTCGATTTCTCCAGCCCACGCAGGTTCGATTCCGCTTCACGCATGACCGGGATAAACTGTAAGTAATGCAAAAGAACACTGATTTGCTTAGTCTTGGATTCTAATTCACCTATCAGCGTCGTAATAGCATCTTTATTCGCATAATTTTGAACGAGTCTAATTCGCCGCTGAACCTTTGGCGTATATCGGTCTTTCAATTCATCAAAAATCAAAATCGCCCCTTTACCCACCATTGCTTTGATGTGATGATAGGGACTTTTTACTTCGGCGACCCGCGCTACTTCATCGTAGGAAAGGGACCCTTTTTCTTGAATCGCTTGATAGATGACAGTTTCTTTATCCGTCAATTCTTCCATTGCTTGAAACTCTGGATGAATTTGTACTTTCGATTGACTGGATATCTTAAGTCCTGCCGGCAACGCCACTTGGAATACCTCACCTGGGTAGCACATGTAGTAATTAGCCACCCATTGAAACAAAGCGATTTGAGAAGCCGTCACCAAAGGGGATTCGTCGAGAATCTCCAAGATATATTTCGCTTGGTATTGTTTCGGCGGCTGGTGATGAACACTGACAATAACAGCGGTCAATACTTTAGTGCTCCCAAAAGGAACAACGATGCGGAGGCCCGCCTCAACCCAGGTAGCCCATTGTCGGGGCACCCGATAAGTAAAATAGCGAGGAATGGGCAAAGGGAGAAGTGCATCAACAAAAACTGTTGATTCTTCTGACTCAAAAAGCACTTTGGATTCCCCCATAATAAGCTACAAATAAACAGAAAGTTCAGGAACTGAACAAGTCGTTATTTCCAAGATAGCGTTTGAATTAAATGCAAGGCATCCTGCTTCAGAAACCGGATAATTGGGGCTAAAGAATCGTTTTGGGTCGCTGTTTTTACATAGATTGCTCCACGTAAAAAATGTTTTGTGCTATCCGTAGTAAAAAACTGCAAGGACGTTGCCACTTCCCCATTCAATTCAATCAATCCTGCTTTTCTACCATCTGAGGTTGTCATGACATAATCATGAATCCCGGCAGCCTTTCCTTGATGCTTATATGCTAATGCAAATGCATCGTTAATCAGCGCCTTCATTTTTTGCTTATCGCCTCCCAGTGGTTTGTAAGTGATTTGAATAAATGCATCCCAGCGCGGATAGTACAAATAAATCCAATGGGGTTCGGCCTTAAAGACTTCTCTTTTATTACCAATGGTAACGGTATCAGGTATTACCTTGGCGAACTTGGAAACTTCAAATTGATAAGGATGGCCAGCCTCCAAAGAAACGTATTGGGCCTTCGGAAGATCGATGCGATTGTAACCCTTTGGTCGGGGAACATCACCCGTCTGCTTTTGCTCACAAGCGAGCAATGCACATACAATCCCCATCAAGTATAGATATTTCATCATAACTATTGAGGTAAATCTACCCCATGGTAGTCCAGCAAAGGCTGTTGGATTTTTTGAAACACTTGCTCACGTAAAACCGGTAAATCTTCTTGAGTTAATCCTTGTGTTTCAATGGGTGCATGTATCCGCACCCGGATGATTCCTGGCCTTAAAGCAAAGTTCTCATCATCTAACAATTGATAATTATTCAAAAACGTTATGGGCAAAATGGGAACTTGTTGCTGAATTGCCATTGCGAATGCGCCATCCTTTAAGGGCGTAGACATGAATGGAAACGTTTTGGACGTAATTCCTCCTTCGGGGAAAATAATGATACTACGTTTTGATTGTAAAGCTCTGATTGATTTTGCGAGCGTTGCCGTTCTACTCTTTCGGTCGCTCCGATCGACCAAAATATTCAGACGAGCATATAAATAGCCAAATAATGGCACCTTCTGAATCGAACTCTTCCCTACAAATGAAAAATAATTAGGCAGAATTTTAACAAATGCAGGAATATCTAAATAGGAAAAATGGTTCGCACAAAAAACATAGACCTGCTTGGGATCTAATTTCTGTTCAGAGATAACTTCAAAACGTAAGAAGCCAAATGCAAAAAATAAGCGAGACCAAATTCGAACTAATTTGTGCGCATATCGCTTCGTATCCTTATGCTGCAAGCAAATTACCATAAATGGATAAAGAGCAAGAAACCAGCCAATAAACCAAAAACCGGTCCATACAGAGTATAGACCGATTAGCGGATTTGATAAATAAGGATTTTTTTTCTTCATGGGTAAACCCTGAAATTTATTCTACGATACCCAATTGAACCGTATTGGTTTTCTTTGTAGTATGCGCAGGGATGGAAAGCGTTGTTACGAAAACGTCGCCTACCGATAATAATTGTTCTTTTTTCAAGCGATCAACCATGCCTTGAACTGTTTTCTCAGCACTTTCTGATGCAGCATCATAATAGAATACTTTCACACCCCATAACAAGCCCATCGTTGACATCAACTGCTTATTGTTCGTAAATACGTACAAATCAGCTTTGGGACGGTGTGCAGATAATTTAAATGCAGTTTGACCCGAGTTCGTAATGCAAAGGATTGCTTTGGCTTTCGAGTCACGTGCTAAACGACATGCTCCCGAGATCAAGCGATCTGTTAACGTTACATTAGGCGTGTTTGCTAATGCGTGATTCTTAAAATAAATCGCTGCTTCATCTCCACGAACGATTTCAATCGCATTCTGTTGTTGTTCTACAACCTCATGAATGTGAGCCATTGTCTCAACGGCTTTAATTGGATAAGCACCCGAAGCAGATTCGCCAGACAACATCGTCGCTGATGCACCTTGCAATACCGCATTCGCAACGTCAGATGTCTCCGCACGTGTAGGAACTGGGTTTGTGATCATGGACTCCAACATCTGTGTAGCCACAATAACAGGCTTACCAGCTGCCGTACATTTCTCAACCATTACTTTTTGAAGATAAGGAACAACAGCACCGTCCATTTCCACACCTAGGTCACCACGCGCAACCATGATTGCATCCGTAGCCTCAATGATTTCATCTAAATTATCGATCGCCTCTGGCTTTTCAATCTTAGCAATAACTTTCGCCGTTTTGCCATAAGCTTTGATTTTATCTTTGATATCCCAAATATCAGATGCCTTGCGAACAAATGACAATGCGATCCAATCAACACCATGATCTAAACCAAAATATAAATCAGCCGTATCTTTTTCAGTCAAACATGGCAATGAAACCTTCGTTCCAGGAAGGTTAATACCTTTCTTCGACTTTAAAATTCCCCCATAAACAACTTCCGTTACAACTTCTTTTTTCTCTTTATCTATCGAAAGGACTTTAACTTCTAAGTTACCATCATCCATCAAAATACGCTCACCTACGTTAACGTCTAAGTACATGGAAGTATATGTCGTTCCAACCTTTTCAGATGTTCCCAAAAGGTTTTCATCCATCGCAAAGATCAATTGCTTTCCAGCCTCTAAAGGCACACCATTGTTCTCCACTAATTGTGTACGAATTTTGGGACCTTGTAAGTCTTGTAATACAGTTAGATTCAAACCTAACTCATCGCTGATCGAACGAATCGTTTCCAAACGTGCCAAATGATCCGCATGTGTTCCATGAGAAAAATTTAGACGGAAGATATTCACTCCTGCTTGAGCTAATTGGATTAAAGCTTCTCTTGTTTCAGATGCTGGGCCTACTGTGGCAACAATTTTTGTTTTGCGTTGGTACGACATAGATTAGTTTAGTCAAATTACTCTGCAATTTACATTTAAGTCGGCAAAAAATGGAATTAAATCAAGATAATAAACCCGATTTTTTGTAAAAATTTAAGAATTCAATGCCATACCACTCCTTGTATCTAATTTTTTATCCGTTTTATCCTATGCAATTATGGGCATAAAAAAAGGAGCTCGTTTGAGCTCCTTTCAATTATAATTCGTAGGACTAGTTTTCCCACATATCATGCTCCATTTCAAGTAACTTATACTCGAGCAATTGCGACATCATCAAACCTTCTTTTTCTCCCCCATATAGGTCAGTCAAGAATTTATTCTCTACGTTGCCTTTTTTGATGATACGAGCTTGAAACATGCGTAAATCAAACGCATCTGCCATGTTCTTATGTTGCATTTCATTTTCCGAGTTATACCAAATGCAATTTGGATTCGAACGGAACAATTTATATAAATCCTTGTAACGGAATGAAGCAACAGGCTTATCAAAACCAGCTTTTGTTTTAGAAGCTGGGATAATCAAACTAATTGACTGAATATCAAAATACAAACGAGAACGACGACGATCGATAATCGCATCTTCACGAATTTCTAAAATCGACAATTCCTTCGGAAAGTAGTATGAAACCGCTGCAACAGCTGGCTTTTGCTCGAATGCATCTTTTGCCGGTGCCCCTGCAGGTTTTGCAGCTCCACCCCAACCGTCATCAGTTCCTGCAGTCTTTGGCGCAGCACCCTCAGCACCAAAACCTGCCGCTTTTTCTGCATCAGATAGCGCAGCTTGCTCCGATTGCTCTTCCATTTTCAAGTTATCTTGAAATTGCTCAGGCGTCAATTTCGTCAACAAAGAATCGTTTGCATAAGGAGTTAAAACACCTGCTTTCACCCAGTCCAAAATGAACTTTGAGATCTCATTATTCACCGAGAAAAAAGGTTGATTGATTTTCTCATTCAAATCCATCCGACGCCAAAGACGTGCTTTGTAATGAATGCTAGATTCATCGATAGGACGAACTGAATTTTGATTTGGTGGCAATGGCTTTTCTTGTGCTTGAGCAACATAACCCAAAACAGTCAAGACCAATAACAACAAATACTTATTTACTAATTTCATACGATTCATGTTAATTCAAAGGAATGTTTTTCGCCATGGTAAATGGAATGGTTTCAACAGCTCCTTTAAAATTCTTCCGTTGAACTCCTTTAATTTCAATGTAATAGCGGTCACCTGCTTGCGCCTGTGCAGCTAACTTGGCAATTGAGCCAGAACCTTGCAAGGTAATATCATCAATTTTCCGTTGGCCACGTGCTAAAGCTACATACAATTCCGAAACACGGAAATTAGCATCTTCTGGATTCGTCGACTTAAATGATTCATCCGCTATTGCACGCGCATCAATGCTACGTAATCCCGATGCACTTGCTCCACGCTTCTCATCCAATTCGCCCCCATTTCCAAAAACACGAACTTCAGGTCTTGGGACACGTCGCACACGGAAAGTTTCTTTTCCTAACAAGGTCCCGCCATTCGCAATGTTCAAGGTAACAGTTGCCGCAGAAGGAACAATTGTAACTTTACCCCGATTCTGTCCTCCGATCGCTTCTCCACCATCAGCAGAAAAAGAAGGATTCCACAAAGCTCCCAAACCTGGACTTGCAACACTTAAACGATTCGCACAGCCTAAATAAAGTGCTGGCAATGTCGCCGTTTCAATGTTATAGGTTGGCTTTAATACGAAATATTCTTTCTGAATTGTTTCTGTCTTAGGTCCTAATGGACTCATATAAGAAACTGAAGCGGTGTAAGTCTTCTTCGACAGGCCATTCGCATCGAATCCGCCACCTGAAGTCTTAAATTTGATTTGACCACGGCCATCAATGACCGGAATGGATGATCCATTGAAACTCATACGAGGAGTAAAACCACTCGAAGTTGCCGCAATAAACACTTCAGCTTGGTATTCCATCCCTGCTACTACGGTATTGGCATTCGCAGACACTTGCGCAAATACTTTATCAAACTTAATCTCCTTGGCTCCTACCTTCGCAGCTAATTGCGCTAATACATCACTTTCATAACGGCGAACTTCTGCTTGCTTTTGAGAAATCGTCGCCATCGCAGCCGGCACGGGTGTTTGAGCAAAATTCAATTCAGCAAAATCCTTATTCGCTTGGTTCGCGTCCTTGCTCGCAATCGGATCCGATTTTGCATCATTGGCTAAAGATGGGAATTTTGTACCTGGATCTGCTAATTTCTCCAAATCCTGCACATACTTTGTGAACATAGATTGTAGTTTATAAGCTTCCCCAGATTTATTTGCACCTACCATCAAGGTAAATACTTTTTCCTCTTCTTTTGGGTTTTTGATATTACCTGTTTCAGGGTCAATCCCGCCACCGGCTTCGAGAATTTGTCCCTTCAACGCATCCAAGTGATTCACTAAAGCATCAGCCAAACGACGAACCTCATTCGCGCGTTTTACCACATCCGCATAAGCACCTGGATTAGGTAAATCTTTGATTCGCTCCTCAATTCCCTGAACCATGCCTTTATTTTTGGATGTCGCCGATTGATTGGCGATTTCCAAACTCGAATTCAGAATCGTAAACTTTTGTAATAATGCATCTGATACCTGTAAAGCAAGTAATGCCGTCAGTACTAAATACATCATCCCGATCATTTTCTGCCGGGGTGTTTCTTTTAAACTAGCCATATTATCTAAGCTGTAATAAAATCAATAATTATCCTTTCATAGCAGTCAACATGCTGCCATACACTTGATTTAATGCCTGTATGTTGGCATTCAACTTAGCTAATTCTGCTTTGAATTGCTCTGCATCTTTCGAAGTCGAAGCAATCTGCTCAACCGTTGTATTCACGTTTCCGTAATATCCATTAATTGCTTTCAAATGCTTGCTTGACTCTTGAATTTCAGTCTCATAAATCGCATTCAAGGCAGCTAATTGATCACCAGCCTTCGCATATTGTTGCGCATATTTCGCAGCCTCCGTCGAAGAAATCGAGATAGATCCCAACGAAGCGTTCGCATCAGAAACTGTTTTGTTCAATGAACCTAATGAAGCTGACGATGCATTTAATGATTGCACAAAATCGTTCGCCGCACCTGTCGCCTTCGTAATTTCTTGCAAGCTATTAGCCGTCTCAGTCAAGCCTTTCAAGCTCTTCGTCAAGTTCTCAACCACATCCGCTCCTAAACCTGATTGGTTAGCTAAATTCGCTAAACCATTTCCAGCAGGACGAGGAGTAGCTTCGCCACCTACTAATTCTGGGTAAACATTTTCCCAGTTATATTCTTTTTCCGGTTTCGCTTGAATGTATAACACACCAAACAAAATAAAAATGGCAGCTTCTGTGAACATACCGACCATCAACATCTCATTAGCACCTTCCCAGTGAACAATTTTAAACAATGCGCCAATAATTACCACAGCAGCACCAAAACTCGCCACCACATTGATTGATTTTTCTAATCCTTTCATTTGTTTAATCTTTTATTTCTTTTTGAATTATTTCTTTAAAGCTGGACGTCCTAGGTAACGCATCATCGATCTAAATCCGATATATGAACGCTTCTTGTTTTGCAATTCATATGCACGAGTACCTGTTTCCAAGTAGTAAGCAATATCTTTCCAAGATCCTCCACGAACCACTTTACGCGGCTCATCTGCATCTTTATTCACTGTGTTTAAATCCCAAGTTACTGCAGATGCATTATCCGAATAAGCATCTTCACACCATTCGGCTACGTTTCCTGACATATTATATAAACCAAAATCATTGGGGTCATAAGCATTTGCTGGTGCTGTATACGCATAACCATCCGCATCATAATTACCACGATGAGGCTTGAAGTTGGCCATCAAACATCCTTTCGCATTCGCCACATAAGGATTTCCCCATGGGTATTTAGCAGATGCACGACCACCACGTGCTGCCCATTCCCATTCTGATTCAGATGGCAACTCAAAACGAGGCAAAATGTACATTCCTTGTTTCTTGCGATATTCGTTCATCATTTTTGAACGCCACAAACAGAAATATTTAGCTGCTTCCCAACTAACCCCTACCACAGGATATTGATCAAAAGCTGGACTTGAGAAATAATACTCCAACATCGGATCGCCGTTGTGGTACGTAAAATCGCTCTTCCATACCGTAGTATCCGGGTAGAATTCTGCCATGATTTTATCCTCTCCTAAAACAGAGACTGAGTCTTTCAATAATGAATTGGTGAATTGACGATACTCGTGATTCGTGATTTCCGTATCATCCATATAAAATGCCGCCACCGTCACACGCTTATTAAAGCTGATCCCAGAACGAGACACATCTTCATCAGCCTGACCCATCATGTAACTTCCAGAGGGTACGAGAACCATACCATACGGTGTAGGTTGGCTCCAGCCCTTACGAGAACTTGCAACGATTTCCCCATTTTCAATGCCTGGAGCATCTTTAGCAGACTTACCTAGCTTCAAGCCTCCCTTTTTCGAGGATGATGAACCTTTCGCGCTACTCAGGGTTTTAGAACTACTTGAGCCTCCTTTAGAACCTCCACAACCCGCAAGGACTGCAGTTAAGGCAAGGGCTGACAACATGAGTGTCAAAGGCTTTCCAACAAATTTAAAATTCATAAAGACGAATTATTATATCTTTTTTTTAAACGAGATCAATCTCAAAAAATTGTGTTCAACTTATACAGCATACACAATTAAATCAAATTCCTCAAAATTAAGGGAATTTCTAATAATACATGTACTATATCCCCATTTTTTTGTGACATTTTCAAGATTCCTTAATTAAATCTTGGTGTCTTGATGGGAACAAAACGAGATGAGGTCTGAAAACTAGGCAATACAAATCGCAACATAAGTTCATGAGAAAGATTCGACTTCGTTGCGGAGTTGATGACCGACAAATCAAGCGCGTAGGCAAGATCTAATCGATTATTCAAAATCGACACTCCTGCCATGAACGTTGCCGCATCGTCCCAACGATACCCTCCTCCTACCCATAGCTGTTGTTGGAATGCAACCTTCACCCCACCTTGAGGCAATAAAACACCATTATAATAATTTACTTGCGCAAAGGGGCTCCACTCAAATCGATCAGTAATTGGAAGCGTTGCTTTGACATGCGCATTCGCAGTCAACTCATTCTTCAACATTAAATTGGTGCTACCAAAATCATATGAAGCTTGATTAATATGTGATACACCCATTCCTATTTCGAATACATCACTCGCATACATAAGTCCTGCACTAAAATCAGGAACGGCTTGTGATACTTGCTTTCCAGAAAATTCAACTGCTAATGGGTCATTGATGTCTCGAACACGAAAAACTCGACCGTCGAAAGATTTACTCTGCATTCCAAATCCCAATCCCATTGATAACTGTGCTCCATTAGTCAACGGATGATGATAAGCTACTTGTAAGCGAATAATTTGCTGACCTACTCCGGAGGGTGTTTTATCATTCATCACAATCATTCCCATACCCAAATGTTGAAAATTCAGCGGCAACGATAAGCCTACAATACTCGTACCCAAATTGCCACCTCCATCTTGTGTGGTTTCATACGAGGTCCATTGATTTCGGTATTGGGCTTGCACATAAGCATCCCGACCAGCACCCGCGGCGGAAGGATTAAAATAAAGGGAATTGAGGTGATATAAACTCAAACCTGGGCTTTGTTGTGCAATGACTCCTGAGCTGATGCAGCTAAGTAGAAGTAAGCCCAAAACGTATTTAAATCCCTGCATTGTGATGAATTAGCAAAAGCTGAGCTAAAAATAAACAAAATAAGCTAAGCGGGATAGCATCTAACAAAAAAAAGCTCCATCGCTGGAGCTTTTCTATTATTTGTTGGCCTGCTTGATATAATGTTCCAAGGCTCCGGTCATCGAAGGAGCATTGGGCATCGGCGCCTGAATGTCTAAAATAAGTCCCGCATCATGTACTGCCTGTGCTGTCGTGGGACCAAAAGCTGCCAATCTCGTGTTATTCTGCTTGAAATCAGGGAAATTTTCGAACAAAGAAGTAATTCCCGACGGGCTAAAAAACGCAATTACATCGTAGAACACATTCTCCAGATCCGAAAGATCCGCAGAAACCGTTTCGTACATCACAGCCTCCGTTAATTGAAAATCATTCGTTCCCATGTAATCAGGCAAATCTTTTTGGCGCTTATTTGAGCAAGGAAACATAAATTTCTCTGTCTTGTGCTTTTTAATCACCTCCAATAAATCAAGTGCCGTTTTCGTACCTGTAAAAATCTTACGCTTACGAATAACAATGTATTTATGTAGATAATTAGCCGTTTGCTCCGTAATACAGAAATACTTCATATCAGCCGGAACCTCAATCTTCGCCTCTTTGCAAATGCGGAAAAAATGGTCAATCGCATTACGACTCGTAAATATGATCGCAGTATGCGATAAAATATCAATTTTTTGCTTTCTGAAATCCTTGAAAGAAATCCCTTTCACGTCAATAAACGAACGAAAATCTACCTTAACATTATATTTACGCTCAATCTCTGAATAAGGAGATTTTGCCGCATCTGCTGGCGCAGCTTGGGTAACAAGGATACTTTTTACTTTTTTCAACCGATTCACATCAGGCTGAGCAACATTTGCAACTTCACTCATAATAAAATATTCTAATTAAGCACTTCCGATTGGACTCAAACTGAAAATGCCTGCAAATATACGACAAATTTAATCAAATAATTATCTGCCTTTACATGTATTCGGGAAAAATCAACTCCCTAAGACCAAATACCATAACCTGGCCTTCCATCAAAATCAAATAGGCAAGTAAGGACAATTGATTCACTTGGTATGTCCGCCTGAATACCTGAAAAAAGTAAATGGCACGAATCACAAAATAAGCCGTAATTACGTAAGATATGTAAGTTAAATTCACTGGATACATAGGCCCCATGTATACCGAAAACAAACTCAACAAGCTAAACAAAACAATAAAGAATTGCAGATTCGCTTGAATCGATTTAAAATAATGCGCCTCCGCGATGTGGGGCAAGCGAAACAAGTTCGTAAATAAATGGTAAACAAAGTACCGACTTACAAACAATATGAACCCCAATAAGCTACGCGAAAGAATAAATCCCATGGCCGGCAAAAAGCGTTGCAAATTTTCTTGAGACTCAAAAAAAGCATCATTTGATTGATTCAAAAGTCCATTAAAAAAGGAGAAACAGGCCGTTATTAAACTCAACAAGCAGATGACCAACAAATTGGGAAATGCAAACGCATTCTTTAACAATACCTCTTCTTTAATCTCCCAATGAATCCAATCGGAAAATCGGAAATAGGCGGCAAAGTAACGTGGGAATGCTGCATATAATACACCTAAGAAAAATAAGATTATCAAAAAGGCAGACCCAAAAAATTGATTAAACAAATATGCATTACGCTGCCGTAGATTCATCATGTCAGAGAATGCTGCATTATCTTCCTCCACTTTACGTTCCACCAAGACCGTTTTGGGAAGCCCTGCCATATTAGCTTGATAAAAACTAAGATAAAGCGGAGTCGATTGCGAATATATTTTTTGCAGACTATCGACAGACCAACGATAAAGTTTACCCTTTTCCAGGTGGCTATGGAAGCTTCCTTGGACAAACAACACATAATCGCCATCCAATTCTAAGCGAAGAAAAGTATGTGGAAATTCACTTAATGGGAACGCAAGCGATTTAGACTTAAAATTATAATGCTTTCCTGGAATGTACGGAAGGAAAGATTTCAAGTTAGGCTGATAGACAAGCCATGCCTTATCCAAAGGTTGAACATGCTGCCATTTGTCAGCTTTCAATTTTGGCGAAAGCAATAAGATAAACAACAAAAAAAATCTGCTAATCTTCCACAATGGGAGATGACTAGCAGATTTTGAACTAAAAGGAATCATCCTTATCTAATTATTTTCCAGCTAATGCTTTGATCATTGTTTCGCCGATATCCGCTGGAGAGTAAACTACGTGAATACCACACTCTTGCATGATCTTCATTTTCGCTTCTGCTGTATCATCTGCACCACCAATGATGGCACCAGCATGACCCATACGACGACCTTTCGGTGCTGTTTGGCCTGCGATGAAACCTACAACAGGTTTACGATTTCCGTCTGCTTTGATCCAACGAGCTGCTTCAGCTTCCATGCCTCCACCAATCTCACCAATCATCACGATACCTTCTGTTTCTGGGTCATTCATCAACAATTCAACCGCTTCTTTTGTTGTTGTTCCAATGATTGGATCACCACCAATACCGATTGCCGTTGTTTGACCTAAACCTGCTTTTGTTAATTGATCTACTGCTTCGTAAGTCAAAGTTCCCGACTTCGAAACAATACCCACGCGACCTTTTTGGAAGATAAAGCCTGGCATGATACCCACTTTACATTCGTCAGCCGTCATAACACCTGGGCAGTTTGGCCCGATTAAACGACAGTCATGATTTGCAATATATTCCTTCGCAACAATCATGTCCTTCGTAGGGATACCTTCTGTAATACAAATAATCACTTTGATACCTGCGTCCGCAGCTTCCATGATCGCATCCGCAGCAAATGCAGGCGGAACAAAAATAATCGATGTATCAGCACCTGTTTTTGCGACAGCCTCAGCAACTGTATTAAAAATAGGGCGTTCTAAGTGAGATCCTCCTCCTTTTCCTGGGGTCACCCCTCCTACCACTTGCGTACCATATGCAATCATTTGCTCTGCATGAAAGGTACCTTCAGTTCCTGTAAAACCTTGTACTATAATTTTCGAATTCTTGTTAACTAAAACACTCATTTCGTAGGGGTTAAATAAACGTAGGCGTAAAATTTTTCCAAAGGTACAAATTATTGATAATATTCATCGAAATCCTTTAATCGGATGAAATAAAAATTCGAACAGATTTTTTTATGTAAATTCGAATTCCAAAATATTCGCATGCTCAAACAATTACACATACAGAACTATGCCCTCATTGACTCCGTCAATTTGAGCCTTTCTGATGGCTTGAGCGTCATTACCGGCGAAACAGGTGCCGGAAAATCGATATTACTAGGTGCAATTGCTTTGTTGATGGGTGCTCGTGCCGACGGGAAATCGCTGTACGATCCTGAAAAAAAATGCATCATCGAAGGCAGTTTTTCTTTAGCAAACTATCCACATATTCGAGAACTCTTTGAAGAAGAAGGCTTGGATTTCGAAGATCCTTGCATTATTCGTCGGGAAATTAACCCCCAAGGAAAATCACGCACCTTCGTAAATGACAGTCCAGTGACCTTGGACTCCTTGCGGAAAATCGGCCAAGAATTAATCGATGTACATTCACAGCAAGATACATGGTGGATGTCACATGCAGACTTTAGTCTGGAATTCGTGGACAGTTTTGCCCAAAACCAAGCCCTCAAAAACGAATATTCCCAAGCCTTTCAAGCATTCTCACAAGCACAAGAACGCGTTGAGGACTTAGTCAAACAAGCCGCATCTGGGATGCAAGGGCTTGATTTTATGCAATTCCAATTTCAAGAACTAGAAACGGCCCAATTACAAAGCGATGAATATGAAGGCTTAGAAATTGCGGTAGAAAAAGGTGAAAATGCGGAGCAAATCCACGAAAAATTAGCAGGATTAGCTAATCTATTGAGTTTAGATGAGATATCGATTGGCCAACAAATGCGCATGGCACTACAGCATATGCAGGCATTGAGCAAATGGGATCCCACCTATGAGGCTTGGAAGGCACGTTTGGATAGTATCTGGATCGAACTCAAAGATCTCAGCAATGAGGTAGAGCGTGAAGCGGAGGATTTTCAATCTGATCCAGCGAGCTTACAACGTCAACAGCAGCGTTTGGATTTACTTAATCGACTTTTACAAAAATATCAAGTTGCTGATATTGCATCACTCATTGAATTGCGCAACCAATTGGATGATCAAATTGCGAGCTTCGCTAACATGGATGAATCGATTGCCAAGGCAAAAGATCATTTAGTAAAAGCACAAGATCAGGCAGAAAAAGCCGCAGCTCAACTTAGCAAAAGCAGGAATCAGGTTTTAGATTCGATTGTCTTGCAGCTAACAAATTCGCTGGCTGCTTTGGGCATTCCCAATGCAACATTGGCCTGGGAAAATACGCAACGCGAAATGCGTTCAAACGGAATTGATAAAATCCAATTGCTATTTTCCGCAAATAAAGGCCTAAGTCCAAAACCATTTAAACAAGTTGCATCTGGTGGAGAATTAAGTCGTTTGATGCTTTCGATCAAACATTTATTAGCACAGAAACGCGCACTACCTACCTTAATTTTAGATGAGATTGACACGGGTGTTTCAGGGGAAATTGCGATTAAAATTGGGCAGATGTTGACCCAAATGAGTCAAGGGCACCAGCTCATTGCAATCACCCATTTACCCCAAATTGCCGCAGCCGGTACGACACATTGGTATGTTTACAAAGATCACGCGGGGGAAAAAACGGTTTCAAGTCTGAGAGAATTGAAAGGGGAAGAGCGCGTGGATGAAATCGCCAAGATGATCGGAGGCCAACATGGCTATGTCGAACTAAAAGATAATGTCAGAAAATTAATTCAAGCAAATCATGTTGAATAAGCTATTCATATTTGGAGTCATATTGTGCCTTGTTTCTTGTTCTCAGGCTGAAGAAAAATTAAGCGAGGAATTACAGGAAAAAGTATTGGGCTTACATGATGAGTTGATGCCCAAGACAGAGGAAATTGTTTCGTTACAAGCACAACTGGATAGTCTGTCCACAGGCAAGGATTCTGTTCATGTCAACAAACTGAAAAAGGCATTAGCCAAATCAGATCAAGCCATGATGGATTGGATGCATCAATTTTCAATAGATAGCTTGAGTAAGATGGATGTTAAATCTAAAGTCGAATACTTAGGCAAGCAATACACACAATTAAAGGATTTACAAAAACTCACTGATTCTACCTTACATGCAGCTAAAGCCTATCGCCCTTAATGTTTTATTGGTTTTAAGCTTATTCATAGCAAGTTGCCAAGAAAAGAAAACCTTGCCTTTTTTAGGACCCAAGGATACACATCTTGTTGATGGAAAAGTGGATACAATCTATCATCAAATTCCACCGTTCCGGTTTTTGAATCAAGATTCAACTTGGGTTAGCGAAAAGGATATGGCAGGTAAAATTTACATAGCCGATTTCTTTTTTACGTCCTGCCCAACCATTTGCCCCAAAATGAAAACGCAGTTGTTGCGTATTTATGAACGGTACTCGGCAAATGACCAAATTCGTATACTATCACACAGCATTGACCCAACTTTTGATACACCGAGCGTCTTGAGACAATACGCTGAACGATTACAGGTGAAAGCACCCCGTTGGAATATGTTGACCGGTGACAAAGCTGCCATTTACAAACTGGGAGAAAAATCGTACATGGTAACTGCCCAAGAAGACAAAAACGAAGCCGGTGGTTTTGTGCATAGTGGAGCCTTTATTTTGGTTGATAAAAACCGACATGTTCGCGGTATCTATGACGGCACACAAGAAACAGAAGTCAATCATTTAATTGAAGACATTGAAATCCTTTTACAAGAAAAATAATGAAGTCGATTCTATTTATCAGCCTGGTTGTATTGTTCGCATCTTGCCAAAGCAAAGAGGAAATCATGTACCAACAATACGTCGTGGAAGGAAGGTCTATCTATGAAAAAAACTGCGCGAATTGTCATCAAAGCGATGGAAGCGGATTACGCGATTTATATCCGGCATTAGCCAAAACGGATCTTTGGAAAAGAGTAAATGCACAACAACTCGTTTGCATCATCAAGCAAGGACAAAAAGGCGAAATCAAAGTAAATGGGAAAGCCTATTCGGGATATATGCCAGCAAACACGAAACTAGAAGCGATCGATATGGCCGAACTTGTTACGTTTATGAAAGACAGCTGGGGAGATAAAAAAATCTATACGTTTGATGAGGCAAGAGCTGCCTTAAAAAATTGCCCTTAGTTTGTAGGCAACTCATCCACCGTTAAGACCGAATTACTAACTCGGCGTAAAGAGTACGTGGAAAAATCCTGTGCGGCATCAAAACCCACTCCATGGACGATATCAGTGCGGGTTTTAATCGACACGGGTTTTGTCGTAAAGATCCGTTTTTCATCGGGCAACCAAGTAAACTCATCCGTTTTCATGACCTCCCCTTTCAGCACATTGTTAATGACCACGTGGCCCATTAATTTATAGGAATTGTCGGTACGAAAGAAGTGTGCAGAATCTCCACGAATTTGCGAGCTTACATTTCCCAATTTATCATAAAACCAGAGTTTCATTTCTTTGGGATAAATTCGATCTTCAGTGGGGGATGTTATTTGCTGGTCCGTAATCATATGCACTACTGTCCGACCGGAATCTGAATAGACCATATCAATGCCCAAAAGTTCCGATTTCGGGCCGCGATAGACGCGTTTATCCTCAGCTTGTTCTTTTTGACAAGACCAAATCAATAGAGAAATCACTACCAATAGCAGGAATCTCAAACGACTAAGCATGGGATTAATCAATTTTAACTTTACGGAACCAGATATCACCTAAGGTTAAGCCAATAACTAAACGCTGGTATTGCTCCTCCAACATATTATCCGCAAGTGTTCCTCGTTTCCCGATTTGATAGGATACGTTGATGTAATTCAAAAAATTACGCAAAGGTAACGCTACGCCAAAGGAAACACTTTGGTCTTTCGCATATTTACCGTTCCCTACAAAATCATAAGGCGTTGTGGTTTGAGACACCCCGACCCGATAGGTAACACGCTTAAAGAAATTCGAAATCGATTCAAAGTCAGGTGTATACTCAGCACCAATCGAAACTTGTTGGCTTACAGGCAACACGGCACTGCGACCTAAATTATTGTCAACTTTCGTCCAATCCGTCCGAACATAATCGACACCAACCATCCAGTGCGCAAGTCTTTCGACGCTGAAACCAACGCGAGACGAAACAGGTAATTGCTGCGTAAAAGATTGTGCTTTCGCCAGTGTATCCGAGTTGATTACATTCAAGCCCCCTAAATCATAGGTCACAAATCGTTTTAATACTTTCGAATTCAGCGAAGGACTTAGATCCATCGTGGCACCTAAATTAAGCACAATATCATCCTTCAACACTTTTCTCCAAGCTGCTCCCGCCTTAAAGGTTATATCACTATAGTGCGCTTGATTCTCCAGTTGAATTTTATAATACTGGCCATCAGATAGGTTTTGAGTACCCACATTGCGATTTACAGCCCCAAACAAAAAACCCATTTCTAGGCCTACATAAAGTTCTTTTCCGATACGAACACCATTGGAAATGCTAAGTTTACTAACACCCCCATCACCTTTGTAGGTGTACAAAAGGCTGTCAACGCCTAATACATTTAGTCGGCGGTATGATCGTGTTTCGTAATTCACTGATGAATAGGGACGAACGCCAAACGACATCGTCCAACGGCTTGGAATAACGGGTACTGTTAGGTTCACCGACTGGTAATTACCCCCCAAAACTTGTTGGCGCTGACGGTAATCTTGCATGTCTTTTAGCTCAACATTCACACCCGCTTCGAACATGGTGTAATGATTACGAACTAATAAAGCAGGATTTATTTGATTTGAGTAAATACCATTTGTATTGGAAACACCTATGCCACCCATCATCGAATTTGAAGGAGTTTCAGGCGTGTACAATTCCCCCATTCCGATGTAAGAAAGTGGAGAATTAACAATCGTTTGAGCGCTTGTGCTTGACAAACAAGTCACAATAAATGCGAGCATAAGCCCGAACGATGCCAAAACCTTTTTATTCAAATGAGTCAATTGATTGTAAATCATGCGGTTAAAATTCCTCCCTTTTATATCTTTCAAGTCTGCAAAGGTCGTAATTTTTTTCATAATCGAGTAAGATATTAGCTATATTTGAAATCATAATTTAAGAATCCCGCATGGAGCGCTTAAGCAATTGGTATTTTTTAGAAAACTCAGCGATTGATTTACTTTTATTCGCTTCCATTCTGTTAATTGGTTTAGCATTCAAACGTGTTATTTCCAATTCATTCTCAAAAATCGTATTGCGATTTTTCCCCGATTCATCTATTACAATTCAAGATTGCATTCAGTTACTGAGAAAGCCTTTTGAATTATTAGTTTTTTGGATATTCCTTTACCTAGCCGCTCAAAACCTACATATCCCGGAATCTTGGCATTGGGTATCCATTGAAAATTTTGGGATTCGATTCTTGATTTCCAAAGCTTTTGAAACCGCATTAATCTTAACGATCACTTGGATTATCATCCGCTTGATGAAAGTTGGGATACTCGTTGCCCAAGTCAAATGGCAAGGCGTGGAGCAAAAATCCAAACAGCAATTCATTCCCTTTTTAAACGACTTATCGCTCGTCTTTATTATTGCCGGTGCGGGCTTTGTTTTATTGGGTCGTGTTTTTGAGGTGGATGTGGTGGCGTTGATTACGGGATTGGGACTTGGAGGATTGGCATTGGCATTAGCTGCCCGGGAAACACTTGAAAATTTATTTGCCTCATTTACGATATTCCTAGACCTTCCATTTGTGGTAGGCGACAGTATTCAGGTTGGAGCCATCACAGGCGATATTGAAAAAATTGGTTTCCGCAGCACTCGATTACGGGGCAATGATGGCAACTTGATTGTTATACCTAATCGGCTTTTAACATCGCAGTCCCTCGAAAATTTAAGCGAACGAGATTATCGCCGTGCGAAATTTAACCTGACTTGCGACTTGAAAACGAGTCCAGCACAAATCAATGCCGCTATTCAATCCATCACCGCGGGCATTATGCAAGAAAATTTATGCAAGAAAAAAGAACCTAAGGTTGTCTTTGAAGGCTTTGGTCCTTATTCGCTGGATATCTCGGTCATGTTTTATGTTGAGACAAAGGATTTATCCGTGTACCAACAAACCAAGCAACGAATCAATATTCAAATTTTGGAGATACTCCAACAAGAAAAAATCAATTTAGCGAGTAGCGTGAGCGCATGAATAAAATCCAATTGAGCTTTATAGTGGCCATTTGTTGCTGCATCGTATTGCTACATTTTTACCACTTATCGGCCTATCTAATCAACTTCCCTAATTGGGGAGATGACTTTATCTTTCTATCCTATTATAACGACTTGCCTAGTTTCACATTCCAGGAGTTTTGGAAGAGAACATTTGAATTTCATAGTTACATCCATCGCATTCCGATGGCAAGATTAATTACGGCAGTCTATGCCACTTTTCAACCGGTATTTGATTTTAAAGAATTAACAATCGGGGCAAATCTGCTCACCCTGACCATTTTATATCCCTTAACCAAGCTATTAATCCGTTATCATATCAACCTTTGGCATCTAGTTGCACTTGTAGCCTTGCTATATGCGCCCAATGGAAACTTGGACAACTTTGCACTAATAGGTGTTTTGCAACACATGAGCTCGCTCGTTTTTCTCATTTGGATTTCCTACGGGCTCATCGATGAGAAGCAGCGATCATGGGGAATTTGGCTTTCCTTATTGTATCCGATGTTCAGCACAGAAGGCTTGGCCTTTATCCCTTGCACGATTTTATTATTGATTTATTTACGGGACTCCCGCGTTTGGCTATACGGTGTAGGTGGGGCGATTGTTTTTTATTGCTACTTCCTGGGATATGCATCTCCAGAAACTATTCCATCTTCGGGATCACTCGTCGAAAAACTACTCTTTACCATCAAAGGTACAATCGTCTTTGTGGGTGGGGCAATCAAGAAAGACATGACCTTAAGTCTGATCTTTGGGAGTTTATTTGCGGGCTATAGTGCATACATTATCTGGAAATATCATCAAACAAAGAACAGTGCCCTGCTTTTTTCAGGCTTAATCCTCATCCAAATCATGGCCGTGGGGGCTATGATTACCTTAGGCCGCGGGAACGCACAAGCAGGAGATTTAGGAGCTTTATTTTCTGAACGCTTTTCTAGTTATGGAATCGTGTTTATCCTCATTAGCTATTTCGCAGCCATTCAACCAGCCTTGTTCAACTTTTCATCAACAAGATTATGGCTGCTAATTCCCGCATTGAGTTGGGCGGGAGTTTCTATGCTGGTGGCTGAACCCAAATTACATAATCTACATACTCGACTAGTCGCAGATGCAAGTAATGCGTATTATTTCAATACCAATACGCTTTATCGCCTAGAGGAAAAAGAAATCAACTTACTGAAAAAATCAGGACACTACACCTTCCCTACTGAAGTTATTAGGTTGGCATCAGTTCAAAGGAATCCGCAAGCCATGCAATTAAAGCCTTTGCCGGCTTATGAAGTGGGCATTCAAGAATATGGAATAGCTGCAACAGGTATAGTTTTGGTCGAGCGAGCAAACAAACCTATTTTATTTTTACCTATCAATTCCCTGAGCCACAGCATTAAAATAAAAAAAGACATCCCCTTTGATCAGAAGATGTCTCGCTATGTATTGATTCCAGCGAATTAATTATCCAATCAACTCTTTCAAATCTTCGTCGTGAATCATTTTACGTGCATCCGCCATTAAGAGGAAACGCGTATAAATCTTGTCTAATTCGGGTTTTTCAAAATCAAAACCTAGTAAGCTTAAACGGTGACGTAAAGCCGCACGACCTGAACGCGATGTTAAA
This sequence comes from Aquirufa sp. TARAVU-A1A, assembly GCF_054558675.1. Lineage (NCBI taxonomy): Bacteria > Pseudomonadati > Bacteroidota > Cytophagia > Cytophagales > Flectobacillaceae > Aquirufa > Aquirufa sp. TARAVU-A1A. The sequence goes on from NZ_JBPXKP010000003.1 coordinate 147,624, forward strand.
ACAATCGCAGAAGAAGGAACTCCTACATCCTCTGGATTCATAATTTCATAATTTTGCGCGTGCTTCAAGAAACCATCTTGGTGAATTCCAGACGAGTGAGCAAATGCATTCGCACCTACAACAGCCTTATTAGCCTGCACAGGCATTCCCATTAAATTGGAAACTAAACAACTTGTAGGATATAGATACTTGGGATTAATACCTGTCGAATAACCCAAATCCTTATGTACATTTAAAATCATGGCAACTTCTTCCAAAGAAGTATTACCAGCACGTTCTCCGATTCCATTAATGGTCACCTCTACCTGGCGAGCTCCTGCCTGAATCCCTGCAATCGTATTTGCCGTAGCCAAACCTAAATCGTTGTGGTTATGCATCGAAATCGTCGCCTGGTGAATATTATCAACATGCTCGTACAAATAAGAAATACGATCATACATTTGATTAGGCAATAAATAACCTGTCGTATCTGGCAAGTTCACAACCGTTGCACCCGCTTTGATTACTTCAGATGTCAATTTAGCTAGGAAAGGTAAATCTGCCCGACCGGCATCTTCAGCAAAAAACTCCACATCCTCTACGAAAGATTTCGCATACTTGACAGCCCAAACACCACGCTCAATAATTTCTTCGCGTGTCGAGTTGAACTTATGCTTAATATGTACATCGGATGCTCCGATTCCCGTATGAATACGCGGGTGACGCGCAGGTTTCAACGCTTCAACGGCCGCATCAATATCTTCTTTTTTAGCACGGGTCAAAGCGCAAACGGTAGGTTCTTTTACCGCTTCAGCAATCGCTTTTACTGAGGCAAAATCACCTGGAGATGAAATAGGAAAACCCGCTTCAATAATATCAACGCCCAACTTCTCAAGTTCCAAGGCAACTTCAACTTTTTCCTCTCGGTTTAATTGACAGCCGGGAACCTGTTCCCCATCACGTAACGTAGTATCAAAGATTTGAATGCGGTTGCTCATATTGTTTTGTTTGCTAAATCGAACACAAAACTAAATTAAATACATATAGCAAACAACAATTTCAGGCTTACAGAAATGTGAGTTTTAGACTAATAATCCACTAAAACATAAAAAAATAGACTCACAAAGAATATGAGTCTAAATATTAAGCTTATTTAAGAAAAATAATCTATTCAATCCAAAATAGAGAGAAAACAATTTTATTAAATAAATCTAATTTTTTACCAAATATCCTTCAAATCCTTCGCTTCATAGGTATGATTCCTTGTCTCATAAATGGAATCCCCAGCCTGAGGCTTCAATTTCAAGTTGTCAGCCTTTTGAAGAAAGCGCATTAACAAAGCAATGGGAGTCAAAAAGACAAAGAAGATGATTGTCAATAATACATAACCGTTGACACGTCCCAAAATTTGAGCAAATTTCAACCAGAACCGCGCAAGCAATTCAGCAAAGGCATCTGACAATAAAGCGAGCAAACCAATTCCAAATGCGATTTGGGCCAACAAATTCACATGAAAAAGTAGGCTAAATGCCACAAGGCCTACCACGATCGACAGGATGGTTTGAGCAGGATTTTGTTTTTTCATTGGTTAAAACAATGTGTAAATAAATGGCGCTAGCGCGGAGCCACCACCTACAACAATCAAAAGACCTATCAGCAAGAGCACGATGATAACAGGAGTTAACCACCATTTTTTGCGCTCTTTCATGAAATTCCACAAATCACTTAAAAAATCCATATGTTTCCAATTTATTAATCTAACACAAATTCTGTTTTCCAATCGTCCGTTTCTTTCCAAAGCGGCTGCATTTTTTTGTCAAAAATGTAATTTCCCACAACTAAATAATCCATCTCTGTTCGCATTAAACAGCGATAAGCATCTGCAGGCGTACAAACGATCGGCTCACCACGTACATTGAAACTCGTATTCACAACAACCCCAACACCCGTTTTCGCCTTAAAGTCCGAAATCAACTGATGATAGCGGGGATTCGTTTCTTCATGAACGGTTTGAATACGCGCAGAGTAATCAATATGCGTGATCGAAGGCAAATCTGAACGCAGGAAATATAACTTATCCATCATATCCAATTGCTCATAATTATCGGGCATGGTATTCCGACGGCTTGGTAATACCCCATGAACCAACAACATATATGGCGAAATTGTATCGCATTCAAAATATTCGGACACGTCTTCAGCCAATACGGAAGGCGCAAAAGGTCTGAAGCCTTCGCGGTACTTAATCTTTAGATTCAATTTCTTTTGCATCTCAGGGTTTCTAGGATCTCCCAAAATACTTCTGCCACCTAATGCGCGCGGACCAAACTCCATACGCCCCTGAAACCAACCAATGACATTTCCTTGTGCAATCAGCTCCGCGGTTTGGGCAGATACATTTGCGAAATCCGCATGATAGGTAAAAACAGCTTGATGTTGCTTAGCCATCTGCTCAATTTCTTTGTCGGAGTACGAGGGTCCCAAATAGGAACCGGCCATCGCATCCATCTTCGAGGAATCAATGATTCTTTCCTGACCAAAATAAATATAATGGGCAGCCAAAGCCGCACCTAAAGCTCCACCTGCATCACCTGCGGCTGGCTGAATAAATACCTCATCAAAAATCCCAGCGTCCTTCAGCTTGCCATTCGCCACGCAATTAAGGGCTACTCCTCCGGCTAACACACAAGCTTTGGAACCTGTCAAGCGCTTCGCTTCTTGTGCCATTAAGATGACAATTTCTTCCGTGATTTCCTGAATGGCCAATCCTAAATCACAATGCTTTTGCTCTAAATTAGACTCTGATTCACGCGTCGGAAATCCGAATAAGACCTCCCATTTTGCATCATGAATCATGCGTAAACCCGTTGCGTAGTTGAAATAATCTTGGTTTAGCCAGATAGAACCATCCGGCTTAATTTTAACCAATACTTCTCGAATGAGCGTTTTATACTTTTCAACCTCCGGAGAACCATGGCGACCATATGGCGCCAACCCCATCAATTTATATTCACCAGAGTTTACTTTGAAACCCAAGAAATAAGTAAATGCAGAATACAATAATCCCAAAGAATGGGGGAACTTCAACTCTTTTAGAATCGACAATTGTTTCCCTTTTCCGTGACCGATGGAAGCTGTGGCCCACTCACCTACACCATCCAGTGTTAAAATGGCTGCATCCTCAAAAGGAGAAGGATAAAATGCACTTGCCGCGTGTGACAGGTGATGCTCAGGAAACAATAATTTGACCTGCTTTTTATCAAACTTTTGAATGGCAAAAAGCTCATCATAAAGCATCCGCTTTAAAAACATTTTTTCCTTTAACCATACAGGAATGGCTGTCAAAAAAGAATAAAGGCCTTTGGGTGAGAATGCATAATAGGTCTCAAGCAGCCGCTCCATTTTCAATAATGGTTTGTCGTAAAAGACAATCGCATCCAAATCACTCAATTGGATACCTGCCTCCGACAAACAGTAACGAACGGCATGCGTAGGGAAAGCTGGATCATGCTTGATCCGAGTAAAACGCTCTTCCTGTGCCGCAGCAACAATCACACCATTTTCAATGTAAGCCGCAGCCGAATCGTGATAGAAAGCTGAAATACCTAAAATCTTCAAATCAAAAAGCTTTTAATGTCAACGAAAAGACAAAAATAATCAAAAATATGGCTTTCGTCTTATCTATTTAGGAAGCGGGTACTAGATTCCGCGATGATCTGACCTACTCGAATCGACCCCGCATTCGTAAAATGCATCGGATCGTAAAAATATCGCGAATCTTTAGGCAACAAATGAGCCAAATCAATGCATGCAATCCCTTGTTCCAGTGCAATATGACGAAGCTCCTCATTATAAAGCTCAAGCTTTTCCCAATACAAAGCACCATTCATCTCATTGGAAACCTTATAGGTTGCCAAATTTGTACCCGTGACAGGATCAATGCCTTCTCCTAACAATAAGGGCTGCGTAATCAAAACGGGCTTTACGCCGTTAGATTTACATAAGTTAACCAATTGTTCAATCCGTTTGCGATAGGCAGGAATGAGCTGCTTTTGCTTCATTACGACTGTATTTCGCAGGGTATCAGCCAGCAACAACGTGTTTCGCGGATTAAGTTTTTCAATCTTATCAACAAAAATCTTTTGATTTCGAGCCTTGAGCGCCTTTGATAGGTTATAAATTAAATTGGCAACCTCTGAATGATTCGACAAAGTCAAAAACGCATTTTTAAACCAACCATTTTGTTCCATTTGAACCGATTTCCCCAGCACCATCCGATTATCAAATTGGTTCAAATCTTGTCGGTCCATGTCATTCACCCCCACCAAAAAGTAAATGTAATCCGGCTTATATTTTAACACAACATCCTTCAATAACAACAAATGGCCAAAACTGGAATGGCCATTAAGGCCTGCATTATTTACCCAAATTTTGGCTTGCTTCTTTCTTAATTCAGACTGCATCACCTGAGGCCAGGCCTTATCTTCAGAAATGAAGAAGCATTCAGTTGTACTTCCACCTACTGTAATAATTTTAAGAAATGACCTATCTCGAGGCATCTCTTCCCCACGAAATCCCATCGAATTTTTTTTATGCACGATGACCGAATCAAAACAAGGATAGGTGTTCGTAAACTGATACGATTGATTGATGGGCAAAACGATTTTGTCCCCCTTGATTCGGAACGGAATGGGATTGTAAATGCGCAACAAAACTTCAAGTGCGAACGCAATGAATACGAGCAAATAGCCTACGTAGAGCGTTGATTTCCAGATTTTACGCATTGATTTTGAGATTAAACAACAAAGCTAGCCTGTCAAGCACGAAAATCAAAACGTATAGGTTTAATTATGAGCTATGGCCTTAATTTCCGGAAAACGTTTGGTATCAAAATTGCCTCCTGAAATGACACAAACAACCGTTTTGCCTTGAATTTCTGAACGCATTTGCTCTAGTGCAGCCACAGATAATGCACCAGCAGGTTCCACGATCATGCCGTAGTATTGATACAAATCCAACATGGTTTGACAGAGCACTTGCTTTTCTACGACCAACATACGATCCAGTACTTTTTCACATATACCAAAGGTCTTTGCTCCTACCCGCTTAACGGAGGCTCCATCTACAAAGGAATCGATGGAATCTAACGTGACCACCTGGTGAGCGGCGAGACTTTCCGACATGGAAGGCGCCAAAGCAGGTTCCACACCGATTAATTTAGTTCCCGGTGAAAGGGCTTTTAATACCAAACCTGAACCTGCAGCAAGCCCGCCTCCACCAATCGCCACCAGCATAAAATCAGCAGGGCTGGGTAATTGATCTACGATTTCCAATGCAACCGTTGCTTGACCCGCTATGATATCATAATCATCAAAAGGCGGAATAAAAATGGACTGATTTTGTTGGCAAAATGTTTGTGCCGCTGCAAATGCCTCGTCATAGGTATTGCCTACCAATTTGATTCGAACCTTTTCTTTGCCATGAAAACGAACCGCTTCGACCTTTTGTAAGGGAGTTGTTTTCGGCATAAAAATATAAGCTTGAATACCAAGCAGGGCACAAGAAAGGGCAACACCTTGCGCATGATTTCCCGCAGATGCGGCTACAACTCCATGGGTACGAAGATCAGCAGGAATGTTTGCGATTTTGTGAAAGGCACCACGTATCTTATACGAGCGAACCCCTTGAAGGTCTTCCCGTTTTAGAAATATATTGGCACCAAAGCTTTCGGACAATCTGGGAGCATACAACAAAGGCGTTTTCAGAACGACGTCCTGAATTTGTTGTGCTACTTGTTTGATTTGATGAAGGCTTGGAACGTCTGTTAATTTGTTGAATTCCATGCCCTACAAATGTACAAAAAACTGCTATGCGAGCAATAAAAAAGTCGCCCAGGTTAGACCCGGGCGACTCAATCAAAACTAAATAAAATTTAGTTGTTTTCAGGACGTAAGCTACGTACAGCAGCTCCCGCTCTCCACATTTCTGAATCACGCATTTCTTGTAATTCAGCTTCTAATTTCACACGGTAATCCGGTTGCGAGTTCAAATCGATTGAACGAGCCGCCTCCGCTTGTGTTTTTACAGAGTTGTATAATTTCTCGAATACAGGCTTCGATGCATCACGGAATGGCTTCCACCAATCCAAAGCACCACGTTGAGCTGTTGTAGAGCAGTTGGCATACATCCAATCCATTCCATTTTCAGCAACTAATGGCATCAATGACTGCGTCAATTCTTCTACTGTTTCGTTGAAAGCTTCTGAAGGTGAGTGACCATTCTCACGCAATACTTCGTATTGTGCTGCAAAGATACCTTGGATAGCACCCATCAAAGTACCACGCTCACCTGTTAAGTCAGAGGTAACTTCTTTGTAGAAATCAGTTTCGAATAAATATCCTGAACCTACACCGATTGCCATGGCGATACATTTCTCACGTGCTTTTCCAGACGCATCTTGATATACTGCGAAAGAAGAGTTTAAGCCTTTACCAGCTACGAACAAACGACGTAATGACGTACCTGATCCTTTTGGAGCAGCTAAGAAAACGTCCACATCAGCTGGAGGAACAATACCTGTTTTCTCTTTGTACGTGATTCCGAATCCATGAGAGAAATAAAGTGACTTACCAGCAGTCAAATATTTCTTAACCGTAGGCCATAATTCGATTTGAGCCGCATCTGAAAGTAAGTAACAAATGATTGTTCCTTTTTCCAAAGCCTCTTCAATTTCAAATAAAGTCACACCTGGAACCCAACCATCAGCGACAGCTTTGTCATATGTTTTTCCTTTACGTTGACCTACAATCACATTCAGACCATTGTCTTTCATGTTCAATGCTTGTCCTGGACCTTGCACGCCGTAACCAATTACTGCGATTGTTTGATCAGCTAATACTTGTCTAGCTTTCTCTAATGGGAACTCTTCTCTTGTTACGATGTCTTCAACAACTCCACCGAAATTAATCTTTGCCATTTTTTTGTTTTTTAATTTATATACTATTTCGATTATACTATTTCCCAATTACCCTCGGGAAGAAATTCAACTAATCCTTTTTCCGTTTTACCTACGGCAATCCGACCGGATTTGATGTACTCTAAAATTTCCCACTTTTTCAAGTAGTTATAAAATTCTCCTAATTCTTCTTCGGTTCCATTTTTCTCCACCACAACATATTCCAATCCCCAATGAACCACTTTGGCATTCCAATCCAAATTGATCGTTTTCACGTCAATCGGCTCACCTCCTAATGGAGTAGCTAACTTGAACAAAGCTACCTCATTGAAGATAATCTCATCATCCAAATAGCCATACACCGCTAATACGTCCGTTACCTTACGGATTTGGCGCACTAACTTTTCCACGACATCACGATTTTCACTCCGAATCACAATCGTGAAACGTGAAACCCCACGCCGTTCTGTTTCCGAAACCGTTAAACTCTCAATATTCAAGCGACGACGCGTGAAGATGATTGTAATTCGATTCAGCAAACCGACTGTATTTGTGGTAAATACGGATAATGTATAATTTGTCAACATATTACTCGAGCCTTACGTTGGTTACAGTACTGCCCGCAGGCACCATCGGGAATACATTCCCTTCTTTTTCACAAACAATTTCCAATAAATAAGGAGTCTCTGAATTCAATAAGGTATCCAAGGACTCACTCAATAAATTACGATCCGTTACCGTATGTCCTGGAATTCCAAAACCTTTGGCAATCGTAATGAAATCTGGATTTTCTAACTCAACAAATGAATAACGACGCGCATGGAATAGCTCTTGCCACTGGCGAACCATCCCTAAGAAGTTATTATTCAAAATGATAATCTTCACTGGAAGTTTACTCTGCGCAATGGTTCCTAACTCCTGTAAGGTCATTTGGAAACCACCATCACCGATCACCGCCACAACCTCACGTTCTGGCACGGCAACTTTCGCACCGAAAGCCGCTGGCAAGGCAAAGCCCATCGTACCGGCACCACCTGAAGTAACAATCGAATTTCTTTTCTTAAATCGATAGTAACGATTCGTCACCATCTGATGTTGGCCTACATCCGTCACCACAACCGCCTCACCTTTCGTCTTGTCGGACATCATCGCAATCGCCTCGCCCATTTTAATTTGATCTCCTTCATGGAAAACATCTTTCAGCGTGATTTTCTCGTGTTCTTCTTTGAAATAATGATCAAACTCCGCGCGCCATTCTAAATGCTCCGCTGGCTTAATCAAAGGCAACAAAGCTTGTAAAGCTGCTTTGGCATCACCCACAACGGGAGCATCTGCTTTCACATTTTTATCGATTTCAGCCGGGTCAATTTCAATATGAACAACTTTAGCTTGTTTCGCATAAGTTGATAAATCTCCCGTAATACGGTCATCAAAACGCATCCCGATCGCAATCAATACGTCACAAGAATTTGTCAAGACATTCGCACCGTAATTTCCGTGCATACCTGGCCAGCCCACATACATGGGGTGATCTGCATCCATCGCCGACATGCCCAAAAGGGTCGTCGCAACGGGAATACCCGCCTTGTCAACCAAGGCATTCAATTCCGCCTCCGCGCCAGCAATTAACACACCATGACCCGCTAAAATATACGGTTTCTTGGCAGAATTAATCAGTTTGGCAGCAGCCTCCACATGTTCTTGTTTCGGCTCCACACGAGGTTTGTACGAAATAATCGACGTACATGGTTTATATTCAAATGGTTCAGTCATCATTTCCGACTGTGCCGTACGCGTAATATCAATTAAGACAGGACCTGGTCGGCCAGATTCCGCAATGTAAAATGCTTTTGCAATGATTTCAGGAATCTCATTCGGATCCATCACCTGGTAATTCCATTTGGTTACCGGCATGGAAATACCAATCAAATCACATTCTTGAAAAGCATCCGTTCCTAATAAATTTCCTTTTACTTGGCCTACGATACATACCAAAGGTGTTGAATCCAACATCGCATCGGCAATCGGCGTAATTAAATTGGTTGCACCCGGACCTGAAGTCACCATGCAAACACCCGCCTTATTGAGCATACGAGCATACCCTTGGGCAGCATGTCCTGCACCTTGTTCATGGCGCACCAAAATATGCTTTAAACGATCTTGATAATCATATAAAGCATCATAAGTAGGCATAATAGCCCCACCTGGGTATCCGAAAATAGTTGTAACCCCTTGCGCGACCAACGACTCCATAATAGCCTGTGCCCCCGTCAAGAATTTCTTCTGCTCGGGTTGTTTTGAATCAGCGGGTTGGGTTTGGGTTTGTCCCATGGTCTTTTACTATTTTGTCTCAATTCTAAAACGAATAGCTAATTTAAGCCTTCGTGCTTTAGAAAAAAATTGAATTGTTGATTTTTTACAAATCTGTTACACAACCTTGGCTGGCTGAGGCAACATTCTTTATATACTTACGCAAAACTCCGGATGTATGCGGTGAAACACGTGGTTTCCAAGCTTTCCGGCGTTCTGCTAATTCTTCATCAGATACATGCAAGATGATTTTGTTATCGACCGCATCAATGGTAATCTTGTCCCCATCTTTTACCAAACCGATATTTCCACCTTCTTGTGCTTCCGGCGTGACGTGGCCTACCACAAATCCATGGGTACCTCCCGAGAAACGACCATCTGTGATCATCGCAACTGAATTACCTAATCCAGCTCCCATCAAAGCAGAAGTTGGCTTCAACATTTCTGGCATTCCTGGCCCCCCTTTTGGGCCTTCGTTACGAATAACGACAACATGACCCGCTTTAATTTCTCCTTTTGATAAGAATTCCATCACCTCTTCCTCACGCTCACAAACTTTGGCAATTCCCTCAAAACGCTCACCCTCTTTTCCTGTGATCTTAGCTACCGCTCCTTCTGTGGCCAAATTGCCATATAAAATTTGCAAGTGACCCGTTGGCTTCATTGGATTCGAGATCGGGTACACAATTTTTTGTGTCTCAAAATTCAAATCCGGCGCATCAGCAAGATTCTCCGCCATTGTCTTTCCCGTAACGGTTAAACACTCCCCATGCAAGAATCCTTCTTTCAATAAATATTTCAAAATAGCTGGCATTCCTCCGATTGCCAACACATCTTCCATGTAGTATTTACCAGACGGTTTCAAATCTGCCAATAACGGCGTACGATCAGAAATCGCTTGAATATCTTTCAAACTAAATTCAACACCAGCCGAATGCGCAATCGCCAAATAGTGTAAAACAGCATTCGTACTTCCGCCCAAGGCCATTACGACAGTCATCGCATTTTCGAATGCTTTGCGTGTCATGATGTCACGTGGACAAATATTTTTCTCCAATAACACCTTCATCGCTGCACCAATTGCCAAACACTCGGCTTTTTTGCCTTCGTGCGTCGCTGGATACGTAGATGAATTTGGCAAAACCAAACCCATAGCCTCCATGGAAGAAGCCATCGTATTCGCTGTGTACATACCACCACAAGCCCCAGGACCCGGAATCGAATTACGAATTACACCTTCATAATCTTCATCGGAAATGTTTCCTGCATATTTCTTCCCTAAAGCTTCAAAAGCTGAAACAATGTCTAATTTTTCTCCTTTGTAAGAACCGGAACGAATGGTTCCGCCGTAAACCAACATACCTGGTCGGTTCACACGTGCCAAAGCCATCATAGCACCAGGCATATTTTTGTCGCAACCTACGACAGCGATCACGCCATCATACCATTGCGCACCCACAACATTTTCAATAGAATCTGCGATAATATCACGAGAGGGCAAGGAATAACTCATCCCATCATTCCCGTTTGTCATACCATCCGATACTCCAATGGTGTGAAAAATCAAACCCACCATGCCATTCTCTTGAATCCCTTTCTTCACGTGAACAGATAAACCATTCAAGTGCATATTACACGGATTACCCTCATAACCTGTACTTGCGATACCGATTTGAGCCTTGTTCATATCCTCTGGAGTCAATCCAATGCCATAAAGCATCGCTTTCGCCGCCGGATTTGTCACTTCTTGTGTAAGTGTTCTTGAGAATTTATTTAATGACATACGAGTAAATTTTTACAAACAACAAATATACGCAATCCTATTTGTTCAAGCCAAAGGATTGCCAAACAATATATGGCCAATCAAGGAAATACAAAATAAATTATTTGTTTTCCCCTACTTGCTGACGCCACATGGCATAGTATAAACCTTTGTCGGCCAGCAAACTATCATGATTCCCTGATTCGACTACCTTACCTTTCTCCAACACATAAATACGTGTTGCATGCATGATGGTCGATAAACGGTGCGCAATCAAGATAGTCAAATGTTCTGATGCCTGCGAAACCGCACGAATCGTTTCCGAAATCTCTTCTTCCGTTAAGGAATCCAAAGCAGAAGTCGCTTCGTCGAAAACCAATAAGTTAGGATCACGCAATAAGGCTCGAGCGATACTTAGTCGTTGCTTTTCACCGCCGGACACTTTTACCCCTCCTTCACCAATTAATGAATCCAAACCTTTATCGGCACGGGCTAATAAACTTTGGCAGGCTGCTTTTTCCAACACCTCCATGCATTGTGCATCGGTCGCATTGGGATTGACGAACAATAAATTTTCACGAATAGAGCCGGAAAACAATTGTGTATCTTGGGTTACAAAGCCAATTTTCTTGCGCAATTGATCAAAATCAATCGCATCGCCCGCTTCGCCATTGTAGAATACCTGTCCTTTTTTCGGTCGGTAAAGACCTACCAACAATTTCACCAAGGTCGATTTACCAGCACCCGAAGGTCCCACAAAAGCAATCGTCTCTCCACCTTTGACTTGGAAGGAGATATCGGATAATGCTTCTTGGGTCGCGGATTGATGTTGGAACGAAACATGATCAAATGTCAAATCCTGAATGTGCGTAATTGCCTTTGGATTTTCCGGCTTCTTCTCACCAGGAATCGACAAGATGGTTTCAAAATTCTGTAGTGACACCTCGGCCTCGCGGAAGGTATTTACCACATTCCCAATTTCCTGTAAAGGATTGAAAAGGAAGAAGGAATAGATGTTCAACGAATAAAATTGACCGATCGTGATTTGACCCTTGTAGATTAAATAAATCAAGACAACCACCATGAGCATGCGAAGTAAGTTCACACATGTCCCTTGCACAAAAGCCATCGAGCGCACGTAACGTACTTTTTTCAGCTCCAACTTGAGAATTTTCTCTGTAGTCGCATTCAAATGGGCAATTTCTTGCTCGGCCAAACCGAGTGATTTCACCAATTCGATGTTGCGCAAAGATTCGGTCGTAGAACCCGCTAGGCCTGTTGATTCCTTAACGATCTCAATTTGAATGACTTTGATTTTCTTACTTAATACAGAAGAAACCCAGGCAATCAATGGACCCGTAACGAGAAACAAGGGCATGACCATCCAATGCACAGAAAAGGCATAAACGGAGATGAATACCAAGGCAATGACCGATTGAAAAAGGATGTTGATACCTAAGGTGATCAATTTTTCAACGTCGACACGTACCTTTTGCAATTTCCCCAAAGTTTCACCGGAACGTTGGTCTTCAAATGTTTCATAAGGCAATTCCAAAGAGTGTCTAATTCCATCTGAATACAGATTCGCACCGACCTTTTGAGTTACGGTATTGATCATGTAGTCTTGGAAGTTTTTGGCCACTCGACTCACGAAGGCAACGCCCACGGATGCTAAGGCTAAAGGCCAAATCGCATCCACGAATTGGGACATCGTATGCGTTTCTGCGTGATAGACCGCCGCTACATCATCGATGATTTTCCGGAAGATGTATGGATCCATCAAAGAGAAAATCTGATTGGTAGCCGCAAGACCTAATGCCGCGAAAACGCGCCAGCGGTATTGAGAGAGGTATTTTAGTAATAGTTTCATGTTGTTGACAAATCATTTTAAATACGCGACAGGGCACGTATAATAATTGTAGAGACGCGATACTTCGCGTCTGGTTTGCGTAGAGACGCGATACTTCGCGTCTGGTTTGCGTAGAGACGCGATACCTCGCGTCTATTTAGCGTAGAGACGCGACACCTTGCGTCTATTTATTTTTTAAGACGCGAAGTATCGCGTCTCTACATTTTGGTTACTAAAACCTTCCCAACGCCATTTCCGCCACCGTTTTACCTATCGACAAAGACGAAGTAGCCGCGGGACTAGGCGCATTTAATATATTAATTACTTTTTCGTCTTGCACGATGGAGAAATCATCGAGCAAACCGCCATTTCGATCACAAGCTTGGGCACGTACACCGGCACCTCCCTCAACTAAATCGTCAATTTGAATTTCGGGAATTAACCCTTGAAGTGCTTTGGTAAACGCTTCTTTGGAGAAGCTTCGGTACATTTCTCCGAGGCCCGTTTCCCAATATTTAGCCGCTACTTTTTGGAAGCCAGGCCATGTTAGGGTATCCCAAAGTTCTTTGGCATTGATTCCTAATTTCTTGTATCCTTCTTTTTTAAAGGCCAATACGGCATTCGGTCCAGCCTCTACCCCACCACGCATCATGCGGGTAAAATGAACGCCTAAGAATGGGAAATTCGGATCAGGCACCGGGTAAATCAAGTTCTTCACCAAGGACTCTTTATCTTTTCTCAATTTGAAATATTCACCACGGAACGGCACAATGCGCACATCCAAAGGCTCTTTTTGTGTCCATTGAGCCACTTGATCCGAATACAAACCGGCGCAATTGATAATCAATTTCGCTTCATAAACAGCTTTATCCGTTTCCACGATGGAATAACTAAGCCCTTTGGTAATATCGGTTACTTTTTCTCCTAGGTGTAGTTCGCAGCCTTTCGCCTGAATGCCTTGCGCTAATTTGGCAGCTACGGCACGGTAATCCACGATACCTGTTTGTGGCACCCACATCCCCTCGACTCCGATGACATGCGGTTCGTGCTCGCGCATTTCCTCTAAACTTAACTTCTTCAATCCATCCAATCCATTTTGTTGGCCTCGTTGAAATAAATTCTCCAATTGAACTCGTTGGTCTTGCGTGCTAGCCACAACAATTTTCCCGGTCAATTCGAAAGGAATTTCTTCTTTTTGGCAATAATCGATTAATTGGTGATACCCTTCAATGCAATTTTTGGCCTTTAAAGAACCCGGCTTGTAGTATAAACCTGAGTGGATAACGCCGGAATTATTTCCGGTTTGATGCATGGACACCATTTTCTCTTTTTCGAAAAGGGCGATTTTCAATGCGGGATTTGATTCCAATAAGCGGTGAGCTGTCGCGAGGCCCACGATGCCTCCGCCGACGATAATTACATCTAATGCCATAAAGTGGATGAGTGAAATAACTAAGCCTCAAAGATACGAAATCGAGGCGGGGAATTATCAATTAATTATCAGGTAATGACGAATATTCGAAATAGCATGGGTGATTTTTTTGTAGCTTTGTGCTCCCTCATTTGTAGCTTCGCCAAACCTTCGAGGATTGGCGAAGCTGAGGGGATAAGCACAAAAGCCTTGAATCCACAGATTGAACAATTGTATCGCATGGCGCAAAAGCCATCCCGAATTATTTTGGGATTGATGTCGGGGACCTCCCTCGACGGCCTGGATTTGGCTTTATGTCGTTTCAGCGGTCAAGGCTTACAGACACAATGCGAGGTATTGCATTTTGACTCGGTTCCGTTTGAGGAAGATTTTAAAGCGGCCATTCGAGCGGTATTTGCGAAGGAAAACATTCATTTCCCGAGTTTATGCACCTTGAACGCGCAAATCGCGCGGACACATGCCGACATTATTTTGCAAACATTGCAACGCTGGGGAATTCAGCCCTCGGATGTGGATGCTTTGGCCTCACATGGACAAACTGTTATGCACCGACCGGACCGCTCGGGCCATTTTCCGCATTCAACATTGCAAATTGGGGATGGGGATCATTTGGCACATTTAACAGGAATTATTACCCTTTCTGATTTTCGTCAAAAACATGTTGCGGCAGGTGGAGAAGGTGCTCCTTTGGCAATGTTTGGGGATTATTTTTTGTTTACCAAAGCCGGAGAAGATCGGATTTTACTGAACATGGGTGGCATTGGGAATTTCACCTTTTTGCCCGCGAATCAAGACCCCAAAGGTATATTAGTAACAGATACGGGTCCAGGAAACACCTTAATTGATGCGTGGGTGCGGGCGCATTATCCGGGAAAAAGTTTTGATGAAGATGCGCAGATAGCGCGATCGGGAAAAGTAAATACGGAATTCTTAAGCGCATTGATGGATTTATCTTTTTTCAAAGAAGCCTTCCCAAAGAGTACGGGGCCAGAATATTTTAATTTAGCACAAGTGAAATCATTAGCGCCGGCAGGTATTTCTTCGGAAGACGTTATGGCGACATTAACTCGGTTTACGGCAGAAAGCATTGCATTGGCCATTCAAACTTATACCAAAATTACGACAGGTAACATATTTGCGAGTGGTGGTGGAGCAAGAAATCCCTTAATCATGGAGCATTTGCGCGCATTATTACCCGGTTTTATTGTACAAGATTCCTCGGTTTTGGGAATTGAATCTGCGGCCAAAGAGGCGGTTTTATTTGCTTTGTTGGCCAATGAAACCTTGCTAGATCCGGGTGTGGCGCGCGACCGACGTTTGGGAGATTCGCCTTGGATGACGATGGGGAAGATTAGTTTACCTAATTAGACGTTGGACATTAGACATTAGACGTTGGATAAGAATTTAGTGTTTAAAAGAAAGATGTTTGAGGTGAATTTATCCTCTGGACTATTGACTACGGACTAGCGACTAGTGACTGACGACAGATTAATAAATTATCCTCCGGAGTATTGACTTCGGACTTCGGACTAAAGACTAGCGACTACATTTAAAACCCTAGGCTTTAGCCTAGGGACCCCAGACTGAAGTCTGGGGCTACAAATTTTGATTAAACGATTACAAATTTATTTGCCTCCGGACTAGTGACTTCGGACTAAACACTAGCGACTAGTGACTGGCGACTAGCAACTGATATATGAAATACAAATTACAAGATTACATCCTTTTTGAAAACGAGGACTTCATTGTCATCAACAAGCCCTCAGGCATTGCGACCTTGGATGAGCGGAAGGATGATTATGCGCCGAGTATCCTACGGATGGCGAAAGTTTATTCGGAGGATGCACAGGTGGGACATCGTTTGGATAAGGAAACCACTGGCGCATTGGTCATTGCCAAAAACCCGGAGGCTTACCGACATATTTCCATGCAATTTGAACATCGGGAAACCGCGAAACGTTATCATGCGGTGGTGGAAGGCATGCACGACTGGGATGGCATGTTGGTGAATTTACCCATCCTCCCCCTCAAAGATGGGAAAGTAATCATCGCGCGATCCAACGGCAAGCACGCAGAAACATGGTTTCGTTCCTTAAAAGTTTACAAAGGATATACCTTAGTGGAATGCATGCCCATTACGGGACGAATGCACCAAATCCGCATTCACCTAACTTGTTTACATGCGCCCATTGTGGCGGATGAAATGTATGGCGGAAAGGATGTTTATCTCTCGGATTTGAAACGAAATTTTCATTTGAAAAAAGATACAGAGGAGCGTCCATTGATGCGTCGCGTGGCCTTGCATGCACATAGTTTGAGTTTCAACTTAATGGATGGAAGCCCGATTACGGTAGAGGCTCCCTACCCAAAAGATTTCAATGTCTTGGTAAGACAATTGGAGAAGTATTCGTAAATTTGCAACCCTGGCTCCGTAGTTCAATGGATAGAATGTAGGTTTCCGGTACCTAAGATGCAGGTTCGATTCCTGCCGGGGCTACAAAATGACCTCAGGTCAACAAAAAAGGACATTTCGTAATGAGATGTCCTTTTGCATTTTAGGTTAAAAGGGAACTTGTGTAGCAGATTTGTGTAGCAAGTGTGAATTATAATTCAAAACTGTCCTCGAAAACTTTGATTGCCTTATCAGCAAATTTCTGTGGAAATTGCTTCAAATACCCTTGTGTTTGTTGAACCGTTGCGTGACCAAGGGCGAATGAAATCTGCTCAATTGAAGCACCACTCTCTAACATGTGGTAAGCAAATGAATGGCGACTAACATGACTTGAAAGTTCCTTAATACCCAAATCTCTTCCGATTCTTCGCAATTTTGAGTTATATCGGGAACGACCTCTTGTCAGTAATTTTATTTGGTCTCTGTTCAACCTTTTCTTGTCAAAAATCTTCAAATCTTTAAATTCCTCATATGGGAGATAATCAAACACATGTCCCGGTTCTTTCTCCCCCATAATTTCACACATTGAGTAGGCAACCATTGACTCCATTCTACGGATTAAACCTTCTATAATCATTACCTCCTCACTGTAATCATCAAACTTGTTTCTTTTAAGATGGTTGTTAAGATTGACAACGTCCAAAACCGTCAAGGAACCGAAATTCTTCTCGGTATGGATATTGAGTAATGTTTCCAATTCTCTCACGCTAAGATTTAACTGACCAATTGGATTTAATTCCAAGGCTCGTTGAAATTCCATTGGATAAAAGTAAGACAGTAGTTTCGCAGATTTGAAGGAGAATGGAACGGATAACAAATCATCGTTCTTTTGAATAATCAATTCAAGTCGTCCATCTACGAAATGTTTAAAGTTCATTAGCAGAATATCTGATACACGAAGACCTGAGGTAAAAAATTGAAAAAGGAACTGGTACTTACCTTCCATTGTCTTGATTCTCTTTTTACCATCCATTTCTTGATAGTTGATAATCTTATCTATTTCATCCTTTTTCAACATGCGAGACTTAATCTTCTCCAAGTTCTTTTTGGGTACTTGGATAATGTAATGGTCTGTCTTTATCGTTTCAAGATGTGGATGGTGTTGATTAAACTTCCTCACAAGAGTTTGGATTACCACAATGTAATTGAACCTCGTGTTGTTTTTCTTTGTAGCGGTTGGGTCCTTAATTCGATTGGTTTGCTTTGCTATGAATATCGCATACTCATATATAAAGTCAAACCGACGCAAAATTTCAATTGGAAGTCTATCTAAGTTGTAGCGGTCCTTGATGAAGAGAACCACAGAATTGACGATGGTGGTGTACTTGTTTTGGGTTGCGATAGAATCGTAATCCTTTACCAGTATCTCCCTGCAGAACTCAATAAAACATATCTCTTTCTCAGCAACTAACGTAGGTGTTTGGTAGTCAAATTTCTTCTGCGTTTTAATTTTTTGACTGAATTGGTTTTTTAACATTTGAATCCTACTGTTGATTAGAATGTAATCCACCTCTTCGTTCACCTTAACTTTTTCATTGTTCCCATCCCAAAGTTTAACCGGTATTTTATAACCAATAGACTTTCTTGATAAAGGTGTTCTATCATCGAAAATACTTTCAATGATGGTTCCTGTGTTCTTGTCTTTTTGAGACTTTCTTAATGAAAAAAACTGGTACATGACTCTTACTTAATAATTTTAAATCCTTCGACTATGAACTCCTCAATGAACACATTACTTCCCTTAATTTGAACGAAGCTATACTTCAACCTTTTGTAGGCAAAGTATCGTTTTACCCCATCTACAATCAGGTTATTTTGATTGACTTCAATTGGTTCTAATACTTCTCCATTTTCTATTTTTTGACAGAAAAAAAGAATGTCATTTAGCTTGCAGTGGTATCCTTTTTTAACGTGTAACTCTTTAATAGAAATTCTTGTAGTACCTTGGTTGTAACCAAGGTTTGAATGGAAGCCTCTTGGTTGGATAGCCTCCTTCAAATCCACAAAAACTTCATTATTTGTTTTCACTTTATGTCCTTTAATTGGAAGCAATATTTAATACAAAAAGGACATTCAGTGCAATTATAAGCCTTTTCTGTATTTTCAACTGCATTGGGTTTTACCAGCTTTTCTTAATTAAAACTCAATAAATAACGATTACATTTCAAGTCCCTTTAATTTCATATTGGTACTTCAAATTGTCATTTAACTTTTTTGTGATGTACCATATTGGGAGATTTTTTGATAACATAGTACACAGGGTGATTTCTGTATTCAAGTACCATCCTATCATATAATTTCATTTGTTTCTCCCAATCTTCATCACTAAAGAATCGACCTCGTTTCTCCAAAAATCCTCTATTTGTTTCTAAAAAGATTTTTAACTTAAAATCAAATCCTCTTTTCTCAAGTTGTTCTTTGACTAATCGTTTGTCTTTGTTAAAATTTTGTGATTTCATATACTATTTTTTGAAACTTTAATGAGAGATTCAACACCTGTAAATCCCAATTTTTCTCTTTAATCTGCCGTTAATAATTAGTCCAGGGAGACATCATACCACATATCAAAAGTCAAATCATTAATAGATTCATGTGCTTTCACTTGAGGCTCAGGAATAAGTTCATCAAATCTTACACCCAAAAGAGACTCCAATTCATCAATTCTCTCAGAGGGGTCAGAAGATTCAAACTCAAAATCATCCGATACATCAACTTGTGTGTAACAAAAAATGGAAAATGAGCACACAGCGGTAACTTTTTTCATAATATAAAATTTAAATTGTTTAGCGGAGTTTGAAATTTATACACTCCAAGGTTGGCACTATCTTTATGCGGCAATCGATAATTCGATTTTCGCTTGTTCTCTTTCTTCAAGACGCTTTGTAAGACGTTTATTACAAAAATCAATTGACTCATGGTCAACGTCCCACCCGAACCCATTTCTACCATTTAAAATTGCCGATTCCAGTCCTGAGCCACTGCCTACGAATAAATCCCCTACATTTTCACCCGGATTACTATACCCAAGGATGAATTTCTCATAAATGTTAACTGATGTAGGAGCTTGGTGATAAAATTCATCTTCCACATCTGCGTATTCTGACTTTTGAAATACTGACTCAATAAAGACATTAGTAATTGATGACTCAGGAGATGCCATTGAATAACCTTTACCTCCCGTTGTTCTTGATGAACCAGGAATCACTTTGAACTCACCAATTGAAGAGGGTCTTGTAACGTCATTAAATAACGTTTCATTTGCTGGTTTTAAACCTGCTACGATGATGGTTTCTTTTGAATTCAGAAATCTTGCCACGTGAGGTGTAGCCTTTTGATTTGTCTTCACAAATGTGTTTACATCATGGATATACCACCCATCCTCAGCAAGTGCAGTTTCTAATTTGGTACAAACACCTTGATAACCATCTCTGTAAGTCTCACCAATGATAATCACAATCACTCCATTTGGAAGCAACTTTCTTTTAGCTCCTTGATAAAACTTAACCTCGTTCTTAATGTAATCAGCCAAGGTTTCTTCCTGACCATGGATAAAATAATCAGGTTGATTTCTGTATTCACGAAGCTGAAAATATGGTGGTGATTGGATGAACATTCTCATACTTCCATCAGGGATATTTGATAGGTCAAATGACGAAGTGTTGAACAAATGAAAGCTGACGTCATTTACTTTTCCTTCATAGTCTCTACGTTTTCTCTCCTCGATTTTAGATTCTTTCTTAATCTTATCTTCAAGTAAATCATGTGCTTTTGAGATGGTAAATAGTCCATTTTCCAATCCAGCCATAATTCCTACCTTATTCCCTGGATTCTCATCTTCAAACCATTTGATTTCCATTAACTTTCTTAATGTTGATGCACAAATTGAAAGGTCTAGCAAGTGGCAAACCAACTCCCATCTCCCTTTACCAATAAGTCCATAATGTTCATCCTTGTCGATAAAATCAAAACCCATTAAATCTCTTTTCTTACCTTGAGATTTCCCGATAAGTCCTAACATATGCTCTCCATAATGCATCATCTCACTGTATGACATTTTGGTTCGCTGATTACTGGTTAATCTGATTTTTACCACATCCTCATCAGGAATGTTAATGTGCAGACATTGCAAAGTTTTCAATCCTAAGGATTTCGCAACTTCCAATCTGACGATTCCGTCTGTAACATAAAAGGTATCTCCAACAAGATTACCAAGTAGTGGTGTAAACTGACCCAATCGATTCATGGTGTATTCGATGTGGTCCTTCTTTTTTGGTTTCACAAATTGCTCAAGCAAAGGGTGAATTTTGATATTATCGACTTCGATAACTTCAACATTAATTACATTTTTCATGCGTTAAAATTTAATTGTTAATAAATCTGATTAAAAGTTGGTAAAATATTTTGTCAACCATATTTGGGTCTTAAAAAACGGACTTTCATCCGTCTCGTTTTTTTTAATTCTTTCCTGTGTTAAGATATGTTTGATAGTAGTTATCCCACAACTCAAACCTTAACGCTGTTTTGATGAACTCGTTCTTGTCACTAAGTTTGAACTCAAAAACCCACGCCTTACCATCAATTGATGCAACATGGTCAGCTCTAACTGCTCTGGCAAACTTTTGTAATTGTTTCCAATCCGTTACTTGTTCAGCTTCAGTCATGAGGTAGTCTTTAAGTACTTTTTTCATGGAAAACTCTAAACCCAATTTTCCTTTCAAGCCAAAAGTCTTCGAGACCTTGATGAACTTGTTACCGTCATCATCAATCCAGTTTAGTTTGACCAAGTCATATTCATCACCGTTAGCCTTCTTGGTAATCGTTTGATAGCAATCAGGTTTAAGAACCATTGTTAGTCGTCTTACGCGAATCTTCTTTTCTTCAATTACTTGAAATATTTCTTCCGGTGACATCGAAGACTCAGAATCTTTGAATTCAAGTTTCGATGTGTAAAAATTCAAAACATCTTGAACCAGTCTATCACGTTCAGCAAACACCTTCTTTCTGAACCCATCTAAAATATTAGCGGAGAACTTACCTGACTCGTATGCAGAAATCATTTGAGGTAATGTCATACCTTCAATTTCATCAGCGGGAAATGCCATGAATGACTTCCCATTAATGAAGTCTAATGTTGCCAAATCCTCTGTCAACATCTTAAGGTTTTTATTCTTTACCTCCTTATTATCCGAATCCTTATTTTTCATTCCCTTGTAATTTTTTACAAATGTATATGAAGTTTTATTTTCATACAAATTATTTTGTCAACTTTTTTCTTCTTGTAATTTAAACGAAGACCAAATGTGCCACTATTCAATTGAATCGTTGATTTCGTCTATAATTTTTTTATGTCATGAAGGTCCGTATCCATGTGTTTTATGATAGTTCCCCGGTGAATTCCTGAATATTTGGATATACTTGACTTGGAAATGGGGATACCTTTGGCTTCCATCTCCTCAATTGTGGCCCTAATTTTCAGCTTGCTTTCGTTCTCTTTTAATACCCCTCCAATCTTACCGGACACCTTACGTTTGTTAAATGTAGCATCACAGTTCTTATTGTAATGGATACGCTTTAAGACCGGCTTGACCTTAGAGTTTCCAAGGAATGTTGCACCATTATATACGGTATCAAATAAACCCATCAGTTCACGTAGCTCCATCTTCTTATTACCTGTATATTCCTCATTCACATGATATAGATATGATAGGAGTAAATGTTTATCGGCAACCGGATTAAGGAATATTAACTTATGAATCATACTGGTAAACGTCTTATGTTTCAAATCATCCTTTATTAGATATTGAAAACGTATCTCAACGTAATTAACTTCATTATAATCTACTACTGGATTCTTTACATTTACTGGTGTTTCCAGTATCAATTGCTCTAAAACTTCCTTGATTGGAATAGGTATAAAAAGTTCTTGAGGTGCACAATGGATACGTATCATATCACCATTATATATTTTATCTTTCAACCGGCAGTTAACTACCTTATTCCTGCCCTTTTTAAATGATTCCATCGGTATCTCGATTTCATTCTCGTAGTTATAGAATAAATCAGGGTCTGAGGATATAAACATAGCACGTGCAATACCACCAGCATTGGTATCTATTTTCTCATTAACCAATATGTTATCAATTATGTATTGCCGAGCAATAAGAAAATCATTCTCGTTCTTGAGAATATTGGTCACCTTGAAGAAGATAGAAATCCCACCTCCACTACATGATATACATATAAGAGAAGCTAGGTGACCGTATTCATCGATGAACCGGTCTTTTAGTTTTTGAGAATTGGGATAATCATCAATATCAAAGTAGATGTACGATGATGGTGCAATCAGATTATAGTCCGATTCTTTTAGATTCCGAATCCTTACCAAACAATTGGGTGTAATGTAAGGTAGGTAACTCTTAGGGGTTGAATAATCCATTCCGGTTCTTCTAAGTTCTCGAACCTTTTCGATTTTAAATTTCTCAGGATTATTCTTTATCAACCTTACCAGTGTAGATAAGTCGATATGTCTTTTTGGGTAAATGTTTTTAATACCACCATTGAAATAAGAAAACATGTAAATAAAAATCCCTCACTATTTCACCGGTAGTGGACGGTTACTTTAATGAGGGGGAGTACTCTAAATCTTTATGGTATAAATCAGCTCCACTACAAACTAATTCTTACCTTTTTAATAAATATATCGAAAATGAATAAAAAAGGGAAGGCTCCAATGCTAAGGAATTGCTAAGAAATCTAACCCCACTTCCTGTAATTTAAAGGAGGTTTTTGTCGTACCGGCCATAGGTGTAACTTCCAACAAGTGAAAAAAATGAAATTTGGGATGTTGGTATCACCAGCCACAATTCAAGGTCTATTTTAGAACAAATTTCGTCGTAATTTGGTATAGTGGGAATTGACCCATGTTCGAAACTCAAACCATTTTAGAAAAAATGACAGAAAATGACATTTCCTCAGATGAATATTCACCGGCAAAAGGTACAATTACTTCATTGTCCCAATTAACCAAGGAACAGTTTCATGACCTGTTGTCAAGTGACCATCCATCGGCAAAGAAATACCGGGATTATGCAAAGAAGGAGTTCGATTACAGGATGAAGTCTTACCAATCCCTTAACGACTTCTTCAATCATAACTCAAACACATAATATTAGAGTATACCTTGAAATGTGAAGCTCTCACATGTAGAAATTGAACAAAAGATGCAGCATTCTAGCGTATTAAGGCATAATTTTAGGGTTATAACACCATAAGTCTAATATTATGAAAAAACTAAGTATTCTATATGTTCGTACCAGTTCGATTGACCAAAACTTAGATAGACAACGAGTTCAAGAGGCCAACTACGATAAGGTAATAGAGGACAAAATCTCAGGAGCGGTTGCATTATTTGAAAGACCCGGTGGAAAGGAACTATTCAAACTAATCTCAATGGATTTGGTAGGTTCTGTATCCTTTTGGCAAATCGACCGCTGCGGTCGTGACCTGAAGGGAATTGTTGATTTTCTTCATTTTATGGTCGAGAGGAAAATACCAGTTCATTTTATTGAGCAAGGTCTATCAACTCTTAACCATGATGGAACTGAGAATCCAATTTCAAAGATGTGTATTGCCATGATGTCTGTAATAGCGGAAATGAATCGTAACATGATTAAGTCGGCACAGAAAGAAGGAATTGAATTGGCAAAACTGAAAGGCAACGTATTTTTAGGAAGAAAACATGGTACCAGCGAAGACCCGCTAAAATTCTTATCCAAGTCAAAAAATAGACGTGCAATGGAATTACTTAAGAAGAACTACAAATCTGTTGAAATATCAAAGATTACTGGTCTTCATATCAATACGATTACAAAGGTCAAAAAATTGATGTTGGTAATGTAAATGAAATGAATCATATGTGGTGTGGTTGCCGAGACCCAAAGGATATTTGTACCTATCCTGGTAACATGAACTATAAAAGGGGTGCCCATACGGAGTCCCTGCTGGAGGTCCTGGAGGAAGTCCCTAAACCGGCCCTCCCTTATATATGAAATACCTTCGTTTTTAGACCCCGGTCAATTCCCCGTTTAAAATCCGGCCCAAATTTTAGTGGAAATTGGAAATGTCTACCCGCTAAAACCTTACAAACACCTTTTAAGGTGAAAACCCATTTTAAAAATTTTGGCATTTTTTCCGGTATTTATAGTAAAGAACATTTATGAAAAATACCATCAAGAATAAGACTATTTCGAAGAAAATCATTCTCTCAGAATCCCAATTTGAGCGTTTATCTCAGAACATAATAAACGAATTGAAAGTAAAGAATACACGAAAATGAGATTACAAGGATTTACTCAGATAGAAGACAATTTTGATAGCGAGAATTTGTCAAAATTAAAGGTCTTGAATATAACATTTACTAACCCTGATGCCTCGCATACAATTGGAAACCTTGAACTTCTAAAGGAGGTTAAGTTCTATCAAGCGTTATTCTACAAAGTATTGGAAGAACTAAAACTGGAAGAAAATGACATGGTAGCAATTACAAGTACCTCGTTGAAAGAACTTATTTTTAATCTATCGATAATTTCATCAATCCAAAATCAAAACATTGAATTTGTTAATGAAAACATGTTCTATACCGGTCCGCTAAGAAGGAATATTCATTTAAGTGATGAAGACTTCGAATTCAATCTCGAGGACTACGACTTAGACAATTTGGATGAAAGTCGACACTTGAATAGGTAAATTAATTTGTGCTTTAATTCAGTAAAACTTCATTCTTTGAATTCTAACTGCATTTAGTATTGCCAATAGTGCAACTCCAACATCAGCAAATACTGCCTCCCACATAGTAGCTAAACCACCTGCGCCAAGTGACATTACAATAATTTTTACAGCAAATGCCAATACAATATTCTGAATAACAATACGATGGGTTGCTCTTCCTATTTTTATAGCAGTTACAATTTTTGAAGGCTGATCTGTCTGTATTACTACATTTGCTGTTTCTATTGCTGCATCACTTCCCATTGCCCCCATTGAAATACCAACATCACTTAATGCTAAAACAGGGGCATCATTAATCCCATCACCAACGAAGGCAATTATTTTGGATTTGTCTTGTTTTAATTCTTCTACCTTTTGTACTTTGCTTTCGGGCAATAAATCACCAAAGGCAGACTCTATACCTATGTGCTTTGCTACTTTTTGCGTAATAGAATTTTTGTCGCCACTAAGCATTACAATTTGAGTAATACCATTTTGGTGCAATTGCTTAATGGCTTCCTGTGCATCTTCTTTTACTTCATCGGCAATGAGCACATAACCTGTATATTGATTATTTATGGCGACTACCACTATGCTTTCTATAATTTCATCCAATTTCGTATCGTACCTAATACCGAATTTATTTAACAGCCTGGTATTGCCGGCCAACACATCGTTGCCATTTACTTTTCCTTTTAAACCATGCCCGGGAATTTCTACTACCTCCTCTGCCTGATACATCTTTGTTTGGTTCTTTTCATATTCGGCTATGGCTTTGGCAATAGGGTGTGTTGATTTTGCTTCCAATGCTGCCAATGTTTTGATGAACTCACTTTTGTCCATTCCATTGGTTACAATTTCCTGTACTTTAAAAACACCTGCTGTTAATGTTCCTGTTTTATCCATCACCACGGTATTTAGTTTGGTTATAAGCTCCAGGTAATTTGAGCCTTTGAAAAGAATACCGTTTTTGCTGGCTGCACCAATGCCGCCAAAATAGCCTAAAGGAATGGAAATGACCAAGGCACAAGGACAACTGATAACCAAGAAAATTAATGCCCTGTACAGCCATTGTGCAAATACATAATCGCTTACAACGAAGTAGGGAATTACAACCAACGCAACGGCTAAAAAGAATACAATGGGTGTATAGATTTTTGCAAACTTTCTTATCAATAATTCTGTTTTTGCTTTGCGGGCTGTTGCATTTTGCACCATGTCTAAAATGCGTGCCAGTGAACTGTCGGCAAATTTTTTGGTTACTTTTAGTTCAATTACTTTATCAAGGTTTAGCATACCCGCCAATACCGGGCCTCCTTTGTAAATTGATTTTGGTTTGCTTTCGCCTGTAAGGGCTGCTGTATTGAAGCTACTGCCATCACTTAGCATTTCGCCATCCAGCGGCACTTTTTCACCCGCCTTTATTTGAATAGTTTCGTTTATTTGAACTTCTTCGGGTTTTACATCTTCGTACCTATTATTTCTAAAAACACTGGCAGAGGATGGACGAACATCCAATAAGGCTTTAATGTTATTCTTTGCTTTACTGACTGCTGCACTTTGAAACAATTCTCCTATGGCATAGAATAACATCACGGCTACGCCTTCTGGATATTGCCCTATGGCAAAGGCCCCTGAAGTTGCCAAAACCATTAATGTGAACTCTGTAAAGAACTCCTTTTTAAGAATAGCTTCCCAACCTTCTTTTATTACAGGAAAGCCAACTGGCAGGTAGGCCATTGCATACCATGCAAAGCGAATATATTGTGTAAAAAAAGCAGGCTTAAAATAATTATCTGCGGCAATGCCAATAAGCAGCATACTAAAACTGATGATAGCCGGAAGATATTGTTTGAGTATACTACTTTCAGCTATTTCCGTTTTTTGAACAGGCTTACTGTCATTTGCTTTTATGTCATGTAGCAAATTATCTGCACCAGCTTTACCGTACACTCTATCTTCTAAAGTACAGCAACTAATCTTTCCTTCTGCATCGTAGGTATGAACGTGATTTGGATCTGTATTTATCATTTTTTTCCGTTTAATTTATTATGCGAGGAAATGTAATCCTTAAGTTGTTCCTTCAGGGTTTTAAGGTATTCTTCTAAATATAAGATACAGATTTCATTTTTATTGGTTTCACAAATCTTGAAGGGAGTTTCATCCAAATATTTGTATAGTTCAGGATAATCTGATTCAATCGTTGAAGAGATTGAGATTATTTCTTGCATAAGTTGATTTACATTTTTCATTGATTTTTATTTTTTCATGTTTAAAACTTCATTTTTCGGTATTCTTTGAACATCGGAGAATTGTGTTGTGTTTGTCATAATATACTTTTATTATTCTTCTTCGCCCCCTGCTGCTTTTGATAGAACATAGAAAGCACCTTTGGTAACTATCATCGCATCTTTAGGCATTTCTTCAAGCGGTGTTATTTCTACATAGCCTAATTCTGTTACGCCTGTAATTACTTCAACCTTTTTAAACCGGATACTTTTTTCAGGATTGGCACCGATAGCTTTTTCACTCTTTTCTTTAGGCCCTTTTTCTTCTGTGTTTTCTTCCTCCCCACTTACTATAAAAATGAACGTTTTCCCTTCTGCATTTACGACTGCATCAACAGGAACAGCCTGCACCGTTTGATTGCCTACATTAATCAATGCAGATACATACATACCAGGCAATAACCTGATGCTACCTGTATTGTTTATTTTGGCATGAACAATTACGGATTTGTTTTCATTTTCGAAGGACTGATTGATGCCGAAAATTGTACCAGTGATTTGCTTATTGTTTTGATTGGTAAGAATGAACACCACTTTTTGCCCGCTCTTCACCTTGAACAAATCTTTCTCGTACACCTGCAAATCGCAATGCACCTGCGAATTATCTACAATATCCATCAGGGATGTTTGCATATCTACATAGCTGCCGGTCTTAATTCGTATATGCCCTATGACACCGCTGATGGGTGCAATAATTGGAATTTGGCTTACAAATTTACCATTGGCTACGGATGCAGGGCTGATATTTAACTGCTGTAATTGTGTTTCCATTCCCTGCATCCTTGCTTTATCTGTTTCGTATTTTGCTGCTGCTTGTTGAAATATCTTGCCCGTTCCTGCACTTTCGGTATTGAGTTCCTTTTGTCGTTGGTACTCCTGGCCGGTATAAACTAATTCCTTTTTGAGCATCAGGTAATCCTGCTGCAGCTTCACTATGTCTGTATTTTCTAAAATCGCTACTGTTTGGCCCTGGTGAACAAAACTGCCTTCTAATACCAGCACTTTTTTAATAATGCCGGAAACCAGTGAATTTACATCGGCTTTGTTTTGAGGGGGAACTTCCAGCTGACCGCTTGATTTTACCACACTGTTGAGGTTTTTCATTTCTATTGTACCTAACTCAATGCCCACGGCCTTCATTTGTTCTGCGGACACTTCTATTGCTGCTGTATTTTCTTCTTTTGCTTTAGGCACTTCTTTTGTTTCCGTTTTATTGCTTTGCTTGCAGGAAGAAAAAATAATTGCACTTGCAAAAAATGTAATTGCACCGATTGACTTTATATTAATTGACTTCATTTTATTTGTTCCCTTTTAAATAGTTTAACAATATAATGGACTGATTGAACTGGTTTACTGCATCGGTATATTGCAGTTTTGTATTGATAGCGGTTTGCAGATTTTGGATATACTCCATGTAACCAATTTCACCTTTGGTATATGCCGTGTTTGAAATACGGATAATATCATCCGCCTGTTTTAAACCTGTGGTTTCGTAGTATTGTAAACCTTCCTTTGCTTTCAGGTATTCGTTGTACTGAAGAAGATAACTGCTTTGCAGAAATAGCAGTGTTTGCTGCTTCTCTGTTTCAATTAAAGTAGTATTTATTTGAGCAGCCTTAATTTTTGCTTTTTGTGAGCCGAAAAATAAAGGAATACCTATGCCTACCTGTAAACCTGCTATCCTTGTGCCAGGGAAATAATTACGGTTAGTTTTTGCAGGATCAAAACCACTAACAACCATTTGATGGTAGTAGCCTGCATTCAAATCCGGTAACAATTTGCTTTTTTCAACCTTTACCTGTGCTGTATTTACATTCAACTTTTGATTGTAATACTGAATTAATGGGTTTGATTGTATAGATGCAGTATCAGCCATAAAAATATCGGGCAATTTTGCCAACTCATTTTCTTTTGGCATAATTGGCTCGGCTGAGTTCAACCACTTTTGCAAAGCCAACTGATAACTGCTTACAGTAGTATTTGCCTGTTTCAATTGTAAAAGGTTTTCTTTGTATTTGCTTTCGGCTTGCATTTTCTCCAACTGATTAGTTTCACCTGTATTATAACGAAGGGTAGCCCTTTTTAGAAAATTGCTGTATATGCTATCCTGCTGCTGCAAAAGTTTTACTCTTTGCAAGCCATACAACAAATTGTAATAGGCTGTGGTTACTTCTTTGATAATTTCATTTTGCGATAGCAGCTTTGATTTTTGAGCCAGCATAGTTTCCTGTTTCAATAGTTTATTTTGATTGGCATACACTGTTGGAAAAGAAAACGTTTGAGTAATACCAATACTGTTATCAATATTTCCGCCACTGGTAGGGTCCTGGGTGAGTTGTATGTTTGTTTTATCAGGACTAAAGCCGGTCTTTTGCATTACCTGCGATTGCTGAATGTTTAAGTCTGCTACTTTCAGTTGCAGATTATTTTTAAGTGCTATATCAATGCACTCCTGCAACGTTTTTTGATTGCTTTGTGCATAAGTTTTTCCTGCAAATAAACCGATAAATGTAAACAGCACTAACACAACCGTAGTATTGACAGGTGGCTTTGCTTTATTCATTTTATTTGGTTTGAAATTGATTTTAGTGTTGAATAAAATATAAAGTGCCGGAAGCACCAGCAGGGTTAATATGGTAGCGGTAATTAAACCACCGATCACAACGGTTGCTAATGGTTTTTGTACTTCACCACCTGCACCTGTAGAAAGTGCCATTGGCAGAAAACCTAATGATGCTACCATAGCTGTCATTATTACGGGTCTTAATCTTACTGCTGTTCCTTTTCTAACTCTCTCATATATGTCGGTAATGCCTTCGTCTTTTAACTGGTTGAAATAACCTATCAATACAATACCATTTAATACTGCTACACCAAACAAGGCAATGAAACCTACACCTGCCGAAATGCTGAATGGCATACCTCTTAACCATAATGCGATGATGCCTCCAATGGCTGATAACGGTACGGCAGTAAATATGAGAAAGGATTGTTTTAGACTTTTGAAGGTGATGTAAAGCAATATTATAATGAGCAATAACGCTACAGGAACTGCAATTCCTAATCTTGCCTTTGCTTCTTGAAGGTTTTGAAACTGACCGCCATAGGTGTAATAATAACCAGCCGGAAGTTTAAGATTTGCATCTAAAATGGGTTGTATTTCTTCCACCGTGCTTTCCACATCACGACCATGCACATTAAAGCCTACAAAAATTCTGCGTTGGCCATCTTCATGACTAATTTGTGCGGGTGCTGTTTTAAATGAAATATCCGCTACCTGGTTAATAGGCACCTTATTTCCAGATGGTAATGGCACATATAGATTTTCAATGTTACTGAAATCTTTACGCAAATCTTTTTGTAACCGCACCACCATGTCAAACCGTTTATCCCCTTCAAACACCACACCTGCAACATTACCTGCAAAAGCAGTTTTCAGCACCATGTTTACGTCACTGATGGTTAACCCGTATTGGGCAATTTTATCACGGTTGTATACCACCTGTATTTGAGGCAGTCCACTTACTTTTTCTACGAAGGGCTCACTTACTCCTTTTACATTTTTGATAAGCTCTGCCACTTTATTTGCCTGTGCATTCAGGATTTCCAAATCGGAACCATAAATTTTTATTGCCACATCCTGTTTGATGCCTGTAATGAGTTCATTAAACCGCATCTGCATGGGTTGTGTAATTTCAAAACTTACACCGGGTAAAATACTTAGTGCCTCTTCCATTTTTTCCATCATGGCTTCACGGGTATTTGCCGATGTCCATTCTTCTTTCGGCTTCATGGAAAGCATCATATCGCCTCTTTCGATGGGCATAGGGTCGGTAGGTATTTCAGCACTGCCTATTCTTGTTACCGCCTGTCTTATTTCGGGGAATTTATCTTTTAATATTTTTTCTGCCTTGCTGAATGTTTCTACCACCTGTGTTAATGATGTGCCTTGTTCCATCCTTATTTCAACTGTGAGGTCGCCTTCTTCCAGTGTAGGGATAAACTCACCACCTAAGCTGTTGAACAATATTATGCTGCCAGTAAACAATACTGCCATTGTAAACACAACGGTTTTTTTCCAGCGTAAAGCCCAACTCAGTATAGGTTCATAAAGTTTTTGACAAAAGCCAATTATTCTATCGGAAATATTCTTTTTATGCGTAGTTTTTTTACTTAGAAAAAGAGCACTCATCATTGGCACATAGGTTAATGAAAGTATGAAGGCACCCAATATTGCAAAAGCCACAGTTTGAGCCATTGGCTTAAACATTTTCCCCTCGATGCCTACTAACGCAAAAAGCGGCAGGTAAACAATTAAGATGATGATTTCGCCAAATGCTGCACTGCTCCTGATTTTTGACGCAGCTTGAAACACTTCATCATCCATTTGTGATTGTGAAAGTTTATTCAAACCAATATGATGATGCTTGCTCATGTAAATTCTGTGTACAATTGCTTCTACTATGATTACCGCACCATCTACAATAAGCCCGAAGTCAATAGCTCCTAAACTCATCAGGTTGCCGCTTACGCCAAACAGGTTCATCAGTATTATGGCGAAGAGCATCGCTAAAGGAATTACAGAAGCTACAATAAGACCCGCCCTTAAATTACCTAAGAGCAAAACCAATAGGAATATTACAATTAAACCACCTTCAATTAGATTTTTTTCTACTGTACCCATTGCCCTGTTCACTAATTCGGTTCTATCAATGAATGGTTCTATTACTACACCTTCAGGCAATGATTTTTGTATTTGTACCATTCGCTGTTTAACGTTGGCGATTACCTGTGCAAAGTTTTCACCTTTGAGCATGAGTGTAATTCCTGCCACTACTTCGCCCTCACCGTTTCTTGTAACTGCTCCGTAACGGGTGGCAGTACCAAACTGTACTGTTGCTACATCACGGATTAAAACGGGTATTCCGTTTATAGTCTTCACAATAATTTTTTCAATATCACTCAACGATTTTACTAAGCCTAAACCACGAATAAAGTAGGAATTGCTTCGTTGCTCTATATAGCTGCCTCCGGTGTTTTCGTTGTTGCTTTCTAAGGCTTTATAAATTTCAGGAATGGTAATATTCATTGCATTGAGCTTTTCGTTATCCAAAGCAATTTCATACTGCTTTACATAGCCACCCCAGCCGCTCACTTCTGCTAAACCCTCTGTACCAGCTAACTGCCTGCGGACAATCCAATCCTGCATAGTACGCAAATCGGTAGCAGTATATTTGTTTTCATAACCTTTTTTAGCATGAATGATATATTGATAAATCTCGCCTAAACCTGTTGTGATGGGTGCTAAGGTGGGTTCACCCAATCCCTGTGGAATTTGTGCTTCTGCTTCTTTGAGGCGTTCGCTTATCTGCTGTCTTGCCCAATAGATGTCGGCATTGTCTTTAAACACAATAGTGATTACCGAAATACCACTACGACTAATACTCCGCTTTTCAATTACATTGGGAATGTTGGCCATCGCGAGCTCAATAGGAGTAGTTATGAACTGTTCTACTTCCTCTGCGCCTAATGTTGGGGCTTGTGTAATTATCTGTACCTGATTATTTGTGATGTCAGGCACAGCATCAATTGGCAACAGCATAGCGGATATAACGCCCCAAATAATGAGTACCAACGTGAATGCACCAATTATAAGTTTGTTCTTTATTGAAAACTGAATTATATTTTGAAACATTTTTTTCTATTTAGTAATATGACTGTATTTATGCATACTCCTTTTGGCAAAAGCTGCTAAAAAAATGATACAATAAAAGGGTTATAAAATTGTACTTAAATACTCTTAAACCCAACGACCGTTTTGCCTATTGGATTTTTTTCTTTTTGCCATTATATAATGGAAAAAGATTAATTAAAAATGCCATACATGACATTTCTATGGCTATTCTACAATTTCAATAAAAGGAGTAATTAAGCTAATTTAGGCGGTTGCCAAATTGAATAGAAAACCTCTATATGAAAAGAGGAATTGTAAATAGGGTATTTTACCGACTGAAATGATATTATAACCCAATTGAAGTGCTGTATGGGTTGATAAAATGCCGATGACGGGCAGCATGAACAGTTACAAAATGGCGTACATGCCTCTGAATTTTGTTCATTATGGTTATGATTATTTTCCGCACTCACTACCTGAAAACTACTATAAAAAGACAGATTTAACTCGTTGCATGCGAAACATGACAACGTCAATAGATAAAAACTTAATGCTAATGTAGAAATTTTCATTATGGCAATATTAAACTTTTAAATGGAAAAAACCAACAATATCATAATAGTTATGAAAGTATTTTTAATGACGAAAACATTTAAATTTTCGTCATTTTTTTCCATAAATTCAATTACCTATTCTTAAACGGAAACTCAACGCTCAAAAACTCCCAGCTCAATTTTATCTTGCCTTCGTTTGCCATGGTCGGCAATACTTCATACATAAGTGCTTCAACTAACTTATCGCTTTTGATGGGTTTTACCTTAATTCGAATGATGTCATTTTCTTGTTTATAATCATCAGCCAGATGCATATCCCATGCTTTACTCAAAATCAAAGTCCACGTTTCTTTATCAGGAATAGTAAAAAATCCATATTTGCCTTTTGGAATAACTTTACCTTCAACCATTATATCCTGACCAAAATCTATCCATGTAGCTTTGTGCGCTCCCGATGACCACACTTGATTGTAGGCAACTAATCCATTCCAAATATTCCGTCCTCTCACACTCGGTGAACCATATTCTATATGTATGTGATTTGTCCCAATCATAGCCATTGCTGTCATTTTAGGACTTTTGGGTTTTACTGCTGTCATACTAGTATCGACTTTGGGTTGGTGGTTTTCGTGTTGGGCAAAAACACCCGTTGGTAGTGCCCCCAAAAGCGTTAAAACGATGATTTTTTTCATGATTTTGTTTTTCGTTTAATTTAAACTTTCATTTTGAATTCTCTCAACAGACTTTTATTAAATTTTAGTAAGAAAAAGTTATTCCAGCACCAAATCCCATATCGCTATCATAATGAGATGAAATGCCCATGTTTTTGTTTACGATGTAACGAAATCCTGCCATGTATTCCTTATCTGTGTTAAGCATAAAACTCATTCTAAGTCGTTTCGTAATAGGCATATCTTCCCTCATAAGTTGAAAACGAACATTTCCATCTTGATAGATTTCAGCTTGACCAATTATAAGCAATGGCAGCGTGTAATTCACACCGACAGTAAAAAGACTTCTTTGGTCCTTACTATTTGACTGACCAAATAGATTTGTTTCTTGTTTATCTATTCCAAACTTTCTATAACGCCAATCAAAACCAATAAATGGCATTAACCATTGCATTTTACCAATGTATCGACCGATATGTGTTTCTACTTCGTATCCATGAAAATCATGATAGCCTAATCGCCATTCTGACCCAATACTCCAACGAGTACTTTGTAACATTGCCATTCCATCATTCCCACTGGTGGCAACATCATTTTCTACCATAAAATGAAATTTACGGTCGTCTGCGAATAATTTACGTTGGGCAAGTTTAGGATTGGGAATCAAAGGATTTGGCTTTTGATTTTCATAACTTAATACTCTTCCCATTCCGCTCATCATGTGATATAAGATATGACAATGGAAAAACCAATCTCCTTCAACATTGGCATTAAATTCTAATGTATCTGTCTCCATGGGCATTACATCTACGATGTTTTTCAAAGGAGCATTTTCTCCTTGACCATTGAGCAATCTAAAGTCATGACCATGTAGGTGCATTGGATGGCGCATCATTGAGCCATTGTAGAGAATAATTCTAACATTTTCTCCTTTTTTAATTAAGATTTTATCTGCTTCTGAAACGACTTTATTATCTATACTCCAAACATATCGATTCATATTACCTGAGAGTTTGAAGAACAATTCTTTGACTGGAGCTTCCTTGGGTAAAGCTGTGATAATCGGAGACTTCAACATCGCATAATTCAATGTAATAATATCTCCTAGCGCATTAGCATTATAACGATTTGGGTTATTATCATCTTGTTTAGCATCAGCATCACCTGTTATTTCGGGATACATCACCACATTCATATCCATTTGATTTAAACTCATAGCCATACCCATATCATCAAGTTCGCCATTCATCTTCATCATATCATTCATCATCTTCATACCTTCAAAATATTTTAATCGAGGTAATGGTGATTTTAATTGTTTTACACCGTTCCCAATAAAAATAGAAGCAGAATTTGTTCGGTCTTCAGTAGTTGCTAAAAACTCAAAAGCTTTGTTTTCTGAAGGAATATCGACCAAAATGTCATACGTTTCAGAAACTGCAATAATCAATCTGTCGACCTCTACGGGTTCAACATCGTTGCCATCGTTTGCGACAACTGTAATTTTGCCACCGGCATAAGTCAGCCAAAAATAGGATGATGCGCCCCCATTTGAAATCCTTAACCTAACCTTATCTCCTGCTTTTAATTCTTTTCCTGAGATACTTTTAAGTTCAGAACTTGGTTGACCATTCATGAATATTTTTTCATAATAGACGTCACTCACGTCCATCGCTAACATCCGCTTCCATTCATTTTGCAACTTGGTCTTAAAATGTCCAGCGGAGATGGCTTCGCCATAACTTTGAACGGAATTTTTTTTCAATGCAGGATAATCGTTTGCATTATGTAGCATCCTGTGAATGTTCTCGGGTTTGAGATTGGTCCATTCACTCAAAACAATTGGCAAGGTAGGTAAATCGTCTATCCCTTTTCTAAACGTTGGGTCATTTGGTCTTTTTAACATGACAAAATTGCCATACATTCCTATTTGTTCCTGTAATCCTGAATGCGAATGGTACCAATGTGTGCCATTTTGGATAATTGGAAAACGATAGATATGAGTTGTATTAGGCCGAATGGGCATTTGTGTAAGATTGGGAACTCCATCTTCCTTATTTGGTAAAAATAGCCCGTGCCAGTGCAATGAGGTTTCCTCCTTAAGTAGGTTATGAACGTGTATTTCAGCAGTATCACCTTCGGTAAATGTTAAGGTAGGCATTGGTATTTGACCATTAACTGCAATCGCTCTTTTTTCTTTACCTGCAAAATTCACTAACGTGTCTTTTACGTATAAGTCGTAGCGAACCGTTTTTTGAGAATAAAGATTAAATGAAAATAAAAGTAATATGATAACTATTGAATTCGATTTATAAAAAACGAATAATGGGTTCCATTTCATGTTTAAAGTATATTAATTTTAAAGTATATTAATAATCATGTAGCCACTCATGACTATCATCAATGCATCCTCGATTATTGTAATTGTACTCATTGGCAGATTAAAAACTGCTCCCAAACAAGCACATTGTATTTTCCTTTTATTAAAAACTGACTGCAAAACTCCAATGATACTTAAACTCATCACAGTAAAGGTGAATATGTTAGTCACTAGCGGATTAAAATTAATTAGATAAGCCATCCCTAAACTAACTTCTATAAAAGCATACAAATAAGCCCAAATTGGTATTCGCTTTGCTAATACATCGTACATCACATAACTTTCTGCGAATCCTTTAAGATTCAAAAATTTAAAGAACGAGAAAACCAAAAAGAAGCCTGCCATGAAATATTGCATAGCCATCATAATATTAAATCGTTCACTATTAATTTGTACCAATACAACAACCAAACTTATATAAAAGAAAATCAACAAAATAGGTTTATAGGTCTCAAACCATGATTTTGCTAGTTCCTCTGTTTCATTAAATTGAATGGCAGAAATCGTATACTTGGGGTCTAATGCTTGCTGTAAATCTGATAATGGAATGTGTTTATTCATCGTAATTGTGGCTGAATTATCAGCCTTAGTAACTACTACCTCAGTCACATTTTCAATCATTTGCAGCGCTGATTTCACTTTAGTTTCACAACTACTACAGGTCATACCTGTTATTTGATATGTGTGTTTCATTATTTAAAAAATTGAAATAAGCGTAACCGAAAATGGTTACGCTCATTTAATAGACATGCATCAAAAAAATTATTTATGCTTATGCTCGGCATCCGAAGGCATACAATGATTTTCATGTAAACAATGTATCGCACACGCGACTTGTTGTTTATAATTATTGTGTAGAAGCATAACTGTTTGCCCATCACTATTTTTTACTTCACACATGCCATTATGAGAAGGCTTGCCGATTGTATACTTTTCGGTTTTATCATTAAAATAATACACAAATGAACTACCTTTAGCCAGTTTGCCAAGCTGTTTTCCATTTGAATCGATAATCTCTCCATTACCATTAACTTTCGTAACAACCTTTCCATTATTATCAAGGCTGCCCTCTTTTGTTAAATTACCAATTTGTTTATTTTGATAATAAATATGCCCCTTGTAATCAACATAAGGCACTTTAGTTTGTGCTAAGGAACAAAACGAAGTAAATAGCATCAAGGCAATTAATAAATTTTTCATCCTTATATTGTTTAAATAGTTTAACTGAATTATTTGTAATGGAAAGTTCTACTTTAAAAACCATTATCGTATTACTTTATTTTAAGGAAAAATTGTAAAATTTTGGATTTCAAATCCTATCTATCCCATTCCGTTTAATTGTTTTTAATCTTTTAAAGTTTGAGGGTGTAAAACCCGTTTCCTTTTTAAATTGATTGCTTAAATATGCGACACTACTGTAATTAAGTTGGTCGGCAATTTGACTTAATGTCATTTCTTCGTACATCAACAATTCTTTCACTTTTTCTATTTTCTGTTTTATAAAAAAATGCTCAATTGTTATTTGCTCAAAAGAAGAAAAAAGACTACTTAATGAATTGTAATCATGCTTTAGATTTTGAGATAGGTAACTTGAAAGATTGATATGTAGGTCATTGTTTTTCTGATGAATCAAATCAATTATTAGGGTCTTAACCCGTTCAATTAATCGACTATTTTTGTCATCAATTAACTCAAAGCCAAATGAATTTAAAACTGCATTTAATTCATTTTTTAGATATTTTATATTGTCTTCTTCCAACTCCACTTCTCCCAAATTTACCGAAAGAGGGTGTAGCCCAAGCTTCTCCAGCTCAGACTTCACCACTATTTCACAGCGTCGACAAACCATATTTTTAATATATAGCTTCATCATTTAATTGTTTCAACCGTTTTACCGCATCCTAACATTTTAGCTCCATAATATGGATTCTTAACTGAGCTTTCCTTACTTAACCAATTTGCACCCTTTCCTTTATTCGCCATTGGGCAAAATTGATAATATACCGGTTCTTCCTGTTTAGTAACCTTTGCTATAGAGTACATGTTTTTAGAGAGACTAATAAAATGGTCCCTTTGATGTCCTGCATCCTTAGTTTCTGAAATATGCTCAGCATCAAATGCTAATTCTTTCATAACCTTTATCCATTCATCATATTCGTTTTTTGCTAATGATTCCTTGTTAATGGAGTTAATAGCTTTTAGCAATGCTTCAGCTTTTAGGGATGCCGTGTTTCCATCGGTTTTAACCAATGCATCTTTTAATTCAAAATAATTGTCAAGAAGGGCTTTGAGTTGTGACACTTCACTTGATTTATCAATTTGCGATGACATCTCCTGATAAACCAATTGCGGAGACCCAACATTGATAAACGAATTAAATTCAGGTAGTCTAACATTTCCTATTTTCGCATAACACGATGTGATAGACAGCAATAATGACATTGCCATCAATAATTTTATTGATTTCATTTTTCAAAAATTTAGATTTTAAAAATACTTTACAATTAAGCAAGGATTGCTTTCGATGGGACATACCTATCCCTACAAAGTATTGAATTATACTATATTGGGAGGAATCCAAATGTAGCCGAAACCCGAAGAACTATAGGTTTCATTGTAATAAGATTTTAATCTATTAATCTCAGAGAATCTGTTTTCTCTATTTAATTCAACCCTATTCTGTAAGGCAAAGAGGCCAATTGAAGTTGGACAACTACATTTTGGATTATTACAGTTTCCGCCACAACTTTTATCTTTACTTTCACTTGTCATTTTATGACTTTCACAACAATTATTTTTCTTACTATTGTTTGATTTATCCTGAATACAGCAAGATTTATCCGTTTTTTTTGAATTAGTTCCACATGCATACCCATTTTTAGGTGCCATAAGACACACAAAAAATGAAATCATTAGCAATATGTACACTTTACTTGTCATAAAATTAAAAACACTTAAAAGTACGAATTTGTTTAATTATTCAATATTATTTTGATTCAATCGTCAAATTATTACAGATTTGGATTTCCTATTAATTAGTAATATTTATGAAAGAAGAGAAGGATTGTGGTATCCGACTCAGATTTACTCAAACTTAATGATAATTTAATTACGGTTTTGACCACACAATGTCATAGAGTTCTTTGCGGGATAAATTGTTAATTTTCATCGTTGGAAGGGGTCATAAACTTCCTCCAATTTACGGAATTACACAAATTTCAACCCTTCAATTTCCTGATTGTCACATACTCAATCATCGCATTACAGTTGCATCTTTCGTATCTAAGGGGAGCAAACAGAAAAGTCATCAGAAATGGTGACTTATTTTTTTTAAAATCCACCTCTATTTCATCTATTCATCGATTTTTTTGTTTCAAGTCAAGTAGCAGGTTTAGTGATTTGTTTAACCACTTTCAATAAGAATTTTTATTTCAGACCTATTTTTGCTTATTTTAGCAATTACTTAAATAAGAAATGTTCACTATATTCGCATTATGGATAAACCTTCTTGTATAAGACAACAAGCAGACATTAGACAAATTCTTCGCTGTAAAGAACGTGTTTCAGAACTCCAAGGGTCGTTTGATTATTTGTCCAACGGACTTGAATTGGCTGGGAATAGTGTAAGATTTAAAATCTTGTTTCTACTTTATGAAGAAAATCGACTTTGTGTATGTGATTTAAGTGATATTTTAGGGATGACTATTTCGGCAGTTTCTCAACACTTGCGAAAACTCAAAGACAAGAATCTTATTAAAACCGAAAGAGAAGCACAAACGATTTATTACTCAATGACTAAAGAATATGACCTTTTCTTTAAACCATTTTTTAAAATAATCTACGATAACAAAATTTTAGAAACAATATGAAAACCGACAAAAAACTAATTGGTACAGGTCTTTTGACAGCGTTTGCGGCTTCATTATGTTGTATCACCCCTGTATTGGCTCTCATCGCAGGAACTAGCGGACTAGCTTCAACCTTTTCTTGGGTTGAACCATTTAGACCATATTTAATTGGTTTAACAATTTTTGTGTTAGGATTTGCTTGGTATCAAAAACTAAAACCGAAAAAGCAAATTGATTGTAAATGTGAAATAGACGAAAAACAAAATTTTATGCAAACAAAATCATTTTTAGGAATTGTTTCAGTTATTGCAATTCTGCTCTTATCATTTCCAATTTATGCTAGTGTTTTTTTCCCAAAAGTTAATAATAGTTCAATTATTACACAGGAGTATAAAACTCAAAAAGTTGAGTTTACAATTAAAGGGATGACTTGTTCAAGTTGCGAACATCATGTCAAAACAGAGATTAGTAAACTAAAAGGAATTGCTGAAGTTTTGGTTTCCTATGAGAACGGCAACGCAATTGTTAAGTTTGACAATAAACAAACGAGTATAACAGAAATCGAAAAAGCTATCAATTCCACAGGGTATAAATCACTAAAAAGTAAAATTAAATAATAATGGATATTAAATTACAATCAGTAATAACTTGCCCAAACTGTGGACACCAAAAAGAGGAAACAATGCCAACAGATGCATGTCAGTATTTTTATGAATGTGAAAGCTGTAAAACAAAATTAAAACCTTTACAAGGTGATTGTTGTGTTTATTGTAGTTATGGAAGCGTACCATGTCCAC
The DNA here is from genome assembly GCF_054558675.1 of Aquirufa sp. TARAVU-A1A. Lineage (NCBI taxonomy): Bacteria > Pseudomonadati > Bacteroidota > Cytophagia > Cytophagales > Flectobacillaceae > Aquirufa > Aquirufa sp. TARAVU-A1A. The sequence goes on from NZ_JBPXKP010000003.1 coordinate 189,341, forward strand.
CAATACAACAGGACAAAAAATGTTGCTAATCGAATCCAATTAAGAAAAATTAGAAAATGGTTAATTTTTCAAAAAGTGTTATCTTTGTATTGAGACTTAAACGTAACTCATTAGTTTTCTAATGGTTATGAACTTATAAAGTTCCCCGAAGCTGCATCTTTCGTCTGTAAGGGGAGCACAAATCAAAAAGAGGTAATAGTTTACTTCCTTCAATTTAAACGAAGTTTTAAACTTTAATATTTGTGCAGCACTTGTGTAGCAAACCTCCCAAAAACACACATTTTGCTTCACAAAAAGACCCAAATATGGTCTTTAAATCAAATAAACACATGTTTTGTGATAATGTAGGTTTCCGGTACCTAAGATGAAGGTTCGATTCCTTCCGGGGCTACTTAATGATCGGATAATAAAGAAGGACATTTCGAAAGAGATGTCCTTTTTGCTTGTAACCAAAAATAAAGCCCCCCACTATTCCTAGCAGAGGGCTTCGCATAAATTTAAGGTATTAGGGTTAGGTAATCGCGTGATGTGTATTAGAACTAGAATTATTTACAATACAAAGGAACATCGTTCCCGCGATTCCCACAATGAGACCTAGGCCTCATTTTTATACCCAAAATGACTCAGAGCAAAAGTTAGTAAGCTGTTGTTTTCCGTTGACAAATTCAACTTCTTACTAATATGATAACGGTGGTTTTTAACCGTTTTTTCGGAGATGAAAAGCAAATCTGCGATTTCTTTGGTTTTCTTATTTTGCGCAATCAGTTCCAAGATTCTCAATTCCGCATGAGTCAGATCTCCCAGTTTCTGGCTCTGCAAATCAAACTCCTGTAATTGATCAAATGCCATTTCCACAGAAACGCGTATCTGATGGTCGCTCCAAGGTTTCAATATATAATTAACCGGATGCGTCTTCCCCGCCAATTCAACGATCTTTCGGTCACTAAATGCAGTCAAATAAATAATAGCTAATTGCGGCCTCAATTGCTGCGCCTGTCGCACAAAATCAATTCCACTTGGACCTTCGCCAATATTTATATCGCAGATGGCTAAGTGTGGATTAAACGTATCGAGGGCCAATAAAGCCGCATTAAAGTCATGAAATACCTGACAAACATAGCCTAGATTTTCCAGAATCTCTTTAATATCCAAGGCCACAATAATCTCATCTTCCAAAATGATAATTCGCTTTTCTTCCATCGTTAAATCATAAATTGTAATAAATGCTTGATACCTTGGCTTTGATGCAGGGTATAGGTCGCCCCCATTTGCTCACTCAATATGCGAATGAGCCGCATCCCTAAATTTGAATTTTGATTAATCTCCTCGACTAAACCAGGTCCATTATCCTCGATGGATACAAAGACCTGAAGGCCTTTCTGCTGTATATCAATCATTAATTTACCGGTAGATTCACCTACAAATGCATATTTAAACGCATTGGAAACAATTTCATTAATAATCAAACCTAAGGTCCCAATCCGTTCAAACCGCAACTTGATCGAATCCTCGATGTGGAAGTCGATATGTACAGGGTGCATTTCATCTTGCGCATACATTTGCTGCAAATGTTCAACCAATGTGCGCACATAACTATCTAATTGGACAAATTCCATCTCATCAGATTGAAACAGATTATTATGCACCAACGCAATCGTTTGGATACGATTTTGAAGTGCTAATATCAAATCAACGGATTCCTCATTTTTAGTTCGCCGTTTCTGAAGATTCAATAAACTATAAATCACTTGTAAATTATTCTTCACCCGATGATGCAATTCTTTGAGCAGTACTGCATTTCGTTCATGCTCCAAATCCAATTGAATACGATTTTGCGTCAGCAAACCTTTTTGGCGAAAATTAACATAGAGAAGTACTGAGCCAAATAAAATGGTTCCGAGAATTATACTTAACAACTTAATTTTGAAATCCTGCAACTTTGCCGCCTCCGAATACACTTCTACCTGGTGCAAATTTTTGAGTGACTCCGCACGGTGTTTAACCAGCTCTAATTGACCCAAAAGCAAAATAGACTTATTCCGATTGATGTGCGCATTCACCGTATCTTGGTAAGCATGTAACGCAGTATTATAAAAATACGCAGAATCAAATTGATTTTGGGCCGCATAATAATCTGCATAAGCACTGAGCAACATAATCTTTACGGGTCGAATGACTTTTTGAGCCATCAACACTCGAGCATGATCCATGTAGTACTTTGCTAATTCCCATCGTTTATAATGCAAATAGGCTCGAGCCAATAAAATTTCCTTAGCTATTTGATTGTCCGGGTTGTCGCCACTTGCCTGAATATCATATTTTAACATGGGAATTGCCATCCGGTAATCGCCCATTTCCATATTGCATTGAGCAATTAGGCCTTTAAACAACCCTTCCCAGTACAGCAATTCGCGCGGAAGATAATATTCCTTAGCGGCAGAACGAACTTCGGAAACCTCCTTAAAGCCTTGCTCATATATTTCGCGGGCCTTTTTATAATTTTTCAAATCGGAATACAACCAACCTAATCGTTCCAAATAAAAGAGTCTTCTATAATCCCCACGAGGAGGGACAGGCTGAAATTGTTTAAAGTCACGTAAAGCATCTTCAAACAAACCGCATTCACGATAGATTTCCCAAAAGGTTTTGATGTAACCTAATTTTATTCGTAATCTCCGAATGGGGATAGCTTTTTCGATTTCGTTTTTTCCCCGATATTCCTCTTCGAGTTTAATTAGAATATGCCGCCAATAATAGACGGGGACTTGTTTTTGATGCTGGAATAAGAATTCTAAAAAAGGTAAGCCGTGGGTAAATTTGGCTTGATTATGATAGACCATGGCGAGTGGAATCGCGGCCTTCACCATTAAATCGAGATTACTTTTTTTTCGAGCAGCTGCCCATTGAGATTCTAAAATTCGTTCCAAATCTCCCACATTAGCATTCGAAAAAAAACCTCCATCTTGTTTGAAAACTCGATCCCAGATTTTCCACATATACTGGGGATCTTGAAAACGCAGGTCTTTTTTAAACTTAAGGGGATTATAGGAATCGTTTGACCAGCTTCGGAAAGAAACGAGCAGCAACAAACATAGTAAGGCCTTGAATAGGCTTAATTTCATTCGATTTTTATTAGAACTAGGGCCTTTTCAGGGCTTATCAAGAGCAAGATAAGGGCTTCTAATTAAAAATCAAAAATTATAGATTATACAATGCCAAAGCCTCCGAAGCACTTAAGGCACGATTATAAATTCTCAATTCATCTACAGAACCATTGAAGTATTCTTTAACATCATTCGATGCAGCATTTACAACACGGGCACCTATGGAAAGCACACTAGGATTCACAAACAAAGGACTTGCCGGATGCGACCAAGATCCAAAAGATTGCCCATTGAGGTAATAACGCTCTGTACCACCGTCATATGTTATCACAAGATGAATCCATGAATTCGTAAAAACGGATTTAGTTACTAAAAAATCCAAGTTCCAATGGTAATGAAGCAAGCCTCCAGTAGGCATCGTCTTCAAATAATTACTCGCAGCGGAGTTACTTGATGGGCCATAGCCCATAATAGCCATCTCTCGATTCCATATACTTGCATTAAACCAAACAGATATGGAATAAGCAGCATTATTGGTTGGGATATTTTTGGGAAGTAACGTTGTTAAAAAATTGCTAGATCCGTTGAAAAAATAGGCTGAGTTTGCGGAACCAAATCGACCCGCTGTTTTGGTTGCATTTCCCGACAAATGATTCCCTGAGCTTGAATAATCTCTAGAATCCCCGTTTAGAGGAAGATAGGTTATCAATCCTGAATTGAGTGCTGTATTCGCAGCTGTGGTTATAAATTCGCGCTGATTCCCATATGTGTAAATGCCGTTAATTTTTGCGAATGAACGAACATAATATTTTTGACTTGGGATTAAATCCCGAATAGGAAGCGTAGTGGAATTTGAACTTGTCAAAATCGATGCATCGGAAATTGTTGGATTATTCGTTAAGCCCCAACAAATTCCACGTTCTTGAACTACATATTGACTCGTTAAATTTGAAATTAAAATACCAGAAACTGCTCTTGTATCTTGCACATTGGAAATTTCAGAAGTACTTATATCGATAAAGTTACCTTTCCCCTCCGGAATCGCGGGATCTTTTTCACATGAAAAAAGGATACAAACAATAAAGACCCAAAAACAGTATTTCATGTATTAAAAATTTAAACCAAATGATATCCACACATCTGAGAACGCTTTCGTGTCGGCCGACTTAAACAAACCTAAATAGTTTATTCCTGTCGCTATATGAATTCGCTTAAACATCAAATTTATTCCTCCTTCAACTTCTAGACCAGATTGGCTCGCAAAAGCATTTTTCGCCCATATCGATGCGGTTTTTGTCCCTGCATAATTAAATTCATCTGCAGCCCAATACAAAGAGCGAGAGCCATAACCCAAACCAGCTCGTAGATAAAAATATTCTTTAATTCCAAGCAGGAAAGAAGGAACGATCGATAAGCGAGTAGCCTTCACCTCATTGGTAAATTTGTAGATAGAATTTGCCGTAGTATAATTGGTTATTTGTGAATTTGAAGCTACATAATTTGTTGAAGGAGCACTCGCTAAACCATACAACACGGTCAAACTATACCCATATCCACCACGAATAAATCCAAAATTTCCTGCGAGCGTTAAATTTGATTGCTCACCCCCCAAAGCAATTGGACTAATTCCCACCGATGCAAAGCTAAACGATTGATCAAAGAGCTGAATAAGTTGAATTTTCTTTTTGGGTTCCTGAGGAATAACGGTTCGAGTGGTGTCAGCAGGTTTAAATTCCCCTTTCGCTTGTAAAACGCTAGAAGTAATTTCAAAAACATATTCAGATGGCGGCAAATTCAAGCCCTTCGAATCAACCTGAAAATAATAATTAAACCCAGGCAAAACACCTTTCAGATTCAAACCATGAATAGCAGTTGCTTCAATTTGTTTGCGAGCACCATTCGGAAATTCTTGCACGTAGACATTCAAATCTACCCCTTGATTAGACTTCCCGTCTAAATCAAAATATACCTCAAAACGCTTAATTTCAGGCACGTAGCCAATTTGCACGTTGGAAATTTCCTGTGCTTGTACAGCAAAAACACATCCGAGTATCAGAAATGCGCTTCTTAATAAATATTTTAGACGCTTGAGCATGCTGACCTGAACTTACGGTTTTGGAACCACGACACGTTCGGTACGGATGCGAGCACCTAAGACATTAACTTTCGCATCAGCATTTTGCGTCCAAATTCCCCATTTATTATTCACTAAATATTTTGGACTTGCGAATACATCGATATCGGGATTTTGATCAACTAATTGGTAATTCATTTCGTGCAATAAATTCGTTACAGCCACATTTTTCCACAATAAATTATTTGCAAAACCTGTTACAGGTAAAGCGATCAAACAGGATACACCTAGACTTAATTTATAGTCATCCCAAGACTTTGGCCTATCATTAAGCCCTACAAAAGTTTGAATGTAATCACCTGTTCCATAGGTTAAAGCTAATAAGGTCAAGATGGGAAATATTCGAGGGGCGCGTCCAATTGTAACACCGTTTAATCGAAAAACAAAACCAGTTTTATTTTTAGCAGCGTTACTGCTTGTGTATGGAATACCCATGATTGCATTACCTGTACCAGAAACTTCAGGTAATCGCTTGATATCATACTCGGATGAATTCCGATTCAAGGAAATATCCGCAAAACCACCCATTCCGGTTTTGATCTGATGACTACAACTAGTAGACAGAAATAAAGATGATATGAATACAATGGATGCGAGTGCCCCATGCAATAACTTGCGCGCGTTTAACATTTTATCTATTTTTAAAACTAAGAATCGTTCAAAAATAGAAAGCCCGCAGGATTACCTGAAACATTAATTATTTAACGGTCAATAATTTATCGCACCTCAAACACCAATGCCGTTTTCGCAGGAACCTCCAAGCTCGCTCCCAAAACTTGTGTTTTGTCATTTAAGACATCGGTCAATTGAGCGCCTGGCTTAATCAATTCCGCATAATTTCCCATACTGAGTGTCTTCGCCGTGGCGTTCTTATTCATCACGACCATCACTTTGCCTTTTTCCGAATAACGGAAATATACATATACCCCATTTTCTGGGCCAAAATGCGTCAATTTCCCTGTATGAATGACTTCAGCATGCTTCCGCCAATTCAACAATTTCTTAAAGAAATCTTGCGTGCTCTTCTCATCTGCCGTAAAGCCGCGCTGAGTTACCGCATCTTTGGCATCTCCAGGCCAACCGCCATAAAAATCGCCCCGAATTTCGCCATGTTCGTTGCTTTTGGGATTCGACATCAAGATTTCGGTTCCGTAAAAAATTTGTGGAATACCCCGTGTCGTCAACAAATATGTCATTCCCATACGGAATAAAGCTTGGTCATGTTTGACCTGTGAATAGAAACGTGACATGTCATGGTTATCACCAAAAACCACCAAATTATCCGGATTCGCATAAACCAAATCATTCGAAATCACAGAATAAATCTTATTCAAGCCCTTACCCCAATCTTGATCATTCTCATTCATTGCCTCCGAAATGGCGTTTTGCAAAGGAAAATCCATCAAGGCAGGCAAGGATGATTTGAAACCATCACGGTTGATTTTACCTTTTTGCCAATAAGACGTAATGATTGGATTCGATGACCACTCCTCACCTACCATGTTCAAATTGGGATATTCCGCTAATACCGCATCCGACCAGCGTGCCTCGAAATGCTTTTCAGAATAGGGATATGTATCAATCCGAATACCTCCCAAATGCGCATATTCAATCCACCAAATTGTGTTCTGAATCAAATAATTAGCCATAAATGGATTCTTTTGATTCAAATCCGGCATGGCAGGAACGAACCAACCTTCTGTCTGCATTTTGGCATCGTATTGTGACACATGGGGATCTTGAACCGTTTCCCTGCGGTGTGTCGTCGACACAAATTTTCCATCAAAATTAATCCAATCTTTAAACGGAAAATCTTTCATCCACCAGTGGCCATCGCCACAGTGATTCAACACGACATCCATCACGAGCTTAATGCCTTTTTGGCCTGCCTTTTCCGCTAATTCCTTGTATTGCGCATTCGTCCCAAAACGCGGGTCGATCAAATAATGGTCCGTGATCGCATAACCATGATAACTTTCTTTCGCCTGATCATTGGCCAAAACCGGCATGTTCCAAATCGCCGTAAATCCCATGTCGTGAATGTAAGGTAAACGGTCAATGATGCCTTTTAAGTCACCCCCATGCCGACCGTACATTTCGTTACGCGCGGGATTTGGTTCACGGTAGCCTGGAGCAGCATCATTGCTCGGGTCGCCATTTGCAAAACGATCGGGTGTGATGAGGTAGATAACGTCTTTCGTTGAGTACGACGGACGATTCGCGGAATTAGGTGTACGGGAATCGAGTTTATAGTCGATGTGGTGGAGGATTTTACCCCCCTTTTTGATATCAATTGGATAAGACCCTGCCAGCGCGTTTTTCGATATTTCACAGTCTACGAAAAGGTAATTCGGGCTATCTGCAGTATGCACTTTCACGATATTTAAACCCGGTTTTTTCGCGATTACCTCGGCTCCCTTTAGGTCCTTTCCATGGATTAGCAGCTGTAATTTGGGGTTTTTCATGCCCACCCACCAGTTGAGCGGTTCGATGCGTAAATCTTGTGCTTGAAGTGCATGTAGGCTAATTGCCGCAAATAGGAATAATATAAGTTTCTTCATGAATCTGGAGGGTTTTGTTCAGGTTGTCAGGGTCAAGACCCTAACAACCTGTGGGTTAAATTTAGCTGAAAAGACTCAAAAAAGTGCGAAAAATGGCCTAAAAATGTAAAAATTATCATGTTTTAGGTAGTGAAACGGACGAAAAAGTGGTTGTTTGCGTAACGCTGCCGGGGTCAGAGACCCCGGCAGCGTTTACCCCCGGACATCTTGCTTTTCCACGTAGATTTCGAGATATTTGTACTAATTAAAGCCCTAAAACAATTATCCTATGTGTGGAATCGTCGCCTACATCGGCTCTCAAGCCGCTTATCCCATCATTTTAAAAGGTCTTAAGCGTTTAGAATACCGCGGTTACGACAGCGCAGGAATTGCACTTTACGGTAAAAACATCACCAATTTCAAGAAAAAAGGACGCGTTGCTGAGCTGGAAGCGTGGACTGACGAAATCACCCTGACGGCGTCAGTGGGGATCGGACACACGCGTTGGGCGACGCACGGAGAACCGTCCGATGTGAATGCACACCCACACAAATCGAATTCAGGCAAATTGACTTTGGTCCATAATGGGATCATCGAAAACTATGCATCTTTGAAGCAGGAGTTGATTCAGAAGGGTTATACGTTTGAGAGTGCGACGGATACGGAGGTATTGGTGAATTTTATTGAGGAAATCCAACAAAGCAATAATTATTCCTTGGAAGAAGCGATGCGTATCGCTTTGAAACGTGTAGTAGGAGCTTATGTCATCATTGTGATGGAAGAAGGATTCCCAGACCGACTGATCGCGGCGCGCAAAGGAAGTCCCTTGGTGATTGGTGTGGGTGATGGCGAACACTTTTTGGCATCTGATGCCTCGCCGATTATCGAATACACGAAGAAAGTAATCTACGTCAATGATTATGAATTGGCCATTATTTCCCAAGATGAAATCATCTTGAAGAATTTGGGAAATGAGCCGATTACGCCATATATCCAACAATTAGACATGGAATTAGCCCAAATCGAAAAGGGTGGCTATGACCATTTCATGTTGAAGGAAATTTTTGACCAACCAGCCTCATTGACTGACTGTTTACGCGGCCGTTTGGATAGCGAAAACATGACGTTGACTTTGGCGGGTGTAGAACAACATTTATCTGTTTTTTCTCAGGCCAAAAGAATCGTGATTGTAGCCTGCGGAACCAGTTGGCACGCCGGTTTAGTCGCCGAATACATGATTGAGACCCTTTGCCGCATTCCGGTGGAAGTGGAATATGCCTCGGAATTCCGATACCGCAATCCGGTGATTGGGCCGGGGGATATCATCATAGCAATCTCCCAAAGTGGGGAAACGGCGGACACCTTGGTAGCCATCGAACGCGCGAAAGAACAAGGAGCCTTTATTTTTGGGGTGGTAAATGCTGTGGGATCTTCGATTGCACGTATTTCACACGCGGGTGCCTATACGCATGCCGGTCCGGAAATTGGCGTAGCGAGTACGAAAGCCTTTACGGCCCAATTGACCGTTCTAGCCATGATGGCGATGAAAATAGGTAAAGCCAAAGGCACCCTAGCCAAAGCAGAATATGATCGTTTGATTGCAGAATTGGCATTGATTCCCGAAAAGGTCAAAACGACTTTGGCAACACATGAAGCCATTAAAGAAGTTGCCAAACATTACGCAAATGCGCGTGATTTCTTATTCTTGGGTCGTGGATACAACTTCCCGGTTGCCTTAGAGGGCGCTTTGAAATTGAAAGAGATTTCCTATATCCATGCAGAAGGATATCCGGCTGCGGAGATGAAGCACGGTCCGATCGCTTTGGTAGACGAAAACCTGCCGGTCTTGTTCATCGCGACCAAAGATGCATATTATGAGAAGATTGTGAGTAATATCCAGGAAATCAAGGCTCGCAAAGGTATGGTGATTGCGGTGATTTCGGAGGGAGATTCGCTGATTCGCGATATGGCCGACCATGTGATGGTTGTGCCGGAGGTGGATGAGTTGTTGGCTCCGCTGATTAGCGTCCTACCTACTCAATTATTGTCTTATTACATCGGTGTATTACGCGGATTGGATGTGGATAAACCACGTAATTTGGCGAAGTCGGTGACGGTGGAATAATCAAGATTTGAAGCTTGCCAAAGTGGCCAATAGCCCTTCCCTTGCTTGGACGGGCAATTCTTTGCCGAGTGCATTTTTCAATTTCTGATTAGAAACCTGGTAGTTTTCAGTCAATTTACTCAATCGTTCAGAGTTTAAAGGCAAATGCAGCAAATCTCCTAATCGGGCAATAAATGTTATGAAACGTTTAGGAATTGGGATTAAGTAAACTTTTTGATTTAAAGACTCCCCTATCAACTGAATGACTTGATTGGTATCAAGCGCATCATCATCGGCAATGTGATAAGTCCCTGTTGAAATATCTTTTCGTTCGATTAATTCTTTAATGACGAAGCAAATGTTTTCCACGCTACAATAGGAACGTTTATTAGAAAATGCGGCTAAAGGCCAGGGGAATCCCCTTTTTACCACCTGATAAAGCAAATTCAAGTTACCCTTATTCCCAGGTCCATGAATCATACAAGGGCGCAAAATGTATACTCGTTTCCCGGTAGGAATTTGTTTGGAATTAATATAATATTCAGCCATTAACTTACTTTTCCCATAGTGTGTTTCGGGATTAGGGCTGACTTCTTCGACGAGTATTTCATCGGTCGTATCTGCAATGGCTTTCACAGAACTGATGGTAATGAACACCTCTGCATCTGATGCTAGGAAGGCATCAAAAAGGCGATTGCTATATTCGGTATTAACTTGGTAATAACTACTTGGATCAGCAACTGATTTCAGGTCGTGTGCGAGTCCGGCGAGGTTGATGACGGCGTGGGAACTACAAATTGAGGCTTCATCACGCTTCAGTAAATTGAAGCGATTTGGCGATAAATAATGGATTAGATTTTTGCCTAAGAATCCTGAAGAGCCAGAAATTGTGATTAATTTTTCTGCCATTAATGCTGTTCTTGGAAAATCATATATTCTCGAAAAGACTCGTTAATAAAATTGTTTCTTGAATACAGTAATCGATCTTTTAATGCATTTAACTTCAATTGATTATATAAAGATTTGTCATTTACAATAATATCAATTTGTTTGACAAATTCATTCACTTCTAAACAAGTATTTGATATGGGCATTATAAGTTTTCCATTATAATCATTTGCGACTATTTCATTACTACCCCTTGTATTGAAAGAAACTACGGGGACACCCATGGCTAGGGATTCAAGTATACATACTGGTAGTCCCTCTTTCTTGCTTGGGAATACGAATAAATCGGTTATTGCTAAATAATTTTGTACTTCAGATATAAATCCTACGTTTATAATATCTGGACTTGTTTCAAGAAATATATTCTCATCAGGAGTTAAGCCCGTTGGATGTATTAGATCCTCACCGCCAATTAAAAGTAGTTTGTACTTATTGGGATATGTTTTTACTAGATTTTTGAAAATTCTGATAACTAAATCGAATCCTTTAAAGGAAACAAACCTTCCAGTATATGTTATTATTGTATGAGAGTCAGAAATTGAGTGAGTGTTTTGAAAATTCTCGATAAAAGCTTGTCTGCTTTTAATTGGATCAAATTTTTCAATATTGCAGCCTACACCTAAACTTTTGAGTTTAACGACCTTCGATTTCAAAAAGCTATATGAATCCACAAGATTTAAATCAACCGAATTTAATACGAATATTTTATCAGATTTAATGAAACAAAACATTTCAACAATAGAAAAAACTAACCTCTTCAAACCTGAGGTTGAATTCATGCCTAAACCGTGAAATGTTGACCAATAAGTAACTTTAGAAGATTTAAAAATCAAAGTCGGGAAAGCAGAAGTTGTAAAATGAATATGTACTAAGTCAGGATTTACTCTGTTTATTATTTTCCTTATTTTATGTGATGCATTGATAAGCCTTATAAAGTTGAATCCACGCGGAATGTCTACAAAATGAAAAAACAAGTTTTGTTTAAATGAATAATTATTGCCTTCTACATTAATCACCTTTTCTTTAGAGCAAATCACATGCAATTCATTTTCCGTATTTTCGGAAAATAATAAAGCGAGCTCAATTAGAAAATTATTAAAGCTACCTAAATCCGTAATTACGAATAATAACTTCATAGATTTGAATTATTCATACTTATTCAAAATATGCTCTAAGGTATTTTTCATTGACTCTTGATAAGACAAATTATCTGAGAAGCTTTGAAATGCTGATTGGGATATTTTATCATATAGAATAGGATCAACAATTACCGACTTGATTTTATTAATAAAATCTAAAAATCCATTTTCAATTCCATCATGTAAATGGATAGCAGAAATCATATCTTGAGAGTAATTGGCGATTTCCCCACAAGGAGTAACCAAGCATACTAAGCCATTTTGCATAGCTTGTACAACACTCATTGCCATACCTTCTACCGCACTTGTTTGAAGATAAAAATTATATTTTTTCATTAAATCATTAATCTCATTTGGCGCTACGACCCCCTTAAATTCAACGTTACTGTTAATATCTAATTTATTTATTTTCATTTGCAAATCATCCAAATTCATCTCTATCGGGCCATAAATATCAAACAAAACAGAATATCCTTCTTTTTTAAGGCCTGAAATAACACGAAAAGCTAATTCTAAATTTTTCTGCTTTGCAATTCTGCCAATGTAAATAAATGAAACTTCTTCTAAACTAATAGACTTGCCTGTTTTTGAAAAGCCTCCATTTGAAAGCAGAAATGATATGACATAACTTGGCTTTGAGGAATATTTGACTATAAATGCCTCCGTAGATTGGGAATCCGCAAAAACATAATCACATTTCACCAGACCAATTTTATTAAATAATTGATCTAGAAAATGAAAGAACTTGGTATTGTGAACAAAGTGTACCCAAGTAATCTTCTTTTTAAAAATCAGCTTGAGAGGAAAACCAACAAGTACTGATAACCAAAGTGAGGTAATTAATATATCAGGAGTATTTATTAAAAGGCATTTAATTGTATTTACAACTCCTTTAATTCTTCCAATTAGTGAATTTTGGGATTCATTATTAAAAATATAAACAAGATTAAAGTCAAAAAAATCATCTAGATAGTTTAAAGACGATAATGCAGCCAATTCTACACCTCCAATCTTGTGTGTTGGCAAAACATGTAAAACTTTAATTTCTTTCAATCTTTATTAATTTTGGTAACTAATAACTTCAATTAGCAACTTCATTCAACTTGCCCCTTAAAGGGTTTAGCATAAAATCTTCAAGATTATATTTCGATTGTAAACCAATTGCAAAAAATAGGGTTAAAATGTCACTTAATACCCTAGTAAATATGGTGTCCAATTTAAAATTTGCAATAAATACAATCAAAAATATACAGCTGATTGTGTATTTTTTGAAGGTAGATTTTAGTCTATAAGTAGATTTAAAAAAATAATAAAAATACAAGCAAACGGTTATGATTAGATAAATTACACCTCCTCCAAATAATGGAATTTGAAATCCATCATCGACATTTAAATTATAATCATTAGTCATATATTTCCCGTTTCCAATTAACCAAGTAGATGTTTTTAATGGAAACACATAACTTTCTAAAGTAGCATCTGTACTTAGCGTATTCAAGGACTTACTTTCATTATAATTCAAAAATATCTCAAATGAATGAGTAAAAGTATCCTCTGGGAGCATTTTAATAATATTGGCAATGAGGATAACACCAAAAAATAAAAAAAGTAAAATTCCGCTAAGTGCCTTTTTACTTTTAAAACTAAGTAAAATTAACATACTGAATGGTATAATTGCTAACATCAACGCAGTTCTAGAAGTTACTATCAATGTTAGCGTTAAAATGCTAAATAATAGAACAAAGAAGATTCGACTCATTCGTCTATTAAAATAAATTAGACATTGTAAGGCTAATAATCCCAGCAATCCTGCATGTGGATAACCTGACATTAGTCCTGGCTTTCTAAAAGGTGCATCAACTTCTTCATTAAATGTAGGGGGCAATAAAAATCCTGGTATTCCCCAAAAATTGTGCCCAAACAATTGCAATGCAATGAATAAAAAATTAATCACTGCTGCTATTATTATAATTTTAAAAACATCGTCAATTTTTAGTTGAAGTCGATCAGCTGCGATCAATAATAAGGCAAGTAAAACAATCTGTCGACAAGGTTTTAGGATAAATTGCAAATCAATTGTTCCAAGTATAATAAAAGAAAGGAATGATAAAGCCATTAATATCAACCAAATAACCACTATAAAAAAATAGTTTGGAGGGAATTTATGTTGTCTTTTTATTTTTAATATCAAATAAAAGTCAACAATTAATAATGTCAAAATTGAAAAATCAATGCCACTTATTTTAGGTGCAATAATTGCACATGCCACCAAAAAATAAACAAAATTATTGGTTTTACTTTTGAGAATCGTCATCAAAATAAATTCAGTAACTTATTACAGAAATCCTATTACTCACAAGAGAAATATTCATTTATTGTGCACCTTTATATTCTGTGATATACTCCCAGGGATTTAGCTCAGTGAGATTATCAATTTTCTTACCCATAAAATAACATCCACAAGCACTATCAATATTATATTTTTCTGGAATCAATTTCTCCAGCCACCGAATCCAAATAAATATGACTTTGAAAAATTTCCCAACTAGTACACTCCTAAATATACCTCTAAAAAAATATTCTATTGACCATAACAGGGAAACACCAGCGCCACCAATAATTCCCATTTCAATCGCAAAGAACTTTTTGAATAGAATTCGATGACCTAAAACGGAATAACGAGTAAAATCGTATGCTCCTTCATGTACACCTTGTAAAAAGGGAGTTTCTGCATATATAACACCGTCATTTTTTAAAACACGGTAACATTCACCAACAACTTCCTTTGGATTAAACACATGTTCCAGAACTGCTTGAATGATTATTAAATCAATCGAATTTGTTTTCAATGGGATTGAATGCGCATCTGCTATAAAATCAACATTTATTGAATTATATACATCAAAAGAGATTATTGAATCTTTATAATTTGAATAAAATTCATCAAGGCCTTCTCCTATTGTACCTCCTCCTATAATCAATATCCTTAAGGTATGTTCAAGCTTAACAACTGATAACGCTTTTTGAAAGTTACATTTGGAGGTATTGGGAGAACCGTTCAAAACCCTTCTTAGTGCTTTTCTTAAAGTATTAGAAGTTTGATTTCTATGAACAAGTTCTAATTTGTCATCTTCAGAAATTGAATTAGATTTCAGAATTGATTTATTAAAATCAACCAAAACAAATTTGTTTTGGGATTTAGAGAATGGAAATGAATGATGTTGACATGCCTCATTTGAACAAAAGGCCTTATCATTTTTAATTTTCAAATCATTCTTGCAATTTGGACAGGCAAGCAAATTATGTAATTTTTCCATTCTAAATTCTTAGCTAAAGGTTGTAAACATATCCAATTTCATGATTTTAAAAAAATGGCTTTGGAGTAACGATATATTAATATTATTAACTCAGAAAATGAACCAAATTTCCAAAAATACCAAATAGATACCTTGTTAATTTTCAGCCTTTTAATTGAAAAGAGAAAATACAAAGAGGACCAAAATCTCAATCCCTTAATAGCTCGTTTATCTGGCAAAAATGACATTAAAATTTCAATTGACTCAGTATAACAAAGGTCTTTTTGGAACGCGGAAAGGTTATTTGCATGGATTCTATATTTCGAAACGAGTCCATCAACTGCAACTGCATTAAATTGATGAGAAATTTTAACAAATAAATCATAATCCTCTGCTTGTCGAAAGAATGAATTAATCCCTCCTACCTTCCAATACCGATCAATTCTAACTAGTGCAGAGCTGACAGGAATAAAATTATCTCTTGCAAGCTCGCCAAAAATATCCCCATTAGGTAAATTATTCTTTGTCAAAATATGGTAAGTCAAACCATTATCTGAAAAGTTAAGTACTTTCCCATATACCAATGCCAATTTTTCATCTTTAGATTCCTTAATTAACTCAACTTGATTTTCAAGTTTGCTACTTATCCAAATATCATCACAATCTAAAAATCCAAGCCAACTACCTTTCGCATTTATTACAGCGAGATTCCTCGCCTCACCCAAAGATGTATGAGAGGGGGAATAAAAATACTTTAGGCGTGTATCCTTATAACTTTTAAATATTGAAGCACTTTCATCTGTTGATTGATTATCCCAAAAGATTAATTCCCAATTAGAGTACGATTGGTTAATTACAGAATCAATTGCCTCACGGAGAAATTCGGAACTATTGTAGCAGTTCATGATTACGCTTACAAATGGAGCTCCGCCTTCTATTTCCACAGGTAGTTTATTTTATTAGTTTCTAATGGCAACACTTCAGACTCATTTGGGTCATGAGGTGTATCAATTATATTTGCCAGTAATGCAAAACTTTCTGAAATACACTTAAAACTGTACCATAATCCAGGGGGAATACTTAAGCGAACATAATTATTAAGTTCATCTAAAACGATTTCATTAAAATGTCCATTAGTTGGAGAGTTTTCACGATTATCATAAATAACTATTTTTACCGCTCCAACTGGTACGCAAAAATGTTGATGAATATTGTTATGTTTTTTCCACCCTTTGATAATACCAGGATTTACTTTAGAATAATAGGCTTCTCCAAAGCCTTTAAATGTGGAATCACTTGATTTTAAATAATGAAATACAGCTCCTCGTTCATCAATGATTTGCTTTAATGGAACCTTCTCTAAACCCGAAATTACAATTTCCTTATTCATCAACTGCCCATTTAATCCCTTTCTTTTTAGCTTTCTCTGCATATAGACCAATTTGATTTTGGGTAAATTCAAATACAGCTTTTTCTTCAAAATAAAAATGCGAATACCACTTCATGGTAAATTCAATCGTTTCGCTGAAGTCCATTATAGGATACCAAGACAATTGTATATTGGCTTTATCACAAGAAAGCTTCAATAAATTAGCCTCTTTTTTTTCATCGCTAATTTGAATGTTTTGCCAGCCAGGTGAATCAGCCCACAAAATTTTCATTTCATCAATTAGTTCACCTACATTTTTATTGACATTTGAATCTGGTCCAAAGTTAAATGCTTGATTTTTATGTGTTGAATGCTCTTCATATAATTCTGCACCAACACATAAATAGCCACTCAATGGCTCCAAAACATGTTGCCAAGGTCTTGTACTATTTGGATTTCGAATTTCAACAGATTTATTATTTGACCATGACCTAACAATATCTGGTACAATCCGATCTTTTGCCCAATCTCCCCCTCCTATTACATTTCCTGCTCTGGTTGTACAAACATTGGGATAACCATTGGTGAAAAATGATTTCATATAGGACTTAGCTACCAGCTCAGCAGCTCCTTTTGAGCCACTATATGGATCCTCACCTCCTAATTTGTCATCTTCACGATATCCATAAACCCATTCTACATTATCGTAACATTTATCACTTGTAATAATTACACCTACTTTAATTACGTCATTTAATTGTCGAATAACTTCTAAAATATTCAACGTTCCAAGCATATTCACTTCAAACGTCTCCTTAGGGTTTTCATATGAATACCGAACTAATGGTTGTGCCGCCAGATGAAATATAAATTCGGGTTTAAACTCTTCGCAAACACGTAGTAAGTGTGCATAATCTCGTATATCCCCTATAAAGTGTTGAATTCTATTTTCTAAACCCAACTCTTCGAAGTGAGATGGTGTAGTTGGGATGCTAATGGAATATCCTGCAACCTCCGCCCCTAAATTCAATAACCAAGTAGTTAGCCATGATCCTTTAAAACCTGTATGACCTGTAACTAAAACCCGTTTATTCTTATAAATACTTTTAAACATATCTTAACATTTTTGCCATGGCGCCTTATTTGTTGCCCATAACTCATTTAAATTATCTCTATCGCGAATCGTATCCATACAATGCCAAAAACCATCATGCCTATAAGCAACAAGTTCATTGTCTTTCGCTAAATTTTCAAGTGGCTCTCTTTCTAAAATTGTTGACTCATCTTCTAAATAATTAAAGACATCGTAATTAAATACAAAGTACCCACCATTTATCCACCCCTCTCCTAATTGTGGCTTTTCCTTAAATTCCGTGATAGTACCATCTTGAGTCATTTCAATTGAACCAAAACGAGCTGGTGGACGAACAGCAGTTAATGTCGCAATTTTTCCATGTGATTTATGAAAATCAACTAGTTTATTTATATCAATATCAGCTACTCCGTCTCCATATGTCAACATAAATGTATCTCCGGGCTTAAAAAGCCTTTTTAAATTATACAATCTACCGCCAGTTAGACTTGTTAAACCCGTCTCATGTAACGCAACTGTCCAGTCTTCAGAGGAATCGTTCTCAAACTTCACATTTCCTGATTTCAAACTCACTATTAAGTCACTTTTATGAAGTTTGTAGTTTAAAAAGAAGTTTTTAATTACCTCGCCTTTATAACCTAGAGCAACCACAAAATCAGAAAACCCATGGCTAGCATAAGTCTTCATAATGTGCCATAAAATAGGCATTCCTCCAATTTCAACCATTGGTTTAGGCTTAACAACGGTCTCTTCACTGAGTCTTGTCCCAAGTCCACCAGCTAATAATATTGTTTTCATTCTATCGCAGTAAATTGTTAATAAGTTCACAAATCTTTTCAACTTCTGAAAAAGTAATTTCGGGGTGAAGCGGTAATGTGAGAAGTTGAGAATATACCTTTTCAGTAACAGGCAGTGAAGTTTTCCCTCCACCGTAATAACTTAGTAAATGATTAGGTTTATAATGAATACCAGTTGGTATACCTGCCTTTTCTAACTCAATTTTTAAAAAATCTCTTTCCCCATTCAACACTCTTATTGGCATTATATGTGGAACGATATCAACATCATTTTCAACAGACTGGAATTTCACGTATTTGTTGGAGTTTAATAACTCAAAATACTTTTTAGCAAGCGCTTTTCGCTTGGGGGCAAATTCTAATTCAAATTTAGACAATTGAACTCTTCCGATAGCCGCGAAAATATTACTCATATGATATCGGTACCCTTGCCTATACACATCAAAATCCCAACTTCTCTGACCAACATATCTTTTATCTGAATCTTTCTCTATTGCTAACAACCGAGAATCCTTAACGATAGACAAAACATTCGTATCACTTGTAATAATTGCCCCGCCCTCACCAGAGGTTATATTTTTTATACCATCAAATGAGAAACAAACTATATCGCCAAAAGAGCCTATTTTCTTTTGATCTTTCGAGCAACCAAATGCATGTGCTGCATCTTCAATTACTCGCAAACCATGCAAATTAGCAAAGGAATATAATTCAATTAGGCAAGCGGGATTACTTGCATAATGAACACACATGATTGCCTTTGTTTTAGATGAAATCCGATTTACAGCATCCTTTAAATCAATCGAAAGTGTCTCCTCATTGACTTCACATGAAATAGGAACTACACCAGCAGCTGAAATTGCCTGATAAGAGGACAAAAACGTTAAAGATGGGACCAATATTTCTTCTCCTGGTTTTAATATCGAGTCAACAGCCAAATGAAGCGCTGCAGTTCCTGAGTTTACACAGACAACATTTGATGAAGGGATTTTTAAATAATTGGCAATGTCCTCTTCAAATTTTCCTACTTCTGCACCCATTCCTAAATATCCATCCTCTAATAGAACTCTAGTAACAGCTTCTGCCTCTAAGTGATTAAGTACTGATTTTGATAACCTCATCCTACTTTAAGATTTTAAACCTCTAACTAAATTATAAATTTGCAACAATTTAGGCTTCTCAAAAAAATCAGCTCTCAACTTTGAAAAAGTGAGTGTTGTATTGGCAGTTTTTTCCAAAAAAGTATCTTTCACTTTTTCCAAATGGTGATTTGACATAAAATAGGTTAATACATCATTTGAAACGGACTCATAATTTTGAATAATATTAACCAATAAGTCATTTAAAGAAGTGTTTTTTTGAATAAAGTCATTATTTGTAATAAAATGCCCTAAATCGTATTCTTCAGTATCATGAAGCATTCTAAAGACATAATCATCATTAACCTTTTTCAATGTTGGATCTAACAAAATTGTAGGTATACCAAATTTTGCTCCTTCCAATGCAGAAGTCCCCATGGCAAATAAAATATCCACATCCTTCAAAAAATTATCGATTTGTTTATGTGGTAAGTAACCATGGTAAACAATTTCAATTGAATCGCATTTTGAAACCTCTCTCTTAATGTAGGATTCCATTGGACCTGACCCTACGATATGAAAGTGAAATTTTCTATCTTCAAAATTTGATGCAATTTTATTCAGACACTGTATTGCATAAATTAGGATATGGCTTTTGAAATCACAAAGTCGACCTATCCAACCAAATTTGATTCTTTCATTGAGTTTTGTTTTACCTTTATAATTTACTTCCTTGCTTACAAAGTCTGCTGGCACAGGAAGAAATTGCCTATTTGTAATGTTCAAATACAAATACTTCTCTGTAAGCTCTAGATTAGACTTATCCATAAAATAAAGCCCATTATTGGATAAAAGGACTTCTACAAACTGCTTAAGCTTGCGAAGTAATTTAGGATAAAGCTTAGCGACAATTTTATATAAATCATAATTACTCATCGTCAAATCTCTTAAAAGTGGTATTGGTAAGAGAGATGGAATTAGATTATATGGATGCAAATTCCAAAAAAACAAACGTTGATCTGGTTTTAAAAATAGTTCCTTAGGCCAATAATATGGCACAAGTGATTGTAAAATCAATATACTACCATCCGGTGGAGAAACAGACACATTAATCTCAAACTTTACTTTATTAATATTCGGCAAATCATGCAAATTCCGCCACATTGACCCATTTTCAAAATCTATTACAGAAACTTGAATATCAGGATTGGAAGCAGCAATTGCATTGGCTATTCGATAAAATAAAACTGGAACGCCAGAATCCTCATGATAAGGAAAAAAAAAGCAAAGAGATTCCCTCATGAATTACCTACGATTGATAGCAAAATTCCGCTAATTCTTTTTCTATTTTGGCTATTTCAGGCAAATCCCGATATTTTTTCCAAATACCTATATTTTTTACTGATAAAGCAGGATCAAACAATAAATTTCCAGTTTTTTTATCCGATGAATTTAAGTTTAGAAATACATTCAATTTTTCCGAAAACTCTTCATGACTAAGGACAAAATCTTCGAATCGTAACCTAAATATTCTACTGTGTGCTTCTAGATTTTCATTTGATCTTAATAATTTGTACCTATATATAAATTGATCAATATTATTTGTCCCTAAAAAAAACCTTTTCGTCATTAAATTATTTTTCAATGACCTCTCAATTAACGGAATGTAGCCGTCATTTGAATTGATTGTAGAAGCATAAATATCTCTAGGATCTCGATCAACAATTATTGAGTAACCATTTTCTAGCATATCTAAACTAGGTATAGGATTAAAATCAAAAGAGTTATTTAAAAGAAAAATATTACTGTTAGAATCAATTACTGTTTCAAAGAGCTTATTTATATAATTATTTGTTAACTGTCTGAATTCACTTTTTGAGGTAATAGTTATTAATGCAGAATCATCAAAAAGCTGAACCTTTCTCAACACTTTGAGGATAAACATTTTGATAGAATTGTGATAAAAATATTGATATGGCCAGAATGATTTATATTTGAATAAACTTATGCTATCTATATATTCATTCGATAATTTTATAAAATTATTTAAAAAGAGTTTCTCATAATTATGCCCCGAAGAGGTAAGGTTCCCAAGGAAGAATGGCATTCGACTCGAGTCCTGACCTATTCTATTAACTAATTTCTTAAATTCAATAATTGAATAATTTGATCTAATCAATCCCCAATTATCATAATTAGAAAAATATAAATCAACTAATCCATTCTTTGCTCTAAAAAGTTCGAATTCTACATAATTGGGAAAACTAGAAACATTATTAAAATCCTTCAGATAATCAGAGATCGCTGTTTTGCCAGAATTCCCATAACCTGTCACATCAACTAGTTTCATATATCTAAATTAATTAAAATCAACTAACAAAAATCCCTTTAATTTTCTTCACTAAATTTACAACATACCTAAATCTGTAACTTCGTTCTATTTTCGAAAGGTATGATATAATTTTATTGCTCTCGTTATAGCTATTCATAGCCCCTAACTCGCCATTTAATACGAATAAAGAATAAATATCTTCATTTCCAATTATTTCACTAAATCCATGTTTACACAATAGCTTATTTAGCGAGGATCTAGTGAAAGACCAACAGTGAGGAAATTGAAAAAAATCAAGCAAATCATATGCCAAAGGAAGATTAATTAAACCTGGTACTGCAATAAAAAACTTCCCACCATCATTCAGAACTAATTTTACTTTAGACAAAAATTCATTAATATCAGGAATATGTTCTAAAACATGATGCGTGATAACCAAATCAAATTTTTCGTTTTTAGCAATCAAGTCATCAATTGAATTTTGATAAACATTAAACCCGAGATTTTTTCCATGATTAATATAATCTTCGCCTAAATCCACACCCTTGTAATTAGTAAATCCATTTAATACAAATGGAATTGAAAACAGCCCTAAACCACAACCGTAATCTAAAATCTTAGCCTCTTTACTAATGTGATTACTAACAAAAGAGAAAACTCTATAACCAAACTTTAATGCCTCGTTTGCTGAAACTTCTAAGCTTGAATCATTTTCCATTCGATATAAATTCCTATAATGTTTCGTGTAAAATTCATTCAAATATTCAGGAGTAACATAAGGATCAGTTCTAACTAGCCCACTATTCTTGTTCAATACTGTTTTGAATGGTAATTTATATCTTTCAAATTCCAATAATTCGATGTCGTCATGAATAGAACTTATCGGATCATTTAGTGACTGAAAAATCGACTTGCCTCTTTCTTTTAAATCAATTTCTATTTGTTTAATATTTAAAGAATTCAAATGTTGAATTCTTGAAAATGAATTTTGATTAATATTTTTTAACTGAAATCTATTTGAAATGGCCATTAAAGTAAAGGTTTGAAAGAGAAATATTAAAAATATCTATTTAATTAAACTGCCTTTTAAGTTTCATTTTATCACCTGGAGAGACTATAAAAACAAAATTCAGAACAAGGTAAACCAAGAAAAATATTAATTTGTAAATTATATGAAATCCTGAAATTTTATCAACTATCACAAAACTTAAGAAGATAAATATAACTGGTATAAAAATTTTCTTTTTTTGAATAGGTACATTGTAATAATTAGTTGAAAAGCTAGCCAATACGAATAAAATAAGTGCAAAGACTATTACCTTCGAATATGCGATACCGGTGACACCAAAATATGGCACTAACAAATTTGATATCACCCAAAAGCATACTAAACCGAGGCAATAAAAAAGGAGATAATAATATAATTTATTCTTAATAATAAGACCAAACTCCAGATAAGTTGTACAACCATACAACAACAATGCAAGCATCAATACTGGCATTAATTTGAAAGAATCTATATAATTCGAATTAATGTTAAAAATCGAAGCAATGTGATAAATAAATAACTCAGAAAAAAAGATAATTGCCAACCCAACGTTAAAAAAATAGGTAAAAATCTTTGCAGTTAAATCATTGAAAGTTGGATCCTTGTAAAATTGCATTCTGTAGACAGACCAAACAAGACCTGCAGGAAGAATAAAAAACACATTTATTATACTACTTAATCTTAATCCGAAAGAATAAATTCCAACATTTTTCAGACTTGAGAATCCTTTTAGTATGAATCTATCCTCAGAATCAAGTATAGAAAATAACATGCCAATTCCTATGATTACAATTCCAAATTTGAAATACTGGATTAAATATTCTCTATTGAATAATTTAAAATCAATTTTTGTTCTGACGAAATAAACAGAAGCTGTTAAAAAAACAAAATTGGCAATAAAAGCGGAAATAATCGGAGCAAAAACTTTAAGTCCAAAAATAATTAGCGTCAAATAGAGTATGAAAATATTAACAAAAAAAACACCTAAACTACATAACAAATAATGCGTTTTCTTTTCATCTAAACGCAATACTACAAGGTTGAAATTTACTATTATATTAAAGGCCGTAGAGAAAATTATTAATTGAATATGACTCTCAAATTTCAAATTCCCTGAAATTAAAAAAGAGAAATAAGATGAAAATCCCAATCCAAATAATATTAACAAGATTGAACCAATCAAACCTAAAATAAAACTATTTGTAACGACACTATTCTGATGCTCAATTGAATCTTCTTCATAATAATACCTCGTCAATGCACTAGATGCACCCAGAAAAAAAATTGCATTTGCAATTGACGATATTGTTAAAATCAACGAATATATTCCGAATTCTTCTGTACTGTAGTACTTTGTAAATAGTGGTAAAAACAAGAAACCCGCAAAACTTTGAATAGCATTACCAATACCATAAAATACAGATTGATTAAACAATGATTTAAATTTCGACTTTTTATTTGGGTTCATTTTATGATTTCAGAGGTTTCTCTTTTCCCGAATATGTAAATTTTAGAATGTAGAATAACTGAGTTAAATAAAGAATTGCAAACAACTATTTGAAATGATCAAATATGATACACTTAAAAACATCAATCAGTAATTATTCAATATTTCGATGATGGAATCGACTTCTTCCAAAGTTAATACGGGACTTAAAGGAATACTGATAATCGACTTATGTATAAGTTCCGAAATCGGATATTGACAATCGTTCAACTCCTTAAAAGCAACTTGTTTATGCGGAGGAATCGGATAGTGAATGACTGTCTGAACACCATTTTTTTCCAGATAAACGCGCAATTTCTCTCGCTCATTCGTTCTTAGGACAAATACATGCCACACATGCGATTGATCATTTTGAAGATTGGGTAAGACTAATTTATCGTTTTTTATACCAGCTAAATAGCGTGAGGCTAATAATCTTCTGTGAGCAGTTTCTTCGTTTAGGTATTTCAATTTAACGCTAAGAACTGCAGCTTGTACCTCATCCAATCTACTATTAACACCCTTGAATTGGTTTTCATATTTCACCTTTGAACCATAATTCATCAAGGCACGAATACAATTTGCCAATAGTGGGTCATTTGTAGTCACTGCACCTGCATCACCTAAAGAGCCTAAATTCTTACCCGGATAAAAACTAAACCCTGCAGCATCTCCTAAATTTCCTGCCAATTTACCATTTTGATCTTCGGCACCATGCGACTGAGCACAATCTTCTATGACTTTCAATTGATATTTTTGGGCAATTTTAGAAATTGCGTCCATATTAGACAATTGACCATACAAATGCACGGGTAAGATGGCCACTGTTTTTTCGGTAATTTTTGACTCAATTAGGCTAGCATCTATTGTATAGGTCGACAATTCGCAATCCACGAGTATCGGCACTAAATTGTTTTCAGTGATTGACAATATACTTGCGATATAGGTATTTGCAGGTACAATAATTTCATCCCCCTCGTTAAAGATACCTAGCTCCTTGTACGCACGAATAATCAATGTTAAAGCATCTAGACCATTAGCTACTCCAATTACATGGTTACAACCACAATAAGCAGCAAATTCCTCCTCAAAACTTTTCACTTCTTCACCCAAGATATACCAGCCCGAATCCAAAACACGCGTAAATGCATCGAGTATTTCTTCTCGATATTGCATATTGATTGCCTTTAAATCAAGAAACTTAATCATTGTTGGAATTTATTTTGCGGACAAATTTAGCTGGGGAACCATACCAAAGTTCATTTGGCGGGATATTCTGCGTGACCAAACTACCAGCGCCAATCATTGCATTTTGGCCAATTTCAACGCCACCAAGAATGATACTTCCAGCGCCTATACTTGCACCTTTTTTTATTAATGTATTTTGAAATTGTTTAGGGTAAGATTTGGACCTTGGATATTTATCATTAGTAAATGTTACATTGGGACCGATGAAAACTTTATCCTCAACCCTAAGCCCATCCCACAAATAAACACCGTTTTTAATTGTGACTTCATCACCGATTATTACATCATTCTCGATGAATGTGTGGGCACATATATTACAATTTTCGCCAATAACTGCATGAGGCAAAATGACAACAAATTGCCAAACTTTAGTTTCCTGTCCTATCGTGATTGACTGTACATCAGATAATGGGTGAATTTTAGCCATTTTTATAGTTTAATAATTCATTATAATCTCTAATATAATCTGAAGCATCATACAAGTCGGACGCTAATACAAGGCAAACAGATCCACTTGAGAAATTAATCTCAGAAGCCCATATTCCAGGCGGAATATAAAGGCCTACATTCGACCTATTTAACTGAAATACTTTTTGTTCTACACCATCATTTACTAGAACGTCAAAAGAGCCTGAAGCTGCAACCAAAAATTGATGGCAATTTTTATGTGCATGTGCTCCACGAGATTCCCCACCAGGAATATCGTATAGATAGAACACGCGTTGAATTTGAAATGGTAAATGACCATCATTGTTCAAAAATGAAATATTTCCACTTCTATTAAGAACCTTCTCGACATCTATTATTCTACAATCTACTAAAGAAGAATTTTTCATTATACTTCCTTTTTAACTCTTTCTGAAAACTCATTAAAATCTCTTACATAATCGGACGCATCGTATACGCTACTTGAGAAATGTAAGGATAACGCATTTGTTGAAAAATTTTCCATATGCCTCCATGTCATAGGTGGCAAATAAAGACCCATGTAAGAACGATTTAATGTGATTTTATCAATTTTACCGAATCCATCTTTGATGACAATATCGAAACTTCCTGATAAAGCAATAATGAACTCATGTTGAGTCTCAAAGGCATGCCCTCCTCTAAACTCACCTCCTGGTACATCATGAATCCAAAATACACGTGCGATGTCAAATGGTATTTGAGATTGATTTTGGATAAATGTGAGATTACCACGTTCATCTTCTATCTTAGGAAGCGTAATTAATTGAACTATATTTTTGTTATTTTCCATTGAATAAATCTCATTCCATCATTTTCATCCACTTCCCTCCCCCCGCAATCACCCCCTCCGAAAACTCCTCTCTCCCAAACACCCCCACCCGAACCTTTTTCTGAATCAAAGGCTCCACCTTCTCTATCAACTGATATAAATAAGGTCGGTCCACATTCCCCACCAGCACCAAATCCACAAAGGGAGAATTCTTCCCCTCTGCCAGCTCCCCGGTCAAATACACCTGATCCACATTCCCCAATTTCTTAATGATCTGGTCCACAATCTGATCCAATCCCACAAACTGCATAATAATCCCCCGCAAGGTCTGAAACATCGGATGCGCCTGATTTACCACATAATGCTTCACTTTGGCATTCTCCTCATCCGCCTGCACCTGAATCAAATGCATCTCCTGCAATTTGTTCAACTCCAAACGCACCGTATTACTACTCACCCCCAAATCACGCTCCAAACCCCGCAAGTAAACCTTACTCACCGGATTCAACAACAATTTGGTTAGCAAAGCTACCCGAATCTTCCCCGAAAACAACTGATCTAATACCAAATCTAAACTGCCTGAAACGGCTTCGCCCACCTGAGTCACATGAACCCAAGGCAGACTGATACAATATTGAGTAACAAAATTATTAATTATTGAATAAGCAACAAGTTTTTCAATCAGCAATTATCCATCGGTCGCGCTTTTCTATTTACCTTGCAGCCATGAATAGCGAACCAAAATTAAGTACCAGCCTTTGCCTTGGCATCGCCTTGCTATTTTTATCGCAAATTGTCCTCGTCAGCAACAATACCCCCTACCTCGATGATGTCAATTTCATCGACTTCATCCTACATTTCGCAAATCCAAATCAACGCATCAGCGACTTCCTGACCCGCCTATTCATGGTCGATAATAACCACATGGCTGTCATTCCCAAATTAGGCCTAAGCCTGCAATACCTGCTGTTTCACGATATCAACTTCAAACGAATCCTGCTCATCAGCGCCTTCCAATTAAGCCTCATCGGCGCCTGGTTCGTTTGGCAATTCAAACTAACCCAAAAACCCTTTTGGATGGCACTGCCCCTGCTGTTTTGTTGGTTCCAACCGCAGTACTATGAGATTTCCAACTGGGCTATGACCGGAATCCAACAAAGTTCGGTCATCTTATTTAGTATTTTGGCGCTTGAGTGCATCGAAAAACCGGGGAAAAAATATTTTATTTTGGCCAACTTTTCCGCCGCGCTTGCCTTTTATTCCTTCGGAAGTGGGGTGCTCGCCTTTGTAGGCATCGGTTATTATCTTTTGGTCAATAAACGCTACCGAGAAATCGCTTGGTTAATTCCACTTCCTCTCATCTTATTAGGCTCCTACCTATATATGAAACAACTAGGGAGTGTCGCAAATTCCACAGATATCCAACTAAGTCACGCCATTCCCTTTTTCCTAAATCTGATCGGAACCATCGCAATGGTCATTTCTTCGCATGCCTCAGAAGCTGCTTGGATTTTAGGAACAATCATGCTCGGTTTAACAATTTTGGGCCTATGCAGCATCAATTACAAGTCCAAAATTTCAACGCTCCTGCTGATGCTCCTAGCCAACTGCCTACTCATTGTTAGCAGTCGGGACGGCCTCGGAATCTACATGGTGAGTCGCTTTGCCACACTAAGCCCACTCATCGCTATGTGCTTATACCTCCTTTACCTGCCACGAATTTCGAATAAAATTTCAACGGCAATTCTCATCCTGGCCGGTGCATTTTGGGCAGGTTCATACGCCCAATATTTGCCTGTGATGTACCAACAAAAACACCAGGCGACCGCTGAAGCGGTGAATTGGTCCCGCAATCGGTCTTGGACCTACGCGACCGAACGATTTCAATCCAATGCCGCAGAAATTCTAATTCCTAGCTTCAATCAAGGACTTTGGCATAGTGAAAACAGCATCTTAAATGAGCCGCAAATCAAGACTTGTCTTCAAGCCAAGCCGCTCTCCTTAAACATGTACGAGGAAAACCAAATGTTGAACATCCATCAATTTCCATTCGAAACGGGACTTCAACTGCCCTATTTTCTTATTTTCATGGATACGCTATCGCCTTCAAAAGCATACGTCAAAAACATTGAATTTAGACCCAATAGCAAGAAAAACATCCTTTTACAAGGCCGCTGGCTGACAAACGAAGGAACGATCAACCTGCAGCAATCACAAATACCGAAAGGGAACTATCAAATATTTGTGTTTGACCCCAGTCAACAGCAATATTGGAAAACAAATAAGACTTTTAAGCGCTAGACAAAACAAAATACGCGCACAAGCGTTACAAGGATATGTCCAATCCAATCGTCAGCATAAAACATCTCTCCAAACATTTTGGAAATTTTCATGCCGTTCAAGATGTCAACATTACCGTCAACTCGGGTGATGTATATGGCTTCCTAGGCCCCAATGGAGCCGGAAAAAGTACCACCATGCGATGCATGCTTTCTCTTATTCAAGCGGATAAAGGATCCATCGAACTGTTTGGAAAATCGATCAATCACCACCGGAGCGAAATCCTATCGCAAGTTGGCTGTTTAATCGAAAAACCCGACTTCTACAAATACCTTAGCGCATTTCAAAACCTGCAAATCTTCTCACGCATCTCGGGAAAACCTTCGTCCAGAAAAGAAATTCTTGATATGTTGGAGTTTGTTGGCCTGCAGGGTCGAGAAAAAGATCATGTCAGTGGCTTTTCACATGGCATGCGCCAGCGTCTTGGCATTGCCCAAACCCTACTTCATCAACCTGAATTAATTGTTCTGGACGAACCTACCACCGGCCTGGATCCTCAGGGAATTATCGATATGCGAAATTTAATTTTGCGCCTGAAAAATGAGCAGAAAAAAACGATCATTTTGTCCTCGCACAATCTGAGCGAAGTAGAATTGATTTGCAATCGGATGGTCATCATTCACAAAGGGAAAAGCATCGTTGAAGGGGAAGTACACGCCTTGCTGAACGAGGAGGAACAAATCATTCGCTTGCAAACCTCTTCAGATTCCATGGAGGCATTACTCGCTTTTTTACAAAACCATGGCACAGCCCTTCAGATCAATGACAATTCCGTAGAGATGAACATTTCGAAGGAGAAAATCCCTCAACTAAACGCCCAACTCGTTCAGGCGGGAATTCCGATTTTTGCCATTGAGGCAAAACGCAAATTAGAAGACTACTTCATTAATTTACTCGCCTCATGATATTTCTCTACAGCACATACAACGAACTAATCAAAATAGCGCTAAAACCACGCAGCTATTTGGGACTTGCTGCCATCACCGGCTTGGTAGGCATTATTCTATTCGCATTGAAAGCGGATGGGATGTCCATGATTTCATTTGTCACAGCTTCTTTCGAACAAACCTTGCGCTTTGAGGGAGAAGTGCTCAATGGAAATTTAGTTGCCTTTATCATTTTACAAATGTTGATCGTACATATCCCTTTACTTGTCGCACTCGTAACGGGCGATTTGATTTCCGGAGAAGCCGCGATGGGCACGTTACGTATGTTGGCAACAAAACCCATATCGCGCAGGCAATTATTGGGTTCCAAATTCTTAGCTGGAGGAATCTATACCTTATTAATCGTCATCTGGCTTGGAGTCCTCGCTGTTGTGGTAGGTCGCTGGCTCTTTGGCCCGGGAGATTTAATGGTATTGAATTCGGATGGGCTCGTTATTTTACAGGAAAATGATGTCCTTTGGCGCTATGCAGGCGCATTTTGTGTGGCCTTTTTCGCATTATTAACGATTAGTAATCTTTCGATTTGCCTATCCTGTTTCTCCGATAATTCGATTGGTCCGATTGTATCAACGATGGCAATTATTCTATTATTTACCATCATCGGCACCCTGGATGTTCCCGTTTTTGATCCAATACGACCTTACTTATTTACGACACACATGGCTTCTTGGCGTTCCTTTTTTGAGGACCCTTTACCCTGGGATTCCATTCGAAATTCCTTGATTATTTTGACATTACACCATGTCTTATTTGTGTCTGTTGCCCTATTTGCTTTTAACCGAAAAGATATCACCGTCTAATGAAGTACGCACTTTTACTCCTTTTTTCTTTTGCGCTGAACGCCCAAAAACCTGAAATCACGTTTAAACGTTTGGTTCAAAAATTCAACCAAGTCAAAAGCTATGACGTAGTCGCCACCATTAAACCTCAAATACCCTTAATTCGAATATTACCGGTGAAGGCCAACATCCATTTCGGCTACCCAAACACATTCCAAGTGAAATCGGCAGGTATTTCCATTCTTCCCAAAAATGGATTTTCCGAGCTTCCCATTTTATTTAGTAGGCCAAATGATTTCACTCCCATCGCATCCGGTACGGAAAACAACCTAGAAATCATTACCCTCCTGCCTAATCAGAATGACTCCAACATCATATTGGCAAAAATATGGGTAGATGCGAGTGAATTACTCGTCATGAAATCACAGATAACCAGTCGGAGCAACGGAACCATCACCTGTGAATTTGACTACAATCAGGAGAAAACTTGGGGACTCCCATCGCACATGAAATTTGTGATGGATGTCAATAAGTTTAAAATTCCCAAAGGTTTAGCCACGGATATTAACCGGACGAATCGCCCTGTGGAAACGGAAGGAAAATCCAAAAAGGGGAGCATTGATGTGTATTTTAACAAATACAACGTGAATTAAATTGGACAATTCGTCTAGCTTTTATTAACTTGTTGCTTGTTTGGTCCAAACTAGCAATTCTATGCAATCAATGAATTTACCATGGGTAGAAAGCCCATTCTTCCATCAAATACTTCAATCAAAAAAATTAAGTGCCGCGGATGCTGCCTTAGCCACGGAGTATCATGAAAAAGGATATGTTGTTGTAAAAAATGTTTTCAGTGAGGAATTGATTGATCAAATCATTCACGATATGAAGGAAAAAGGGTTTAACCCGGAGTATCCTATCGAATCGTTCCGCAATGATATTCGAATTCAAGATCTTTGGCAATATTCGACTCCCGTTCAACAAATGGCGGCGCATCCGGAAATTATCAAAACGTTGGAAATGCTTTATGACCGTGAGGTGATTCCTTTCCAAACCTTAAACTTCAAAGTAGGGTCACAGCAAAAAGCGCATTCAGATACGATGCATTTTAGTTCCTTGCCTGCTCGCTATATGTGTGGGGTTTGGGTAGCCTTAGAAGACATTACGGAGGACAATGGACCCTTATTTTATTACCCAGGCTCACATCGCACGCCCGAATATAATTTTAGTCATTTCAAAAATACCGTCGAAGATACGACCTACGATAATTACCCGGAATATGAAACGTTCATGGAGAATTTAATGGACGCTTCTCCCTTCCAAAAGACGAAATTTTTGGCCAAAAAAGGAGATGCTTTGATTTGGTCTTCCAATATTATTCACGGAGGAAGTGAGGTAAATGACCCTAATTCAACGCGATTCTCACAAGTAACCCACTACTATTTCAAAGATTGCGTTTATTATACACCGATGCTGTCTAACATGGTTACGCAGGAACTCTACATCCGTCGGTTTTTAGTGAACATCCGCAATGGTGAAGCAGTCAAAAATTCTTGGAATGGTTTACAAACGAAATTGATGCGTACCCGAAATCAATTGTATCACATCAATAATCATCTGAATTTGAACAAATATTTGCGTTGGATTGCGGCCAAATTAAACTAAAAACTGGTTGCTGCATGTACCTAGACGAAATTTGCGACTTTTGTATGGCGCTGCCCTTCGTGGCTGAAACACAACCTTTTGGCCCTGATCATATTGTTTACAAGGTACATGGCAAAATGTTTCTGCTTGTGGGTATCGAAGAATCGCCTATTCGTTTTAATGTCAAATGCAACCCGGAACGCGCCATACAGCTTCGAGAAGAATTCCCACATGCCGTATTTCCTGGCTATCACATGAACAAAAAACATTGGAACACAATTGTGATGGGAGAAGGGCTTAGTCGGGCCCAATGTGAGGAAATGATCCGACATTCGTATGCCTTGGTGGCGAAATAACCATAATTTATAGCCTCAGGTTTTAACCTGGGATTTAGGATATACGCCTCCAGCCTTCGGCTTTCCCTAGGCTGAAGCCTAGGGTTATGAACTCGACCTAGTATTTTATAGCCCCAGGTTTTAACCTGGGGTTTAGGGTATACCCGTTCAGCCTTCGGCTGTTCCCTAGGCTAAAGCCTAGGGTTATCAGATTTCTGATAATTTCTCCCTCCTCCCTTTAAACCCTTGCAATTTCGCCCCCTCCGCGCTAGCTTTGGCAAACCTCAAAGGATTGCCAAAGCTAAGACCTTGAATATGAAAAAAATTATCCTATTTCTGCTAATTCCTATCCTCAGTTTCGCTCAAAACACGAACTGGGAATTAAGCGGATTCAAAAAGGCCGACACAGAAAACCCCATCATGAAACCTGATGTACGGGCGACCTTTTACTGCCCGATACAAAAGAAAATGGTAGGCTGGGAAAATAAGAATGTGCTAAACCCTACCGCTTTAGTCAATCAGGGCAAAATCCATTTACTCTATCGCGCCCAAGATTCCCTGGGCACCTCACGCATTGGCATGGCGATTTCCGAAGACGGAATACACTTTACCAAACAAGCAAAACCTATTTTAGCACCTGCCGACGATGCTTTTAAGGCTTACGAATGGCCCGGTGGCATTGAGGACCCACGCGTTATCGAAACCGAAGATGGACAATTTTTTCTCACTTACACATCATATGACGGCAAAACCGCACGGCTTTGTTC
The DNA here is from genome assembly GCF_054558675.1 of Aquirufa sp. TARAVU-A1A. Lineage (NCBI taxonomy): Bacteria > Pseudomonadati > Bacteroidota > Cytophagia > Cytophagales > Flectobacillaceae > Aquirufa > Aquirufa sp. TARAVU-A1A. The sequence continues at coordinate 223,107 of NZ_JBPXKP010000003.1, forward strand.
CGCGATTTCAAAAGATTTGCAACATTGGGAAAAATTAGGACCCATGCTCGCGAGCGCCAAATACGTGAATATGTGGTCTAAATCAGGTGCCATTGTGGGAAAAGAATCAAACAGTCGGGTCATCGCCCAAAAAATCGATGGTTATTATTGGATGTATTTTGGTGACACCGATTTGTTCATGGCAAAATCCAGCGATTTAAGAAATTGGGAAGTCTGTGAGAATGCAGAAAATCAAGTCAAAATATCTGTCTTACAACCGCGCAGCGGCTATTTCGATTCAAGGCTAGTAGAACCTGGACCATACGCGCTCATCCGCCCAGAAGGAATTCTATTAATCTATAACAGCAGCAATGCCGCAAATTTTAATGACCCTAAATTTCCTAAATTTACCTACGCGGCGGGACAAGCACTTTTTGATGCGAATAAGCCCTATCGACTCATCGAGCGAAGCAAACAAGCCTTTATTTGGCCCGACAAAGATTATGAACGAATAGGGGAAGTCAACGAAGTTTGTTTCGTAGAAGGACTTGTGCATTTCAAAGGCAAATGGTTCATGTATTACGGCACGGCTGATTCAAAAATTGCAGTGGCTATTGGACGTTAGTCGATAGACGTTTGGCATATTTATAGCCCCAGGTTTTAACCTGGGGTTTAGGATATTGCCCATCGGCCTTCGGCTATTCCCTAGGCTAAAGCCTAGAGTTATCACAATTCTGATAATTTATTTCCACTGCTCAATTACCTCTTGCATATCCACTCCCACAACCCTAGCTTTGCCAAACCTTGGAGGATTGGCAAAGCTAAGGGGGAAAAACATGATAACAGGCATACACCACATCGCAATAATCTGCTCAAACTACGAAGTCTCCAAACACTTCTACACGCAAAAACTAGGTTTCAAAATCCTCCGTGAAGTTTATCGCGAAGCGCGCGACTCCTATAAATTAGACCTAGAGGTCAATGGTTTATATCAAATCGAAATCTTTTCGTTTCCGAATCCGCCAACTAGAACTTCCCGACCAGAAGCTGCAGGGCTACGCCATTTGGCATTTTCAGTCAACGATTTAGACGCGATGGTCCAGGAATTAAATCGGCAAAATATTGCATCTGAACCCATTCGAATCGATGAATTTACAGGAAAACGCTTTACTTTTATAGCAGATCCCGATGATCTACCCATTGAATTTTACGAGAAATGAATCGAATCGATAAGAAACCCCTTGCAGATTTAGGCTATGGCTTTGTCACTTCCGAATTCCTGCAGGCGGGCACGAATGAATACCTATACCGCAATTCAACGATACAAACTGCTGCCTATCGCCAACTGACGTCGCGCGAAATCAGCATTATGGAGGCGAACCTTAACGAAGCAGAAAACTGGAAAGACATCTGGGTCAAAGACGGATTCAACCCTTACCTCGTCAAAAACTGCCGTTTTTTCGGGTTGATTCGTATCGGAATCTTGGAATCTTGCTACCTTGAATTCAAAAACCTGCGCATGCCCGTAGGCTTATACAACTCAACCATTATTTCCAGTGATTTTGGGGACAATGTAGCCATCGACCGCGTCAATCTCCTCTCTCATTTTCAAATCGGGAACGAGGTCATGATCCTGCAAGTCAATGAATTAGCTACCACCCCGACAGCCAAATTCGGAAATGGAATTGTGAAAGATGGTGAAGCAGAACGCATTCGAATTTGGTTAGAATTAGGAAACGAAAATGGCGGCCGGAAGGTCATTCCGTTCATCGGGATGCGCCCTTCTGATGCCTATCTATGGACACAGGATCGGGATGATAAGACACTCCAAGAAGGCTATTTTAACCTGACCCAACAAGAATTTTCGACACACCGAGGCTATTATGGTCAAATCGGGGATCGCACCGTCATTAAAAATACAGGCATCATCAAAGATGTCAACATGGGTTCTGACACCTACATCAAGGGTGCAAACAAATTGAAAAACCTGACCATCATATCCTATCCGCACGCCTCCACGCAAATTGGAGAAGGCTGTGAAATCGTGAATGGTATTATTCATGAGGGCTGTCGGATATTTTATGGCGTCAAAGCCGTGCGTTTTATTTTGGCAGCACATAGTCAATTGAAATATGGAGCGCGTTTGATCAACTCCTTTTTGGGAAGTAATTCGACAATTTCATGTTGCGAGGTTTTGAATGCCCTGATTTTCCCGGCGCACGAACAACATCACAACAATTCCTTTTTGTGCGCGGCGATGATACAAGGCCAAAGTAATATGGCTGCCGGCGCGACGCTCGGGTCGAATCACAATTCCCGCGGAGCCGATGGCGAGTTGCAGGCGGGACGCGGTTTTTGGCCAGGACTATCTGTGGCACTCAAACATAATTCGAAATTCGCGGCCTTCAATTTGATCTCCAAAGGAAATTATCCGGCCGAAATTCATAATCCTATCCCCTTTTCTTTATTAGGGAACGACGACGAATCAGGCGGCTTATTGATTATTGCTGGCTATTGGTTCCAATACAACATGTATGCCATCGCACGAAATGCATGGAAATTTGCGGCACGTGACCAACGTGTAGAGAAAAACATGCTCTTGGAATTCGATTATTTGGCACCTGATACGGTTAGCGAGATGCTGAAGGCACGCGACTTATTCTGCCAGTGGGTCGGCGATGCGCTTGAAAAAGACAGCCAAGCCGGGAAAGAGTGGTTGGAAAACTCAACGAATGCTCAAAACAATTTAGCCGTTTGGGCGACCGGAATCGAGAACTCGAAACGCAAGACACGCGTGGCTAAAATACACCGCGCGTATCAGATTTTTGGGGATTTATTGCAATACCACGCTGCCAAAGAATGGGTTGCGACATGCCAACGAAATCCTAACCAAAAGCCCATTGAGCTATTGAACAAAACCTTAGCGAATGCTACAGCAATTCAGACTTGGGACAATTTAGGAGGCCAATTGATTCCTTCGGGCGCAGTTGCCGACTTGAAAAATAAAATTAAATTGGGCAGCATCAAGGCCTGGTCGGAGGTACACGAATTCTACGAAAAACAAGCAGTATTATATCCAGACCAAAAATTCGAAAATGCATTAAATGGCCTATTAAAGGTAAATCCAAACGCGATAGAAAACATTCCAGCCTGGTTACACAAGGCCGTAGAAACCTCGCGTTTCTTAACCGAAGGCATCGAAAAATCCCGTGCCAAAGATTACCAAGACCCATTCCGTTTAGCGATGTTCGGCAATGCCCAAGAACTCGAAGCGGTGATAGGGGATTTGGATGATAACGAGTTCATTCAGCAGTCGAAGGTGAATCAACAGTTGTTCGAAGAGAAAATAAAAAACTTGGTGTAGGTCCTTGGGCAATCCCCAGGTTAAAACCTGGGGTTATAAGTTTCTTTGGCAAACCTGAGAGTTTATAACCCCAGACTTTAGTCTGGGGATTAGGATCGCACCTCTCAGCCTGCGGCTGTTCCCTAGGTTGAAGCCCAGGGCTAGATACATCATTTATAACCCCAGGTTTTAACCTGGGGATTAGGATCGCACCTTTCTGCCTGCGGCTGTTCCCTAGGCTAAAGCCTAGGGTTAAAGACATCATTTATAACCCCAGACTTTAGTCTGGGGATTAAGACGCGAAGTATCGCGTCTCTAATAATATCATCCACGATAATCCCGCCACCACAAAAAAAGCCCCAAGCATCGCCTGGGGCCTAACTTTGGCAATGCTCAAAGCTTTGCCAAAGAAAAAATCTTAGGGTTTATTCGAATCCACCTTCAATCTTTCCTCACGATTCGAAATCTCCCAAGCCATGTAGAAAACTAAACGGCCAACTTTCTGTACTTGATCAAATTCAATTTTCTCCACATCATCGCCTGGTTGGTGATAATCCTCATGCACACCATTAAAGAAGAATGCTACGGGAATACCATGTTTGGCAAAATTATAGTGGTCGGAACGATAGTAGAAACGGTTCGGATCGTTCGGATCATTGAAACGAAAATCCAATTCCAAGCCTACGTGCTTCTTGTTTTGCTCCACCAACACCTCGCGCAAAGACGATGATAATTTGTCGGAACCAATTTCATAAATGTAATCCGGCTTGCCCATGTGCTCCTCATCGTAGCGACCCGTCATGTCTGTATTGATATCACAAACGGTATTCGCCAAAGGAAACAAAGGATGGTTTGAATACCACTCAGAACCCAATAGGCCTTTTTCTTCTCCAGTTACCGTCATAAACAAAATACTCCGACGAGGTCTCTTTCCTTCCGCTGCAGCCTTACCAAACGCCTCCGCTAATTCCATCACCGTCACCGTTCCCGAACCATCATCATTCGCTCCGTTATTAATCTTTCCATCAAACGAAATACCAATGTGATCATAATGGGCTGTCAAAATAACAACTTCATCTTTTTTGTCTGTCCCTTCCAAATAACCCACAACATTATACGTATCGACAGGTTTCTCCGTACGTTCGATCGTCAAGCTAATTGGCGAAGTTTTGAATTTAGCCGGTACCGACTTTTTCGCAACGGCTACCGCAGCTTTATAAGCCAACAAATCTGCTTCCGTCGTACCTAAAATTTCAGCCGCCATTGCAGATGAAATCAATAAGACAGGTGCTTCATTAGGAGAAGCCGCAACATCAGCAAAAACCATGCGCTCATTTCCAAAACGCTGCATCATCACTTGGCGTTGGCGTAATTGATTTCCGAAATCTTTCTCCGACTTATCCGAAATCAAAATCAAGCCCTTCGCGCCCAAGGCCTGCGAACGCTTTAATTTCTCTTTCCAGCCATCGCCTTTTCCGAAAACTGAAGGATCTTTTGTCCCAGATAACACATAATTTCCTTGCGCATCTTTGGCCTCTCCTTCAAATGCCAACACATATTTTCCTTTAGCAGCTAATTTGTCGAAATCCACAAATCCAGCTTGTTGGACCCCGTATCCCGCAAACACCACAGGTAATTTTGAATTAGCAACAACGGGTGCCAAAGCATTGGCCATAAATTGGCCTAAATAATCGTAGGATTTCCCTTTGATTGACAAGGCTACTTTCGTCCAAGAACGATTCACTAAATCCACTTTTTGAAAATAGGAACCATTCACTGGCGCTAAGCCCGATTTCTTAAAATGGTCAGCGATGTAATTCGCTGCCACTTTCTGTTCCGCTGAACCCGTATTACGGCCCTTCAAACTATCAGAAGCAATAAAGGTGAGGTGTTTTTTCAAATCCTCCGCCTTAATCGTATAGGCATACGGGACGGGATTTGATTGAGCCAAAGCTCCAAAAGGAATAATTTTAGCGAGTAAAATCAGCGCTAAAACATAGATTGTTGATTTTTTCATGTAGTAAAACAAATTTAAAGAAAGCGAAGTTAAGGAATCAAAAATAAATCGCTAAAAAAAGCTTACTTTTGTGGCGATTTTTCAATCCAAATTCAGACGAATTTTATGACCCCAAATTTCAAATACCGGGAAGATTTTGCATTGCGTCACAACAATGTTGAACCTGCCGATGTATCCGCCATGTTGAAGGAAATCGGCGTAGCTGATTTAAATACACTCATCAATCAAACTGTACCTGAAAAAATTCGTTTGGCACAAGGCCTTCGCCTACCTGCACCGAAAACGGAATTTGAATTCCTTCGTGATTTCAAACAAGTAATGGGTCAAAACAAAATCTTCAAAAGCCATATTGGTTTAGGATATTTTGATACGTTCACACCGAATGTGATTTTGCGTAATATTTTGGAAAATCCATCTTGGTACACGGCCTATACGCCTTACCAAGCTGAAATCGCGCAAGGTCGTTTGGAAATGTTATTGAACTACCAAACGATGATCATCGACCTAACGGGCATGGAATTAGCAAATGCATCTCTTTTAGATGAGGGAACTGCAGCTGCTGAAGCTATGACGATGTTATATGGCCAACGTCCTGCAGAGCGTGCAAATGCGGAAACATTATTCGTATCTTCCCTTTGCTTGCCACAAACCATCGATTTATTGATGACACGTGCAGAGCCGATCGGTATCGAAATCGAAGTAGGAGATCATACCAAAATCGACTTAACAGATCCGAAATATTACGGAATCGTTTTACAATACCCGGCAGCCAATGGCGAGGTATTTGATTATGCAGCATTTGTTGGCGCAGCCAAAGAACAAAATCTACAAATCGTTGTCGCGGCTGATTTATTAGCCTTGACGTTGTTAACGCCTCCAGGTGAATGGGGTGCGGATGTCGTGGTAGGGAGTTCGCAACGTTTTGGTGTACCAATGGGATTCGGTGGTCCACACGCAGCTTTCTTTGCTACGAAAGAAAAATACAAGCGTAGCATCCCAGGTCGTATCATCGGGGTATCCGTTGATGCTGAAGGAAACCGTGCTTTGCGTATGGCGCTTCAAACACGTGAGCAACATATTCGTCGGGAAAAAGCAACGTCCAACATCTGTACGGCACAAGTATTGTTGTCGATCATGGCTGCGGCTTACGCAATCTACCACGGACCGGAAGGCTTGAAAAAAATCGCTTCACGCGTGTACGGCCTTACAGAATTATTGGCCGCTGGTTTGAAAAAACTGGGTTATAGCTTAGAAAACACACAACACTTTGACACCTTAACGGTTCTTACGGGTTCTCAAACAGAAGAAATTCGTGAATATGCAGAGGAGTCGGAGCGCAATTTTAGATACTACAAAAACGATGCAACGAAATTAAGCATCGCTTTAGATGAGACAACTTCGGAAGACGATGTGATTGAGATTTTGGCATTTTTCCAAAGAGCTCAAGGCCAGCGCATCTTAGGAGATGAGTTGACCGTTGCTTGGAATCTTCCTAGCTCCTTGACACGTACGTCCAACTTCATGTCACATAACGTGTTCAATCGCTACCATTCGGAGCATGGCATGTTGCGTTATTTGAAGTCTTTGGAATCCAAAGATTTATCTATGGTACACTCGATGATTTCATTGGGATCATGTACGATGAAATTGAATGCAACAACGGAAATGATTCCGGTAACTTGGCCAGAAATGGGCAAAATGCACCCATTTGCGCCTGCGTTCCAGACACGTGGGTACCAACAAATGATTACGGAATTAAGTGCTTGGTTATGTGAAATCACAGGCTTCGCGGCGATGTCGATGCAACCTAATTCGGGAGCTCAAGGCGAATATGCTGGCTTGATGGTGATTCGTGCTTACCATGCTTCGCGTGGAAATTCACATCGTAACATTGCCCTAATCCCTTCCTCTGCGCATGGCACAAACCCTGCATCAGCTGTAATGGCAGGCATGAAAGTGATTGTGACTCCATGTGATGAAAATGGGAATATCGATGTAGCAGCATTACGCGCTAAAGCCGAGGAGCATAAAGATGATTTGGCATGTTTAATGGTGACGTATCCAAGTACACATGGCGTGTTTGAGGAAAGCATCATTGATATCTGTGCGATGATTCATGAATTTGGTGGACAAGTTTACATGGATGGTGCCAATATGAATGCGCAGGTAGGATTAACTTCGCCGGCACGCATTGGCGCCGACGTATGTCACTTGAACCTGCATAAAACCTTCTGTATTCCACACGGAGGCGGTGGCCCGGGCATGGGACCGATCGGCGTAGCACCACAACTAGTACCTTTCTTACCGGGTCACGTGATTACGGATTCGGTTGATGCAACGGCACACGGAGCCGTTTCAGCTGCCCCGGTAGGTTCAGCATCGATCTTAGCTATCTCTTACGCATACATCGCGATGATGGGCGGAGAAGGCTTAACGATGGCTACCAAAACTGCGATCTTGAATGCCAACTACATCAAAGCACGTTTGGAAAAAGAATTCCCAATCTTGTACACCGGTTCACAAGGACGTTGTGCACACGAAATGATTGTAGATTGTCGGCCGTTCAAAATCTCCGCTGCCGTAGAAGCAGAGGATATCGCGAAACGCTTGATGGACTACGGTTTCCACGCACCTACCCTATCGTTCCCGGTAGCTGGAACCTTGATGATCGAGCCGACCGAATCGGAAAGCAAAGAAGAATTGGATCGTTTCTGCGACGCCTTGTTGAGTATTCGTGCTGAGATTCGCGCGATCGAAGAAGGCCGCGTGGAGAAGACGAACAACTTATTGAAGAACGCACCACATACACAAACTCGGGTGATGATTGCCGACTGGGATAAGGCATACACACGTGAAGAGGCAGTTTTCCCACTTCCATATGTAAAAGCCAATAAATTCTGGCCTACGGTTTCGCGTATCGATTCGGCATATGGAGACCGAAATTTGGTTTGCGCATGCGAACCGACGTCGAGTTACGCCTAATTTTTATCAAGTTCTTGATTATTTTAATCCCCCTGGTGAACCCCAGGGGGATTTTTACTGATAATTTATATAGTATGCTTGCATAACATTTTGTTTTTTCGGTATATTTACTGCGGTAGACGCTGACAGGGTCAACGACCCTGTCAGCGTCACCAAAAAACCATCTCAATCTTTTTAACATGAATCGTTCCATTAAACGCGTAGCCATCCTTGGCTCTGGAATTATGGGCTCTCGCATCGCCTGTCATTTCGCAAACATTGGCGTTCAGGTATTGCTTTTGGACATTGCTCCCAAAGAACTGAATGCAGAGGAACAAGCCAAAGGCCTTAGCCTGGAGCACCCATCCGTGAAAAATCGGATCGTAAATACGGCATTTCAACAAACTATACAGGCAAAGCCCGCATCGCTTTACAGCAGCAGCTTTGCCAAAAACATCAAACTGGGCAACTTCGACGATAATTTACCGGAGATTGCACAGGCCGACTGGATCATGGAGGTCGTCGTGGAGAATTTAGCGATCAAAAAATCGTTGTACGACCGCGTCGAGCAATTCCGTAAACCCGGCACCTTGATTACTTCGAACACTTCAGGCATTCCCATCCACTTGATGGCCGAAGGGCGTTCAGATGATTTCCAACAACATTTTTGCGGCACGCACTTTTTCAATCCGCCTAGGTATTTGCGTTTACTGGAGATTATCCCAACCGCCAAAACTGACCCTAACATCATCGAATTCCTTTTGCAATATGGCGAAACCCAATTGGGCAAAACGACCGTATTGTGTAAAGACACGCCGGCATTCATCGCGAACCGCATTGGTGTTTATTCGATGATGCAAACGATGAAAGTCGTGGAAGAATTGGGATTAACTGTTGAGCAAGTGGATAAGTTGACCTCGAAAGTCGTAGGCCGACCAAAATCTGGAACCTTCCGTTTATCGGATGTTGTGGGTTTAGATACCACCGTTCACGTAGCGAATAATTTGAAGCAAGCATTGACTAACGATGAAAGCAAGTCGATTTTTGATTTGCCCAACATGCTTCAAAAATTAATGGACAACAAATGGCTCGGCGATAAAACCGGTCAAGGATTTTACAAGAAAACCAAAGAAGCTGGCAAAACAGTTATCTTGAGTTTAGACTTACAAACATTTGAATACCGCCCGGCGCAGAAGGTTTCTTTTGAGACCTTGGAGCGTACAAAGGCCATCGACAAATTAGCGGATCGCTTTGCAGTCTTATTGGCCGGCAAAGATTTAGCAGGAGAGTTTTACCGCAAAACCATCTTAGATGGCTTCCGTTATGCCTCCATGCGCGTACCTGAAATCGCGGATGATTTTGTCAAAATTGATCAAGCCATCTGCGCAGGATTCGGTTGGGAAATGGGTATTTTCGAAACCTGGGACGCGATCGGCGTGCAAGCTGGAATCGAGCTCATGGCTGCAGAAGGCATTCAACCCGCAGCGTGGGTAACGGAAATGCTGCAAGCGGGAAATACAAGCTTCTACCGAGTTCAAAACGGGGAGCGTCAATATTATGACATTCATAGCAAGACCTATCAAACCATTCCGGGATCGAATAAGCAGATCAATTTACAAATTCTAAAACCGACCAAAACCGTTTACAAAAACGACGATGCGAGCATTATCGATATCGGCGACGGAATCATCAACTTGGAATTCCATTCGAAGATGAATACGATGGGACAAGGCGTTTTGGAAGGAATTCAAAAAGCAATTGATCTAGCTGAAAAAGATTACCGTGGTTTGGTCATCGGAAATGAAGGCGTTGAAGCGTTCTCGGCGGGAGCAAATTTGGGCATGCTGTTTATGTATGCGGCCCAACAGGAATTTGATGAAGTCAATCAGATGATTGCCATCTTCCAAAAAACCATGATGCGCGTCCGTTACTCATCCATTCCGGTGGTGGTCGCTCCGCATACCTTGGCACTAGGTGGAGGAACGGAGATCAACTTACATGCCGACAAAATTGTGGCTCATGCGGAATTGTACATGGGATTGGTGGAAGTGGGTGTAGGTTTAATTCCAGCCGGTGGGGGTACAAAAGAAATGGCCTTGCGTATGGGCGATGCCCGAAGAAAAGGCGACGTAGAACTCAACCGTTTGCAAGAAGCCTTCATGAACATAGCTACGGCGCGCGTGAGTACATCGGCGCATGAGGCTTTGGAAATGAATTATTTGCGCAAGGAAGATCGCATTGTGTTGAACAGAAGCCAACTCATTTCGGAAGCGAAAAAAGAGGCAATCGCATTAGCGGATGCGGGATACGTGCAACAGCAACAAAGAAGCGATGTTTGGGTAGAAGGAAAACAAGGTTTAGCCTTGTTTAAAGCCGGGATTCAAGGCATGTTGATGGGTAAATACATCTCCGAACACGATGCCTTAATCGCAAATAAACTAGCTTATGCAATTTGTGGTGGCGATTTAGATGCACCGCAAATGGTCACTGAAGAATATTTACTCGACTTAGAGCGCGAAGCATTCTTATCGCTTTCGGGCGAACGCAAAACGTTGGAACGAATCAGTAGCTTATTAAATGGAGGTAAACCTTTAAGAAATTAATCATGAACGCATATATCATAGCAGGTTACCGCACCGCGGTGGCAAAAGCAAACAAAGGTGGATTTAGAACCATGCGACCAGATGATTTGGCGGCAGAGGTGATCAAACATTTAATGGCGCAAGTTCCTTCCGTGGACCCGGTGCTCGTGGAAGATTTAATCGTGGGTAACGCGATTCCGGAAGCCGAGCAAGGGATGCAGATGGCGCGGTATATTTCCTTATTATCACTGCCAAAGAGCGTACCTGGATTCATTATCAACCGCTATTGCGGGTCGGGCTTAGAGGCTATTGCTTTGGCATCATCCAAAATTGCGGCTGGCATCGCGGATTGCATCATTGCCGGAGGAACAGAATCCATGAGCATGTTGCCTATGATGGGACATAAAACCGTTTTGAATTACAACATTGCCTCCGAGCATCCCGATTATTACATCGGCATGGGCCTAACCGCCGAGGAGGTTTCCAAAAAATACGAAATCACACGTGACGAGCAAGATGCTTTTGCATTCGCGTCACATCAAAAAGCGCTAGCCGCACAAGCAGCTGGTCATTTTGATGCATCGATCGTACCCATTAACGTATCTGAAAATTATTTCGATGCAGCATCAGGCAAGAAAAAAACGAGAACCTGGACCGTTTCCAAAGATGAAGGTCCTCGGGCTGATACAACCATTGAAGCACTCGGAAAATTGAAACCCGTGTTTGCCATGGGTGGAACGGTGACTGCCGGAAATGCATCCCAAACTTCTGATGGAGCAGCGTTTGTCTTAGTGGTTTCGGAGGCCTTTGTTAAACAACATAAATTGGAACCCATCGCGCGCATGGTAACCTATGCCACCGCAGGTGTGGAACCAAGTTTGATGGGTATCGGTCCGGTAGAAGCAATTCCATTGGCGTTGAAAAAAGCTGGACTTTCTTTGCAAGACATCCAACAAATTGAATTGAATGAGGCTTTTGCAGCTCAATCATTGGCAGTCATTAAGACCTTGGGCATTGACCCGAGCATCGTGAATGTAAATGGAGGTGCGATTGCTTTGGGGCATCCGCTAGGATGTTCGGGCGCTAAATTGTCCATTCAATTATTCGATGAAATGAAACGCCGCAACCAGAAATACGGCATGGTAACTGCCTGTGTGGGTGGTGGCCAAGGGGTCGCGGGGATTTATGAACGACTTTAATGATCGTGTAGAGACGCGAGGCGAATCATGTAGAGACGCGATACCTCGCGTCTTAAAATAATAGACGCGAAGTATCGCGTCTCTACAAAACAAAAAAACAGACGAGATTATCGCGTCACAACATAAACAAAACAGACGCGAGGTATCGCGTCTCTACAATACCGCGTGCAATTCACCTAACAATGACATCAACCGATTACATCCGCCTAGAATCTGAATACGGTGCCCATAATTATCATCCCATTCCCGTCGTCCTTACCAAAGGCCTCGGCGTACATGTTTGGGATGTAGAAGGTAAACAATACTTCGACTTTTTGTCGGCCTACAGCGCCGTCAATCAAGGGCACTGTCATCCTCGCCTAATACAAGCTATCACGGATCAAGCCCAAAAACTCACCTTGAGTTCGCGTGCCTTTCACAATGACCAATTAGGCTTAACCGAAAAAAAACTCGCAGAGAAATTCGGTTACGAGAAAGTGTTGTTGATGAATACAGGCGTCGAAGCCGGGGAATCCGCGATCAAATTAGCCCGTAAATGGGGGTATGAAGTGAAAGGCATTCCAGCCAATCAAGCACAAATCATCGTCGCTGAAGGGAATTTTTGGGGCAGGACCATTGCGGCGATTTCGTCCTCAACGGATCCTAGTAGCTATCACAACTTTGGTCCCTATGCACCTGGATTTATCAAAATTCCATACAATAATTTACAGGCTTTAGAGGAAAAATTACAAGATCCAAACGTCGCGGCCTACATGGTGGAACCTATTCAAGGGGAAGCTGGGGTTGTTTTACCAGATGCGGGTTACTTGAAAAAAGCCGCAGACCTATGCAAAAAACATAAGGTTTTATTCATCGCCGATGAAATTCAAACGGGCCTCGGTCGGACCGGCGCCTGGTTAGCTTGCCACCACGAATTCGTCCATCCCGATATTCTATTGTTGGGCAAAGCTTTGTCGGGTGGATTCATGCCCGTGTCTGCCGTATTATGCAGCGATGAAATCATGTTGACAATTAAGCCCGGCGAACATGGATCCACCTTTGGGGGAAATCCATTGGCATGTGCGGTAGCGAATGTGGCCATCGACATTTTGGAAGATGAGGATTTAATTGAGAACGCGGAAAAACGCGGACACCAATTGATGCAATTCCTACAAACACTAAAAGCCAAAACAGCTTTAATCCGTGAAGTGCGAGGCAAAGGTTTATTGTGTGCAATCGAAATCAATACAGATGAAGATAGTCCGGTCGCATGGGAAATATGCATGGATTTTATGCGGGCAGGACTATTGGCAAAACCAACACACGGTAATAAAATCCGTTTGGCACCGCCTTTGACCATTTCGAAAACCGAAATGGATCAAGCCAGCGATATCATTGAAAAAGTCTTCTTGGGTTATTAACGAATCTCGAAACAACGCATCGAAATTCCTCCATAAACGAGTTGCTCGTAGGTCGTATAGACTTGTTCGTCTTTACGTGCCAGCGCCAAACTGTACAACAAGGGAATGTAATGATCTGGTGTAGGAACGGAATAACGTCCTCCCGGTGCGCGTTCGTAATCGAGTAATCCTTCGACGTTTTTATCGGCAATTAATTTCGCCGACCATACATCAAATTCCTGTGCCCATTCGTAGCCAAAGTTCTCTTGACCTGAACTTAAATTAGGCACGCTGGCTTGTAAATTGTGCACTATATTGCCACTGCCTAGGATCAAAACGCCTTTTTCACGCAAAAACTGTAGTTCTCGTGCGAGCGATATATGGTAAGCTAATGGCCGCGAATAGTCAATCGACAACTCGAAACAAGGAATATTATGTTGGGGAAACAAATGACACAAAACCGTCCATGCGCCATGGTCTAAACCCCATTCAGTCGTAGGCTGAACCGATTTCACCTCGTCGGCTAAAGCAGAAGCAAAGAATGGACTACCAGGAGCAGGATATTGGTACTGATGTAATTCGCGCGGAAATCCACCGAAATCGTGAATCGTTTCCGGCTGAGGGGAGGCTTGCACAAAAGTTCCTCCGCGGGTCAACCAGTGCGCTGAAACAACCAATACAGCCTGTGGAGGTGCGATAGACGCCCCTAACTGATTCAAAGATTGCGTAAATGGATTGTCCATTAACGCATTCATCGGACTGCCATGCCCGATAAACCAAACGGGCTGACGATCCGATGAACGTAATTCAATGGGTAAAATCGACATGATTAGCGATTCATAGAAACCAAAAACTCTTCGTTATTACGCGTACCTTTCATTTGCTGTTGCAAGAATTCCATGGCCTCTACTGAGTTCATGTCCGACATATGCTTGCGCAAAATCCAAACGCGTTGCAATACTGCTGGATCCATCAATAGATCCTCACGACGCGTACCAGAAGCCGTTACATCAATCGAAGGATAAATACGGCGGTTGGCCAATTTACGATCCAATTGTAATTCCATATTACCCGTACCTTTGAATTCCTCAAAGATTACCTCATCCATTTTCGATCCGGTTTCAATCAAGGCCGTTGCGATGATGGTTAATGAACCGCCATTCTCCACGTTACGTGCCGCTCCGAAGAAACGTTTTGGTTTGTGAAGGGCATTGGCATCCACACCCCCAGATAAAATCTTACCTGATGATGGAACAACCGTATTATATGCACGCGCTAAACGCGTGATTGAGTCTAATAGAATAACGACATCATGACCACATTCAACCATACGTTTTGCTTTCTCCAAAACCAGGTTAGCCACTTTCACGTGACGCTCGGCTTGCTCATCAAACGTAGATGAAATCACTTCAGCACGTACCGAACGCTGCATATCGGTCACCTCCTCTGGACGCTCATCGATCAATAAAATGATCAAATAAACCTCCGGGTGATTGCGCGAAATCGCATTGGCAATGTCCTTTAATAAAACCGTTTTACCCGTTTTTGGCTGAGCTACGATCATACCACGCTGTCCTTTACCGATCGGCGCAAACAAGTCCAAAATACGCGTCGAATAATTATCTGGCGTCGAAGACAAGTTTAATTTTTCCTCTGGGAACAAAGGCGTTAAGTATTCAAAATTGATTCGATCACGAATCTCATCGGTCGTCTTTCCATTCACAGATTCCACTTTCAATAAAGCGAAATATTTCTCTCCTTCTTTCGGCGGACGAATTTTTCCTAAAATAGTATCTCCTGTCTTTAAACCAAACATTTTGATTTGAGACGGCGACACATAAATATCATCTGGCGATGCCAAATAGTTATAATCCGATGAACGCATGAAGCCGTATCCGCCTTCTTGCATGATTTCTAACACCCCTTCATTGTCAATTAAGCCATCCAATTCTTTGATGACTTGATTGTAATTATTGCGGTGTTGACGATGTTGATGCTGTGGCTGTTG
This sequence comes from Aquirufa sp. TARAVU-A1A, assembly GCF_054558675.1. NCBI lineage: Bacteria > Pseudomonadati > Bacteroidota > Cytophagia > Cytophagales > Flectobacillaceae > Aquirufa > Aquirufa sp. TARAVU-A1A. Next base: position 238,575 of record NZ_JBPXKP010000003.1, read on the forward strand.
AGCCGGTGCATCCTCTTTCGGCAAGCTATTTAAATCTACCGGTGCATCCGTTGGCGAAACTTTATCCGCAGCCAAAGGCGCATCACTTGTCACGAATGACGTATCTACTTCTTCGGGTTCGATAATTCCTTCTACTTCGATAGGGGCCTCATCTGATTGGTTAGGCTTTCCTTTCCGAGGGCGAATATTTTTCGCAGGTCTTGCAGGAGCAGCCGTCTCCGTTACTTCTGGAGTTGATTCTACGGCAGGAGCCTCTCCCATCGGTAATAAAGGAGCTTGATCTTCGGTTGGTTTTGAAATTCGTTGACGCTTAGGACGGTTGGTTGATTCGGATTTATTATCCATAAAAGGGAAAATATGTTGATATTTTTTAGATGAAACAAACCCCAAAATTCAGCAAATAATTCTCTTAAAAACCTGATGCACAACCCGATGGATGAGCAGCAAAATAAAGAAATTTGGGTGATTTGTTAACAGAAACGTTTACGACATTGAAACGTTGTGCAATACTACATCAGAGTTCGCGGATTGTCAAGCATTATTTCCGCTTTTTCATCCAAATTATCAATTAACGCATTTTTTCAGGACATTACTCACAGAATTGCCCCTTGTTTCGTAGTTTTACACACAAGATGCCAAACACAAATTCAGCTAACAATCTTCTGATCAATGCCTTAAGCGAACGAAAAGACGCGGGGCTGTTGCGTGCGCTGGTGGATGTGGATCAACTGACCGACTTCTGTTCGAATGATTACTTGGGACTCGCGAAAGACCGTGCATTAGCTAAGCAAATTTCGGATAACTTTAGTACCTGGGAATCTATGCAAAATCCGGAAACTCCTGTAAATGGGTCTACGGGTTCGCGCTTAATTTCAGGTAATCATAGCTATATCGAGGCATTCGAAAAATCATGTGCACGAATGCATCAAGCAGAGGCATCACTGCTTTTTAGCTCCGGGTTTGAAGCAAATTTGGGGTTTATCGCTTCCTTGGCTCAAAAAGAACATGTTATCTTCTGCGATAAATTATTGCATGCGAGTTTAATTGATGGCCTCCGTTTGGCACCGGCGGAACGACGCATCTTTAAACATAATGACCTAAAGGATTTAATTCATTTATTGAAGCAATATCCCAAAGAAACCATCAAATGGGTGGTCGTCGAGTCGATCTACTCCATGGATGGCGATATCGCTCCACTGAAAGAATTGATCGAACTCAAATCAACTTATAACTTTGAACTCATCGTAGACGAAGCCCATGCGGGCGGAGTTTATGGACCACAAGGCGCAGGTTTGTGTGTGGAATTAGGCATTCAGGATTCCACTTTTGCCCGGGTGCTAACCTTTGGCAAAGCCTGGGGAAATGCTGGCGCGGTCGTGCTAGGTTCCGAGGCGCTTCGCTCCTACTTGATTAATTTCGCCCGACCGTTCATCTATTCAACCGCTCCTACGCCGCATCATGTGTTGAGTTTAAACACGGCGATGGACTATGTTGCCAAAGCAGATGAACAACGAAAAGCACTATACGACAACATCATTCACTTCAAAAGTTTACAAACTTCGGAACATTGGGGCGACAGTCATACCGCCATTCAAACCTTTTTTGTCACAGGCAATGAAGCGGTTCGTGCAAAAGCTGCCAAAGCTCAAGCTGCAGGTTTTGCCGTAAAACCTATCGTATTCCCTACGGTCCCGAAAGGAAAGGAACGCATTCGCATAACCCTAACGGCGACGACTTCTTGGACCGAGATGCAAAAACTCATTCAAACACTTGAATCCAATGCCTAAGCAATACATCATCGCCGGAATCGGTACAGAGATTGGCAAAACTGTTTGCTCAGCAATCGTAACGAAAGCCTTGCAAGCCGATTATTGGAAACCCGTGCAAGCTGGGAATTTGCTTGATGGAGATGCGTATTGGATCCAACAATGGGTTCCGGGAACGCATGTTTTTGCGTCTACTTATGAATTGCAAAATCCCCTTTCTCCGCATACCGCCGCGGAATTGGATGGAATTCGCATTGAACTAAATGCCTTTCATGTACCAGAGACAGCACAAAATTTAGTGGTTGAGTTAGCCGGCGGAATTATGGTTCCGTTAAACGACCAACAAACGAACCTGGACTTAATTCAGCATTTAGGTCTTCCTGTTATTATTGTGAGTAAAAACTACTTGGGAAGCATCAATCATACCCTGTTGACCTTTGAAATTTTAAAATCCCGAAACATTCCGATGGCCGGAATTATCTTCAATGGCCAAACAAATGCGTCTGGAGAAGCGTTTATTGTGAAACATACGGGCTTGCCTGTTTTGTTACGTGTCAACGAAGAAAAAGAAATTAACCCTAGCATTATTGCGCATTATGCCGAATCATTCCAACGCTAATTTATCCCAACGAGATGCCGCGGTTATTTGGCATCCCTTCACCCAACATCAAATCGAACCCATTTCGATTCCGATCACGCATGGGAAAGGAGTCTATCTTTATGATGCGGAAGGAAAAAAATACATCGATGCGATTTCGTCCTGGTGGGTGAATATTCATGGCCATGGACATCCGTATTTGGCAGAAAAAATATACGAGCAAGCGCTAAAATTAGAGCAAGTGATTTTTGCTGGCTTCACGCACGAACCTGCGATTCAATTATCCGAACGATTATTGGGGCATCTACCTGACAATTTCCAAAAGGTTTTTTTCTCAGACAATGGCAGTACAGCTGTGGAAGTTGGGATTAAAATGGCCTTGCAATTTTTCCATAATCAAGGCCAAACGCAAAAGCGCAAAATCATTGCCTTCGAAGACGCCTACCATGGAGATACTTTTGGAGCCATGAGTTTGGGTTCTCCCAGTGCCTTCAATGCACCTTTTCAGGATATGTTGTTTGAGGTAGAATTTCTACCGAGCCCTTGTGATGCGGATGCTTGCATTGCCGCGATGCGCGAGAAAATGAATCACGCGAATGAATATGCGGCCTTCATTTTTGAACCCTTAATTCAAGGAGCAGGTGGCATGAAAATGTATGCTCCAGAAACATTGGATGCATTGATTTCGATTGCACATGAAAACCAAGTGCTTTGCATTGCCGATGAAATCATGACGGGTTTCGGTCGGACGGGAAAATGGTTCGCCATGGACTATTTGACCCATAAACCAGATATAGCATGTTTCTCCAAAGGCCTCACAGGAGGTATGATGGCGATGGGAATTACCACTTGTTCGAACGAATTATTTGATACCTTTTTGTCCGACGACCGGAAGAAAACACTTTTCCATAGCCATTCTTTTACGGCGAATCCCATGGCTTGTGCGGCAGCGTTGGCCAGCATGGATTTAATGGAGCAATCGGAAACCTGGGAAAATATTGCGCGCATTGAGGCGAGTCACCGCGCTTGGAAATTAACCCAGGAAGGCCATTCCGTCATTCAACACATACGCATCCAAGGAACAATCATCTCTTTTGAGCTTGCGGTAGGTGAATCCAATGGATATATGCATTCCATCCGGGATCGTGCTTATCAGTATTTCATCAAAAAAGGGGTCCTCATGAGACCCCTCGGCAATACCTTATACATCCTAGCTCCTTACTGCATTAGCAATGAAGAGCTTAGCTTAATTTATTCGGAAATCGAAAATTTTGTAGCGGAATTAGTTGGCTAATTTCGTGGATTGCCACGAGACCATTTGCCAGCGCCCCGACTCAAAAACAAAAACATCCGTAAATCGTATTTTTACCGGAGTTTCTTTCCCATCGGCATTTAGGTTCACCAAATTGATCACTCCCGTATTAATACCCGTTTTACCATAAACGCGCGTTTGCATTTCAGCAGCTTGAATAGAAACGTAGCTCGATTTTCCAGAGAATATAGAAGCGATATAGGATTCTTTATTATCTGTATTTCCTCCGGAATGGTGATAAACTAAATCTTTGTGCAATACGGCTTCAAGCCCAGCACGGTCTTTGGCAATCATCACCTTAAAACGCCCCAATTCAGCATCTTTAAGTGATTCCACCGTGGGTTTTTGAGCAAAAATTTGAAATGTCAGCAAGGCCAACAAGCATAATATTGCGTTTTTCATAGCTAGTATTTTTTCATTAAATACGCACTTGCTTGATTTCTACTCAATTAGGCTCCAAAATTATCCTGAAAAATTCCTACATTTAGCCTACAAAATTGGCATGATGACCTATTTCTGGACTTATTTGCTCTTGGGCTTTCAACACATATTGAATTGGCAAGCCGTCGACCATTTATTATTTATCCTGGCGATTACCTGCATTTTCACTTGGTCTGATATCAAGCACGTGCTTTGGTTGGTAACCGCCTTTACCATCGGTCATTCGGTAACATTGGCATTGGCCACTTTAGGTTGGGTATCCATCAATCCTACGTGGATTGAGTTCTTAATCCCGTGCACGATTTTAATTTCAGCCCTTCGCAATTTGAATTTCAAGGATTCTGTTCGGCAAAATTCTTCCAAATTACCTTACATCACGGTTTCATTTTTTGGCCTTATCCACGGATTAGGCTTCTCCAATTATCTTCAAAGTCTATTAGGGAAAGAATCATCCATTTTCACTCCCCTTTTGGCTTTTAATCTAGGCTTAGAATGTGGTCAATTAATTGTGGTTGCGATCATCCTATTCATCACGACAGCCCTGATGAGTTTTACCCGCTTTAAACGAATTCACATGGTCTATGTTATTTCGGGAATCATTATCGGATTGGTGTTACCCATGTTCGTTGAACGCATCCCATAAAAAAAGCCCAACATTTCTGCTGGGCTTTCCATGATTTTACAAAGACTAAAAATCTTCGTCCATCGAAAATGACATCGAATCTTTATCAGCCATAACGCCTGATTTTTGATATTCAGCCACACGCTTTTCGAAGAAGTTGGTTTTCCCTTGCAAGGAAATCATCTCCATGAAATCGAATGGATTCGTAGCATTGTAATGCTTCTTGCAACCTAAAGCAACCAATAAACGATCGGCAACGAATTCGATGTATTGACACATCAATTCTGCATTCATACCAATTAATGAAACAGGCAAGGCAACCGTTACGAATTCTTTTTCAATTTCAACCGCGTTCAAGATGATCTCGTAAATACGCTCTTGAGAAATTTTATTTTTGATGTGATCCGTGTACAATAAACATGCAAAATCACAGTGCAAGCCTTCATCACGGGAGATCAATTCATTCGAGAATGATAAGCCAGGCATCAAGCCGCGCTTCTTCAACCAGAAAATCGAACAGAATGAACCCGAGAAGAAAATACCTTCTACCGCTGCAAAAGAAATTAAGCGCTCTACAAAGTTTGGACTTTCAATCCATTTCAATGCCCAATCTGCTTTTTTCTTCACACAATCAATCGTCTCAATGGCACGCAACAAACGATCTTTTTCTTTAGGATCTTGGATGTAAGTGTCGATCAACAAGGAATAAGTCTCCGAGTGAATATTTTCCATCATGACCTGAAAACCGTAAAAGCATTTGGCTTCTGCGTATTGAACCTCCTTCAAGAAATTATTCGCCAAGTTTTCATTCACGATACCATCGGATGCCGCAAAAAAGGCCAAGACATGAGAAATGAAATGACGTTCTCCATCATTCAATTTCTTCCAATCCGACAAATCTTGTTGCAAATCAATCTCTTCAGCTGTCCAGAAAGACGCTTGCGATTGCTTGTAAAATCTCCAGATATCATCGTGCTTGATCGGGAATAAAACGAAACGATTTGGGTCCTCAACTAATAGAGGTTCAGGTAAAAGTGCTTTTGACATGTGAATAATAAATGAGTTCGAAATTAAGAATTTCTTGTTGATAATCGTCGAATACTAAGACAATATTTTAGGCCAAATTGTTTTAAAAAAATTAAAAGAAAAATCCACCTACTTGGACAACCAAGGCAGAGCCATATGGAGACGCTTTTGTAGCAGAATAATTCAAATCATACATCACATTTAAATTGATTCCAATCTTAGATCCAATACCGATTCCCACTAAAACTGGATTAGAATATGCATAGGTAGGGTTAGTCATATCACTGAAATTTTCCACTTGCGCCGTAAGAAAACTTTGTCCTAAAAGTGCCGACAAGGCGGGAACATATTGACGAACAAATATCCGCTCCCCGATTAAATTAGTTGCCGCGTAACCGCGATAAGCATAATACTGATAAGTCATCCCTAGGCCGACAATCGTTGTATTCGTAGCCATATAGCCAGCCATCGGTGAAAGACCAATGCTAGTAGGATTACCAAAACTCAAACCCGAAATTCCACCTCCAAAATGCAAACGCTCCCGAAAGCTCAAATCACGCACATCAGGTTCTACATCCAAGTCCCCGCGAGCGCCTTCTTCAGCAATGACAACCGGGTCTTGCGCAAGGCAATTAAAACTCAACGAGCAGAATAAAATAACAAAAAATAAGTAAGTCGATTTCATATTATCAAGTTGTTGGAAAGCAAAAAAAAACATTCCCGCTAACTTAGCTTTGGCAAACCTTCAAGGATTGCCAAAGCTAGGGGTTGGGTTTGTCAAAATTAAAGGATAATTTTGAGATATGAGTTCTCCCGCACCCCAAGATTTCGAAAATCTAGATCCCAAAAATCACATCATTATCAAAGGTGCCCGCGTACACAATCTAAAAAATGTGGACGTTGCCATTCCTCGAAATAAATTGGTCGTCGTAACGGGCTTATCGGGTTCAGGAAAATCATCACTTGCCTTTGACACGCTTTTTGCAGAAGGCCAACGGATGTACGTGGAAAGCCTAAATTCCTATGCGCGCCAATTCTTAGGCCGCATGGAAAAGCCGGCCGTGGATTACATTCGAGGGGTCGCTCCTGCGATCGCGATTGAACAAAAGGTCAATACCAAAAATCCCCGCTCAACCGTAGGGACTACAACCGAAATATACGACTACCTCAAATTACTCTTTGCCCGCATTGGCAAAACGATTTCACCCGTGTCTGGCCAAGAAGTAAAAAAGGATTCCGTATCAAATATTGTAGATTGGATTGTTTCACACGACCAACAAAAGGTCTTGATTTTAGCCCCTTTGTTGAATCACCCGGAAAGATCACTTTTGGAGGAATGCCAATTACTCATTCAAAAAGGATATACCCGACTGAAATTTGAATCCGAAATTTTGGATTTAGAGGAGCTCGTAGAAGACGAGGTAAGCTTAAAGAAGCTAACAAAAAAACGGAATGAAATCGCCATTCTCATTGACCGCTTAATTGCGAACGATGAAGAAGAAACCATTTTCCGACTAGGCGATTCGGTTCAAACCGCCTATTTCGAGGGCGATGGTGTTTGTTGGGTCGAAATACAAGACCAAAAACGCAAAAGCTTTTCCAATAAATTCGAATTAGACGGCATGGCCTTTGAAGAGCCTAGCCTGAATTTATTCTCGTTCAACAATCCTTACGGTGCTTGCCGGAACTGCGAAGGTTACGGAAAAGTATTAGGCTTAGATCCCGATTTAGTCATCCCAGATCACGATTTATCCGTTTATGAAGGTGCGATTGCCCCTTGGCGCAGCGAGCGCATGAGCGATTGGTTGCATCCTTTGTTGCGAAATGGGATTCATTTCGACTTTCCGATTCACCGCCCCTACAAGGATTTAACGGAAAAGGAGAAGCAATTGCTTTGGAAAGGAAATAAATACTTTGCTGGTTTAACCCAGTTTTTCGATCACCTCGAAAAAGAAACCTATAAAATTCAATACCGCGTCCTACTTTCACGTTACCGTGGCAAAACCAATTGCCCGGAATGTCAGGGTTCTCGTTTACGCGGCGATGCCGGTTATGTCAAAATTGATGGCGCGTCCATCATCGACATGGTGCTTTGGCCCATTTCAAAGGTCAAAGATTTCTTTGACAAATTATCCCTGAGCGAAACCGATACAGCCGTTGCGAAACGTATCCTCATCGAAATCAAAAATCGATTGGATTACATGAATCGCGTAGGATTGGGCTATTTGACCTTGAACCGTTTGACTTCTACCCTATCTGGTGGTGAATTCCAACGCATCAAATTGGCCACATCTTTAGGAAGCGCCTTGGTTGGCTCGATGTACATCCTCGATGAACCGAGTATCGGTTTACACCCGCGCGACACGGAAAGACTCATCTCCGTATTGGAAATGCTCAAATCGATGGGCAACACGGTCATCGTCGTCGAACATGAAGAGGACATCATGCGTGCAGCGGATCAGATAATTGATATTGGTCCAGATGCGGGAAGACATGGTGGCCAACTGAGTTTTCAGGGAAACTTGGCCGAAGCGTTATTAGATACAACGACCGACAGCCACACCTTGCGGTTTTTACAAGGCAAAGACACGATACAAGTTCCGAGTTTCCGAAGAAAGCCTTTGGCTCATATTGAAATCAAAGGAGCGAGTGAAAATAACTTAAAAAATATCGATGTCAAGATTCCTTTGGGCATCATGACCGCGGTGACAGGTGTTTCCGGTTCCGGAAAATCGACCCTAATTCGTAAAATTTTATACCCGGCTTTGTTAAGAAATTTACAATTAGGCACGGAGGAAACGGGACGATTCCGCGAATTAGGCGGTAGTACCAATAAAATTGCGAGCATTGAAATGGTGGACCAACAGCCCATCGGAAAATCTTCGCGTTCTAATCCGATTACCTACATCAAGGCTTATGACGCGATTCGTGCCTTGTTTTCAGAATTACCTTTGGCCAAAACCCGTGGTTACAAACCTGCTCATTTTTCATTTAATGTGGAAGGTGGCCGATGCGAAACTTGTCAAGGCGAAGGGGAAATCACCATTGAGATGCAATTCATGGCCGATATTAAATTGACCTGCGAGTCATGTAACGGCCAACGATTTAAGCAAGAAATCTTGGACATCAAATTCCAAGACAAACACATCGCAGACATTTTGGACATGACGGTGGAGGAAAGCATCCCCTATTTCCAAGAAAAAGCGCCCAAGATTGCTGAGAAAATTGACCCGCTCTTCCAAGTGGGATTAGGTTATATCAAACTAGGTCAATCGTCAAATTCGCTTTCGGGCGGAGAGGCCCAACGAGTTAAATTAGCTAGCTTTTTAGGCAAAGGAAATGGAAACAAAGGTAAAACGCTTTTTATCTTTGATGAACCTACCACAGGATTGCACTTTCATGACATCAAAAAATTATTGAAAGCGATGAATGATTTGGTGGAGCAAGGTGACACGGTCATCATCATCGAACATAATATGGAGGTGGTAAAATGTGCCGACCATATCATTGACCTAGGTCCAGAAGGCGGCGAAAATGGCGGAAATTTAAGTTTCGAAGGAACACCCGAGGCGATGTGTGCATTGAAGGATAACAACCCGACGGCCCATTATTTAAAACAAAAAATGTAAATCCATGATTGCAGACGGACTCATGCAGGCATTACCCAACCAATTGCAAAGTATTTTGCGAGGGTACCAGCATATCCTACCCGAATTATTGATTGCCGCCTGGATTCTTATTAGCATCATAGGAGATCTATTTTTAGTAGGAGGGAAAGAAAAAAGCGGACGCGCTTGGCGCTATTTATTAGCCCAAGTGGGGCTCATTATAGGAACCGTGCTGGCATACCAACGGATGAAATACGGAACCGAAGGCTTTGTTTCCTTTCATATGCTTTGGGTAAATCCGGGCGCAAACGCCATTAATTGCTTGATTTTGGCGATCGGTTTCGTCATCATTAGTATTAATCAATACCAACAAAAACCCTTCTCATTTGAAGAAAAAATTGGCTTTTTTTCCATTTTATTGGGATCGCTGCTGACAAGTTTAAGCATACATTTTCTGAGTATTTTCTTGAGTATCGAACTGATGTCCTTGGGGACCTATCTTTTGGTAGGATTACGCAAAGACAAAGAAGGAGTCCGTGCGGCATTGCCTTACGTGTTGTTCGGTATGGGAACTTCAGCTATGTTATTATATGGCCTTTCGTTGATTTATGGACTTACTGGAACAATGTTAATTTTAGATCCTGCCTTTAGCAGGGGCTTGGCTACAGCAGATCCATTTTTAGCGGGCACGGCTTTGGCAATGGTGGGAACTGGAATTTTATTCAAGATGTCTTGGGTACCTTTTCACCCTTGGAGTCCCGATGTGCTAGAAAGTTTACCTGCCAGTTGGATGAGTTGGATTTCTACAGCTCCTAAAATCGCAGTAGCTTGGTTGGGCATCCGGCTCGTCCATTTTGTACCTGTTTCCATGCTAGACGTCATTGCTCTATTGGCAATCGGCACATTACTCGTTGGAAATTTAGGTGCACTGAGCCAATACAATGCCAAACGTTTGGTGTCCTATTCCAGCATTGCGCATGGTGGATTCTTGGCCATGGCTTGGTTGATGCCCGCGGAACAAGGTGTCGACAATATTTTATTCTATAGCTTGGTATATAGTTTAAGCACGATATTGGTCTTTTTCATCTTGGACGAAGTGGAATCTAGCAGCTATCAAGCAAATGATATGCAGCTTTGGGGGGGCTTTGGACAAGCTTATCCGGTACGCGCTGCAAGCTTACTCATTGGGTTTATCGCATTAGTCGGATTGCCTCCTGCGGGAACATTTATAGCTAAGGTCAACTATTTCAGTCAATTATGGGAAAAGTACCAAATGTCAACTTCCAATTCCATCTTGGCATTATTGCTTATCGCGGTCATGATGACAGCGGTATCGATCTATTATTACCTACGCATTCCTTTCCAGATGTACTTTAAAAAAGGAGCGGCCATTCATCCAGCCGACAACCTTAAAAACAACTGGATTTATTTGGTTTTGACATGCGCAATTATTGCTTGTATGCTCTTCCCTACGCTAATTTATACGATTTGGAAAGCCTAGATTAAAAAAACAAAAAATAACATTTGTAGCTCATAATATTTAGCTAATTTTGGGCTGATTTTTAGCCAAAACCCACACCCCCAATGTCTGAATCCATCAAGCACGAATGCGGAATTGCACTGATCCGTTTGCGAAAACCTTTTCAGCACTACTTGGACAAGTACAAAACACCGATGTATGGCTTAAACAAGCTTTACCTCATGATGGAAAAGCAAGTAAACCGGGGACAAGATGGGGCTGGCGTCGCAAACATCAAGATTAATGTTAAACCGGGAAGTCGCTACATCAGCCGCTACCGTTCCGTAGAACCACAAGCCGTGGCAGACATCTTCGGTAAAATCAACAAGAAATTCAGAAAAGCACAAAAACTTGCCAAAGAAACCAAACGCGAAACAGGCCTTGATGCCGTGCATGATGCAGATTGGTGGCAAGATAACGTAGCCTTCACTGGGGAGGTTTTACTAGGCCATTTGCGCTATGGAACGCATGGTCAAAACGAAATTGAAAACTGTCATCCGATGCTTCGCCAAAACAACTGGCGCAGCAGAAACTTGGTTATGGCAGGTAATTTCAACATGACCAATGTGGACGATTTGTTCGACAAATTGGTTTCCTTAGGTCAACATCCCAAAGAAAAGGTGGATACGGTGACCGTGATGGAAAAGATTGGTCACTTCTTGGATGAAGAAAATCAACGCCAATTTGGGAAGTTTAAAGATCAATACGAGAATCCAGAATTATCCGATGTCTTAGCAGCTAATATCGATTTAAAACGCGTATTAGAGCGTTCATGCAAAGATTTTGATGGTGGCTATGCCATGGTAGGAATGACTGGTTATGGTGCTTCTTTTGTAGCACGTGACCCAGCGGGAATTCGCCCCGCCTATTATTACATGGACGAAGAAGTAGTTGTCGTGGCTTCTGAAAAGCAAGCGATCAAAACTTCATTCAATTGTGCATACGATCAAATTCAAGAAATTACACCCGGCCATGCCTTGATTATTGCCATGGACGGATCCGTACAGGAAGTTCCTTTTATCGACCGCATCGAACAAAAATCATGTTCGTTTGAACGTATTTATTTCTCGCGCGGCTCGGATCCGGATATCTACCGTGAGCGTAAAAAATTAGGCCGTTTATTGATTCCTCAAATTCTTAACGAGGTTCAACAAGACTTAAAACACACCGTTTTCTCATACATTCCAAACACCGCTGAAAGTGCTTTTCTAGGCATGATTGATGGTTTAGAAGATCATTTAGCCAAAGAACGCAAGCAAGCGATCATGGAAGGGATTCTGTTTGAAGACCAGTTGGAAGAATTATTAACATTCCGTCCGCGTGTTGAAAAATTGATTTCCAAAGATGTCAAAGTGCGCACCTTCATTGCAAGTGATGCCATGCGTGACGACATGGTTTCGCATGTATACGACACGACTTACGAGGTAATCGAGAAGAACGTGGACTCTGTCGTTTTAATTGATGATTCGATTGTGCGTGGCACGACGTTGGAAAAGAGTATTTTAAGCCTTTTGGATAAATTATCGCCGAAGAAAATCGTTATCGTTTCTTCTGCGCCACAAATTCGTTACCCGGATTGCTATGGCATCGACATGTCCAAAATGAAGGAATTTGTCGCATTCCGCGCAGCTTTGGCCTTATTAAAAGAGCGAAATTTAGAGCATATTTTAGATGAAGTAAACTTGAAATGTTTGTTGGCCCTCGAAAATGGAACGGCAACTCAAGAGAACTTTGTGAAAGCGATTTATGCGCCATTTACCGACCAAGAAATCTCGGATAAAATTGCTGAAATTGTTAAACCGAAAAACCTACAGGCGGAATTATCGATTGTCTACCAAACCGTGGAGAATCTAAATATCGCTTGTCCGAACCACTTGGGGGATTGGTATTTCACAGGGAATTTCCCTACACCGGGTGGAAATCAGGTAGTGAACAAATCATTCGTAAATTTCATGAAGGGAATTGAGGTAAGGGCTTATTAGTAAATCACTAATACACCTCCTCTTTCTGTCAATGTACCTCGTTCCGGATAATCCAAAGATTCATATTGGAGTTGCCAAACGTAGGACTCTTGTGGTACGCGTGTTCCATTCACTTTGCCGTCCCACACAAATTCGGGGCCTTTGCTCGTGAATAACAATTCTCCCCAGCGATTGAAAATTTGCAAGCCTACTATTTTCGCGCGTAAGGGGTTTTTGGGCTGAGGCATAAAGGTATCATTCTTTCCGTCGCCATTAGGTGTAAAAACATTGGGCGTCAATAAGGTAGGTTCACATTTATCAGATACCACGAAGGTATGATTGATGCTACAGTTATCCAGATCCGTAATGCGTACTGTGTAGTTTCCGGCTTGCGTGACACGAACTTTATTCTGCGTGCTCAACACAGATCCCCCAAAAGTCCATTCGAATTTTAAATCAGTTGTTGGCCCGAACAACTGCAAATCGAAGGGTTTGGGACTATCCATACAAATTGAATATGTATTTGAAGGGATAAAGTTTTTAACTTCCAGAAAATTCACTTGCGAATTCAAGTTAACGGAACATCCTGTTTTTGTATCCCCTAGTAACAAATTCACTTTACCTCCAGGTGCTTTGATATTTGCTGTAGGTGTTTTATCACCATTACTCCATTGATATACCAAACTGGAGCTTGTTGGAGTTGCTGTCAAAGCCAAAGGAACACTAGCCGGATTGCATTTAAAAAACTTATTAATTTCAGTCACGATACTCGTAGGTTTTATAACTTGAATATCAAATTCTTGAGCATCCAATAGGAAATCTTTAATGCAACTGTTACTTATAGAGGCAGTGATGACATATTTACCGGATGTAGGAAAATCATATTTGAGCTCATTACCTACATAAGTATAAATAATCGTAGTAAGTGGATCTAAAGGAACCATAATACCATTTTTATCAGGAATAGGATTAACAACTGAGTTGTAAATTTTCCACTCAATCTTATCATTATTAAGCGGATCACACAACTTTTGATCAATTGTGAATTTGAACACGGTACCATCACAAGTCGGCCCACTAATTGATGGTGGACCTGTAGGAGAATTGGGTACAGGCAAATTAGGTGGTAAACCTAACTGGGTTGTCACTCCCGCGGGAAAAGTTACAGCATTCCGAATAAACTTAGGTCTATTCAATGGATCTGGATCTGTATTTAATCCATTCGTCATTGAAATTTTCCCTAATGTATTACTCCCTTCAAATGACACAAATATGACTGTATTATATACTGGATCCATTTGCAAGGCGCCAATCTTATCAAGTGAGGAAAAAATAACCGATTTTGTTGCTAAAATTTTTGTAGGATCCTTTGAAGTGAGATCAAACTGCCAAATTTCCGAAGGAATGGAAACCCCATCTCCTTGCATAGATACATACAATAAATTGCTATTGGTTGAAAACTCTACACCATAAACTTGAGGCATTGGCTTTCCTAGTTGAATATTATAATCGAATGTCGATTTACCTGTTATCGGATCTAACGTATATAAATCAATACTACTCATATTTAAATCAGGAAGCGTAACTGCCATTTTGGTCCAATCATAATTAGATTTTGTTGTACCAGAAGCCCCTGCACTTTTTGTAAATGCTTTACCCCCTTTTGAACTTGTAGAAGCTGTAATCCCGACCTCAGAAACTTTATATGTCAGTAAATCTCCAGATTGTACATCTTGAGCAACTAGCCAATAATAACCCTGACCACCTTGAAGTGCAATAAGTTTGGAAGTGACTGGAGTTGGATTCAGCAGTTGATTAATGACAGAAATCCCCCCCTTTCCTCCATTAAGTTTCATATCAACGATGGAATAATAAACCAAATTATCTCCGGCAGTGTTCTTACCTAAGGTAAATACATAGTATTCAGACTGGCAACCTTTGCAAGCAGTTTTAGGTATAATAGTCACACCTTGGGAATTTGTTATGTCGGCATTGAGACTTTTACTCGGATCAGAGTATAGAATTGGCTGATTAAATTTATCAAAGATATGTACGCCGTCTGTGTAAAATATAAGGCCATTAGCAATAGTAGGGTCTTCCATCTTAGCAACACCATTAGGGACATTTGTCTTTCCAGGAATTGGTACTGGATTATCAGCGGATCCTTGAAATTGTATTGCAGCACCCGTTCCCATAGCCATCACCTTAGAGCTTTTAATTACATTCTGATCTGGGTCACGTTCACCACAAATCTTTACTTGCATTTTGGCTTCTACACTGCATCCCGAATTTGGGTCAGTGACTTTAACAGAATAGCAGCCTGACTTTGTAAGTGAGATATTATCTGTGATTTCGCCATTTGGATACCAATTTACGTTAATTGGGAAATTGGGTTTGCCTACTTTCTCAAACGCTTTCAGTTCTAACTTTTGGCCATTACATATTGTTATTGATTCTTCATTTTGATCCTTTCCCAAGTATATATAGGGTAACTGGCCTACTTTGATCGTCTTTTTGATTGGAGTTGGATTCGAACTAAGCTTTAATGTAACCACCTTATCCCCAGGAGTGCAGTACAAATGAGTACCAGTACGATTAGTAGATGTATTATCTGGAGTACCCGGCTCACCAAAATCCCATAAATAAGTCGTCCCAACGGGCATATTAACATCCAAGTCAAAAACCGTCCCCATATCTGCCGTTTTTTTGGCACAATCAATGCATTGAGTAATGCAATTATTGCGAACAATAATATTTTGCCCCTTGGTGATAAAATTCACCCCGATCAACATACAAAAAATGAAAATGCTCCGAAGCATAGGTTTTGGGTCAGGTCGTACAAATTAACGCATTTTATTGGTTTTTGTAAAGCGAAGACCTAAATTGCGGGGCTATAATGAGCGGTATGAAAAAAAGCTTAGCCATTTTCGTGTTTCGCCTAATCTGTGTTTGCCTTCCATTCTTGGGACAAGCACAGGATCCGCAATTGTCCCAATTCTACTCTGCCCCACTTCTGATATCACCGGCGTTTGCGGGGATCAACAGTACGTCAAAAGTTAATTTCAATTACCGGAATCAATGGCCTAATTTGGAGGCCAACTACCAATTTACCTCTTTTTCGGCCGATTTAAGCATTGGGAGCATCAATAGTGGCGTGGGGATTATCGCTACGACCGACAAGCAATTTGCCAATCTAAAAACTACTAGTTTAGGCCTTCAATATGCCTACCACATCGATTTAAGTCCTGATCAGACGCTCTCGTTGGGAATGCAAGGTACCTATGTCAATCGAGGGTTGGACATGAGTAATTTAATTACGGGGGATCAAATCAATAATTTCCTGAATTCGGGAAGTTTAGGTACTAGTAGTGATCCCTTGTTATCCAATATGAATAACCAACGATCCTATATGGACCTCAGCGTTGGGGGCTTATTAAACACCCGAAATTATTGGTTCGGGTTCTCCGCACACCACCTAAATCAGCCAAATAAATCCTTAATATCCTCCACAGAGGAACTTTTGGCAACGAAATTCAGTGTGCAAGTAGGAACGAAAATCATCCTGCAAGAGAATTTCTATGAGGCAGATTCCTATGAGGACCGAAACAACGAAAAGAGCATCAGCCCGGTTATCCATTATAAGCAACAAGGCGATTTTCAGCAATTGGATATGGGCGCTTATGTCACCTGGTCACCCATGGTCTTCGGCCTTTGGTACCGTGGAATCCCAATTGCGAAATCAAAAATAGGCACACCCAATCGAGAATCGATTGTTGCACTACTGGGATATAAACAGGATAATTTCTCTATCGGGTACTCCTATGATGTGACCTTGTCGGCATTAGGGCCTGCGGCAGGAGGAGCCCATGAGTTGTCCATAGCTTATTTATTTGATTTCGACTTTTCCTTGAAAAAACCCTTTGTCAAGTGGAAGCGAAACCTTTCGTGTCCAAAGTTTTAATTTGAAAGGATAGTCATAAAATTTTACCTTTACTGAAATATTGAAAGCACATGATGCAGTTTAAAATAAACCTTAGTCCCCTACTCACTCGAATCGCCTGCATCCTATGCCTGCTTTTTTCACATGCGGGTATGGCTCAGTTCAACTTAGGGATCAAACGTAATGTTGACGACCTTTCAGATTCAGAAGTGAAACTTTTCATGGATAAGGCTCAGGCAAGCGGCATGTCGGAAAGCGATATTGAAAAAGCAGCCTTAACGCAAGGATATACCTCTGCAGATATTGCCAAAATGCGTGAGCGTATGGCCACTATCCAAACTCCGGCGTCAGAAGCTAGTAACAAATCAAAAAATCAAGAGGTTTCCAGTAGCGATGAAAGCAGAAGTGTTAAAACCTTTGTAATCAATAATCCTGCACGAGTAAATCAGCCTATCCTGCATGAAAGCCCCTTAAATTTGGAGGAACGCAAATTACTTGCTAAACCCTTGGATATTTACAATGATAGTCTTGTAAATCAATACAATAATTTACAGAAACGCGTTGCAAATTCGCTCGACAAGAAGATTTTTGGAGCCAGCCTATTCCAGAATGATAAACTCACATTTGAGCCGGATATGCGGATTGCAACACCAAAAAATTATCAATTAGGACCTGATGATGAATTAGATATCCATATTTTCGGGGATGTTTTAGACAATTTCAAAGTAACGGTTAGTCCTGAAGGCACAGTTAAAATCCTAAACCTAAGTCCCATTTATGTAAATGGATTATCAATCGATGCCGCAGGGGAACGTATCATCAGCAGATTGCGTCAGCTTTATCAAGGCTTGAATAAACCAGGAAGTGGCTCATCTGCTCAAGTAACACTCGCAGGCGTACGAAGCATTAAGGTTATTTTAACTGGCGAGGTAAACTTCCCAGGATCTTATACGGTATCTTCTTTGGCAACCGTATTTAACGCCTTGTATTTAGCAGGAGGTCCCAATCGCAACGGATCCTTCCGAAACATCCGCGTTATCCGAGGAAATAAGGTCATTCGTACACTTGACTTATATGACTTCTTATTACGTGCAGATCAAAAAGACAACATTCACCTAAACGACCAAGACATTATCCGTGTGGGCGATTATGAAAATCGTGTAGAACTTAACGGCGAAGTAAAACGCCCCTACATCTACGAAATGGTCAAAGGGGAAAGCTTCAAAGACCTATTGCGTTATGCAGGAGGCTTCACTGAAAAAGCCTATACCTACACAATCAATGTGCGCAGAAACACCTCAAGAGAGATTAAATTACTGAATATCAGTCAAGATGAGGTGGACACATTCCTACCAAACAATGGAGATGTTTATACCGTAGGTACCATCATTGAACGCTACGAAAACCGCGTAGAGGTGCAAGGTGCTGTTTTCAGACCGGGCAATTACGCGATCGAAGCAGGGTTGAATACCGTGAAAGATCTTATTAAAAAATCAGAGGGACTACGGGAAGACGCCTTTTTGAACCGGGCTACATTGACCCGTCGGAAAGAAAATTATGATCCCGAAGTGATATCCCTAGATTTAGGAAAAATATTACGCGGAGAGGCAAGCGACATCAGTCTACAACGCGAAGATGTTTTGCAAGTCTACTCAATCAATAATCTACGCGAAAAACGCTATGTCAACATCGTGGGAGAAGTGAATGCACCTGGTGAATTTGAATACAAAGAGGGCATGAAAGTTGCCGATTTAATCTTACAGGCCAAAGGCCTAAAAGAATCCGCAAGTTATGCGAATTTAGAATTAGCGCGCCGCATCATCACACATGGTACAACCGACCCTAAAGCTTCAAAAATTGAAATCATCAGCTTTGCCATTGATGGCAGTTTGAAAATTGCCAATGATGGAAATCAAATCGCATTGCAACCCTTTGACATTATTTCGATTCGTCGGGCACCCAACTATGAAGAACAACGATCTGTAAAAATCGTCGGAATGGTTAATTTCCCAGGTTCTTATGCGATTGAAAATAACCAACAACGCATCTCGGATTTGATCAAACGAGCGGGGGGATTACGGACAGAAGGGTATTTAGAAGGAGGTAAATTAATTCGGGGAACGATGACAGTCGGGGTGAATTTAAAAGAGATCCTCGAGAATCCTGAATCCCAAGAAAACCTCCAATTAATGGCGGGTGATGAGTTAACAATCCCAAGATTATTACAAACAGTCAAACTGACGGGTGCGGTTCAAAACCCACTAGCCGTAAGTTATAAGGAAGATTTTTCGTTAAAGGAATACATTGCTGAAGCGGGAGGATATACAGTCAATGCGAACCGCAAAAAAATGTATGTAACCTATGCGAACGGCGTTTCGAATCAAATTCGAAAGTTCCTTATTTTCAAGAAAAACCCTCGAATCGAACCCGGTTCAGAAATTGTCATTCCTGCATTTCCAGAGAATCGCAAGAAAGGGCTAACGCCCGCCGAAGCAATCGGATTAACGTCTAGCTTAGTTTCTGTTTCGATTGCCATTATCACATTGATTAACAACATCCCGAAGTAAACAGCCAAGCGACATGAACGAACAAAACGTCCCCCAGCCTATTCATTCGGATGAAATTGCAATCAATTTTTCTGAAATATGGAATGCCATTGTCAAGTATAAACTAACCATTTTACTTGTCACGCTAATCTTTACTGCATTAGGTGCTCTTTTTTCGCTAACACTGGATAGTGAATATGAAGCGCAAGTAAAATTATTACCTGAAGTTGATTCAAAATTAGGTGGCTCTTCCAGCAGTGGAGGATTAGGAGGATTATCCTCTTTGGCAGGATTAGCAGGCATCAACTTAAATGGTGCGATGGCAGGAGCCGATGCCATCCAACCAGCCATGTACCCAGAAATTGTCCAAAGTGTTCCTTTTTTACTCGAACTAAGTCAATCGCAAGTTTACAATTTGAGACAAAAAAAGTTTATTAAATTGGCCGACTATCTCAAACAGGATAATTCAAATGCCCCAATACCAATCTTCAAGAAAGACAAAAGTAAAGCAGCCAATGACCTTGAAAACATCAGTGTTCCTCAAGGAGTTTTAAGTTCGGATTTAATCAATATCTCGAAACAAGAAACTACCGCGTTAAAAGAATTAAGAGAAGCCGTGTCTGTGGAAGTCGACAAGAAGAATAACCTAATCAAAATCACGGCAAACACGGAAGACCCGGTCGTGTCGGCAAATTTGGCGAATCTCGTATTAACCCAATTACGTAAATACATCATTCAATACCGTACTGAAAAAGCACGCAAGGAACTAAGCTTTTTGATAGACCGACAAGTCGAAGCGCGTAAACGCTATGACCAAGCCCTTTTCACACTATCGAACTACAAAGACCAGAATCGAAATGTATTTTTGAATGTGGCCAAAGATCAAGGTAAAAAGCTGCAATATGAAGTTGATTTAGCTTTTAATGTGTATTCTAATTTAACGAATCAAACGACGGAGGCTAAAATT
Source organism: Aquirufa sp. TARAVU-A1A (assembly GCF_054558675.1). Classification (NCBI taxonomy): domain Bacteria; kingdom Pseudomonadati; phylum Bacteroidota; class Cytophagia; order Cytophagales; family Flectobacillaceae; genus Aquirufa; species Aquirufa sp. TARAVU-A1A. The sequence continues at coordinate 258,881 of NZ_JBPXKP010000003.1, forward strand.
AAATTACAGAAAGAGACACCTGTATTCAAGGTATTAGAACCCGCCCAAATCCCATTAAAACGTTCAAGCCCGAAACGGACACTCATCACAGCGGGATCACTATTATTAGGACTATTTACCGCATTAATTGGGGTGTTTTTTAAGACAGCCAACGTGCGTGAACTACTTGCATAAAAAAAGCTGTCCGTCGATTGACGGACAGCTTTTACGTTTAATTACGCTCCTCTTATTTCAAGGTACGTTTTACTTCTTTCATTTCGTAGCACTCTAAGTTGTCGCCTACCTCTAGATCATTGAATCCTTTGATCGACATACCACATTCGTAGCCAAACTTCACCTCAGCCACATCGTCTTTGAAACGCTTCAAGGCTGAAATCTCACCGTCGTGAATCACAACGAAGTCACGAATAACACGAATCTTATGTGCACGCTTCACCGTTCCGTCCAAGACATAACATCCTGCAACTGTACCGATTTTCGAAATCTTAAATACATCACGCACTTCGATGTTCGCCGTAACAACTTCTTCAAACGAAGGAGCCAACATACCTTCCATAGCCGCCTTGATTTCATCAATCGCTTGGTAGATAATCGAATAGTTACGAATCTCAATTTGCTCTGCATCCGCCATACGACGCGCATTCTGCGAAGGACGCACTTGGAAAGCAATAATCACCGCATCTGATGTAGAAGCTAAAGCCACATCCGACTCAGAAACCTGTCCAACACCTTTATGAATGATACGTACTTGAACCTCTTCCGTCGATAATTTCAATAGGGAATCCGAAAGGGCCTCCACTGAACCATCCACGTCACCTTTCACAATCACGTTCAATTCACGGAATGTACCAATCGCCTTCCGACGACCAATTTCCTCCAAGGTAATGTGCTTACGGGTACGCAATGATTGCTCACGTAAAATCTGCTCACGCTTGTTGGCAATCTCACGCGCCTCACGCTCGTTCTCCAAACAGATCAATTTATCACCTGCTTGTGGAGCACCATTTAAACCTAGTACTTGTACTGGCGTAGATGGGCCTGCTTTTTTAATCTTATTTCCGTGGTGGTCAAACATGGCTTTCACACGACCGTAATTGTCGCCTGCTAACATCATGTCACCTACGTGCAAGGTACCGTCTTGAACCATCATCGTGGTAACATATCCACGACCCTTATCTAATTCCGCCTCGATAACAGAACCGATAGCTTTCTTCTTAGGATTGGCTTTTAACTCAAGCATTTCAGCTTCTAACAATACTTTTTCAAGCAAGTCATTGATACCTAAACCTGATTTAGATGAAATTTCTTGGCATTGGTATTTACCACCCCAATCTTCCACCAACATATTCATGGTCGCTAATTCTTCACGAACTTTATCCGTGTTGGCACCATCTTTATCCACTTTCGAGAATGCAAAGACGATTGGAGCACCCGCAACCATCGCGTGGTTAATTGCCTCCTTCGTTTGTGGCATGACCGAGTCATCCGCTGCGATCACAATAATAACGATATCCGTTACCTTCGCACCACGTGCACGCATCGCCGTAAAGGCTTCGTGACCCGGAGTATCTAAGAACGTAATTTTCTTACCTGATTCGGTTTCTACAGAATATGCACCAATGTGCTGTGTGATTCCACCGGCTTCACCTGCAGTTACTTTTGACTTACGGATATAATCCAAAAGGGATGTTTTACCGTGGTCAACGTGACCCATGATGGTTACGATCGGAGCACGAGGAACTAAATCCGCTGGATCATCTTCCACCTCTTCTTCCACAGCGTCGATTTCCTCTTCCGCTGAAATGAAGTTGACTTCGTATCCGAATTCATCCGCAATAATCGTAATCGCTTCCGCATCCAAACGCTGATTGATCGAAACGAACATACCCAAACTCATACAAGTTGAGATAACTTCATTCACTGAAACATCCATTAAAGAAGCTAAGTCACTCGCAGAAACGAATTCCGTTACCTTCAATACTTTTGCTTCTTCATCTTCAGCCATTTGGCGTGCCTCTTCCGCATCCGCACGTTCACGACGTTTTACACGACGCTTATCTGCACCAAAACTTTGCTTATTTGTCGCACCTTGCAAGCGCGCCATCGTAGCCTTGATTTGCTCTTGAATATCCTTGTCAGAAAGTTCCTCACGAGGTCCTCCTGGCTTAGCTCCCGGAGCAGGCTTTTTACCAAAATCCTTTTTATTATTAGCCGCATTCGGATTAGGCCGTTGTTCGTTCACAACTGGCTTTTTCTCCTCCTTAACGATACGCTTACGCTTATGTTTGTTATGGCTATCGCGGCCATTGTCTACAGGTAATTCAATCTTACCTAGAACGGTTAAACCTTTTAAAGTTTCCCCTTTGGCCTCGATCAATTGAATATCTTCTACGACAGGAGCCTCTGGCGCTGCTTCTGGCGTAACGATTGCCTCCACAGGCGCAACAGGAGTTTCCACAACGGGCTTCTCCTCCACAACGGGTTCTGGAGCTTTCTCCACAACGGGCTCGGGTTTCGGTGCTGGTTTTGGAGGGACTGGATTGCCCTTTTTGTCCAAATCGATTTTACCTAAAACCTTTAGGCCAACTTGCTTTTCAGCTACAGGTTCCGGCGTTTCTTCCTTCACCTCAGGTACTGCAGGAGCCACTTCTTTCACAGGCTCTGGAGTAACTTCTACTACAGCAACCGGCTCAGGCTTCTTCTCCTCAACCACGGGAGCTGGCACGACAAGCTCCTCAACAGGCTTTTTAGGAGCCTCATCTGTTGCCAACAAATGGTTTGCACCATATTCTGCTGCCAACAAACTCAATTGCTCGAAATTAAGCTTTGCATTCGGGTTGTTATCGACTTTATGTCCTTTAGCAGAAAGAAACTGTAGGATCGTAGACGTTCCTATGTTTATTTGCTTTGCTACAAGACTTAATCGCATTGTCTTCTCTTCTGCCATATAAATTACTAAATACTTATGCTTTCAATTTAAAATTCTTACTCGATACAGCGCATGTGTTACTCAAACTCAGAACGTAAAATAGCTAAGATCTCCTCAATGGTTCCCTCTTCTAATTCCGTTCTACGCTCTAATTCTTCTTTAGATAAAGCCAACACTTGCTTCGCTGTATCCAATCCAATTTTGTGAAGCTCATCCAAAATCCAAGCCTCAATTTCATTGGAGAATTCTGTCAATTCTACATCCTCATCATCCATCTCCTCTTTCGGTACATCACGGAATACATCAATCTCGTATCCAACTAATTTACCTGCCAATTTGATGTTTTGACCTCCACGACCAATCGCCATAGAAACCTGATCTGAATTCAAATAAACCGAAATACGACGACGCTCTTTGTCAATAGCCATCGAATTTAACTTCGCTGGGCTCAACGTACGCGCCACCAATAATTCTAAATTATCTGTGTAATTAATTACATCAATGTTTTCATTCTGCAATTCGCGAACAATGCCGTGAATACGTGAACCTTTCATCCCCACGCAAGCTCCTACAGGATCAATGCGATCGTCAAATGACTCAACAGCCACTTTCGCACGCTCACCTGGTTCACGAACAATCTTACGAATCGAAATCGTACCATCGTAGATTTCTGGAATTTCTTGCTCGAATAAACGCTCCAAGAATACCGGAGAAACACGTGATAAAATGATACGAGGCGTACCATTTGACATTTCAACTTTATGAATGACTGCACGAATCGTCTCACCTTTCTTGAAACGATCTTTAGGAATCATTTCGCCTTTTGGTAAAACCAATTCATTGTCTTCGTTATCTAACAAGATCAACTCACGACCTAAAATTTGATATACTTCAGAAGTTACTAACTCCCCTACCAAATCCTTATACTTATCATGTAAGCCTTCTTTCTCGATATCTTTGATACGTTGAATCAAGGTTTGACGAGCAGTTTGAACCACTCGACGACCAAAATCCTCTAGTTTGATCAATTCAGCTACCTCCTCACCAATCTCAAAATCCGGCTCGATCAACTTAGCTTCCGCCAAAGGTATTTTATCAAAATCCCAAATATCTTCTGAGTTATCGTCCACGATTTCGCGCGTACGCCACATCTCTAAGTCTCCACTTTCGGGGTTGATAATGACATTGAAATTTTCATCGGAACCGAATTTCTTGCGAATCATCGTACGAAAAACCTCTTCCAAAACCGAAATCATAGTCGGTTTATCAATGTTCTTCTCCCGAGCAAAATCTGAAAATGACGAAATTAATTCAACACTGTTCATTGCTATCCTTACGTTTTTTTATTGAAATGAAACTTGTACTCTTATTTTATCTATCGCTGACAAACCAAACGTCGTTGGCTCCTTCGCTACTACTTTACGATGCTTTACCGTCTTCTCCGTCAACACCTGAATCGAATCTGCCGTGTGCCCCTGCAAGGTTCCCATAACGGTTTCCCCATCCTTCAACCACACTTTTACCGTACGACCCGCATTCTTTTCAAACTGCCAACCCTGCGTCAAAGGGAAATCCAATCCTGGCGATGAAACTTCTAAATTATAGGCTTCTTCAATCCAAAGATTCTCCTCGATGTGATGGGCCAACTTCCGGCTCATCAATGCGCAAGCATCAATGGTAATCCCTTCCATGGTATCCACAAGAATTGTCACTAACGAACGTTTGAGCCCCTTACTTATCGACAAATCCACTAAAAATATAGGACCATCACCGATATACTCTTGAATCCAACCGTTAATCTTCGTTTTTAAATCTTCCATCAATACCTTGAAAACAAAAAGAGGGATTAAAAACCCCTCTTCTTTCTTAAATTTCCTTGGCAAAGGTAGGCAAATTTTTCCAAAATGCAACATATCAGCATAAAGTAGCTAATATCAGATTATACAAATGCTCATTTTGTCCAAAATATTTCACTAATTTCGAAAAGCATTTACCAAGGAACTTGACTTGACCTACCCACAAGCTATTACATGAATCGCATCTGCCTGCTTATCGTTTTCATTTGCACATGGCTTGCCTCCCAGGCAAATCCGGTCGATCGATTTCCAACACCACCCGATTCACCCATTCGCTTGTTTTACATCCAACGAAGCTCCAATGCGAATACGGTCATTTACGATGCTAATTTACTGGCCAATAAATCGCTAAATGCTAAAGATCCCGTTCATACCTATTGGATTCGCTATGGCGAAAAAGGACAAAAAGAAGAACTAAGTACCATCCAACGGACCTTGGCCTATGGCCTTTATACCGATGCGATCAAATCTGAAGTCAATGCTTTTGAGGGCTATTTCCTTGCGTATCGTAAACGTAAATTTGTCGTGAAACTCGACCCGCGCGGAACGCCAATTGCCTTATTCCCCATCAACGGAAAATTGCAAATTCTCAAACGCGTTTTTGTCAGCGTCGACGAAAGCCACATGATGCCCTCCGTAAACTACATTGAACTCTTTGGTAAAGATCCAATCTCTGGGAAAGACGTATACGAACGCTTTAAACCCTAAAAAAATAGCCCCTTTCGGAGCTATTTTCAATTAAAAAGTACCTAATAAACTAAGCTGCAAATTACGCGGCTGCCCCGAATACCCATACATTTCTGTCGGCATTTGATTCAATACATTTTTCAATATTGCCTGTACTCGCCAGCGCTTATTCAATGCATAAGTCGATTGCAATTCCGTCCAGACATAGCCAGGCAAAATCACGCTCTGCGTTTGATAAGTCGCATCATCATAATAATAGTCGGTACGTTCCCCCACATATTGCGTATACACACTCGCCGACCACCTTTCGGTCAATTGCTGATTTACACGCAAAGAAAGCTGATGTTTGGGTCTCCGTATCAGCGCAGAATAGGTTGTATCCTTTCCATCAATCTGATTGTGCATCTTGCCATCCAAGTAGGTATAACCTAATTCCGTAGCGAATCCCTTCCATGTATAGCGCGCCTCTAACTCAATTCCACTTGTGTTCTGCTTCGACACATTGGCATAACGTCCATAAGGATCTACAGCAATCGACTGAAATACAATTCCATCCTGAACATCTTGTTGGAAGCCTACCAAACGCACATAAAGCGGTCCCAAATTCTGTTCAAAACCCGCTTCAAAGGTTTTGCCTTGTTCCGCTTTCAAGTCTTTATTCCCATAAGGTGAGTACAACTGATACAAGGATGGCGCTTTAAAACTGCTGTAATAGTTCGCAAACAATTTCCCCTTTGGCCAAAGGTATAAATACGGATTTACATGGTAGGTCAAATTATTCCCATATAAGGAATGATTGCTTAAACGGCCACCTAGCTCCAAACCCCAAACATCTTCCTGGTGCTTTTCAAACGTCACATAAGTCCCCAATAATTGAATATTCGCCAAAGAAGCTGCTAAAACTGGTGAATCATAGCGTCCGTATGCACTGATCGAATAATCACTTTGGGCCGTCGACTGATTCCGAAACTCGACTCCGGCCACCGTTTGAATTCCGGCAGGTAATTTCCATTTCACATAGCTTTCAGCTCCTTGATTTAAACCCACATATGCCGATTCGCTGTAATTTGACCAAGCATTATCAGGAATGTCAGTCGAATCATTTCTAAAAAAACGATGTGTTATATCTTGAAACAAACGAACAAATAAATCCCCTTGAACAAATTGCTGGTGAAATTGAGCACGAAAGGCATGGTTGGATGCTTTCGCCGTATAATCTCGCTCATCTGTAAATGGACCACCATCTAAACTCGCCTGATAAAATTCGCTTTGGTAATACAAATCCCAGTCGGCATGTTTACCTATCGCACTCCCCAGATTCACCCGAATGTTTTGTTGGCCCATCCCATCTTTCTCCGACTGATTTGCCGCGGCAGAAAAGCCTTGCGTTTGAAAGTTTTTCAAGGCAAGACCGAATTTCAAACTTTTGATTGTTTTCTGAGTTTGAAACGCCTCCGCATGCGTTCCTAAGCCACCTGCCTGTAGGCTAAGTGATGAACCCGACTTTCGAGTAATTAAATTAATCACACCGGCCATCGCATCTGAACCATAAAGCGTAGATTGTCCGCCCTTCATGATTTCGATTCTTTCCAAACTCCCCAAATCAATTAAATTCCAATCCAACACCGAGGAGATGTGAGAAGGATCGTTAGCCGGAAAGCCATCGATCAACAACAGGACATTGCCTGTATTTGAACCGCGGACGTAAACTTCCTGATTACTTCCGGGTGCGCTACGAGCTCCCACAATAGAGATTCCAACGCGCTCTTGCAATAATTCGCCAAGATTTTTACCCAGACTTTTTTGGATTTGTTCTTGACTGATGATAGAAACTACTTTTCCTGTTTGGCTTAATTTAGCCGGATACTTGGAGGCTTTCACTTGAACTTCCGTTAATAAGGAATCCGGGCGAATAGCCATTTTCTCCGCATACACAGTAGGTAGGCATGCGAAGGAGAACGCTGTCAAAAGCGTCAATCGAATATTGAACATGTTTTTTTTGCCCTTTCAGGCGATCAAATAAAAAGGTAATCGAACGCTCAACCCCATCGCATCCTCCGTGATACAAGGTTAAGAATCATCTAAGGCAGGTCTCCTGACTCAATTCCGTTTCTTTTCTGCCTTCCCAGCCGAAGCCAGTGACCTGAAATGAAAAGCATTATGGAATCTCACAGTTGCGGGGACAGTTTTAGTATTTCACTAAATTCCCTATTAAGTAGCCTATGCAGATACACAGGCAACACCCTAAACTGTTACAAAATAACGATAAACTGATAATAATACCTAACCATGCCGCAATGAATAAAAATTTAGCAATTTTTGTACCCGTACTTATAACCCCCAGGTTTTAACCTCGGAATTTTTACCCCAAACCTAATCACCCTATGAACTCTCCCACTCGCTGTATTTGGCCCGGAAATGACCCACTCTACATCGCTTACCACGACCAAGAATGGGGCAAACCCTTGCATGACGACCAACAATTATTCGAACTCCTCGTATTGGAAGGATTCCAGTCGGGGCTATCCTGGATTACCATCTTACGAAAGCGAGAAAATTTCCGCGAGGCATTTGCTCAGTTCAACCTAGCCATTTTAAGCCAATGGTCGGATGCCGATTTATCAAATTGTCTTCAAAACCCAGGAATCATCCGAAATCGATTAAAAATCGAAGCTGTTCGGACGAATGCACGCGCTTTTATTCAAATTCAGGAAAAATTTGGTAGCTTTGACCGATTTATTTGGGATTATGTCCAACAGCAACCCATCACGAATCAGTTTACAGAGCATAAGGATTTACCTGCTCAAACAGCCTTGTCTGTTCGCATCAGTAAAGATCTCAAGAAATTAGGTTTCAAGTTTGTGGGCCCTACCATTTGTTACTCTTTCATGCAAGCCGCAGGCCTCGTAAACGACCATATAACTAGCTGTTACTGTTACAAGAAATAACCTATGAATACGCGGATCGTCATCATTCCGACTTACAATGAAATTGAAAACATTCAAGCCATCATCGAGAAGGTGTTGAGCTTAGAGCCTGTTTTCGATCTTTTGATTGTGGATGACGGTTCCCCAGATGGCACGGCGGCATGTGTGAAAACACTCCAACAAGCACATCCAGATCGCATTCATTTACTCGAACGCAAAGGAAAATTAGGCCTTGGAACCGCTTATATCGCGGGTTTTAAATATGCCTTAGATAAATCCTACGAATATATTTTCGAAATGGATGCCGACTTCTCCCATAATCCAGATGATTTAGTTCGATTATACGATGCTTGTGCAAACCAAGGCGCATTTATGTCGATTGGTTCACGGTATATCAATGGTGTCAATGTAGTCAATTGGCCCATTGGTCGAGTTTTAATGTCTTACTTCGCAGGATTTTATGTACGTTTTATAACGGGCATGCCTATTCAAGACGCAACAGCGGGATTCGTTTGTTACCGAAGGAAGGTTTTAGAGACTATTCCCTTAGATCAAATCAAGTTCATCGGATATGCTTTCCAAGTTGAGATGAAATTCACGACCTGGAAATACGGATTCAAGATGATTGAAGTCCCAATCATCTTTACCGATCGCACGAAAGGCGAAAGCAAGATGTCGGCGAACATCTTCAAAGAAGCTATTTTTGGAGTGATTCAGTTAAAAGTCAACAGCCTATTTAAACGCTATCAAGCTAATAATGGATTATAATTTCCTAAAATCATTGCACATTATTTTTGTTGTGAGCTGGTTCGCAGGATTATTCTATTTACCACGCTTATTGGTTTACCATGTGGAAGCGCAAGATAAAGACGCGCAAACAAAAGATATTTTATCGAAGCAATTCGAGAAAATGGAAAAGCTACTTTTCAATGCCATCATGATTCCTGCGATGTGGCTTACTTGGTTGACTGGCCTTTCCATGATTTACCTAACTTGGTGGGATAATTTTCATGCACACGGTTGGCTCCACCTAAAATTAGCCTTTGTTGTTTGCATTACTATCTACCATTTTGTTTGCAGACACCTCATTCGCAAATTCCGAGCAGCAGAATTCATTTTAACAAGTGGCCAATTGCGCTTATTCAACGAAATTGCAACCATCCTATTAGTTGCGGTTGTATTCTTAGTCATTGCTAAAAATACCTTTGACATGGTAATGGGAATTGGTGGATTTATTGCCTTCGCCATTGTGATTATGGCGGCTGTGACGATCGTTAAGAAAATTCGATCTAACGCATAGAGCGATCCATTTCACGCTTGATATCCTTTTCTTTGATATCATCTCGCTTATCAAACGACTTCTTTCCTTTCGCTAAGGCGATGTTCAGTTTGGCATAACCTTTATCGGAAATAAAAAGTCTGGTAGGAATGATAGTCAAACCTACATTTTTCAACTCTTTTTGCAATTTTGCTAGTTCACGTTTGGATAGCAATAGCTTGCGGTCGCGCAAGGGATCATGATTGAAATGGGTGCCTTCGTCATACATAGAAATATGCATGTTGCGCACAAATAACTCATCCTGAAAGAATATGCAATAGGCATCCGTCAAATTCGCTTTGCCCTGGCGAATGGATTTTATTTCTGTTCCGGTCAAAACAAGCCCAGCCGTGAAGGTATCCAAGAATGCATATTCGAAGGATGCTCGACGGTTTTTAATTTCAACTTGCTTTTGGATTTTATCCTTTGCCATACCGAAATAAAAAAGCCACACAGCTACGAGGCTGCGTGGCTCCTTAAAAATTTAAAATCTATTTCTCAGCTTTCTTCGCTGCGTATTCTTTATTCAATCCGTCAACCAACTTCTGAGTTACGTCCACTGAAGGATCTGCGAACAAGATACCACCACCAATTTTAGAATAACCTAAAACGAATTCGTATTTATTTTCCTTGTTCACTTTTGCGATATACTCACGAATGTTGTTGTATAACTCTTCGTTTTTCTTTGCTTGCTCTTGACCTAATTCAACCTGCTTTTGTTGTGAATATTGTTGCAATTCAGCACCTTTTTTCTTCAAAGTCATATCAGCGGCTTGTAATTGCGCTTGCGTCATCGCTGCCGCACGTTGTTGGATAGCTTGAAGTTCTGCTTGCAAAGCACGCTCTTTTTGACCTAAATCTACTTGTAAACGATATCCTTTATTTTCAAACTCTTTTTGAGCGTCTTTGTAAAATTGGTAATTCGTCAACAATGAATCTGAATTAACAAACACGATGCGCTTGCCTTCAGCGGTTACGCCTGCTCCTGCAGAACCCGCACCTGTCGTAGGCTTGAAGAATGAAAAAGCGACAGCAAGTGTTAAAACTGCTAACCAAACGTAAGAGATACTTGAATTTTTCACGAGTTTAATTTTAATTATAAATGGATTTAATGGTAAATATACAATCTCTGTCTTGATTGTCCTAAATTTTTACTAATTCTGTCTCAATCGAGCGCCAGCCATTGTCCAAAATCCCAAAAGGATTCCCCCAATCAGGCCTGTAACCAAATATAGCAAGGCAACACGCCCCTGCAACGGCAACAAAGAAGCCATTCGAGCTGGCAAGGCACTTGGATTCGAAAAATTCAACCACCATGCCGAACCACCCCAGAGTAAAAACCCTGAAATGAACCCGATGGAAAATGAATTTTTCACAGGAAATTTCAACAAATAGGCCAAAACGCCCGCCTGAATTCCCATGGCATACCAAGGCAAATAGAAGCCTACGAGCGCGCCGACAATGATTAAAATGATGATACGTAATGTATTGCTTTGCATGATGATTATTTTGATAAAGTGATTGTCTTGCGAATGCGACTTGACGATTGATTCGGATTTTCTAAAAATAACAAGGGACGGAGCTCTCCTTTGGCCCAAGTATCAATTAAATCATCGTAATGCACGCTGCCTGGATTTCCTGATTGTCCACCTGGGTAAACACCATAAGCTTTCGGATTACCTGTTTTCGATAATTCGACAATGAATCGCCAAGATGGACCCGTCTTTGTGGTTGCGGCGTTCACGATGGAACCTCCCCCACCAATGGGAATATTTAAACGACTCAAGGCATCCATACCCGGAATTAAATGGCGAACACCCGTTTGTTTGTGTTTGTACCAAGCCCATGCTGGCCCTATCGGACCATGGTGTTTCACCAAGGTATCTACCGTTGCCTGGAAAGAAGTGGAAATAATCTGGTCCATCGTCTCCTTCTGACCTTTTGTTTTGACATTATCCCACCAACGTGCATTGGCTTCATGTTCAATTAAATGAATCGTACGATCTATCGCTGGACGATTCATCGGAACCTTTTCGTCAGCCGCAAATTCATCATCCCATAATGCCGACTGCAAATTAAGCACCCATGTCTCAAAAATTGTTGCACCAATGGACTCCGGTGAATTTTGCAAATTCCATCCTTTCAATACCCCTAATGCCTGATTATTCGATTTTACGGAACGCATCAACAAAGGCAATAATTTTCTTGCTCGGATGTTGAAGTTATCATTTTGCAATCCGCGCAAGGAGTCAATGGTCACTTTTTGCATTGCCGACAAGCGTTCATTGATGCGTCGGCCACGCTCGGATGGCGCATATTGCCAACCTAAATAATACGGATAGCTCGGATCTGTTGAGAATTGATTCGCGGAACTAACGAATCCTCGGGCTGGATTTTTGACATGTGGATTGTGCGCCTGTGGAATAAATCCTTTCCAGTCGGCCGCCGCATCCGTCCCATCCATCAAATACTTTCCTTGCAATTTCGACTTCAACGGAAACTTTCCATTCACCCAAAGCGCAATGTCACCTTCGTTACTCGCAAAAACAAAGTTTTGAGCAGGAGCTGAAAAATAGCGCAATGCCTCCGCGTAATCCGTGTAATTTTTAGCACGATTCAAACGATAGAAAGTGGTTAACTCTTGTGATTTCTCATGCGCGATCCAGCGTAAAGCGTGTCCCACGGGGATGTTGGATTTAAACGCCTTCTCATGACTTAAATAAACCACAGGACCATGGTGGGTAAAAAACACCGTGTCGACAAAATCCTTTTTGCCTTTGATTTTAAATGTCTCAATCCGCAATTTGGTTTTTTTCCATTTGCCATCATGCCAATATTCCAATTTAGAAGCGTCCTTAAATTTCACTTGGTACCAGTCCAATACATCAGAACCGACATTGGTCACCCCCCAAGCAATATTTTTATTGAAACCCGTAATCACGTTGGGTGTACCCGGCATCGTAGAACCATACACATTAACTCCCGGCGCAACCAATTGCACTTGGTACCAAATAGAAGGCAATGAAAGCGTCAAATGAGGATCATTTGCCAAAATAGGCATCCCCGAAACCGTCTTATTTCCCGAAACGGCCCAGTTATTTGAACCAATATTGGGATCCTTTTCAGGTGTTTGCATCGCACTTCCTAAGCCGATAAAATCTTTAGGAGCTGCTGGAATGGGAACAGGTTTAAAATCCACTGGAGTTCCAGAAGGAATAATTGGACTCTCTTCAAAGGGGTAATTTGGAAATAAATCTTCTGCCACTTCCCGACCGTATTGGCGGAGGATATTTGTCATTTTCAAATCATCCGTGCCTGAGGCTAATACAAAAGACATATTTTTCAAAAACAAGGCACTTTTGATCGGTGTCCAAGGCTCTGGTTTATAATTCAAAAGTTTATATTCCAAAGGCAACTCGCGCTCAGAAAGCGAAGCGATGTAAGCATTAATCCCATCCGAATAAGCCTCCAAAGCTACCTTCGCTTGTGGATCTTGTTTCATTCCTTCAAAGGATTGTTCGGCACCATAAACAGAGCCCATGCGACGTTGGAACTGATCAGAAGCCAAGCCTTTTTCTCCTACAATCTCAGAAATTCGACCACCGGCAAAATGTGTTTGAAACTCCATTTGCCACAAACGATCTTTGGCAGTCACATAGCCTTGCGCTAAAAATAAATCGTGGTCATTTTCAGCAAAAATATGCGGAATCGCCATCTCATCGTAGACAACTTTTACGGGCTTTAATAAACCAGGAATATTCAATTCTTCCTCACTCATTTCCTCAGATCCTGCCATTTCAGCATTGATCCAAAATCCATGAAAAGGGCTTAAAAGTTTACCAAATGGCGGAATCGTCCCCCAAGAGTTGTCCCATCCAATTGTAACCAGAATAGCTAAAATCAGTGGAAAAATAGATTTAATGAATTTCATTTGTTGATATAGATAGGAGAATAATGATTTTTCAAAGATTTTTTTCTATTTTAGAAAGACAATTTTACACAATAGTTGTACAATCAACAAATAAATTATCTTTAAATAAATTTCGCTAAACGGCACCCATGAAAAGAAGATCATTTTTACAAACGGCAGGTTTACTCGGTGTTGTAGGTACAACTAAGGTTCAAAATCCTGAGCCTGTCATTATTGCCACCTGGAAAAATGAAGCGGGGACGAAAGCAGGATATGACAAAATATTACAAACAGGCAAAGCACTTGACGGTGTAGAAGCTGGAGCATGGGTTCCTGAAGCTGATCCAAATGAAACGACCGTGGGTTATGGTGGCTATCCTGATCGCGACGGCCATGTAACTTTGGATGCTTGCATCATGGATCATTTGGGCAATGCGGGTTCGGTGACCTTTTTGGAAGGCATCATGCACCCCATTTCGGTGGCGCGGGCTGTTATGGAAAAAACACCACACGTCATGCTTTCAGGCGAAGGAGCTTTACAATTTGCCCTTTCACAAGGATTTAAGAAACAAGATTTATTAACCGAAAAATCCCGTAAAGCCTGGGAGGAATGGAAAAAAGTGGCCAAATATGAACCCAAAGTGAATATTGAACGCCACGATACTATAGGCCTGCTTGCCTTAGGAAAAGCAGGTGAAATCGCTGGGGCATGCTCAACAAGCGGGATGGCATTTAAAATGCACGGTCGGGTGGGTGATTCGCCCATCATCGGCGGCGCTGTGTTTTGCGACGATGAAGTGGGTGGTGCCTGCGCAACAGGTTTAGGCGAATTTGTCATGAAGACCCTCGGTTCTTTTTTGATTGTTGAATTTATGCGCCAAGGCATGACGCCGCAGCAGGCATGTGAGGCAGCAATTATGCGAATTGTGAAGCGCTATAAATACCAAGAATTCCAAGTGGGCTATTTGGCGATCAACAAAAAAGGGGATGTAGGCGCCTATGCCATCCAAAAAGGATTTAATTATACGATTACCAAAAACGGCATGACCCAAGTCATTGAAAGTGCCTCATACATCTAGCTTATGGAGAAGAAAGTAGCCGAAAAGAAGAAGTTTTTAGTTGAAGTTGCTTGGGAAACTTGCAACCAAGTAGGGGGAATTTATACTGTGATTCGGACTAAAGTCCCTTCCATGGTGGAGAAATGGGGGGATGATTACTTATTACTGGGTCCATACTTCCCACAAACGGCTGCGGCTGAATTTGAAGCATTGCCAGTGACCGATGAATCCCCCATCGGGCGTGCCATTTTATCCATGCGGGCCCTGGGATTGCAGGTGCATTATGGAAACTGGTTGATTACTGGTAAACCCAAAATTATACTTTTCGATATTGCCTCCATGTATGATCAAGTGGATGTCATCAAGGGAAAAATCTGGGAGAACCATAAAATTTCGACTTTGGGTGTAGAAGAATTGGTCAACCAAACCATCGCGCTAGGTGAACTCATTCGCATTTTTCTGACCCAATTTGCCGCAGAAAATAAATCCAAAAAAGACATCGTCGTTCATTTCCACGAGTGGATGGCCTCGACCTGCCTGCCAGATTTAAAGAAGGACAAAGTAAAAATATCGACAGTTTTCACCACGCATGCGACCATGCTGGGCCGCTATTTAGCAGGGAATGTGCCAAACTTCTATGACGTTTTAGACAAATTTGATTGGCATAAAGAAGCAGTGCATTATGGCATTGAGGCGCAAGCTTCTTTCGAACGGGCAGCAGCACAAAAAGCCGACGTTTTAACAACCGTGTCTGACATTACAGCGAAAGAATGTGTCGCATTTTTAGGTCGGATTCCTGAATTAATTCTTCCGAATGGCTTAAATATCCAACGCTTTGCAGCGATGCACGAACATCAAAATCTACACTCGCTCTACAAAAAGCGAATTTCAGATTTTGTCATGGGGCATTTCTTCCAGAATCAAGCATTTGATTTGGACCAAACGCTGTACTTATTTACTTCGGGCCGATTTGAATACTCCAACAAAGGCTATGACATCACACTCGATGCCCTGGAAATATTGAACAGAAAAATGAAGGAAGCAGGATCGAAAAAAACGGTCATTATGTTCTTCATTACGAAGCAGCCTTACCATTCCATTGATCCAGAAGTCTTGCATTCCCGTGCGGTCTTGGATGAGATTCGCGAGAATTGTCAAGCGATTCAAAAGGAAGTTGGCGATAAATTATTCGAGGCAGCCGCTTCATCGAACGATTTACAATTGCCGGATTTAAATCAATTCGTGGATGAATATTGGCGCCTTCGGCTTCGTCGGACAGTACAAACTTGGAAAACAAATGCCCGACCGAAAGTCGTCACGCACTTATTAAAACAAGAGGATGACATCATTCGCAATTTGCATCGGACGCAATTACTCAATAACCCTGATGATAAAGTGAAGGTGGTTTATCACCCCGATTTTATTGTTTCGACGAATCCTTTATTCGGCTTGGATTATGGCCAATTCGTTCGTGGTTGTCATTTAGGTGTCTTCCCTTCGTACTATGAACCTTGGGGGTATACGCCATTAGAATGTATGGCGCGCGGGGTACCTACGGTTACTTCAGATCTATCGGGTTTTGGTGATTACATGATGCAAATTATGCGCGACTATGAGCAATGGGGCGTGAGTGTCGTGAATCGTAAAACACAGAACTACAAAGAATCTGCAGAGCAATTAGCCAATATGCTTTTCAAGTTCACCCAGCAAACCCAACGTGATCGCATCACGCAACGAAACCGTGTGGAGAGTATAGCGGATACATTTGACTGGTCAAATTTGCGGGGATATTACGACACAGCACATGAATTAGCCGTGTTAAAAAAGCGGAAATAGATTATCAGTTTTAGCTCCTCGAATGAGCCCAGAACTCCTTACCTTTGGCAATCCTCCAAGGTTTGCCAAAGGTAGTTAGGAGATGTGTTTCAAAGCCTCCCTTTTCGACAAAGGCATCAAAGCATTTTCTGCTACAAATTCCCTTACCCAATCCGCATCCGTACGGGCATATTGTCGCAAGGCCCAGCCAATCGCTTTTTGAATAAAAAATTCTTTGGAGCTATTCAAAGATAAAATCACCTGACTCAACAGCTTCAAATCCGTTTGGCTTTTATAATTCAATTGAAATAGAATACATAGACGCTGATGCCAGAAAATAGGCGATTGCATCCAACGAGCCAGCCAAATATCTCGTTGATCGGGAAACTTAATGAAGTATTCACTTAAGACTTTGGGGGCTAAAACATCCACAACATCCCACCACGTTTTCGCATCCACCCAGCGATCGATTAACTCCGGAACACGCGCATCCCAAGATTTCTTCGCCTTCAACAAATATTCCATGGCGGCATATTGAAATTCACGCTCCGGCAAAGCAAACAACTCCGAACAAACTTCAAACCAATCTTCCGCTTGCCCACATTGTTTATAAATATCCTTGAATACAAGCGCGCGCTCAGGCTTTTTAATCCCGATAAATGGATATTGATCCCGCATATACCAGCGCATCCAATGCGCATTTTCAGGATTTTCTAAGGCATAAAATGCCTCTTTGATAGCAGATACAAAACCCATTAATTACTGAAATATAATTCTCCCTCAATCCCACTCGGCGTAACTGCCCAAGTTGATGCATCAAAAGGTCTGTATTGAATATCCACAAAATTGATCTCATAGAAATTCTTCCAATTGAATTTCTCCCGATCCAACTTCCGAACGCGGTTTGCCGAGACATTCATCACTTCTAGTTCGATGTGATTTTTTACTTGTAATAGACCTTCAGGAATTCTGATTTGATAAGGTAATGACCAAACAAGCCCTAGCTCTTTACCGTTGATTTTTACTCGAACCCAATCACGGATTTTATCGAAATGTAAGACCTTTGCTTGTGGTATTTGCTCGGCCGACAAATCAAAATCAAAGGCATAAGTGCCTTTGCCCCAATAATCATGCGTGGAGGAATCTTGAGTCCAAAATTGTAAGGATTCCATGGATTGCGCCGGCAAAACCTGTTGGGGAAAATTCAATTGGATTTTTGCGGTAGGAACCAAAGGCGTAAAAACCTTAGCCACTGCTTCCGTAGGAATGGCTTTCTTTGTCACAGGAATTGATCGAACCAATAAACTCTGACCAGGTGCTAATTGCAGATAGAATTGCTTATCCTTGCGCAAGTTGGCTTTCTTAATTTCGCCTGTCATCGGATCCACTAATTCAACACCGCCAGAAATTTTGGCAAATTGCACCATGCCATCGGAAAACTTATTCGAAAGATTCGCGACAAAATACTGTGCGCCCGTTCCCGTTTTCTTTCGAATAAAGGAAATGCCTTGATCGGCAATACTTTCTCTACTAACACGGTAACGCTCAAGAATATTGATTGGATCCGAAACCCAATGCATCAATAATGTTTCCTTAGCTATGGCCCAACGAGCTTTCTCATCCTCAGTCAAACCAAACGAATTAACCTGCAAAGGCAGGTGTTCCAGAAAATAAACAGGCAAGCCATGTTTCACCCATTTGGCCCATAATTCCATTGTTTCAAGAGAAACATAATGAGCGGCAGGAATTAACAAAACCTTGTATTCTAAACCGGATTTCGTTTTCCAAGTATGCTTGGGCGTCAACTGCAATCCCGCCATTAATTGATCTGAAATATAATCTACCTGATAGCCTTTGTCCTGCATGTGCTCCGACCAGCGACCGAAAGAGGTATTCTTCATCCAATCACGGCTGTTGGCATGCAAATCCAAGGCATGCATTTTCCCCGAACCATTTCGTTCATGCCAAATATCCTCCATCGGAAAATACATCAGCACATCCGAATCCGTCTGATGAGCTTGCAACATTTTTTGACACGTTTCAATGTAGTGATTCAACGAAGGCAAAGCCTCCCAAAAATGACTCTGCGGATTAAAATTAGTACTCGCATAAAACAACCAACCCGGCCAAGCGACTTCTGGTGGCGAATAGGTTGCTCCATGGTAAAATAAGTGATTCACACCGCCGATGAATACCTGATCCACCACAGGTTTTACCTGAGCAAGAGAAACTTTGAAATGATTCCCTAGCCACGTAGTTGTCTCGGATGATACCAATTTCTTGCCGGTCAAATTCGCCGCAGAAGAGGCTAATTTTAAATTTCGAACATCGGGGATCCCAAAACGAATCGTGTCATAATCCGGATCCACTTGATAACCCGGTATATCAAACGATTTACTACCAAAGAATTCCGTTTCAGGAATATCCACAGACGCATATAAATCCAATAAATTTCCAGGCGAGCCATGTGCTTGATCCCGACTCACAAAGCCCATTTGTTTGATCCAACCTGCGAAAGGTTGGGTAAATTCGGTCAACAACAAAGAAGATAAAGTCCGATGGTAATCCGCCCAAATAGCATTTTCATCCTCGGATTCTGCTTTAGGTTTGGCCAAGACATCCAGATGTTTCCGTAAATCGTAGTGATTCAATTGCTCAAAAGCCTCAAACAATTTTGGGGTATAATTTGCCCCATATACTTCATACGAATCATTATACAAAGCACGCAAAGGAGCATGAGCTTGTTTAAGCAAAGGCACAAATTCCCCACGATAATGTTCAAAGGCGCTTTTGGAAAAATGGTCCATAACTAATCCCTCCCCTCCCGGTGCTGCCCGCTTAACTTGTTGGCCCGTCCCCTTCTGCACCAACACATAAATCGTTGCACCCTTAGGTCCAGCGGTGAATTGGCTCACATGTGCACTGATTAATTCTTGCTCAAAATTCCCATCCACGAATACGGAAGCCGCTTGTACATCGGCATCAGGTAATTTATAGCTTTGATTTGCACCAATTTGAATGGATTCAATTTGGTAGCGTTTCGCGGCATCAGCGGCATTTATCGTAGGTCCACCAAGCGGCCAACCGGTGCCTAAAGTCATGTCGATTCCTAGGTGCAGGCGTTGCGCTTCTTTAAGTACAAAGGCAAATTTCTGCTTCCAGGATGGGCCTAGGAAAGATAAAAATGCCGACTCATAGCCTTTGGCACCATAAATAGGAATGATGTGAAGACCACCAAAACCCGCTTTGGCGAAAGACTCTAAATTATGTGTAATTCCTTTCTCGCTGACTGCGCTACCTGGCCACCACCAGTAAGCCCAGGGCTTAGAAGTAGAAAAAGCAGCAGGATCAGATGCTCCCGCTGCTTTTGTTAAAATCAATAAACATATAATTAGGTATGCGAATTTTCTCATAACCCGAATGTCGTTTTTTTAGACAAAACGACCTAACAAATTCTCTAAATATTCTTGCTTACCTGAGATCATCGCAGGCTCGCCAATCTCTACAGCGATTTGATATAAATCTTCTAATTTAAGCTTCCCAGCCTCAAAATCAGCGCCTTTACCCGAGTTGAAGCTTGCATAACGAGCCGCTTTCAAACGATCCATTTCACCATGTTTCGCTAATTTATCCGCGATGATCAAAGAACGAGCAATTGTATCCATTCCGCCAATGTGCGCATAGAATAAATCCGCAGCATCTGTTGAGTTACGACGACGTTTTGCATCAAAATTGATACCACCTCCGGCTAATCCACCCTGCTTCAAGATAATTGACATCGCTTCTGCCCACTCGTAAATATCCGTTGGAAACTGATCCGTATCCCATCCGTTTTGATAATCTCCTTTATTTGCGTCAATCGAAGCCAACATCCCCGCATCCGAAGCCACTTGGCATTCATGCGCAAATGTGTGACCCGCCAAAGTCGCGTGATTCACTTCTAGGTTTAATCCAAATTCAGATAATAAATCAAATTCGCGCAAGAAACCGATAACGGTTGCTGCATCGTAATCATATTGATGTTTGGTAGGCTCACAAGGTTTAGGCTCAATGAAGAATTTTCCTTTGAAACCATTGCGACGTGCATATTCCACGCAAGTATGTAACATGCGCGCAAAATGTTCCCGCTCACGTTTCATGTCCGTATTTAACAAAGACATATAACCTTCACGACCTCCCCAGAATACATATCCATCACCGCCTAATTTAATTGTTGCATCAATGGCTCCTTTCAATTGTGCGCCTGCATGTGCGACAACTTCGAAGTTCGGATTTGTAGACGCACCGTTCATGTAACGCTCATTGGAGAACAAATTAGCCGTTCCCCACAATAATTTCACGCCACTTTCTGCTTGTTTCTTCTCAAAAATATCTGAGATGAATTTCACACGATCCGTAAATTCTTTCGGATCATTATGTCCTTCAATCGCATCCACATCGTGGAAACAATAAAAAGGTGCCCCAATTTTCGTGATGAATTCGAATGCCGCATCTGCTTTATCAGCGGCACGTTGGCGCGCATCAGCTGCGACATCCCAAGGATAATGATGCGTACCTGGACCAAAAGGATCTGAACCATCGCCGCAAAACGAATGCCAATAGGCAATCGCAAAACGTAAATGTTCTTTCATCGATTTTCCTGCAATGATTCGGTTCTCATCGTAGTACCGAAATGCTAATGGGTTATCCGATTCTGGGCCTTCAAATTTGATTTGATCGATGCCTTTAAAATATTCTTTTTGTCCAATTAATACGCTCATGTGATTCGGTATATAGTATTTTAATTTGCTTGATAAGGCCCAAAACTACGAATTCTACCCATGATTCCAAACCATTTGAATATTTTTTTAGCATAGTATAGCACAGCTACTAATATATATAATGATATGATTCTAATTTGTTTTTTCTATTTTTGGAAAACACTACTTCATTTATGTATAAACTTATCAAACTTAGTTTGTTGATAATCATCGCATTACCAACATTCGCTCAAACGGCATTCAATGCCAACGGTCGTTTCGAACAATTGGAATCGACTTTACCTACACCCAATTCGTATCGTACTGCGAGTGGTTCACCCGGAAAAGATTATTGGCAGCAACGTGCCGATTACGATATCAAGGTGGAATTAGATGACATCAACCGCAAAATCACGGGAACGGAAACGATTACCTATTTCAATAATTCTCCGGACGAGTTACCCTATTTGTGGATTCAATTAGATCAAAACTTATTCGAGAAGAACGCAGCCCGCAAAACGGCAGCAACGGGTGAAATCAAGAATGGAATCAGCGCAGCTACTTTCAAAGAATTGACAGATCCGAAGGAATATGGCTATAAAATCACAGCTGTAAAGGACATCAAAGGAAATCCTTTGCGACACACGATCAATCAAACGATGATGCGTATCGATTTGCCTACACCGGTAAAAGCAGGCGGATCAGTAAGCTTCAACATCGATTGGAATTATTTGATTACGGAATATTATGGTCGTTCAGGCTATGAGTTTTTTGCCAAAGATGGCAATGCAAATTATTTCATCGCGCATTGGTTCCCTCGCATGGCGGTGTACAATGACGTATATGGCTGGCAGCACAAGCAATTCATGGGTCAAGGGGAATTTACCTTGAACTTTGGTAACTATAAAGTAGCGATTACGGCACCAAACGATATCGTCGTAGGTGCTGGTGGTGAATTATTAAACCCGAATCAGGTGATGTCGGCAACGCAATTAAAGCGTTGGGAAAAGGCCAAAACAGCCACACGTCCTGTGGAGATTGTGACACAAGCAGAAGCTGAGGCGGCAGAAAAAGGCAAGCCAACGGGCAAAAAGACTTGGATTTATAAGGCCGACAATGTGCGTGATTTTGCATTCACGGCTTCGCGTAAATTCATTTGGGATGCTTTACAAGTAGAGGTTGAAGGAAAGAAAGTGTGGGCGATGTCTTATTACTCGAAAGAGGGAAATCCACTTTGGGGGAAATATTCAACGATGGTGGTAGCGCATACCTTACGTTCTTATTCGAAAAGAACAGTTGCCTATCCTTATCCAGTAGCGATTTCATGCCATGCGACCTTAGGAGGCGGGATGGAATATCCGATGATTTCGTTTAATGGCGGTCGGCCAGAAGCAGATGGAACCTATACGGAGAATGTCAAAAATGGCATGATCGGCGTGATTATTCACGAGGTGGGACATAACTTCTTCCCAATGATCATCAACTCGGATGAGCGTCAATGGTCTTGGATGGATGAAGGTTTGAATAC
Organism: Aquirufa sp. TARAVU-A1A; assembly: GCF_054558675.1. Classification (NCBI taxonomy): domain Bacteria; kingdom Pseudomonadati; phylum Bacteroidota; class Cytophagia; order Cytophagales; family Flectobacillaceae; genus Aquirufa; species Aquirufa sp. TARAVU-A1A. Next base: position 281,648 of record NZ_JBPXKP010000003.1, read on the forward strand.
TTTTTGCCAATATTTAGCAGAGCAAGAATGGGATCGTAATTTCCCAGCACGCCGTGGAGAACCACAAAACATAGTGCCTTACATGCGTTTGGATTCGAAGAATCAAGTACCCATTATGGCCAACTCGGAGAACATCATGGACTTCGGGAATAATGCCTACGCAAAACCGGCAACGGCTTTGAATATCTTGCGCGAAACGGTGATGGGACGTGAATTGTTTGATTATGCGTTCAAAGAATATGCGCGCCGTTGGGCATTCAAACAACCGTATCCGGCAGACTTCTTCCGGACTTTGGAAGATGCATCGGGTGTGGATTTAGATTGGTTCTGGCGTGGATGGTTCTATGGTACAGAACCAGTGAATCAATCGATTGAAACGGTCGAATGGTTTGGTGTAGACAACATGGATCCAGTTGCCAAAAAAGCGACAGAGCGCGCAACGGCTGATGCAAAGCGTCAAACGATTTCAAATATTCGTAATAAGACAGATATCAAATCAACCGTAGTTGAGGAAAATCCAGATTTAACAGATTTCTACAATACGTATGATCGCTTTGCAACAACAGATGCAGAGAAGAAAAAATACCAAGAATATTTAAGCGGCTTGTCGGAAGACGAACGCAAATTAGTCGCGGAAGGAAAAAACTTCTATGTGGTTAATTTCAAGAATAAAGGAGGTTTACCGATGCCCGTAATCGTGAAATTAAGCTATGAAGATGGGACGGATGAGGTGTTGCGTTTCCCGGCGGAAGTGTGGCGATTGAATGATGTGCAGGCGAAGAAAATCATCCCAACTTCGAAGAAAGTGGTGAAGTGGACACTTGATCCATTCTATGAAATTGCCGACATCGATACGGATGATAATTCGTATCCACGCGAGCCGGCTCAACCAACGCGTGTTCAGCTGTTCAAAGCACAGCCGCGCAGCTACGGCGGAGGCCAAAATCCTATGCAGGAGGCTCAAAACGCAAAAAAATCAGGAGCTGTTACCGGTTCTAAGAACTAGCGAGGGGGTAAACGCTGACGGGGTTAAAAACCCCGTCAGCGTTAGGCAAAAATGCCAAAATTCCTCGAAAATCGAATAAGAAAAACTGATAATCCTTATCAGTAACCTGATAAAAAAAAGCCCGATTAGCTATCTAATCGGGCTTTTTAATAATTATTCCGCTTCCACAGAATCCAACAAACTTAAATCTAATTTTGTATTCGATTTTCCTCTAAAGTACATCGGGGCAAATCGGAAGCCAAATAAGAGGTCTGATAGAGCATAAGAATTTCTTGCCATTACAGTAGAGGAATAGACTTCATCAAAACCTATGAGCAGCGCACTCACTTCAGGCTGGAGGGCTTTGATTTGCTCAACTGTTAAGCCAGCAAAAGGACTATTCGAATCAATCGGATGAACAACCGTCCAATTCAACACTAAACTATCTACATGTGAGCGCTCCAGATCCAAATTATAAAATTGATACGAACCATCTTGGGTAAACAAACGAGCGCTCACCTTGATCTCCACATTCGTCAATATGTGATCATCCTTATATCCCACTAAACGAAACATCAATGCCTTACCTTGCTGATAATTTGCCAACAACATCTTCTCAGAAAAGCGCACAAAGGAACGAGGTCGTGAAAAGCGACCATAAAGTAAACCGGCGGCAATAGCAAAAGATAAAAACCCAATCAGAGATTCTATGGCTGCAATCCAATTTGTCAATTCTCCTACGGGATTCACACGACCATATCCGACCGTTGTAAAAGTTTGTGTACTGAAGAAAAATAACTCTTTAATTCGAGTAAAACCGTGCCCTTGATCAACGCCTGCCAAACCCGTAGGTCCTGCTAACCAATATAGCAGGGTAAAAAAGCAATTAATCAGAAAATAGGCAATCATAATTACCAACAAAAAGCGCCAGCGGGGCATTGTCAGCATGCTGTGATAACTACTCACTCGATCGCGAACAGATATTCCATGGCGCTGAATATTGAATGAACCATCTCGATTCACCATCCGACCACCCATTTGGGAGGCATTTTCACCAAAACCCGTATCTTGATTATTTTGACTCATTTATATGACTAATAATTTCACAGATGCAATCAATAAAACCAAAGCTAATATCCAACGAACTGCTTGATTAGATGCGATTTGAGCTCCCCAACGAGCACCTAGCATACCGCCAAATAAAGCAATTATGATCCAATAAACAAGCGATTCATCCAGTGGAATCCAGTGTTTTATCCCTAATAATCCTGCAACAGAGTTAACAAAAATAAATAAGGAAGAAACAGCAGCCGCTTCCTTTAAACTCGACCATCGCATCAATAATAGCACAGGGCTTAAAATAATTCCACCCCCAATACCAATCATCCCGGACAATAATCCAATGCCCGCACCGAATGCCAGCGCGATGGGGATCGACAAAGAACGATTTGTTACATCCTTAAAATTGGCCATCATTCGAATAATCGCAATCAACAGACATGCGCCTAAAATTCGTTTATAATTCGCATCGCTTAGCACAAACTGCGCCCCTAAATAGGACATCGGAATGGACGTAAGCGCAAACGGCCAAAATAATTCAAATCGGAAATAGCCCTTTTTATAAAACTGATAAAATGCGAGCAAGGAAACGCCTAAATTCAAGATCAATGCCGTTTGCTTCATCACGGCTGGCGCAACAGCAAAAATGGCGAGAACTGCCAAATATCCTGATGCCCCCCCGTGTCCCACAGAGGCATACAAAAAGGCCATCACGCCCAATAATCCCAATAATATCCAAAAGTCCATTATACGCGCAAATAAATCAATAGTTTCTCCCAATCGGGCACACGAATTCGTTCGGATTTTAATCGTGCTACCGGAACTTGCTTAATTTTTTCAAACAATCGAATGTAATATTCATAGGCCAACAAAACCCCCTTCTTTGCCTTTGCAGGCAAATTCTCTATCCCGCGTAAGCCCGCATCAAAATCCGCTTGAATATCGGCTTCAATTTCCTTTTTCTGTAAATCCGTAAATTGTTCGTAATCAATACCCGGGAAATATACCCGACCTCGATCTTCAAAATCCGACTTTATATCGCGTAGAAAGTTAATTTTTTGGAAAGCAGAACCTAAGGCACATGCATCTGGCTTCAATCGCTCATATTCGGCTAAATCACCCGCACAAAAAACCCGCAAACACATTAATCCTACGACTTCCGCCGAGCCATAAATGTATTGTTTATACAACGCAGCATCATAATCCCGATCCGATAAATCCATCTCCATCGAATACAAAAAGGCATCAATCAAGTCGCGCTCCATGTGATAGGAATTCACTGCCCACTGAAACGAGTGCAGTATGGGATTTAGACTAATCTTCTCCTCAATTGCTTGATAGGTATCTTCTCGAAAACGCGTTAAAAGCGAAGCCTGATCTTGCCCGTAAAAGGTATCCACAATCTCATCTGCCAAACGTACAAATCCATAAATCGCATAAATCGCCTCATGATACTCCTTGTCCAATGTTCGAATTCCCGACGAAAACGAAGTAGAATAGGCCTGCGTCAATCGCTTACTCGCATCTAATGAAACCTGTAAATATAAATCCATGCTGCGTTTAGTTCAATAATTTATCTACTTCCTTCGCGACAACGATACCCGAAATCAAGGATGGCGGAACTCCTGGGCCCGGAACAGTCAATTGGCCCGTATAAAACATATTTTTCAAATGCTTATTTTTCAAACTTGGCTTTAAAATAGCCGTTTGCATTAAGGTATTCGCAAGTCCATAAGCATTCCCCTTAAATGCATGATAATCACCGATGAAATCCTGGTGTGCATAGGAGCGTTTATATACGATTGAATCTCGAATCGACACGCCACAATATTGCTCCAAACGATCCATCAATTGGCCAAAATACTGTTCCCGAACCTCTTCTGTATCCTCCAAATTAGGCGCCACAGGAATCAATAAAAATAAATTTTCACAACCCTCAGGTGCAACAGAAGGATCTGTCACGGATGGCGCAGATGCATAAAATAAGGGATCGGATGGCCACATCGGATCCGTGTAAATTTCATGTGAATGAATCGAAAAGTCACGATCAAAAAACAAGTTATGATGCTTCAATCGAGGCAAACGCTTATTAATACCCAAATAAAACAAAAGCGACGAAGGTGCCATGACCCGTTTATCCCAATAGGATTCATCGTAATTGCAATGCGCATCTCCTAGTAAGGTTTCTACGTGATGATAATCTGCACTTGCGACAACCGCATCTGCCGCTAAGGTTTTGTCTGATATTTTCACTCCTTTCACAGAACCTGCTTCAATTGCAAATCCGGTAACCTCTGAATTGTATTGAATGCTAACACCTTTGGAAATCGCCAAATCCACCATTCCTTGCACAATTTTATGCATTCCTCCCATGGGATACCAAGTACCTAATTTGATTTCCGCATAATTCATTAAGCTATACATCGCCGGCGTATTTTGCGAAATGGCCCCCAAAAACAAAATGGGAAATTCCATCAATTTCAGCAGGGTCTCCGACTTGAAAAATTTGCGAACATGCGAATAGAACGAAGAAAAAACATCCATCCGCAACGCATCCACAAGAATTCGTAAACTCAAAAACTCCGTTATTTTCACGGATGGCTTCCAAACAAATTCTTGAATCCCTACTTTATATTTATAAGCCGCTTGATCTAAAAAGCGATCCAAAGCGTTTGCCGCACCCGGCTCAATCGATTCGAATAATTCACGCAATTCCTCATAATTCGCAGGCATATCGACAACCTCTTCATCGGAAAGTATCACACTGTAGGAAGGATCTAGGCGCTTAAGGCTATAGTAATCCGCTGTTTTCTTACCAAAACGCGCAAAATAATTGTCAAAAATATCAGGCATCCAATACCAACTAGGCCCCATGTCGAAGGTAAAACCCTTTTCCTGAAACACCCGTGCACGACCACCCGCCTGACTATTTTTTTCAACGATCGTCACCTCATATCCCTTGTTCGCTAGCTCTGTCGCCGTAGACAAGCCTGAGAATCCTGCACCAATAACAATGACTTTTTTCTTCTTCATGCTAAACAAATATACTAAAAACTGATAAGCTTTTGGCAAAAGAAAAAGTCAGATAAAATCTGACTTTTTACTTCCTCTTCTGTTAACCAAAAAACTAATTATTACAATATGAACACTTAGGCGTACATGCTTAGTTGGCCTTTCAAGGTCTTTCTAGCAATGTGAATTCTATTCTTAACTGTACCGATAGGCAGATTTAATTCCTCCGCAATTTCATGGTATTTAAATCCTTCAAAGTACATAAGAAACGGAATGCGATACATTTCGTCGGTGTTTCTTAAGGCCAATGAAATATCCTCGTGCATAAAAGAACGCTCAGCACCATTTAATTGGATTGACTCGGAAGAATTAATATAATGTAAATTATCTGTTGTGTCGATGAACGTATTCCGACGAACCATTCGCTGGTATTGCGTAATAAACGTATTCTTCATGATGGTAAATAACCAAGCTTTCAGATTGGTCCCATCTGAATATTTTTCACGATTCGTGAATGCCTTAACTAAGGTGTCTTGAACCAAATCGTTGGCATCATCTCCATCACGTGTTAAACGTAATGCAAAGGGTTTCAAAAACTTAGAAAAAGTACCTACCTGATATGAAAACTCTAAAGCTGTCATGATGATTTGCTGATTGTGTTTAACAAATTTACCAAAAGATTAAACAAAACAAATAATTGTTTAACATTTTTCAAAATAAATTAAACAAAATTTTGTCGACATGCCTTTGCCGTTCGTCGGCCGTTTCGTTGTATTAGTCAACCCGACAATGGATTTATCTTTATTTGGAGCTATATTTAACCTCTTGAACACAATTGATGTTACGTAAAATATGCTTCTTTATTGCACTTATGACCTTGTCGCTCCCTATGTGGGCGCAAAGTAATTGTTCGTGCACTTTGGAGGGAAATGTAACATCAAAAGAGAATAAAGAGACAATTCCAGGGGCTACTATTTACATCAAAGGCACCAATAAATTCGCCCAATCCGACAGCAAAGGCTTTTTCCGGATCACAGCCCTCTGTCCTGGCAATTATATCCTAATCTGCCAAATGAGTAGTTTCGATCCCGTTGAAATACCTATTTCCATTCAGGACGAGCTCCGCCACCAAGAAGATTTCCGATTACAAAACCACGATGAACACCTACAAGAGGTCGTTGTCAGTGGAAAAAAAACAGAAACAAGTGCCCAATTACGGGGCAGCCTAAGCAAAGAAGAACGAGCTGAACGCGATGGTCTCAGTTTAGGGGAAATGATGCGCGGCATCAGCGGTGTTCAAAGTTTACAAACGGGAAGTACGATTTCAAAACCCGTCATCCACGGTATGCACTCATCCCGCGTCATCATTTTAAATCAAGGTGTGAGGCAAGAAGGCCAACAATGGGGAAGTGAACATGCTCCAGAAATAGACCCATTCGTATCCAAAAATATTCAAGTAATCAAAGGCCCAGGCGGCTTACGTTATGGAGGAGACGCAATCGGAGGTATAGTCATGATGGAACCGGACGCACTCCCAGATTCCGCAGGTACTTCAGGAGAAATTCAATCAATCTATTTTACGAATGGCCGACAAGGCGTATTATCAGGTTCACTACAGGGTGGATTTAACCATACCAAAGGTTGGGGCTGGCGTATCCAAGGAACCGTAAAAAATGGTGGTAATATTCAAACTGCCAATTACTACCTAGCTAACACAGGGATTCAGGAACAAAATTTCTCCGCAGCCCTTGGATACAAAAAAGCTAAATGGTCAAGTGACTTGTTTTTCAGTCATTTCCATTCCGTTATCGGTATATATCTAGGCTCACACATTGGAAATGTAAATGACCTAGAAAATTCCATCGCACGTACGCGTCCTTTTGCCGCATTTACTCCATTGGAATTTAGCCGAGAAATTGATCGTCCGAATCAAGATGTTACCCATAGCTTAGGAAAGATAAAGTCTCAATATCAACTAAACAATGGTAGGGCCATTCGAACAACCTTAGCATTACAAAATGATGAACGACTTGAATTAGATGTATTGAGAGCCGGGAAAAATATCAATAACCTACAATTCCTATTGCGGACATTCAATGGGGAAATATTGCTCGATGAATCGAATTCTAACCAATTATGGAAGGGGCAATTTGGCATAAACTTCCAGCTTCAAGGCAATATTACCTCAGGAAAAGATGTCGTAAGTCCTACATTGACCACAAGTTTGCTACCCAATTATTTTCAAAACACGATTGGTTTATTTGGGATTGAGCGTATCGTAAAAGAAAAATATGAGTTTGAATTTGGCCTCCGCATTGATGAAAAAACGATCGATGTACATCGCCCTAAAGTAAATTATTCGAATATCATTTACCGAAATGCCAATCATTATTTGGGTCTTTCGGGAAGTTTGGGGCTAAAATATCATTGGACAGATAAACTCGAAAATCACCTCATCCTTGCGCGTGCCTTTCGTGCTCCGGGGGTCAATGAACTGTTTTCCTATGGAGTTCACCATGGCGCTGCCGCATTTGAGATTGGAGATCCTAGCTTAAAAGGAGAGACAGCCTATAACCTAAGTTTAAATACACTTTATGCGCCAAAAAATTTACAAATTGAACTAGGCGTCTACAATAACTACATCCAAAATTTTATTTATTTAAGACCCATGGTTGATAATGGGAACGCGGTTTATTTCACGACGGTTAGGGGCGCTTTCCCCGGATTCGCCTACGAACAAATTAATGCTGTTTTCCAAGGAATTGATGCACAAATATCGTATCAAATAAGCCCAAAACTATCTTTCCAACAGAAATCAAGCATTGTTCATGCCTTTGATGTTAGCCATAATTTCAGTTATCTAGTTAATATTCCAGCAAACCGATTTGAATACACGCTGAGTTATCGCTGGATGCAGGAAAAACAATATATAAGTTTGGGGCTCGTGCAAGTCGGCGAACAAACGCGGGTAGAACCTGGATCTGATTATGCGGCACCTCCGAAGGGCTACCAACTTGTCCAAGCGAATTGGGGAATCCGTTTGAAGAAAATTGACTTAGGCGTTCGAATTACAAATGCATTTAACACAGCATACCGAGATTATTTAAACCGTTTCCGGTACTATGCGGATGACCAAGGACGCAATATCAGTTTACGTGTCCTGTATAAAATCTAACGACGCAACCAGCTCTCCGGATTTTGGTGTTGCGTATTTTTCCACACTTGAAAATTAATTTCCGATGTACCATCTTCATCGGAAGCAACCGACCCAATTCGTTGGCCTGTTTTCACCTTTTGACCCGCACTAACGGATACATTGGCTAATTTACTGTATACCGTAAAATATTCCCCATGCTGAATGGCCACAACCATATTAATCCCTGGAATATTTTGAACGGTAGCAACCACGCCATCATAAACCGAATGCACAGGGGATCCCGCCGAAGTTTGAATGTCAATTCCATTGTTATTGACCATCACTCCTTTTAAAACGGGATGTTTATGCACGCCGAAATGGTCTGAAATGAATCCCGAAGGCACAGGAAAAGGCATCCGGCCACGCAAGGCAGCAAATGAACTCGCCAATCTTGCCTCATCCGCATTCATGTAATAGGTGTTCGAATTTAAGGCAGGCTCCTCAACCTTGGCAACAGGAGCAGCTTCCTCCTTCTTCGGTTTTGCTACTTCTTTTTTCTCAACACGCGCCTCTAACTTCGCTTCTTCTTTCGACTCCCCGCCTGTAGGCTTTTCATATTTCTTCACCATCCCTTCTTCTAATTTCGGTTTGGGCAAGGCAGGCTTATTCACTTCTAATTTACGCGCTTGAGCAGCCATTCGTAACTTACGTTCACGTTCCATCGACTTCTGAATCTCCCGCTGAACTATCCCTGCAATCAAATTATCCAACTTACGAATCGCTAATTTCTTACGCTCTAATTCCGTACGAAGCTTCTTTTCTTGCTGGGTCAAAACTGTCACGACCTTCGTCTCCTTTGTCTTCAACACTTCAAGCGTTGCTTTCTCCTTCTCCTTTTCGACCAAGACCTTTTTCTCCTCATTCTTTTTGAAAACCACTTGTTGCTTCTTCGTCATCAAATCTTGACGCGTCTCAAAAATTTTATGGGCTTGCTCTTTCCGATTCGTCGTAAAATGACGCAAATAATCAAATCGGCGTGTGAATTCGCCTAAGTCCTGTGACAATAACAAGAAACTGATTTTATTAGATACCGTCGAAACCTTTTGTGCCTCATATAACATGAGTGCATAGTTTTTCTTCAAGCGCTCCAACTTTGCAGCCAAGACATCACTTTCATGTGTTAATTTAGACGCCTCCGCAGCCAAAAGCTGTTGGTTCTCATTCAATACATTGATCTGTTTTTTCTGAACAACAATCTGCTCTTTCAAGACATTCAACTTTCCGATCGATACGTTTTTCTTTTTCGATGTTCGAGAAATAATCGAATTCAACTCCTTGATTTTTGCCAAGTTGTCCTTCTTTTGTTGCTCTAATTGTGTCTTCTTATCCACTTGTCCCCAAGCCACAAAAACACCTAACAAACAAACAATTAAACTGATATAGCGCATTACTTTTTCAAAAATTTAGCCGGAAGTCGAAATGGAAATTCAAGTGGCGTCTCCAGCAACTCCACTTTCGAATATTTAATTTGAATGACCGTTGTCACCCGCTTGTCCTCCTTGTTCTTTACATCCAAAGTTATTTGGCTTGAAAAAGGAAATATCACCTGATTCAGATTCGTAAACTCCTCAAAATCCAAAGTTAATTTATTACTTGATGGCTCATCACGAACCAATAATTTCTTCAATTTTCGATTCGGCCCTACCATGTTGTCAATCTTAATCCGGCCCGAATCTTGCTTGATAATGATATTCTCATTCTCCCGAATAACCCGTGAATTATTCTTCTTAAATGGCTGATTCCCTACGATCAAGGACTGTAACATCCGATAATCAATCCGAAATCCCATCACAGTACTCAGGCTATCGTAGGTCAGATTATAGTACTCACCACTGATTTTTTGGTAAAACTGTACCCGGTCTTGACTAAACAAACCCGTCGCACCCGTCAAGCCGGCCTGCGAAATATTCACCCAAATAATGCTGTCTTTCTTAACGCGAATATCAACGGAATAATTGTCTGTGTTATTGCCCGACTTCCAAGCTACCCGAGATTTTGCTTTTAGGTAACTAAATGCCAAGTCCTCTACTGATTCTTTGGAATCTTGCTCAAGGACATCATTAGACTTAGGAATCTCTTTCTGAACACTATCGGGCAAAGAAACAACCCGAATAGTATCTACTTGTTTTTCTTGCGCAACCTGAACGACAGAACTCGATTTACAAGCCTGCAGGCAAACAAAAACCAAAAAGAGTAGAACGAAACGCGTCATAGTTAATTTGATATGCAAAATTATCTCAATTTTCGACAATTTGCTTCATCTTGATTTTTTTATCAAGTAATTGGCTAGCATTTGGCAAAGCAATGGCCTTCTTCCAACTTTCTACCGCTTCTTTTATCCGCCCCAGCCGAAACAAGGCATCTCCATGATGCTCCCAAACCGCAGAACTTTGGGATTTTTCATCCGCAAGTGCCAAACTTAAATAACGAAAGGCCTCCTCATATTTTCCCTGCTGATACAATACCCACGCATAGGTATCTAAATAGGTACTTTCGGTCGGAAATTTTTCAACCAATTGCTTCGACATCATAGCCGCTTTCTCCAAACGTTCCTTCCGCAATGACAAATAATAACTGTAATTGTTCAACACATGTTCGTCGGTCGGATTCAAAGCCAATACCTTCTCAAAAGCCACATCCGAATCTTTCGGCCTTCCCACGGCATGGTATACGTCACCCAACATCGAAAAGAGCTGTACATTCCAATTATCAGTAGGCTTAATGATGCCACGTGCAATTTCTAAATAGCGCAACGCATCAGGATTATCACCTTGTAAATAACGCGCAAAGCCCAATTGGAAATTTAAAAACCCTTGCTTTGGAAAAGCCTTCAATGCCTCCGCGGCATGTGTAGCCGCGCTATCCACCGCATTTAATTCAAAATCCAACTGAATTATTCGAGCCCAAACTTCATATTTTGGTTCCCCCATGCGTGCCGCGCGCAAATAATATTTTTGGCCTTCTTCTAGTTTGGATGCACTCACATACAAATCCCCCTGAATGGCTAAAAAGCGAGGCTCATCGGGGTAAATCGCTAACCAATGTGTTGCCAACGAGTTGGCTTGCTCCCATTTGATCGGGTCATCAATTAATTCGAAAACCTTCATGGTCACTTGAGCGACCATCGATGGCAATACCTCATGATCTTCCGCTGCTCTGCGAAGCTGAACGATCGATGAATCAAAATTCTTTTGGTGGAGATAGCCGTTTGTCAGTAACAAAGCCAATTGACCTTGAGATGGATATTTCTTTTGCAATGCACTCAGATCCGCCCGTATTGAATCTGCCTGACTTAAATCCCAAGCAACATCCATCTGATCCCAAGTTAAAATTTGCTCTTCATCATCCATGTCGATGAGTCGCTTGCCTGCATGCAAGGCCTTCATCAATTGATTTTGTTTCAAATAGATAAATTCCTTCGTTCGAATAATGGCAGGATATTCCCCCACATAATGATCCGCGCGATCCAAAGCTTGCAGAGCAAGATCCCCTTGTTCAGTCCAAACATATGCCTGAGCCAATAATAAATTAACTTCCGGATGCGATTCATCATATTGACTTAACTTCGTCAGGCATGCAATCGCCTCTGAAATCTGTTTATCGGCAAGCAATTGTTCAGCAAAAAACAAGCCATAATCGAGCGAATAGGGCGACAATTCATGTGCTTTCCGCGCATGGACTAACGCACTCTTCGGATTTTTCTCTGCGAGATAAGCTTTGGCAAGATAAAATGAGAGCGCAGGTTCATTGGAAATAACCGATGCCAAACTTTCCCAAACCAAAATGGCCTCCGAGTAATCTTCCTTGATGTAATGCCGCATCCCTTCCTGAAAAAGCGCTTCTTGGCCTGCCTTCGATTGAATTAATCGCTTTCCTTGCGCTGTGGCGAAGTAAGAAATCCCGAACAAAAACATGCATAATAGCAGTAGCCGACGCACATACAAACCCATACCCTTGCCTAATTGCGTCATGTTCCTCTATAGCTTAATCAAATATTGATTCAATTGATTTAACCATGCTTGCGCACCTTGTTGATTCCAGTGGGAGTCTGATTTAAAAAAATACGATTTGCCCCCTTTCGCTAATACCTGCGTCGGATCGAGGATATGTAATCGGCCATGATTCGCCTTGCTCAATGAAACGATCAACTGATTTGTTGGCCTAGATTCTGTTCGGGTAATAGCAACAGGATTCGAAATAAAACTAAATATTACTTCATCAAAACCTCTGCTATGTGCGTATTGCTCTATTTTAGTCATGCGACCTAAAAGCACTTGAATATCCTCAGCGCTAATCGGATAAAATGAACTTCCTTTTTGGAGCGAATCCATGGTCTCCTTCATATAAAGAAACTGATGATCCCTCGACAAAACAACCTCAGGCGTAGTTCGATGAAAGATGTCTAAATTTGCCTGGGCTTTCAGCGATTTCAGAAAACTCAAACCTTGAAAATTAAACAAAGTAAAGTCAATATTTTGCTCCAAAAGTGGATCATACAGCGCATCAGCCAGGGTCGCATTTAACGATTCATTCCATGTCAACGGGGCTTTATACCCTTCCAAATGTGCCCTTACCCGCAACATATCAATAAGCGTACCGATATTTCGTTCTACCGATTCAATGAGTAAAACCTTCTTATTTCCCGTTGGCTGAAGGACGATTGCGCCTGCATCCCCCTCTGACCATTTCCGAAAGACGACTTGTTTCGAACGCGCGAAATTCGCCGTATCCATTTGAATATAGCTATACAAATAACTATCCCCAATTATATATAAATCCGTATCACGAAGTCCCAGAGAGGTAAATTGATTTGCTAGTATGGACGTGTCTTTCAACATGCGAAAGTCGGGTAGATAGGATAGCCCATATAAATCGCCATAGCGATATTTATCTGAACCCAAATTTCCTTCCTGCTGATACCGTGCTTTGGAAACCCAGCGCATAGCCTGATCCGAACTACTGATTCCAAGAACCAGAAGCAACACAATCATCACCAAAAAGGCAAACGCTCTTTTCATCAAAACTGAAAGTAAATAAACTGCTTCAAACTAAATACCCCTAAAAAATAAATCGCCAAAAGGACCATAGGCAAAACCCAGAGCTTAGGACTGATTTTATTCGTTGACCGATGATCCCAAAACAATAATCCTAAAATCAACAACAAACTCAAAACGATTTCATTCAGATGCATCCCAAGTGGTGCATCCGCTTTCCAAATCAATAAACGTTGCGCATACAATTTAATTTCAGCGAAATGGGATAATCGGAAAAATACCCAAGCCAAGGTCACCAATGCGAATGTCCATAGCTGTAAAAAACGCAAATAAATCCCGCGTGCATTTTCAGGTGATAATGCGGGGAAGCGCCGACTCACCGTAATCCCAATCAATTGAAAAATCCCATGCAAGGCTCCCCAGATAACAAAGTTCCAACTCGCTCCGTGCCAAAAACCGGAGATAATAAAGACCACCATGATATTAAAATACCATTTGGGAATAGAAACGCGATTTCCCCCTAAAGAAAAATAGACATAATCCTTAAACCAGGTGGACAAGGATATATGCCAGCGACGCCAAAAATCCGGGATGGATTTCGCCAAATACGGCGCACGAAAATTCGTCATCAAATCAAAACCCATCACTTTTGCTGCCCCAATCGCCATGTCGGAATAACCTGAAAAGTCACAATAGATTTGGAACGAGTAAAATATGGATGCCAACAGCAAATTACCTCCGGATTGAATCGCTAAACTTCCATAAACAGCATCAACAAGTATGGCAAGTCGGTCGGCAATCACAACTTTCTTAAACAAACCTTGAGCCATCTGAAAGAGGCCCGCCTTCACCCGATCCGCATCCCAAACATGTTCTTCGTAAAACTGATGAATGAGGTTTTGCGGACGTTCGATGGGGCCAGCCACCAACTGCGGATAAAACATCACATACAGGCTGTAAATCCCAAAATTCCGTTCTGCCTTTTGATGCCCACGATAGACCTCAATGGTATAACTCATGGCCTGAAACGTATGAAAGGAAAGTCCAATAGGCAGAAGTATGGACAATTGCGGAATCTGCAAGGTATAGCCAAAATAACTAGCAGCATGCATAAAATTCCCCGTGAAGAAAGCATAATATTTAAAGACAGCCAGAACTCCGATATTAGCCATCAAACTCAAAGCCAAAAAAAGTTTCTTAGCCCTACCCTCAAAGCGCTCTAAATAAATCCCAGCATAATAATCCACCACGATCGTGAAACCCAATATCCCGAGATAAATAGGCTGAAATGCCATATAAAAGTAGCAGGAGGCTACCAATAAAAGCATCCAACGAAAGCGATGAGCCAATAAAAAATAGGCGGCGGTCACAATTCCAAAAAACACCAAAAACTGTAAGGAATTGAATACCATTAGCTATTAGTTGATTTTCTGAATTTGGGCAAATAAGGTGGCATCATCCATCACAAGCTCCGATTTACCGCCTGCTAAAGCCGGCGAAATCGTAATACTTAAAGCCTGAACTTCTTGTTGGATATACGCACCAAAAACCTGAATGCTTTCCATCCACGCTGCCGGACCTTCTTCCACATGAATCGCGATTTTATCTACGACATCAAAACCTGAATCCTTCCGCAAATTTTGGATACGATTCACAAATTCCCGGGCCATTCCTTCCTGAACCAATTCAGCCGTCAAGGTATTATCCAAGGCGATTGTCAAACCACCTTCCGAAGCGGTTAAGTAGCCTGGCATATCTTCTGTTACGATTTCGATGTCAGCTAAAGCAATCTCGAAACCTTGCAAATTCGCAGAACCGGATGTTTCAATCTGCGCCAAATCACCCGAACTCATTCCTGTAATAACTTCCGCAACCGCCTTCATGTCTTTCCCGAATTTCGGACCCAAGGCCTTGAAATTAGGTTTTACTTTCTTGCTTAGTACGCCGGATGCGTCGTCGAGGTAATTCACCAACTTCACATTCACCTCCGACTTAATCAAATCTTCTACCTTACGAATTTGCTCACGGGCAGATTCTTGCAGCACAGGAACTAAGACCTGTGCTAGCGGTTGGCGTACTTTCAATTTATGCACCTTACGGATCGAGTGAACCAAAGAACAAATGCGTTGTGCCATGTCCATGGAAGCTTCTAAATCAGCATTTTGCCAAGCAGAATTAACCTGAACAAAATCCGTTAAATGTACCGAAGTAGCTCCCGTTAAATTCTTGTACAACCAATCTCCATAGAAAGGAGCGATCGGTGACATCAATTGTGCCACTGTCGTCAGACAAGTATGCAAAGTCTGATATGCAGCAGCTTTATCGGCTGAAATCCCTTGGTTCGTATCCTCAGGATTCCAGAAACGTCGGCGTGACAAACGAACATACCAGTTGGACAAATGATCACATACAAAATCCTGCACCGCACGGCCGGCTTTAGTTGGCTCATAGGTCGCATAAGCCTCGTCAACCTCAGCGATTAGACTGCTTAATTTTGACAGGACCCAACGGTCTAATTCCGTTAAATCGGCCATATTAACACCCTTCGAATCCGGCGTAAATCCGTCCAAATTCGCATACATGGCAAAGAAATTATAGGTATTTGTTAGCGTACCAAAGAACTTATTACGCACTTCAGTAATTCCTGCTAAATCAAATTTCAAGTTATCCCAAGGTTGCGCATTGGTAATCATGTACCAACGCGTAGGATCCGCGCCATATTTAGAAAGCGTATCAAAAGGATCAATCGCATTGCCCAAACGTTTGGACATTTTATTGCCATTTTTATCCAAGACTAAACCAGTCGAAACCACATTTTTAAATGCAACCGATTCTTCCACCATCGCCGAAATCGCATGGAGCGTAAAGAACCAGCCACGCGTTTGATCCACCCCTTCTGAGATGAAATCTGCCGGATAAGACTGTTTGAAAATTTCTTGATTCTCGAATGGATAATGCCACTGTGCAAAAGGCATCGCACCCGAATCGAACCACACATCGATCAAATCCGCCTCACGTGCCATGACAACACCTGAAGGGCTTAACACAAAGATATTATCCACGTAAGGACGGTGTAAATCCGCCTCCCCTGCCTTCACTGCGGCAATGAATGCTTCATTTCCTTTTTGCTGTTCAGCAGTTAATTTTCCTGAATCAATCGCCTTTGCTAATGCTTGCGTTAATTCTTCCACCGAGCCATAACACAATTCTTCCGAACCATCTTCGGCACGCCATATAGGCAAAGGCGTTCCCCAATAACGAGAACGAGACAAGTTCCAGTCAACCAAATTTTCCAACCAGTTTCCGAAACGACCTGTACCCGTCGACTCCGGTTTCCAGTTGATTGTATTATTCAACTCGATCAATTTATCCTTCACCGCTGTGGTCTTGATAAACCAAGAATCCAGAGGATAGTACAATACCGGTTTGTCCGTACGCCAGCAATGTGGATACGGGTGATCAAATTTCTGAACGTTAAAAGCCTTGTTTTCTGTTTTCAATTGGATGGCAATACGCTCATCAACAGATAAATATTTATCACGGCCTTGTTTGATTTTGGCCGCTTCTTTTTCCTCTTCACTTAAATAAGCTTCTTTTACGGGCTCTAAGGCATAATCCGTCACCTCTTGAACGAAACAACCTTGTCGGTTAACCAACGGCACATCCTTTCCATTTGAATCTTGAACAAAGATGGCAGGAATGTTATTTTGTTGGGCTACCCGAAAGTCATCCGCACCGAAAGTAGGCGCCGTGTGCACGATTCCTGTACCATCTTCCGTCGTCACAAAGTCTCCCAAGATCACACAGAAAGCCGGACTTGCCGGCTGTACATAAGGCATCAATTGGGCATATTCTACACCTTCGATATCGGAGCCTTTGAACGTATCAACAATCACATACGGAATAGCACTAGGCTTTTTCTCCGCTGCAACATAGGCATCAAAATCTCCATTTTCTGCGGCTGCTTGGAAATAATTCTTGACCAAATCCTTCGCTAAAACCACGTGAACGGGTAAATAGGTGTAAGGATTAAAGGTCTTCACCAAGACATAAGCAATGTTCTTCCCGGCGGTTAACGCAGAGTTAGACGGTAAAGTCCATGGTGTCGTCGTCCAGGCTAATAGATACACAGGAGCTCCGCCTGATTTTTCAAACAAAAAGGCAGATTTCGCTGTATTTTTTGCCTCGAATTGAGCGGTCAACGAGGTGTCTTTCACATCGCGGTAACAACCCGGCTGGTTTAATTCGTGCGATGACAAACCTGTACCTGCCGCAGGAGAATAAGGTTGAATCGTATATCCTTTGTATAAAAGTCCTTTGTCGTACAGGCGCTTTAATAGATTCCAAACACTCTCAATGTAAGGAGTTTGATAAGTCACGTAAGGATTCGCTAAATCCACCCAATAACCCATTTTTTCTGTCAAATCATTCCACTGATCCGTGAATTTCATGACCGTTTCGCGGCATTTTTGATTGTATTCTTCGACCGAAATCGATTTGCCGATGTCTTCTTTGGTGATGCCTAATTCCTTCTCAACTTGCAATTCAACGGGAAGGCCGTGGGTATCCCAACCACCTTTTCGCTTCACTTGTTTGCCCTTTAAGGTCTGGTAGCGACAAAAAATATCCTTAATCGTGCGTGCCATCACGTGGTGAATACCCGGCGTACCGTTCGCTGAAGGCGGACCTTCAAAAAAAGTAAAAGTCGGATTCCCCTCGCGAGATGAAATCGATTGTTCGAAAATTTGATTCTCTCTCCAGAAATTTAGTACCTCGTCCGCTACAGCAGCATAATCTAAATTTTTGTATTCCTTAAAGGCCACAGTCTTGTTGTTTTTTATGAAATAATCGGCAAAATTGAAGCAAAAATAAGAAAAAATACCGAAAAATTAAGGCCAAAGCCATGAACAAATCTCGCCTCCGACAGCTTGCTCTTGCCCGACGCAAAAATGTGTCAGAGCGAATTTTTGCCTTGTTGAATGAGGAGCTCCAACAAGAATTCATGGATTTCATCACAAGCTTTCAACAGCCTCGGGTGATCATGAGTTTTCAGCCTATTGTAGCACGCAAAGAAGTTGAGATGGAGTCCATTCACCAAACAATATGGTCGCTAGGTCACCAACTCTGTTTCCCAAGAGTCGAAAATGACCATTCGATGACCGCCTATGAAACAAAAAAAGGCGACCCTTTGATTACATCGACATGGGGAATTCAGGAACCCAATCCGCTAACAAATACAAGAACACCTTCAGAAGCCATAGACCTCATCATTATTCCGTTACTAGCTTTTGATGCACATGGCAACCGAGTAGGTTATGGCAAAGGATTTTACGATCGTTTTTTAATGGATTGTCGGCCCGACGCGCTGAAAATTGGCGTTTGTTTGGATGAAGCCGTGCAACGTATTGATGATGTGGAAGCGCATGACATTCCACTAGACCTTTGCATTACGCCTACGGGCATCCACCTTTTTGATGGATTTTATCAAAAAAATCCTTTTGATTCAGAATATAAGCCCTAATTTTGCAGGCTAATAAATCCTTTTGCTTTGTGAAAATCAGGCAATTACTCTTGATGGTATTCTGTTGTGCATCCACTACATTGATGGGCCAGCAAGCCGCTCGTGAGTCCTTGTTTCCGGTTGAACAAATCCAACAAGGCTTTACGAATAAGTTCGTTTACAAGCGTCAGGTAATAGACAACCCTTTGGCCCTTCAGATTCCCTTGTTGGAAGCGAAAGATCCAGAAGTAAGTTTGGAATTCAATACCTTTAAACGCCAGCGCAAACTGATGACCTGGATTTCCAGTGCCGGTTTAGCCGTTTCGTTTTATTCGTTATTAAACCCGGGTCACGTGACAGACGGTTTTTATTTATCGGCGATCGGAACATCGGCATTGGTGAATGTTTATGTAGGATCTGTCAGTATGCGACATTTAAAACGTGCTTTAACAAAGTACAATAGCTTGGCGGGCGAAGAGCCTAAAATAAGCTTAGAAATAAAATCCCAGGGTGCACAAGGAGCATCGTTGGCATTAAATTGGAAGTATAATTTTTAATTGATATAAACATGAAAGTTGCTGTTGTAGGCGCCACAGGATTGGTTGGCGGCGAAATCTTGAAAGTATTAGCGGAAAGAAATTTTCCTGTCACTGAAATTATCCCGGTAGCGTCTGAGCGCTCAATCGGTAAAAAGATTGCTTTCAAAGGAAAGGAATTCGAAGTGGTAGGTTACGAAACAGCAATCTCAATGAAACCAAACGTGGCGATTTTCTCCGCGGGCGGAAGTTCATCCTTGGAAATGGCTCCTAAGTTTGCCGCAGCTGGAATTACCGTTGTCGATAACTCTTCAGCATGGCGCATGGACCCTACTAAAAAATTAGTAGTTCCTGAAATCAATGCAAGCACATTGACGCCAGAAGATAAAATCATTGCAAATCCAAACTGCTCTACCATCCAAATGGTGGTTGTCATGAATCCATTGCACAAAAAATACAAAATCAAGCGTGTGGTAGTTTCTACGTATCAGTCGGTGACTGGAACTGGGAAAGCTGCCGTTGACCAATTGTTCGACGAGCGTGCAGGGAAAACAGATTACAACAAAGTATATCCACATAAAATTGACTTGAACGTATTGCCTCATATCGATGTATTCTTGGATAATGGCTATACGAAAGAAGAGATGAAGATGATCTTGGAAACGAAAAAAATCATGATGGATGATTCGATTCAGGTGACTGCGACAACGGTTCGTATTCCAACGATCGGTGGACACTCGGAATCTGTGAACATTGAATTCGAAAATGATTTCGATTTAGCTGAGGTTCGTGCCATTTTGGAAAAAGAAGAAGGTATCATCGTACAAGACGATCCAAAGAACTTTGTTTATCCGATGCCAATCACGGCACATGGAAAAGATGAAGTATTCGTGGGACGTATTCGTCGGGATGAGACCCAAAAGAATACCTTGAACTTGTGGATTGTAGCGGACAACTTGCGTAAAGGGGCCGCAACCAATGCGGTTCAAATCGCGGAATACCTCGCGGCACATCACTTAATTTAATGAGAAGGCCGGTGATACCGGCCTTTTTTTTTGACATGACAAGACTTAGTGTAAATATCAACAAGATTGCCACCTTACGTAATTCACGCGGGGGGAATAATCCCGATGTCATTCAGGTAGCTTTGGATTGTGAGCGTTTTGGGGCGGAAGGAATTACGGTTCATCCAAGACCAGATGAGCGACATATCCGCTATGCAGATGTGCGCGCGCTCAAGGAGGTTGTTACGACTGAATTCAACATTGAAGGAAACCCGATGGAACCATCATTCATCGAATTGGTGATGGAAGTTCGCCCGGAACAGGTAACCTTGGTTCCCGATGCGCTGGGGCAAATTACCTCGAACCACGGTTGGGACACTATCCAACACCAAGGTTTATTGCAAGCACTCATCGCACAATTCAAAGAAGCTGGCATTCGTACCTCCATCTTCGTAGATCCTGTGCTTGAGATGGTGGAAGCAGCTGCAACAACGGGAACGGATCGTATTGAATTATATACGGAACCCTATGCAGAACAGTTTTTTGAAAATCCGACGCAGGCCGTGTCGGCTTACCGAAAAGCAGCCTTTCGTGCTAGCCAACTAGGCTTAGGTATTAATGCGGGACATGATTTGAGTTTGGAAAATTTGGCATTTTTTAAGGCGAATGTTGCCCCCTTGGATGAGGTATCGATTGGGCATGCCTTGATTTGTGATGCTTTGTATTATGGACTGGAGAATACAATCCAATTGTACAAACGCGCATTGAAATAAAAGCTAGGCCGTTTTGAGGCGGCCTAGCTAAATTTATTATTCGCGATCGCCAGTTAAAACAACTTGGCCACCAGCGACAGATAATTTAATCGATGCTACTTTACCCGCGGCACGAGAAAAAATCACATCAGCATCATATCCTTGAATCGTAGCAGAGAAAGTATCCTTCTCATTGCTAGGCTTCAAAACAGCTCCCTCAGCAGGATTTGCATCCGAACTAAGCGCTAACTGGCCATCTTTCATCGCAATGATGATTTTCTTCACGTATTCGTTGTCGGCCATTTTAAACGAGGCAACATAATCACCTAAGGTAGCCCCTTCTTTTTGACCCGTTAATACTTGGCCTTGTGCTTCGATTTTCACGCCTTTCACGGCTCCGGCCTCACGCGTGAAAACTACTGTCCCACCCATGCTTTCCAAGGCAAATTCATCCGCGTTTTTCCCAGGAGCTAATTCGGTATCGGGAAAACCTTCGGCTGCCATAATCACTTTGCTGTCTTTGACAGAGATCGTAATTGACTTTACATACGGATTTTCAGACAATTTGAACGTTCCAGCGTAATCAGCAGGATTGGATTGTGCAAGCAATTGAACAGCAGAAACGCAGATAACAAATGCTAAGGAGAATAATTTTTTCATAAGGAATAATTCGTTTAAAGATGAAACAAAGCTACACATTTTGACAAAGCCTCATTTGATAAATGCCAAAAAAGATAAAATATTTACCAAAATTTTGTCGCTCAATTATTTAAAACGATTTTGATTTAAAAAAGTTTTGGCTACATTTGAAACGTCATCAAGACAAAATTTAATCAATTCGCCCAGTAAATCGATAGGAGATACAATATGAGATAAACCTTTACGTTAACATTTTTGATTTTTATGATTAAAATTCAGGTTAGCGATGCGGCTTTATTATCAGCGTACATCCAAGGGGACGATAAAGCGTTTGAGACATTGGTCAAACGTAGTAAATCCAAAGTTTATACGACTATATACTTGATCGTTAAGGACCGCTACATTGCGGAAGACTTAATGCAAGAGGCATATATTAAGGCCATCGACGTGATCAAGTCGGGCCGCTACAACGAAGAAGGGAAATTTTTACCCTGGATTCTGCGTATTTCGTACAATATGGCGATTGATCATTTTCGGAAGGATAAACGTTATCCGACGATTGTATTAGAAGATGGCTCGAAGGTTTTCAACAGCTTTGATTTTGCAGAGGACTCGGTAGAGGAACAGCAGATGAAGGCGGATCAAGTGGAGAATATTCGGGAAATGATAAAAAAATTACCTGATGAGCAACGTGAGGTATTGGTGATGCGGCATTATGAAGACTTGAGTTTTCAGGAAATTGCAGACCAAACCGGCGTTAGCATCAATACGGCCTTAGGAAGAATGCGTTATGCGCTCATCAACCTGAGGAAAATGCTAAACAAACAAGAGATTGCCTATGACGCAAAGCTTTACCCCAAATGACCTTATTAAAAACTTGTACGAGCCTCAAACGGGCATCAACGAATCAACAAATGAAGGATTACGCTCGGAGTTAGCGGCATTCCAACAGGTCCAAAACGCCTTAGACCAGGCTTACATAGCCCCATCTGAAGCTGTGATTAATCGTATCTTGGATTATTCCAAACACAAAGAGTCGATTCAATCTTAATCTTGAAATTGTTTCTTATTTTGCATCAAATTCAACGCGATGCTAAAGAAGGAACGATTTCAAGCTTTTATTTCCCATTTCGAATCCTCATTTCCTGAGGCCGAAACGGAATTGCATTACAGCAATCCCTATGAATTGTTGGTGGCTGTCGTGTTATCTGCGCAATGCACCGACAAGCGTATCAATCAGGTTACCCCTGCCCTATTCAAGCGTTTTCCTGATCCGCAAGCATTAGCTGAATCCAACGTTGAGGAAATTTTCAGTTACATCCGTTCCGTTTCTTATCCCAATAACAAAGCAAAGCATCTCTTAGGTTTGGGCCAAAGACTCGTTGATCGATTCGCCGGCGAAGTACCTGAAACCCTAGAAGATTTACAGACCTTACCCGGCGTGGGTCGGAAAACGGCGAATGTTATCGCATCCGTCATATACAATCAACCTGCCATGGCGGTAGACACGCATGTGTTTCGTGTTTCCCGAAGATTAGGCTTGGTTCCGCAAACTGCTCGGACGCCCTTATTGGTTGAAAAAGCCTTAATTCGCCATCTGCCTAATGACATTATTCCGCGCGCGCACCATTGGTTGATATTGCACGGTCGCTACATTTGTTTGGCACGAACCCCCAAGTGCAAGGAATGTTCGATTACACATTTCTGTGCCTATTTTGCTAAAAATCAGGAAAAATGATTGAAGCAGCAGGAATTATAACATCGATATTAGGCGTCTATTTTTCAAGCCAACGAAAAGCTTCGGCTTGGCTTTGGAACATGTTGGCATCGGGCATTTATATGTATGTATTTTATGCGGCGGGATTATATTCCGACATGGAATTACAGGGCATATTTATTTTGATGGCCCTGTATGGCTTATATCAATGGAAGCAAGTGGATGAGGCATGGAAGCCATCGAAAAACAGTTGGGGCCAGACCATCATCGGATTAGCTTTAGCAGGATGTTATGGAATGATAGCAGGTTATTTACACGATCGATATTCCACACAAGTCAAATCGCCTTATTGGGACGCAACATTGACAGGTTTAAGTATGTTGGGGACCTATTGGGCAGCCCAAAGAAAAATCGAAAATTGGATTTTATGGATTTGTGTCGACCTTGCCTACGTCGGCATGTATTTAGTTAACGGTTTGTGGGGGACTGCAGCCTTGTATCTCGTGTTTGTTTTCATGGCGATTTACGGTTGGATTTCCTGGCACAACAAACTCAAAATCAATTGATTAAAAAATTGTCAGAGATTTTATTCGAATCAGCACACAAAATTGTTCAATAAATTTATCTTTGTAAGATAGAACGCGAAGAGATCAGTAAGGTGCTGAAATTCAAATAATTATAATTTTCGTGTTCGATTAAAATTAAAAGTATTTTTAATATATGGCGACGGAAGAGAAGAATCGTTATTCAGCTGAAGAATTAAAAGAGTTCGAAGCAATCATTCAAGGTAAATTAGCTGAAACCAATGCAGAGTTAAAGTATTTACGTGAAGCATTAAGCAAAAAAAATGACCCAGGAACGGACGACACATCAGGTAACTCAAAGGTCATGGAAGACGGGGCAGATACGCAAGAGAAGGAAAGCATGAATCAACTGGCGGTACGCCAACAAAAATTTGCCAAAAACCTCGAGAATGCATTGATGCGAATCAAAAACGGAACGTATGGAGTTTGCATCGACACGGGCAAATTGATTTCCAAAGAGCGTTTGCGTTTGGTTCCACATACACAGCATTCGATTGAGGCCAAATTAAAACAACGCTAGATGGGATTTTTCGACAATAATGGTTTGGTAGATTTATTGAAAAACTACTTGAAAACGCAATTTGAATTGGTCAAACTCGACATTCAAGAGCGTTTGGAAGCCTTATTGGAACGCATATTCAAATTCATCATCTTGGCTTTTGCTTTAGGTATTGGAGTATTATTCCTGCTACATGGCATTGCCAACATGATCAATGCCTATTTAGGCAGCCAATTCTGGGGACATTTAATTGTTTCTGGAGCCTGTTTTATTGTGGGCGCAATTATGGTGGCTAGCTTTCGCAAGCCACAGGAAAACGAAGATTTAGCGGAAGAAGAAATTACAGCAGATGAGTCAGATAACGAATAAGAAAGCGAAATTAGAGGCTGAGGCAGCTAATTTCGAAAATAAAATTGGTGAACAAATTGCCGACATTAAGCAGGTTGCCAAAGAAAAAGGCACCCAAATTTTAGTCGCAGGAGCTGTCGTGGCTGGGGCTTATTTATTATACTCACTGTTTTCAGGAAGTGATAAATCTGAGAAAAAATCAGAGAAAAAAGAGTCTTCTTTTTTAGGTAACGCCATTACATCCTATGCGGTAGGGATTGCGTTGTCGTTGGCAAAAGACCAACTAGTTGATTATTTGAGAAAGCTCGAGGAAGAATCAGTTAAGAAATAACAAATACATTTTTCCTCCACTACCTTTGGCAATCCTCAAAACAGGTTTGCCAAAGGTAAGGTTTAGTGGTTTGCCGAAAGTAGACTTGAGCGGATTGCCAAAGGTTATTGGGGGTATTCAGGAATTTAATTCTCCATCAAGTAAGCCTTAATAAACTCATTGATTTCGCCATCCAACACCGCATCCGTATTTGAGGTTTGGTAATTTGTCCGGTGATCTTTTACGCGACGATCGTCTAGTACATAAGACCGAATCTGCGAACCCCATTCAATTTTCTTTTTACCCGCTTCTACTTCCGCACGTGCAGCATTGCGCTTGTCGATTTCGATTTGGTATAATTTCGATTTCAAGAGACGTAGAGCCACTTCCTTATTTTGCAATTGCGAACGCTCCTGCTGACAGGCGATAATAATCCCTGAAGGCTTGTGCGTTAATCTCACCGCCGTTTCAACCTTGTTGACATTCTGTCCACCAGCCCCACCGGAACGGAAAGTATCCCAATCGATATCGGCAGGATTGATGTCAATTTCGATGGAATCATCGGCCAACGGGCATACATAGACGGAGGCAAAAGATGTATGCCTACGGGCGTTTGAGTCAAACGGTGAAATACGGACTAAACGATGGACGCCGTTCTCCGACTTCAAATTACCATAGGCAAATTCGCCGTCGACTTCGATCGTTACGGATTTAATTCCGGCCACGTCACCTGCGTTTTCATCAACCAAACGAACTTTGAAGCCATTTTTCTCTGCCCACATGTGATACATGCGAAGCAACATGGAGGCCCAATCTTGGGATTCTGTACCACCCGCGCCGGCGTTAATTTCGAGAACGGCGCTCATGTTGTCGCCTTCTTCCGACATCATTTTGCGGAATTCGAGAGATTCGAGCAGAGATTCGAGTTTGGCACCTTCGGCATCCACTTCGGGTTCCGTGGCTTCACCCATCTCGTAAAACTCCCAAATCGTCTCTAAATCGTCTTGTGCACTGGATAATTGGTCGAAACCATCCGTCCAAAATTTAAGTCCACGCATTTCGCGCATGGTACTTTCGGCCTTTTCGGGATTGTTCCAAAACTCGGGATCGAGTGTGACGGTCTCCAGTTCGGAGATTAAATATTTCTTATGATCGTAGTCAAAGATACCTCCTTAAAGCCTCTATTCTGGCTTTCAGGTCATTGAACCTGTCTCTTGTCATGTGGATTTCTGCTAAATAAAGTACAAATATACCCGATTTTGTGCTAAATTGCGGCCTCATTCATTTAAATCAAGCAATAAAATGGCGCAACAATACGATTTGATCGTGGTAGGCTCAGGCCCAGGGGGTTATGTAGCAGCTATCCGAGCTTCTCAATTAGGTTTAAAATGTGCAGTCGTGGAGAAAGAATCTTTGGGAGGTATCTGCCTAAACTGGGGATGTATCCCAACCAAAGCCTTGTTAAAATCTGCGAATGTATTTGAATACATCAAGCATGCATCGGACTACGGAATTACCGTGAAAGGAGCAGAAGCTGATTTCTCAGCGGTAATCGCACGTTCACGTGGGGTTGCTGATAGCATGAGCAAAGGCGTTCAGTTTTTGATGAAGAAAAACAAGATCGATGTGATCATGGGTTACGGAAAAATCCAACCGGGTAAAAAGGTGGAGGTAACGGATGCCGATGGAAAAGCGACGATCTACGAAGGAAAAAATATCATGATTGCGACGGGTGCTCGTGCTCGTGCGTTACCGAATATCCCAATCGATGGCGAAAAAGTAATCGAATACCGCAAGGCGATGAGCTTAGCTAAACGTCCAGATTCGATGGTTATCATCGGTTCAGGTGCGATCGGCGTGGAATTTGCGTACGTATACGCGGCCATGGGAACGAAAGTAACGATTGTTGAATTTATGCCAAACATCGTTCCCGTAGAGGATGAAGATGTTTCGAAAGAATTGGCGAAGCAATACAAGAAAATGGGTATTGACATCTTGACTTCATCGAGTGTGGAGTCGGTAGATACCAAAGGAAAAGGTTGCAAAGTTAGTGTGAAAACACCTACGGGCAATCAAGATATCCAATGTGACATCGTCCTTTCTGCGGCGGGTGTGATTTGCAATTTGGAAAACATTGGTTTGGAAGAAGTAGGTATCATCGTGGACAAAGGACGTATTCCGGTGAACGCATGGTATGAGACAAATATTCCAGGATATTTCGCGATTGGTGATGTGACGCCGGGTCCAGCTTTGGCACACGTAGCATCAGCAGAAGGTATCATTTGTGTGGAGAAAATCGCAGGTCACAAGACGGAGGCCTTAGATTATTCGAACATTCCAGGATGTACGTATTGTTCACCAGAAATTTCTTCTGTGGGAATGACAGAGAAGAAGGCACGTGAGGCTGGATATGATATCAAAGTAGGTAAATTCCCATTCGTGGCTTCGGGTAAAGCAACAGCTGCTGGAGCGCGTGATGGTTTTGTAAAAGTAATCTACGATGCCAAATATGGCGAATTATTAGGCGCGCACATGATCGGTTACAACGTAACGGAGCTTATCGCGGAAGCTGTTGTGGTTCGTAAATTAGAAAGCACGGCTTATGAGATTATGAAATCGATTCACCCACACCCAACCATTTCGGAAGCCTTCAAGGGCGCGACGGAAGCGGCATACGGCGAGGCAGTCGATTTATAAAAAGGAAAGAGGAGCTTAGCTCCTCTTTTTTTATTGTCCAAAATAGGCTTCGGTTCCACCCTCAAGCCAGTCGGCACCCGGAATCATCGCTGCCGCCTCTGCGGACCGACCACCCCCTTTTCCACAGACTGTGATGACGGGTTTGTCCGTCGGGAGTTCATGCAATCGTGCTGCGAGTTCTTTAAGCGGAATATGTTTCGCCCAAGGAATGTGGCCGTCTTCAAATTCGTTTTTATTGCGCACATCGAGGACAAATACTTTCCCGTGTTTAAGTAGCGGTTTGAAATCGGCTTGTGTCATCATTTGATTTCACGAACTTGAATTTGTTGATAGGCCACTTTGCTTTTCGGATCGTGGGCCTGAATAGCAATCGTTCCCATTTGAATTTTACGCGGGTCGGTGCCATTGCTACGATCAGCCGGTTCCGTATAATCGATCACAGTTTTGCCATTGATTTTCGTAGTGATATGATTTCCTTGTACGATGACGTTCAGATCAAACCATTCCTCATCTTTTACAAAAGTTTCTTTTGTATCTACGATGCCATAAACTGAAGCGGTACGACGCCAGTCGGTATGCGAATTATTCACCTGAATCTCATAGCCTTGTTTGGGCCAATCGTTTTCTAGGAATTTAGTACAAACATAGAGCCCTGAATTAGCGCCGGGATAGGTTTTTACGCGGGCGTGTACTTCAAAATTCTTGGGGGTGTAGCCATTGTAAAAGAGGTGGCCGCGGTTTCCGTTGACAATCAGCTCACCGTTTTCGATGCGAAAGGAACTCGGATTTTCACTGATTTTCCAGTTGTCGAGGTCTTTGCCATTGAATAGGTCGATCCATTGGGCGTTTGAGGTGAAGCTCGCGAAGAGTAAGAGAAATAGGAGGTTTTTCATGGGATAGGTTTAAATTATTTATGTAAGATTCAAATGTCTGCTTATAAATCAAGCATAATTCTCAAATTAGTTTTCAGTTTCACTTGCTGGTTTTGTGTCAAACGCCCCAATCTTTTAATAAGTCGAGTATTATCGATAGCACGAACTTGATCAACGAGCACATCACTTAATTCATCTAATTGACCCTTGGTCAAATGTACCCTCAAATATTCTAATTTCGGTTGGACATTTGTCGTAACAGGACAAATCAACGTGGACAAATGCATCGTATTTAGCAAGTCTGTTTGAACAATAACGACTGGCCTGGTTTTGCCAGCCTCCGTTCCTTTACTAGGGTTCAGGTTGGCTAACCAAATATCAAATTGCTTAATCTCCATCGATCAACATGTCAAATTCCCGCAAAATATCCATGGAATCGGCGGAAGTTAAAACGGATTCTTTAGCTAACGCTTTTTTCAACAATCTGCGTTTTTGCACCAAATTATACATGTTAACGGCTTCATTGATGTAACGGTTACGCGCCAAATGCAACTGTGCAGTTATTGCCTCCGTCTCATCAAAAATATGGTCATCTAATTTTAGCGATAAGGTTTTCATCTTTTCATTTTTTCTCAAAAGTATATACTTTTGGTATATTCTCAAAACTTAATCAACAGATTATCAATTGATTGATAATAAAAAGAAAATCAAATGCTTCAAATTCCATATTTATCTATAAAATGATATTCAGCTTCAGAAATCTTGTGTACTTTTACATCGTAATGGTTGGTAAAGCCTCTTTCCCTTAAAGGGTAACGTAACCAATCAAAAGATTTTCATAAAAAAAACCTCTGATTTGCTAGAGGTTTTTTTTATGCCCGAAAGTATTGATTAAAACTAGGGACTCCAAGGCCAATCCAAATTTATCAATTCATTGATATCACATAAGGCTTATGCTCCGCCAGGTATTCATCCCACTCTTCCCGACTCCCCCGAAAGACATTCAGGTCGGCCCGGTGTGTAATGGCCATCAAATCCGCATCGATGTTGAATTGCCAAAAGGTACAATCCATCATCGTAGGTCGCCAGGCATTCGTGGAGCTCAACCACAACGTATGATTCCCAAAATCCTCTTCGATGAAATCCCGATAGCCATCCCCATTGGTGTAGAAAATAGGTTGGTGTTTGGTATGCTTTTTCAGTTCCTTCATGAACGCATGTAGCCGTTTTTTCACTTTATCATGCGGAATGGCCCGATTACCATGCTGCTCCACATCGATCACCAAGGGCAATTGCAAACGCCTACCGTCCAACTGACGTAGGAAATGTTGAGCTTGCTCCTTCCCATCCACATCGAAACGAAAAAAGTGGTAAGCCCCTACGGGAATATCCCGCTCACGAAAGGCCTCATAATGCTGCTCAAAGGTATCGTCAATCCGATCGTCTCCTTCTGTGACTTTTAAAAAGACAAAATCCAAAGAGTCGAGGCCATCATAGATAACCCGACCATTCCAGTGGGAAAGATCTAAGCCACGCACCTCATAACTTTTGGCAAGTGCCCATGGATCACCGGGTTTGACATGGTGTTTTACATTTGGTCGGAAATAGAATACGAGCGCTCCCAAGAGGCCGATGAATAGTAGGAAAAAGAAAAGTACAGTTTTGGTCATATTAATGTTGGGCAAATTCAATCAAGGGTACAAAATTGCCTTTAGCGGCTTGCTGAATGGCTGATAAATAAAGCTTGCGCACATCGCCTTTTGAATGGGCGCCCCAAGAAAAGCGCTGCAACCCAAAGCGGTATTGCATCAATAAATCGGCCATGAGTCTTGCGTGCCGACCATTTCCATTAGGGAAACAATGAATGGACACTAGGCGAAATTTAAAACGAATGGCAATTTCCACGGGAGAAAAAGTTTGATGGAGAATCCAATATTGAACGTCTGCAAGCAAAACGTTTAACTCCGTAGGAATCGTATACCAAGGCACACCAATATTGGTTTCAACCTTACGAAATGCCCCTGCCCATTTCCAAACATGTCCGAACATGCGGCGATGCAAGAGGCAGATAAATTCAGTCGTCAACAAAGTAGGCAATGTCCGCTTACGCATTAGCCAGCGCAAAGCCTCATTGATATTCGCTTGTTCGTATGCATTAATCTGGGCATGCGTATGCAACATCGGAATCTTAAGACCCGTTAATTGGTCTGGATCCATAGGTGTTTGTCCAAATTCTGATGCATCTAAGCCTATTCCCATAAACTACTTAATTTCTGTTGCCTAATTTCGGAAATTAAGCGTTTCAATTCCCGGGCACGGTTTTGATTATCAAGTACTTGATTTTCAAGCAGCATCGCCTGATTAGAAACCTGCATTAATTCAAGCGCCTTTTGCTCAATGCGGGCATCCATCATGGACTCCAACGTACCTGACTTAGGTTTCAAATAATAAACCAAATCCATGTCCATCGCCGCAGCGACCTTTCGCAAACTCGCCAAACTAATCGCTTCAGCCTGTTCACGTTGTTCAAATTTTTTAACAGCGGGTACCGACAAACTCAGTCGGGAAGCCAATTGCTGCAATGTCATCCCAATCGAGGTTCTCGTAGCATGAATCCAGCCTGTGGGGACACGATCCTGCCGTTGGCCATTGACAAAGGCATGGATTTGATCGTCGAGCTGGTGATAGGATAGATTTTTCATTTTAACCTTTGAGTTAATATTTTAGACACAAATATAAACCTTTAAGTTTAAAAATATTAATAAAAGATTAGAATCCCATCAAATCATTTATTGAGCTATTCGCTTGTCGATTTGCTGGGCGGCAAGCACCAACACGTAATACAAGGCACATAATAACCCCGTTCCCCATATAACTTCTGAACCCGGATATCGAAAATCGGTAATCGTTATTAACCAACCCATCACAAAAACGAAAGCCGCGACAAGATATTTCAATTTGGGCCAACGAGTCCAAGAAAAAATCCAGCAATTCAGTAAAAACACGAAATTTTCAAACACCCAGAATATGTCGCGAGATTGATACATATAATCATATTGGGCATAATCAGGTAATGAATTCCCAAATTGCGCTTTTATCATCCAGGGAAACATAAAAAATGCACTTATAAACACGAACATGAAGATCCCAAGCAAATAAGCCCAACGGTGCTGTTTAGGGAGGTAAAAAAAGTTATTTTGCATTACCAGTAATAATCAATTGTTTCTTTTTATTATCGATTGTTATGGATCCATAACGTCCCATGGCACTTTGACCAAACAACATCCCTGCCGTGCGATTCTCGACAATTGATGCCATTACATTTTTCAAGACCAAACCCCCTATTTCTACACGCTTGAGCATGATTGTTCTAGATTCTTCATCGACGCCATTGGCCATATTGTAGACCTGGGTTCCAACATAATCTCGATCACTCAAATAACCATTCTTCATCATAAAATCAACTTCGGTTCTTGAAATGGATATATCCGATGCCCCTGTATCAAAAATCATATTCAATGGTAAGCCATTTATTTTACTCGATACTTCAAATGTCCCACCATTTGAAGACTTGAACGGGATAATGTAAGTGCCTGTGATTTTAGTGTCTTCAGGTCTAATAACAGGCTTATTGACAACCTTTGATTCAAATTTCGCTCGCCATTTAGCTACTATATTTTTAAACAATGGCAAATTCCGAACAGGATCTAAATCATTATCTTTTGCCAAGTGCACAAAATCCCGATAGCCTTTTTGAAAAGCCGTATCCAAGTAAGAAATCGACTCATTTGGCATCTTCAACAAAGAATAGAGGCAAGCCGCGTCGTAATAATTACCATCACTCGGATATTCTTGAAGTATTTTAGTCATCCAAGCCTTCGCCTCCGTATCCTGACCTAATTCTGCATAGGCATAATGTCGGACATTACTTCTCGAACCGGCTACAGTATCTAGCATAATAATCTTTCGAAAATCCGCCTGCGCGCGTACTTTATCATTAAAAAACTGTTTGTAAGCCCTTCCACGATATAAATAAACATAAGCCAAACTGCTATCCAGCTCAATGGCCGATGTATAATCTGCTAATCCATCTACATGATTTCCCTGAAACTCATCTTTTACCCAACCACGCTGCATGTAATAACTCGCTTCCTCAGGTTCTAATTCGATAGCTCGATCAAAATCTGCCACCGACATGTCATATTTCCCCAACAAACGATAGGCATCCCCTCGACGCGCAATCGCATCACTATAGGCTGAATCTAAACGGATGGCATCTGTATAATCCGTTACGGCTTGTTGGTGCAAACCCATTTCACCAAACATCTCACCTCGCTTCACGAAATAGTAGGAATGAAGGTTTTGCGTGATAATTTCGAAAATTCGGTCATAATCTTTCTGGGCTTTATCAAAGTCCTTTTTCTCCTGATGTAGTTGTGCCCTAATCAGATACAACAAGTCTTTTTGCGGAAATTCATTGATTAAGCTTGAAATCTTAGCGATAGCTAGGCTAAAATTTTTCTTCCCATAAACTAAATAATTATAACGGTATCGAGAACTACGGTCATCTAAAGTAATCGCTGTATATGCATCCTGAATAGCTAAATCGTATCTTTTTAAATAGAAATAAGCCTGCGATCGGTAATCATAGGATTGCACATAAGAGGGATCCAAAGCGATCATTTTACTAGCTTCCTTGACAATCGCTTCATATTTTTTTTCTTGCAGGTAGATGTTACACAATACGGTTCGAGCTCCTAAGTGAGAAGCATCTAAGTTGATGACTTTAAACAAATCGGTTTTGGCTTTTGCCATTAAATCCCAAGAAGCGTAACTGGAGGCGCGCTCCATGTATACTTCCGGTAAAGCAGGAAAAAGCTGTATGGCTTTGGCATAAGCTGCCTCAAATTTCGCTGTATCAGACAATCGCTGATAAATATCGCCCTTAGCAATCCATGCTCGTGCCATCACGGTATCCGAGTCGGCAAGATTGGCAATGGCCAAATTGACCTGACGTAATCCTTCCGCAAAAGCATCTTTCTTCATCTGAATCTTGGCCAAATAATAATATGCCTGACCCTCTTTCGGACGTTTTTGTAATTCTTTATTGAAGAAGGTGATCGCCTCATCGTATTTTTCTTCCTCGTAATTATTTATTCCCATTTGAAGGAAATAACTCTGAGACATGCCCGAAAAGCTGCAGGCCAACAATACTAAAATCAAGATTTTTTTCATATTCATAAATTTCAAGCAAGGTAAAAAATGTCCAGAAAGACTTATCCACAATTTATTTAACGGTCAATTGCCTTTTCCATTGTTGGTGCCGCAACTCCCCCATCTTCTCCAAAAACTGAAGCATGACGGTTACCTCCACTTTCGCGATTCGAAAACATTGGACATAAAAATAGGGCCTGTAATCAGTATTGAATGGAAAATATTCCAAACCTAGCATCTCATTGATACGTATAAAAAGTTCATCGTAATAATTTATCCACCCTAGCTCACTCATATAATTAAAATCACGGAGTGCCGTTTGGACATTTTTCGTATCGAGGGTAAGAAACAAGGCGGCTTCCCGACACATCTGAAAGTGAAATCGAAAATCTTCAAATTCTTTAACAAAATAGACCCGCTCGTACATCGCCGAATGCGCATCTTTTAGTTGGACTACTTCCTGAATAGACCGGATCTCACAGCCTTCGAAAATAGTAGTAGTAAATTGATCCGAGACTTTCATGAATTGCTCCAATTCCGCATAACGCTCACATAAATCCATGTAGCGATATACAAAGGCATCATTCGCCGCATAAAGCCGCAAAAGCCTATCTGCCTGATGTGCCAAATCCGCGTATCGGTCAATCACCTCCTTCAAATCCGACATAGAATAACGATGTGTCCGTTGTAAATGCAGCGCGATATACGCCTCGGCACAAGCTGACTTTAGCTCCAGATATGCCTCATCCGGAACAAAATCCGGTAATTCATCCAAACCCGGCTGCACATCTAGCGGGTTTTCCATGCGATCAAAATCCAATATCTCCATATCAATGAAAGACTAACCAATTCGTTTGTCGGCGCGTATTTTGACGCATCTTACCTATCTTAACCACACGATTCTCCGGGCTAAAATACGCCCCCTCGCTCCAAGTACCCATGTCCAAATAAATAGCTTGTTGGGCTCCAATTTTCAGTAAAGCTGCCTGAAATTCATCTCTTCGCATGTTGACGTCATTTTCTACGACTTCGAATCGATCTGGGAAAATGACAAGCGCCCGCCATAAATTCAAGGCAGCTGCGTGGGCGATTGGCAAAGCATGCCCATTCTCAACCAAGAGGTCTTGTTGGAATAAACTATTCCCTACTTTTGCCATTTGCTTCATTTTAGTGGGATTCATTTGATTTGAATGGACAATGCTGGGCCTTAAATACGAAATGACACAAAATCCATTCAATTGCCCACTAATCTGCGCATTGACCGTTTGCCCCCACTCTATGGCTGCACCTGCTATCGATTGGTTCGGATGTGTAAAAGCCGCCGGAACAATAAGCGATTGTCCCGAATGACAAATAGGTCGCTTGCGTACCCAATAAACTTGTTGGTCGACCGGAAAATATCCTGTCAAATGTACACCCCCAACTTTATATGATTTTAATTGAATAGGTTTAGCTATGAGGTTTAATCCCACACTCAATAGCAAACAAAAAGATAAATAAGAGGTCTTGAACACAAGTATTTAGTTAAGATTGAAATAGATTTCGATTGAATATTCAAGGTATTAAATAGCAGAATAAATCGCCAAGAAAAACGATTAAACGGTCAAAGATTCTGTGACAAAATTTTGACTTATCACCTAAAGCTTCAGCCTAGGGACTAGACGCGAGGTATCGCGTCTCTACATGTTGTGTCAACATATAATTATAACCCTAGGCTTTAGCCTAGGGACTAGACGCGAAGTATCGCGTCTCTACAAAATCACCCCCCACTACAAGCTTGTAATTTCCGGTCGAACAGCGATTTACCCCCCAAATTTGTGTCAAGTTTTCACCTAAACAAAAAACGACATGCAAAACAAACAAGCCATGACCCACCGCTTTTACAAGGAAACAGGAACCTGGTACATCGACCTCCCAGCGTATTTGGAGGCGGGGTTAGGGACGAAGGCCAACTTGATGATGGTCGCTGGAGCGGATATCTTTTTGGATCAATTGTCCAACCACGGAACGGAAGTGACCGTACACATTGAGACCGCACCGTATGCGGAGCAGAGCTTTGCCCTGAAGAAAATTGGCATCGGAAAAGATCAGGAATTATTGGATGCCGTGGGACATGCTCCCGTGGAGTATGGCGCGTATTATAAGGCCGACCGCAATGGCCACATTTTATGGTTGTGTCCGGTGACAGAATATGTTTTTGGCGGGGATTATCCAGACAATATCTACATCCATGTGGTGTCTGAGCATAAGCCAAAAACCTTCTATCACATCATTGCGGATGAGAGTGGATCCATGAATGATTGCATCAGCCAAACAGTTAATGGGCTTTTCGAACAACGCAATAAGATTATCGAGCTTCAGGAGAAATTTCCCGAACAAGAAATTCGTGTGGGCTTGACGTTTTTCAATAGTCAGGTACGCAACATTTTCGAAAATTTGACCGTCAACCAAATGGCCGCTCAAGTCATCCATAATTATCGCCCGAATGGAAATACGGCCTTATTGGATGCCATCGGAACAACCAGCCAAAGTGTGGAGCAGCAAATGAACTCCCCGCAGGATTCCGCTGTCATTATCATTTTAACCGACGGGTATGAAAATGCGTCCCGAATTTTTACCTTGCAACAGATCCGTGCGTTGATTACGCAAAAAGAAGCGAGCGGTCGGTGGACATTTTCCTACCTTGGCGCGACCTTAGATGCCGTGGACATGGCTGAGCAAATGCATATCAAGCGCCAAAACGCGATGGCTTTTGACAAGGCGAATATGCAAAAAGATGTTTGGAATAAACTCTCAGATTCCATGGATCATTACTTAGACAAAAAACGCCGAGGCGCGTCCTTGGATGAATTATACGACAAAAAATAGCCATGAAAGCAACCCTATTTCGCGGAGAAGACGTCCAACCGGAAACCTTTGAATCCGTCCTGCAATTGTTGCAGGCCATCTCGGGCATGAATACGTTTGTTGGCCAAGGGGATCCCCTCCCCTTGCCCGACAAGCGGGTTCTTCCGTGGAAGGATCTTTTTGACCTATGCCAAACGGCGCGCATGAAAAATGGCATCGAAGCCGATAGTTTCGTATTCATCTTGACCGAGAAACCGAACGAAAATCGCTTCTTTGGGTATTTGGACCCAGCGCATCCGAGGAATGGGTTTATCCATGCGGGGGATTGGGAACGATTTATTCATTGCCCAACGGAATTACCCGTGGCCTATCATATTTTGGCCTTAATGGTTCAGCATTACATGGTTCAAAAAGAGGGCGATTTGGTGCATATTCTCCATCAAGAACCCGTCGGTTGCGTGAATGATTTCTGCCAAAATAAACGCGAGGTCATTCTGAAAATGCGCACCGCCGACATCTGTCCAAAATGCATGGAACGACTCGTCAAAAAACTTAATCCGCCAGAAACGAATCATGTATTTGAACTGTTGGAATCCTTGCGGATAAAAATGCTGTTTGCCCAAAACATGCGGCAGCACATTGAACCCAGTCCTTTGGTCGTGACGAGCGAAAACAACCTGGTGATACCCGCCTATGGGAATTTGGAAATTCGCATGACCCCTTTGGAAAAGACTTTGTATTTATTGTACATGCGCTACCCAGAGGGCGTACACCTGACGAGTTTGGTGGAATACAAATCTGAATTGCAGGAAATCTATGCGAGCATCTCGTCCTTGGGTTCCCTAGAGGAAATGCGGCAATCGATTGATGACATGTGTAATGCGTTAAATAATTCCACCTCAGAGAAAATGGCCAAGATCAAAGGGCATTTTGAAAAGGCTTTGGGGAAGGAACTTGCCAAACATTATTACATTCAAGGGAAAAGGGGGGAGAGGAAGAGGATAGGATTATAAACTCATATATATCATGGAAGAAAACAATAACAAAATTCAAACTAAGGAAGCTCAATGGAAAGCAGCAAGAAAAGGAATCATCTTTTTCAGTGTATTTCATTTTCTCTTCGAAATAATAACAGAACAAAAATCCATGGCTGGCGTGTCAGTTGCCGTTAATTATGGATTAACAAGTTGGTATATCTGGAATCAGATTAAAAAAGGAAAAATCGCAAAGAACTTTGAGCTAAAAGGATTTTTAGCTTCCTTAGTTATATTCTTCATTCGATTCACAGCAGGTGTACTCTTCTTCTATTTCTATTATAAAATGCTATGAAAAAGCTTCTATTTATTTTAATACTCTTTGGATTCAATTGCACTTTAGTGGACGCTCAAAATTTGGATAAAAAGGGTGCTATAAAAACTAAAACGGGTTTCCTACTTTACTTTAATGATGAAAATAATAGTTACACGCTTAATTTATCTGGCGATATAGACTTAGCAAATTTTCCACTCGTAAAATACAATAATGATTATTTTCAATTGATTACATATCCTAAAAGCAAGTTTGGAGGTACTCAAGAAATGGCGTTAACTAATTATTATAATTGGGAGCATGACTACCAAGAAGATGAAATTTTCAAACAAAAAATCAAAGTAGAAAGGTACATATCCAGTCAAGATAATTTAAAATTACAGTATTGGAATTTTGCGCTTCCTAAAGATTCTAAAATAAAGCAACCTGTGCTAAAAACCTGCTACCTCGATTTCGTTCATGGCGAAAAACTTTTTAGTTTTTCGTTTTCCTCAATGGATGGAGATGTCAAGCAAGCAAATAACATTTTAAATGGCTTGTTTAAATCGATACAATTTTATGACAAGCCTATTGATATCAACAAACTTAGAGAGCAAGTAATGAATGGGAAAAATATAAATTAATTTAATCCCCAAATTGCTAAAATTGAATTATTTTTTCTTTGGTTCAAATAATAGTAAAACTAAAATGAATCCTTTATTGCGAAATCTAACAATTCTCGCTTTCCCTTTTCTGACTATAGTTCTTGTCAATGAATTTGTACGAAAAAATATTTCCAAATCGCACTATTCAATTCATGGCATCAAAACGATAAACTCCGCTAAATACATCCCTACTAAATGTACCTGGGCATGTCATAATAATACTTCCTATTGTAAAAAAGAACATGTTAAACTGCTAAAGCCTTATTTCAAGGTAACTGACATTTTTTATTTCGGGATGATATCAGCGCTCCAAATGATGGGGAATTATGCTTTGGCGAATATTTTTATTTTGGTACTATTCATCCCATTTACCTTTTTTTATTTTTGGTTTAGGTCGCTAGCAATTCAAGACGAAATAAATAGAATCAAAAATTAATTTCAATGGGATCAATAATACATTTATTTAAGGCACTATACGCTTATTGCACGGATTTCGTCATTAATTTGGCCAATCTATTAGGCCTATCATATTATGAAGTAAACTTCGTCTTTTTCGTCATATTATACCCACTCATTTTCATTGTTTCTTTAGCTATTTTCATCATTCAGAAAAATAGACTTATTACATTAAAATTTCAAGCTAATACACCTATCACGAATCAAAACCTATCAAAGTATCGGATAAACTCATTTAAAAAGGGTCAAATTTATTTGTTTGTAAACCTTGCATGGATGTTAATGATTGCGCTTGAGACCGTTCGTACTTACAATGATAGCGTCAAATATTACACCACCCATCTTTTAAGAGGGGATTACCCCCCTAAGGCTGACAGTATAGCCATTCCAATTTTTGAAGATACTTTTTTTGTTTTCGCTTTTTTGAGTGTCGTCTTAATAATCATAAACACCCTCCTTTTCATCACAACAAGAAAAGGAAATTTCCCGTCTCCCCTGTTTGTAATACCGAATAATTATAATGGGATAAAAATTTTCTGGGAGCTATTATTAGGACTTGCCTTTTTCATCGATGCCTTACTTTTCTTGTATCTGGAATGGATTGGATTTCTCTTCCAAGGTTTAATTATCCTGTTTTTAGGGGTTATGCTTCTGCATGTACGCGCAGGTCACATGAGTAAGTAATTATATTCCCAACAAAAACTTCAATATCATCATTAACAAGAAAAATAACAACATCCCAAAAACAACCTGAAGAAAGACTGGCCAGTCCGTCTTTTCCCCTTGTGCAAGATGAGGGATGTTTTCATGCTTAGAATCCATTTCATCTGAGGCAAATACATGTT
Source organism: Aquirufa sp. TARAVU-A1A (assembly GCF_054558675.1). Classification (NCBI taxonomy): domain Bacteria; kingdom Pseudomonadati; phylum Bacteroidota; class Cytophagia; order Cytophagales; family Flectobacillaceae; genus Aquirufa; species Aquirufa sp. TARAVU-A1A. The sequence goes on from NZ_JBPXKP010000003.1 coordinate 321,666, forward strand.
CTTTTTCCTCCAGCTCCTTAAACCGCTTCCGCATACGCTCCCGCTCCTGCATGCGCGTAAAGTGAGCAACTTGCTCCTCAAATAGCAGGTCATTGATTGGCGATTTCATCAGATCATTATTCTTCATCACCTGGAAATCCGCCTTCGGAAATAACTCATACAATTTCGTAATATCGGCCACAGCAAAGCGATCAGCGAAGTGCTCAACCAGACGACTCAGCGACATGAGCGAATCCATGAGGACTTCAAATTCCACCCTCAATTCCTGTGCCTCCGGCGATAAACGCGGTTTGCGAACTCCGCGCGTTTTTATTTGGCGGGCAGCATAATAGGCCATTAATTCATCTATGGGTCGCATCATCTGTCCAAAAGTTTATCGATATGTGCCCGCAAGCGCGTGAGGCATTTGTATTTTTGTTGGCGTGCATTCGCCTCCGAACTATAACCCAATTCATCCGCAATTTCGCGCATGGAACGCGATTGATAATAAAACAATTGAAACAATTGGTAGCATTTGGAACGCGCCGCTGCCATCTTATTAAAAACCTCTGTAAAAATAGCGATTTCTCGTGGGCTGATGCCCTCGAGTTCCACGTCCTCCAACCAATCCTGGCAATCAAATCCATCCGGTAAGCTAGAGACCTCGGGTTCACGGTTAATCATTTTGAACAATTGGTTCTTCCCAATGGCATTCAGGTAGGTTTGAATCGTACAATGGAGTTCAAAACTAGGTTTACTCAAATGCTCAACCAACACCATCACCGCGTCTTGATAAATCAATTCCAAATCCGAATAAATCGGATAATACTGCTCCAAATAATGAATAAAATAACGTTTATGGTCCAAATAAATCTGGTCAATCGCGCGCTCATACCTGGCCTTAAACAGGTCAAGGTAGTATTGATTCGAAGGAACAGTTGTTTGTGCCAAAACGGAAGATTTGTGGACTTGAATTTAGTTAAATTCTGAGAAATAAAAATTTTTCAACAAAACAGGGTGACGTTTTTCCAATATGGGTATTAATGAATATAAAACATTCAAAAACATAAATTCTTATACCATGAAAAAGCAAAAAACCATTTACCATTTCGTATTAGACCAAAGCGGATCCATGTGTGATTGTGTGGAATCAACCTTGAGCGGACTTGAATCTCAAAACAAAAAAATCAAGGCCATCGCACAGGAATTCCCCGACCAGGATATTCGTGTAGGCTTAACCGTATTTAGTGATGAAGTAGATATCCGCTATGTTGATTTACCGGCAGACCAACTCCCGAACGTAAACCAAATCAACTATAGACCAAACGGTGGCACGGCCTTATTGGACGGCATTGGTCTAAGCATTAGTCGGGTTGACCAATTACTCGAAAACGAAGGCGACACGGCCATCATCGTCATCCTAACCGATGGCTACGAGAACGTCTCCAAATTCTTTTCATTAGCCCAAATTCAAGCCTTAATCAAAACCAAAGAGGCCAGCGGCAAATTCTCATTTAGCTTCCTAGGTGCCACGCTCGACGCCGTGGACATGGCCGAAAAGATGAACATCCGTCGGGAAAACAGTGCCGCCTTCGCCAAAGAAGACATGCAAGACGCGGTCTTTAACCGGGTGGCGAATTCAATGATTAACTACCTGGAGCGGAAGGGCAAGGGCGAGGATTTGAGGAGGTTTTAGGATTTGGGAGCTACAAGTTTGAGCATTACAAGCTTGTAGCTTTTAATATTTGGCACTTGGCGTGATGATATTTGCTCAAGAAATCGCTAGAGTATAAAATTTTACTACCGTTAAATAAATATTTTTTTATCCATTCACAATATCCAATAACTTGGATTCAAATTCTAAAAAATGAAAAAAACATTACTTACAATTGCAATTTGCCTAATCGGCTTTTCAGGATTTTCTCAAACAAGAAACCAATATGTTCCAGGTTACATCAAACCAAGTACAGGTACATATGTAGAGGGCTATAATCGGACTCTTCCAAACAATACAAACATAGACAACTATTCGACCTATGGAAATACAAATCCATATACGGGTAGCCTAGGAACTGTGCCACAAGATTATTCATCAGGCGCATCTAATTATGGACAAGGCCAAACTATCTATACAGGACCAAGAGGAGGACAATATTACATTAATGGCAATGGGAATAAGACTTATGTTCCTAAGCAGCCTTGGTGATTTTAATTCAAACTAATTAATAACCAGAATGTAAAAAGATGGAAATACACAAAAAGCAATATTTAAATAATTGCCTTAATTGCAGGAATAATTATATTTATTTCTATTACACGTATTGTGTTTAAATTAAACATCTATAACGCCCATTTAGACATTGACAACTAACATACGGAATTTTGGTAATTTTTTATTTGGTGTAATCATGAAATTGAGGATCATTTAATTATTGAAATCTGTGGGAATACAAAGTTTTCAATGTCCTTTATTAAAGCGCAACAAATAAATTTATAAGTAGACTCTCAAAAGAATTAAAAATAAAATCTTCTATCCAAACCAAACATAGTTATACAAAATAATATTTATTAACTATGATGATATTATTTCAATCTTCTAATTTTGTTGAAGCAAAACAAAAATACATACTATGAGAAAACAGAATTTTACAATAACTGACATGTTTTTGGCATTTCTAGCGGTTTCGTTGATAAGTGTCAGTTTTTATCAAACTTGGTTAGGATTAGACCAAATATTCGGAGGAAGTTCCGTAATTATTGCTTTCGTTCTTTCACTCATTTTGCTTTTTTTGCTTTGGCAAATTCGAATAGTCAAACTAAGAGGAGAGTCCTCAACAGGATTAGGAGTTATTTATTTCTTTTTCGCGGCATTTTGCTTTATAGCAAACTTCAATGCCATGTATACAAGATTTATGCGAACCGACATCTATACAACTGAGCTTAGAGAAATAAATGAAAAATTCAATAAGCTTGAAACAGATGTTACGGCTAAATTAAACTACTCTGTTGCTGACATGAAGACAAGACAGGCAATTGTTAGCGAAATAAACTTGCTAAAGATTCAAATTGCTGACCCCAAAAATGTAGGTATTGGAACAGAGGCAAAACAAATTATCACAAGAATTGAAAGACTTATTGGCAAAAAAATAACGCCACTTACACCTGTTAGTCAAACCGCATCTGGCTACCAAGATTTAGCTGATAGAATGGGGGAACAAATTACCCAAATGGTATTTAATCTCTCCCCAGAAGAAAAAAACCTTTTAGCTGACTTAAATAATGCAGTATTAAAGTGGAATAAAGACATTCAAAGTTTATTATTAATGTCTCAAAATGAAATTGATGAAATGGCGCAAGGTCAAATAGACAAATCACTTTCAGAGTATAATAAATTAGGAAACAGAGCACATATAATTTTGGGAGAGGATAAATTCCAATTTACTCCAAGTCAATCTAAAACTCAAGAAGTTGGTAAAATCGGATACGCTTTCAACCATGCAATTAAAAACTTTGGCATGTTCCAATTCTTTGTTCTTGCAGCTTGCATCTTACTTGATTTTGGAATATTGATAATTATCCTATTAATGCCTTCCGACCCTAGAAATGGAGGAAATAACAACAGCAACAACGGGTTTCCAAGTAAAAGAAGAGGAACAGTATTAATTCCTAATAACTAATCAAATGAGCAATAAAGAAAATTTAAAACCATTGTCATTAGATAGTGATGATGCTATAAAACCTCTTGAATTAAATAGAGGTCAAGACATTCAAAGCAAAGATGATTTTGTACCCATTACAAAAGGAGCAAATAATCAAATACAGAATAAAGACAGCCATTTTGTGTTCTTTTTTGGAGTTTCTGCTTCTGGAAAATCAGTTATTCTGTCATCAATTCTCTATTATTTAAGCTCACAAGCAGGTGTATTAAGTCCTAAAGTTGGCACGCCAAATTCAAAAGAAGCTCAAGTTTTATTAGCTGATTTTTTTGAAAATATGAGTAAAGGTATTCTACCAAATAGAACTACAAGAGACCAAGTTACTCGTATTGATTTAAAATTTGAACCAAACAATAGATCAAAAAAAGTTCCTCCAATTAATTTAACTTTTTTAGAAACTGCTGGTGCCAATCATCAGGATATAAATAAAGGCAATCAATATCATACCAGTATTGATAATTATTTGAATGCCAAGATCCCGTTAAATATAATCATCGTTACGAGTTACGATTCTGCACACAAAGAAGATTCATTGATTAATCAATTCCTAAATAGATTGGTGGAGAAAAATATTGACCCACAATATGTGAATATAATTTTAGTGATTTCTAAATGGGATTTATCAGGAAAATCAGGGGTGGCTTCAGAAGATGAATTAGAATCATTTATCAGCGAGAGGCTTCCTATGACTAATAATAGAATCAATGCATATGAATTTAGTAAAACTTATTTTACAATAGGAAAGATTGAAGAAAAGGGAAATACCGAAAAAATAACAAACTTAAACTTAGATTCTGCCGAAATAATCTCAAAATGGCTTTATGAAGGTATAACTGGATATCCATTAGATTACGAAGGTACATTTTGGGAAAGAATAAAATTTAATTTTTAAACTATGAGTATCACCAATCTATATGTTTACACATTTGCTACATTTGGTCATCCAAATGATTTTAGACAAAGTCCAGTAAAATATAGCAAACCTGAAGTAGCAAGAAAAATAAAAGTATTTGACTTAACGAATGCCATCAAGGTATTCCCGGAATCTGTAATTTATTCAATAAGAAAAGAAAAAGTTGAAAATTCGAATTTAATAGCTTACTCTATCTATTCATATGCACAGGAACAAACCTCAAAAAGGGACGGCACATTTATAGGTTCAAGCTTAATATTAGAAAATAAGATTGCAAAAGAACATGATATAATTGAGGCCCTTAATGGGGTTCATGAAAATTTAATTGAAGAGAACCTTGATAATGGTATTTTAAAGGTGAACCACTCTGACCAATTTAATCTTTATCTAAGTAAAACTCATTTCGACAAAGTCATTAATCCTAAGATTGATTTACCGGATATAGATTTCAGTACATCTAATAACAACCTTGTAGTTTATTGTGACACGGCACCAAGTGAATTGGAAATTTATTTTAATAAATCAATCGATTTATTAAACGACTATGACACTATTTATTTCACCAATAATGAGGATGTTATTAGATATGTAAATCAAAGGGGGTTGTTTAAATGGATTCAAAACGTTGGAGATAAGAAAGAATTTGATAATCAATTAGAAATTTTAGCCCTAGAGAAAAACCGTAAAAGAGAACAGCAGCTATCAGATTTAGAAAGTAGAATTCAAAATATAAAAGAAGAAAGAAAACAAGAGAAAGAAAATTTCAATCAACTTTCTGAGCAAAATGATAGAGTTGTTGCTGAGAACCAAAAAAAAGTTAGAGAGTCAAAAGAAAATTTTGCCAAAATCGACGATGTATATGATAATTTTATCAACAAATCTAACCAAATATTAAATCAGGTCAAGCAGAAAAATTTATCTATAGATGTTGCATTAAAAACATATCAATCAAATAGAGTAAAGCTTAGAGAAGATATTGAAATCTTAAAAAGTAAAAACTCCTCATCATATTTAGGGAAAGTAAAAGGATTAGAAAACACTGAAACGCATAATGACCGTTACAGTGCGCCAATTAATCCCAAACCAATTGATTTTACAAAAAACAAAGAAACAGCAGATAAAAGCAATCCTTATAAAATCATATCAATAATATTAGGAATTGCATTGCTTTGTACTTTAAGTTACTTTTTGATTTTTAGCGAAAACGCATCAAATAAATCAGATGACAAAGTGCCTCAAAATGAATATTATGACTCTTCAGAGAATAATGATGCAGAGGTACATGATTCAGCTTCACAGGAAGACGGTGCAGAATCTACAAACCAGCATTTGCTAAACCCACTACCAAATAACGAATTAAATGATAAAGAAATAAAAATAATCTCTAAAAAGCTGAAAAGTAATTCAAGTATTGATGAAGTTGTTGATATAATATTCGAAAACCATAAAAAGGACATTAATTCTCACTATTCTGAACAAAAGAACCTTTACAAGGAGAATTTATACGAACTAAATAAAAATTGCTTTGAAGTAAGCAATGGAATTAAAAAGTTCACAAAAAAAGATACCTTAAGACATATACCCTATTTCAAAAAATCTGAATGAAAACCATAAATTACTTAGTCTTATTGTGTTTCATTTTTAGTTGTACACATCCGGAGGAAAGTAGATATAAGCGAAATCAAGGTTTAAAATCGAATTTCAAAGATGGTGAATTAAAAAGCAACAATTCAAACTCATTACCATCAGATAATGGCAACATTTTGAAGATGGAAATAGAGAATGGAGTAAGATATGTTTGGGTTGAAATAAATGGTATTCGATTACGCTTTATTTTTGATACTGGCGCTAGTAATATTTGCATTTCAACAGCAGAGGCAACGGTATTATTTAGACAAGGAACACTTCAAAAGGATGATGTTATAAATGTTGAATATTTTCAGGATGCAACAGGAAAAATATCAGAAGGTACTATCGTAAACTTAAAAGAAATAAAAATAGGAAATATGGTGCTTAACGACGTTAAAGCAACTGTAATTGACAATGTAAATGCGCCATTACTACTTGGCCAAACAGTTTTAGAAAGATTTGGCAGCATTGAAATTGACAACTTCAACAAAGAAATTAAATTCAAATAACAGGCACCATCTAGGAAAGTGTGTAAGAAGAAAATAATGTAGGTTTCGGTCTTACTATTTAATTTTTTAACATTGATAAAATTGTAGACGCTTACAATAATAAGTCAATTAAAATATAGAATTCAGTTTCTGAACAATATGTTTAGTTTTTTCAAATATTATTTTGTATTCATTCTTGTCGTCGTGAATTATTGTTTCTTTAGCGTATATGCCATCATTTAATAACCCATCTTCAATTATTAATTCTGATCGAATATCTTTTTTACAATAACTTGGAATTATAATTTTTCCTAGAAAAGAATGATGTTCAAATTGATCTTCCAATGGTATTACAGCTTTATCGTAATGTTGAACAAAAAACCTTCCTCTTTGAATATTTTTCCTATGCTCGCCAAACTCTTCTTTAAATTTTTCCGAAAACAGAATTGGAGAATTTATGAAAATTGTTTCCTGATATTCACTTGGGGAAATTAACAAATAATCATTGTTAACAATATTTTTCACAGATCCTGGCTTAACAAAATACACCCAAATAACTCCATCAAATGAATCATGTTCTTCTTTTTCAGTAGCAAAATACAAAGCTATTTTATTAACTATTGTCCAATCCATGAAACGAGTTGCCAGGCCTAAATGTTGAGCTTGTTGTATAAATTTCCATTCAGTTTCTATATCTGTTTTACCCGACGAAATAATTTGAAATATTCTGTTCTTTATCATTTCATCTTTAAATAATGTTAGTCTTTTTTTTTCAAGTAACTGAATGTATGATGGTTCGTTTATAAATCTGGAAATACTAGGCAATAATTTCCAGCATACCTTTTCTTGACCTCTAAAGAGCAAATCAAAATCCATAAAATGGTGATTTTCTTCTCTAAATTTTTCTAAGAATCTAGATATTTCTTTTGCTGATCTAAATGTTTCTTCAAAAAGCAATTTTGTCACGTTACATTGTAAGTAAAATTGTAATTAATTTATAGGATGCATAAAAGGGTCCGATTTTTCGATTGAATTTATTTTTTCTAAATAATAAAAATTATATCAAACATTTCCCTCCTCTCGAAACCGCCTATCAAATTGCAAGGCTTCTGTCGAAACCACCCTAATCGCCTTTGAATCAAGATGATGGGGATTAATTAAATAATTGAATTCAGCAGATATGATGCAACTGGGGACTTTAAGTACTGCAGCGGCATGTGAATCAATAAAGTCATCTCCAATAAATTGGGTTTCTAACCGAGGGGGCTTTGCATCCCAACTATTGGGGAGATCTTTCACCGACAATTCCATGATTTTAATTTCATCCGGGATTTCGATTTCGACAAAGTATCGGTCCAAGGGCAAATCTTCCCGTAGATCTAAATGTACAGAAACCTCAAGCATAGCTAATGAGCGTGATTCCGAAGCATAAACAACATAGGTGTTTACACTATTCCAACGAAAACCCATCGATTTGGCAGCTCCTTCACCCGACAAGGTCAATCCTAAATACTTTTCCCGTTCTATTCGATATACTTTCATTATGCAAGATTCCCATATTCCAATCGATTTAGGCAATTCCGAACTTCTAATATCCCTGTATTCGAGTCCAAAAAACTTTCCGGAGTACCGCCACCCAATGCATCATTTTTTTTCTTCAGCCAGCGTTTAAATTTTCCTTCTTCTTGATTAAATACATCCAATCCATAATCAAACAATTCCGCTAATTGTAAGACAAGTTCGCTATCCCGAGGATTCATCATGACATTATCCTTCTTTTTAGAATTATATGTGGTCTGCGGTATACCCACAATTGACAATATTTCTTTTATTGGGACTTGAATCCGGATACTCAATACTTCAATCGTATCATAAGAAACTCCTTTACGAATAATTTTCATCTTACCTAAATTAGAATTCCAGGTATATTCACGAGAACCGTCTAATATGTTCCCATGAGTCGAGTGCAAATTGGCTCGTTGAGCCCGAAGGACACTCTTTCGAACATTGAATTCCTGTGGTTTGTCAATAGCATTTTTCATAAAAACAACAATTTCGTTTCCAATATACAACAAATTTGCTTCAATTGCATTTTTAAGTAAATATTATACAAAATGAATTTCTCAGAAAATTTGTACGGAAAATTTACGTACATTTGCGTTTGAAAAAAGAATTTATATGTCAACAGCAAGCACTTTAGAAAAAGAAGCCCGGTCAACTAGGTTTGATGCAAGGCTATCTGAGCGACAAAAAATATTATTTTCAGAAGCTGCCCGCATTGAGGGCTTCAAATCCTTGAGTGAGTTTGTCATTCAAACAACGCAAACAGCTGCCATTCAAATCATCGAACGAAATCAGCAAATTTTAGCTTCCGAAAATGATCAAAAAATATTTTTTGAAGCCTTCGTTTCACCGCCTGAACCTAATCAAACCTTATTGGAAGGAGCAAAAAGGTATACAAGTAAAATGAGCGAATAAATGAAGTACCACATATCACCACTAAATAAAAAACACGACAAACAATCATTTTCATGTGGGAATGAATTGCTTGACACCTACTTAAAAAAACAAGCAAGGCAAGATGTAGAAAGAAAATTAGCACAGTGTTTCATACTAACACAAGAACCTAATGAAACAGAGATATTGGGCTATTTTACCTTATCAAGCCATGCGATTTCTCGAACTTCTCTTTCTGATGAATTAATCAAGAAACTACCACTCAGTTATCAGCATCTTCCAGTGACGTTGCTTGGCAGATTAGCTAGAGATTCTAAATTCAAAGGCCAGGATATTGGCAATATATTATTAATTGACGCACTCAAAAAATCCTATGACGTTTCTATCAACACTATTGCCTCAATGGCTATTGTTGTAGATCCCATTGATACGCATGCAACTATATTTTATTCCAAATATGGTTTCATCCAACTTGAAAGTGGAAGGATGTTTCTACCCATGTCAACGCTCGCCAATTTGTTTAACTAATTAGTAAAGATTGAACTTGAAAATTTGCGGACTAAATACTGAAACAATTTATTGGTTTGTTTTTTAAGCGGGGGAGTGACAGCTGCGTTTCACTTCGCTGTCATCCGCAAAGGGCATCTTGCACAAAGCCTACAGTATTCGCTGCGCGAAAACCTACTTTCTGTAAATCGAACAATATCAAAAAAAAGGAGTCCTTTATCGGACTCCTTTTTTTCTCTTGTAGAGGGGAAGGGATTCGAACCCTCGGTAAGCTTGAGACCTACACACGCTTTCCAAGCGTGCTCCTTAAACCACTCGGACACCCCTCTGAATGGACTGCAAAACTAGCAAATTATTTCGACGAATCGAAAAAGCCATCCATATCCTTTTTGAATTGAATCAAGGACGGTTTGTGGATGTAGTACATGTGGCCCGACTCATACATCTTGATATCTACCCTACTGCGTTGCTCCGGACGTAAAAACATGTGCTCAATGTCATACAAAGCCGTAAAATATGGCGTCGCAAAGTCATAATACCCACAGCCCAAATACACCTTCAAGGCCGGATTCTTCGCCATCGCATCTCGCAAACTCTCCGCCACATTCAAATACTTATTCTGCACATTTTTGTACGACCACGGATACACATCCCCAAACACATTATAGCCCTTCTCCTCTTTAAATTTCAATTCCTTCTGCATATACGCATTAATCGTCGACGTAAACGGCCCATCAATGTTGGCAAAGGACGGATCAAAATCCACGTACTCGCCTGCATCGTCTAGGTCCCGACCGGTAAAGCGTGCATCTAGCCGACCAACAGACAATCCATCCGCCCGACGTAACGATTTATAAAAACGATTCTCGTCTACTCGTAAGTTGGCCTGCAAACACAACTCTTTGGAAAGACCCGTATAATAAGCCAATTTACCTGCAATGGCATCTTTCTCAGCGGCCGACATCCATCCGCCCTTAATCAAAGCTGATGCATATTCACCAATCGACCAGGCTTCCGACTCCTTTAAAATATCCGCCAAAGGTCTAGCCTGCAAGGCTGGACTTAATTTCTTATGATACCACGCCGCCGCCGTGTAAGATGGAACATACAATGCTCGAGGTAAATCATTCCCGATCGCATAATCATTGGTCCCAAAATTCAAGACCGCCGAAATCAAAATCACCCCATTGATGTAAATCCGATGGCGATCCTGCAAATGCTTCGCCAATCCCGCCGCACGCGTCGTTCCATAACTCTCGCCCGCTAAGAATTTGGGCGATGCCCAGCGCTCATACCGACTCAAAAAATTGCGCACAAAAGCACCAATCGACTCAATATCCTCCACATAGCCATGGTATTTACTCGCATCCTGCCCGACAGCACGCGAATAACCGGTGGAAACGGGATCGATGAAGACCAAATCCGTTTTGTCCAACCAGCCATATTCATTGTCCACATAAGTATACGGCGGCGCAGTTGCCGTTCCGTCATCCTTTAATAAGACACGCTTCGGGCCCACGCCACCCATGTGCAACCACAAAGATGCCGAACCGGGTCCGCCATTAAACGTAAAAGTCAAGGGACGTTTGCCCGCATCCTCACCATCTTTTTGGTAATAGGTAAAAAATATTTTGGCCAAAACCTTCCCTGTATCCGCCTTCATGTGCATATAACCCGTATAAGCCGTGTAATTCAAAGGCTTTCCAGCCAGGTTCAACACATGCGTCGTCTTCACAACTTCCACCCCCTGAATGTCCATCGTAGGCTTTTGCGCAAACAGCCCAAAGAAGCCCAAACAAATAATTCCCGTTAAAATTGATTTCATGTTAAAAAATTTAGAAACGAATATAAAAATTCTTTGGCAATAAAAGTCTTTTGCCTTACTTTTGCCTACTACTCTATATAACATATAGACTTTATAATTTTATTAAGAAAAAATTTATGCAAAGTTTCCGCTCTGAGATAGAAAACCCGATCGTTGAAAAAGACATCCTTGATTTGGCCAAAAAAATTGCCCAATTCAAGGCTGGCGAGATTCACGAGGAGAAATTCCGTAGCCTTCGTTTGGCACGTGGTGTGTATGGACAGCGCCAACAAGGCGTTCAGATGATCCGAATCAAATTGCCTTATGGCAAGATTCAATTCCATCAATGGAAGCGTATCGCGGATATTTCCGACGAATATTCAACTGGAAACTTGCACTTAACAACCCGTCAAGACATTCAAATCCACTTCGTTTCTTTGGACCGCACGCCGGAACTTTGGGCGAAATTGGAACAAGACGATATCACCTTGCGCGAAGCTTGTGGAAATACGGTGCGTAACATCACCGCCTCCCCTACTTCCGGCATTGACCCAAAAGAACTTTTTGACGTAAGTCCGCACGCAGACGCGGCTTTCCGTTATTTCCTACGCAATCCCATCTGCCAAGAAATGGGGCGTAAAATCAAAATGTCTTTCTCCAACACCGAAGAAGATACATCACTCGCATATCTACATGACGTAGGCTTTATTCCCAAAATCCAAAACGGAACGCACGGATTTAAAGTCGTGGTAGGGGGTGGTTTGGGGGCCCAACCGATGTTGGCACATACTGCCTACGAATTCCTAGCGGAAGACCAGGTCATCCCATTCATCGAGTCGGTGCTTCGCGTTTTCGATCGCCACGGCGAACGCAATTCACGTCACAAGGCCCGCATGAAGTTCTTAATCCAAAAAATCGGTTTTGAGGAATTCATGAATTTGGTGAATGCTGAAACCAAAGCCTTGAAAAATCACAGCTTCGCGATTGCAGATGCATCGGCATGGGAGGTAGCTGAACCAACGTTACAAGCGGACATCGCGGCGCCAGAAACGGCAGAATACCAAACCTGGATCGAAACGAATACCTTTGAACAAAAACAAGCAGGGTTCCACGCAGTATATGTGCGCATCCTGAATGGAAATATTTCCAGCGATACTTCGCGCTCATTAATCGAGGCGCTGAAAGGCTACATCGGGGATGATATCCGGATTACAATCAACCAAGGATTGATGTTGAAGTTTGTGCCTACGGCCAACTTGCCTTATGTCTTCCAAGTATTGAACGCACATGGCCTTGCGGCTCCTGGTGCGAATTCTATCGCGAACATTACGGCATGCCCGGGAACGGATACTTGTAATTTGGCGATTTCTGATTCGACGAATATTACGTCGAAATTGGAGCAAGTAATCAATGAAGAATTCCCGGCTTTGATTCATGATTCAGCGATGAAAATCAAGATTTCCGGTTGTATGAATGCTTGTGGCCAACACAGCATGGCGTCCATCGGATTCCACGGGTCTTCTTTGAAGGCTGCAGATAAACGCGTTTTACCAGCTTTGCAGGTATTAATTGGCGGGGCAACTTTAGGAAATGGCGACGGACGAATCGCAGATAAAGTGATCAAAGTTCCTTCCAAAAGAGGTCCGCAAGTATTGCGCGTCTTATTGAACAATTTTGAAGAAAATGCCCAAGACGGCGAATACTTCCACGAATATTACGATCGTCAAGGCGAGAAATATTTCTATAATCTGTTGAAACCGATTGCAGATTTGACAACATTAGTAGATTCAGACTTCATCGATTGGGGTGCGACGGATACGTTCGCAACGGAAATTGGCGTAGGTGAATGTGCGGGTGTGATGATTGATTTGGTCGCGACACTTTTGTTTGAATCGGAAGAAAAATACGAATGGACAGCGGCGGCTTTGGAAGACAAGCGCTGGGCAGATGCCATCTACCATGCCTATTCGGTCTTTATTTCAGCTGCCAAAGCCTTGTTATTGGACAAGTCGGTGACCGTAGCCAATCAAAACGCGGTGATCAACAAGTTTGAAGAACATTTTGTAGCGACAGGTGAAGTTGCGATTGAGGCTGCGACTTTCCCTGAATTGGTCTTGCAGATCAACCAAAACGAACCATCAGAAGCGTTTGCGCGTCAATTTGCTGCGCAAGCCAAAAACTTTTTAACAGCTGCCACTTCTTTCCGCCAAGCCATCGCATGAAAAATTTAGCACATTTCAGAAAATTAGAACCACAACCCCGCCTCACGGTGGTGGGTGCGGGCCCTGGTGATCCGGAATTGATCACCTTGAAGGCGATTAAAGCGATTGCCTCGGCACAAGCCGTATTATACGATGCTTTGGTAGACCCCATTTTATTAGAGCATTGCTCGCCTACTTGCGAACAAATCTATGTGGGTAAAAAGCCTGGCGAGAGCCATTCACAAGCAGCCATCAACGAATTGATCGTGGAAAAAGCGTATGCGTTGGGACATGTCGTGCGCTTGAAAGGCGGTGACCCCTTTGTCTTTGGCAGAGGCCAGGAAGAAATCGAATTCGCGAAATCCTACGGACTTATCACAGGCTATATTCCCGGCATCAGTTCATCTTATGCGGCAGCTGGCGCAGCAGATATTCCGTTGACCGTTCGTGGCGTAAATGAAAGTTTTTGGGTGATGACCGGTACCAAATCCGACGGCAGCTTGTCAGAAGATTTAAAACTCGGCCTTCAATCCACAGCGACCTTAGTCATCCTGATGGGCATGAGCCAATTGGCCGAGATCGCATCTTTATGCCAACAATACGGCAAAGGGGAAATATCAGCTGCAATCATCCAAAACGGTACGATGGCGAATCAGCGCATTGGTATTTCCACGGCAGCGGAGCTTGAAAATTTGGCAAAAAAAGAAGACCTTCGTAACCCTGCCATCATCGTTATCGGCGAAGTGGTTCGCCACGCGAAGCCAGAGATGTGGGAGAAAATTGTAAATATGAAGTAGAGACGCGATACCTCGCGTCTAAATTAACAACCACGCGATATTTCGCGCAACTACAAAATGTAGAGACGCGATACCTCGCGTCTATTTTAAATTAAGACGCAAAGTATTGCGTCTCTACAAAAAAAAAATGACGCAATGAATTGCGGCAAACAAAACCCCACCACCATGTCACAAAGACTCAACATCTCCTCAGGATCTCCATTTGAAGACACATTCGGCTATTGCCGTGCCGTAAAAACAGGAAACTTATTAGAAATTTCAGGTACGGTGGCCCTCATCGATGCGGAAAAAGTAAGCGCAGATGATTTCTATGCACAAACCTATAACATCATCGAGCGTATCGCCGTAGTCTTAGAAGAAGCAGGATCATCCATCAAAGATGTTGTTCGTACACGCATTTTCACAACCGATATTTCTCAAAATTTGGAAATCGCACGTGCCCATGCACATTTTTTTGGCGATGTAAAACCAACGACTGGTATCTACGAAATCTCAGCCCTAATCGCACCACAATACAAAGTGGAAATCGAATTCACGGCGTGGGTGGGGTAGTTTTCTTTGGCAAAGAAAAAAATATAGAGACGTGATATTGCACAACTACACTATGTAGAGACGCGATACTTCGTGTCTTAAAATAAAAGACGCAAAGTATTGCGTCTCTACAAAGAAAAAAAGACGCGAGGTATCGCGTCTCTACAATTCCAACGTCTAAGGTCTAATGACCAACGTCTATTTTAGCAGCCTCCCGCTTCAATAGATTCACCTCAATCGGTACCACGCCTAAAAACTCACACACCAAACCTCCGCCTAGGTTCGCGAGTTCAGCGATTTGTGCCGGACTAGCTCCCGCTGCCAAAGCACATGCAGCAATCGAAATCACCGTATCGCCCGCTCCCGAGACATCCGCAATTTGACGAATATGCGCTGGAATGGCTACCTGCTCCGACCGGAAATCCATATATACACCACGCTCGGAAAGCGTCACAAAAAGCCCCTCAAATCCCTGCGATTCTTTAAATTTTTTCACCGTTGCCGGCAAGGCTAAAGCACTCAAATCGGAAGAATCCAAGCCCAAACCATCTCGCAATTCATGTAAATTCGGCTTGAATAAGCTAGCTCCGCGATATGCAAAGAAGTTCTTTTTCTTCGGATCAACGACCGTAGGAATTCCCGCCTCACGAGCCAATCCCATCACTTCCTGAATCAAGCGTTCACTCAAAACACCCTTGTCGTAATCTTCGAAAATAATCACATCAACCTCCGAAATGGATGCTCGAATCGCCGAAACTAACGCAACGGAAGAGGCCGCTGAAATGGCTTGCTCTGTCTCCGAATCCACGCGGATTAATTGTTGGGACCCCGCAATCACACGCTCTTTGACCGTTGTGGGCCGACCGGCTTCCTGAATAATACCCTCCACCGACAAACCAGACTGAGACAAAATATTAAGCAACTCAGAACCCGTCGCATCATCCCCGATCACGGAAAAAACCAAAGGTTTGGCTCCTAAACTTGCGACATTCAACACCACATTGCCCGCACCACCCAATCGGGATTCGCGCTTCACCACATTCACCACAGGCACGGGTGCCTCAGGCGAAATACGCGTCACTTTGCCCCAGGTATAGGCATCCACCATGAGATCCCCGATCACCATGACCCGCAGCTTCGAAAAGCCATCAATAATATTCGCTAATGCGCTCATAAATTAACCTCCTATCGTCGTCATCGATTCATTGATAACGCCCTTTCTATTATTTTCCGCCTCAAAACCATCCAATGGCCTTTTGGCATATAGTTCTAAAAACACTTGTCGGAGCTCCTCATCCGACACACCCTTGCGAATATACGCTTTCAAATCAAAAACGCCATCATCATATAAACAGGTTTTCACCTGCCCTTTGGCAGTCAATCGAACCCGATTACAAGTCCCACAAAAGGTTCTAGTAAACGCAGCAATAATCCCCACGTCACCCCAATGCCCCGGAATTTCATAGCGATTCGCCGTTTCGCCTCCCTGCATCAAAATTGACTTAAGCGAAGGATATACGGTTTTCAACTCATTCAAAATCCGTTCATGGTTCCAAAACAAGGTTCCTTCCACCAAACCCGAACCATTAAATGGCATCTCCTCAATATACCGAACCGAAACGGGCAGGTCTTTGGTCAAAGCTGCCAAAGCCAAAATATCTTGTTCATTCTGCCCCTTCATCACCACCGCATTGATTTTTACCTCAAATCCCTCAGCCACCAAGCGCAATAAATTTTGGAAGACAATTTCATAATCATCCCGACGGGTTATCTGCTTAAAACGATCGCGATCCAAGGCATCCAAACTCAAATTCACGGAGCGAATACCCAAGGCCTTCAATTGGTCTATATAATCGCCAATCAACACCCCATTGCTCGTCAAACAAATCTCCAAACCCTCCAAAGCCGATATTCCCGTCAGAAAATCCATCAGACCATTTCGCACAAAAGGCTCTCCACCCGTAATCCGAACCTTGTTAATTCCCATGCCATGCATCACCCGCACCACCCGCGACATCTCTGCCCAGGTCAACAATTCCCGCTCCGGCATGTAGACAATCCCCTCGGCAGGCATGCAATACGAACAACGTAAATTGCATCGATCCGTCACAGCCAGACGTAAATACGTCATCGGCCGACCGTGATTATCCAAGAGTTGATTATCTTTATACATTCGACCTGCAAATTACAAAATTAATGGCCACCTATACCTTACTCCTATTCGGCATTTGTCGAGATTTATTAAAAAAAGATGAAATATCCATTGTGACGGAGCAGCAGGTGGATGCACAAACACTCTTGGGCATCGTTAAAAACGCGCACCCTGAACTTCAAAATCTACCTTCATTGCGCCTTGCCGCCGACCAGCATTTTCCAAAACCCGATTTCATCATCGAAGAACGCATGGAAATCGCCTTAATTCCCCCTGTTTCTGGTGGATAATTAGCCTTGATTCCCTACAAAATCAGTAGATTATTTTATCTTTGCTTCCTTAAATACTTTTATGCCGATACAAACGATTTTTTTAGCGCTACTCATCCTGCCTTGGCTTTCTGCCGGCTTGGTTGCGTTGCTCCCTAAAAAAGTCCAAGTCAATGCATCCATCCTACTCGCGGGCCTATTTACCTACCTCGCTTTTCAAGTAGGACACATGCCGGAAAATATCACGAGCTTCCCTTGGTTCAACCTAGGGGGCAAGGCAATTACAGCGAGTTTTTGGGTAACCAAATCTGCCCAATTATTGCTTTTATTGGTAAGCATCGTCGCATTTTTTGTACAGATTTTTTCCAAATCCTACCTCGCGGAAGATCCGAACATTGGACGTTACTACAGCTATTTACATCTGTTCATCGGGTCAATGACCTTGCTTGTTCTCACCGACCAGATCTACATTTTTTACGGTTCTTGGGAATTGGTGGGAGCCTGCTCTTATTTGTTAATTAGCTTTTGGCATCAAAAAGAAGCAGCCATCAAAGCTGCCAAAAAAGCATTCTTATTGAACCGAATCGGGGATATTGCATTGCTCTTTGGGCTTGTAGGCCTTAGTCAATACTTTGGAACAAGTGTTTTTTCAGGTATGCACGGAAGCGCTCCCGCAATGATTGGGATCGCCGTAATTCTCGGGGGTATCGGTAAATCTGCCCAATTCCCCTTAATGTCCTGGCTTCCAGACGCCATGGAAGGACCTACGCCTGCTTCCGCTTTAATTCACGCGGCAACTATGGTCGCAGCTGGCGTATTTGTCGGCATCCGTGTTTTCCCTTTCATCGGAGAGGAAGCCCATTTATTCATGGGATCCATCGGGGCGATTTCATTGGTGTCCGGTGCTTTTTTTGCCCTGTTCCAAAACGATATTAAGAAGGCTTTGGCCTATTCGACAATTTCCCAACTCGGCCTAATGTGGCTCGGAATGGGCTCTAGCGCTTCCCTATTTCACTTGTATGCGCATGGCATTTTCAAGGCGGGGCTTTTCCTAACAGCTGGTTCGGTGATTCACTATTTGCATCATCAAAAAACGACACATCATGCAGATGCGCAAAGTCTTCACAACATGGGTGGCTTGCGGAAACAATTGCCGCTGAGTTTTATTGCCTACCTGATTTTTGGCGCGGGGATGTTGGGTATACCCTTTACGAATGGATTTTACAGCAAGGAAAATATTGCGGGATTCTTGTGGGATTCGGCGCAGCATAGCGCCTATGCGAATTATTACTATGTGCTTTTAGGCGCATTGGCATTGGGGATGGGCTTAACTGCGACCTATATGTGCCGACAAATTTATTTGATTTTCTTAGGCCAAAACCGTGGTGGTCATAGTCATGAAAAATCACACAACGAATGGCTGCAAGTCATTCCAATCAGTTTACTGATATTGTTGAGCTTATTTTGTTGGACTTCCATGAATCCGATGGACGCGCATGATTCCGTATTTCTAGCTTTCTTCCACATTGAAAATTATCATATTCCTGGATTTTGGTTGGGCATTACCGCTGGTTCATGGATTTTTGGCTTAGGCATCACCTACCTGACACGCCGTTGGGTTCCTGCCAAAAATTATCAATTTCTTGGATTTATTTGGCCTTCAGCTTATCGATTGGCATGGTACATCGGCCAACAAATGCAGCGATTCGATGCGCGTATCGTCGACAGAATTGTCGTTAAATTCACGGAATTACAAGTTGTCATCGCCCACTTAAGTGCATGGACCGACCGTCATCTGGTTGATGGTTCTGTGAGCCTAATTGCATCCACAAGTCGCGCTTTGGGCGCTCGATTACAAACATGGCAGTCGGCGCAATTGCACCGTTACTGGTTCTGGGTATTCTTTACTTTGGTCTTCATCCTAATTTACCTTTTGTATTAATGGGAAACTTATCATACATCATTCTATTGCCGCTAATTGCCTCCCTCGTGGTTGGTTTTGGAAAATTAGGTGCAAGCTATGCAAGGCTAATAGCCATTGCGGTGACAGGCATTCAGCTTTTAATTTTGGCCAAAATCGCCTTGGTTTTTGAGCCTGCGCAGTCTGGATTTCAATCAATAGAATCCTTCGACTGGATCCACTTAAACCTGGGAAGTCTGGGACATTTTGTCTCCCATTATTCCTTGGGTGTGGATGGATTAAGTATCGGATTGATCCTATTGACCGGATTAGTGAGTTTTATTGCCTTGTGGAACTCCCAAGACATACACGAAAAAATCGAGGGATATTATGCCTTGGTCTTGCTATTGAACGCTTCCTTAATGGGTTGTTTTTTAGCGCGAGACATGTTCTTATTCTACGTCTTTTTTGAATTCATGTTATTACCAATGTATTTCTTAATCGGAATTTGGGGAGGGCCGCGTCGGAATTATGCATCGTTGAAATTCTTCATATACACGTTAGTAGGCTCGCTATTCATTCTAATAGTGATGTTAGGAATCGCTTTGGCCTATATGGATCCAAATGAAACTGCATTAGCGTTCCCCAATTTGGGATATCATGATTTATCGTCCATGCAAACTGCATTAGCAGCGCATGAAATCGCCCCGAATCAAATCGTACACAGCTTTGATTTGCAGGTGTTAAGTGATCCTAAAAACTGCCAACCCAACAACTTATTCAGTCCACAATCGGGATTCCTATTAGGTGGATTATCGGGACGTGCCTGGGGATTTTGGTTATTGTTCATCGGCTTTGCAATCAAATTGCCTTTGGTTCCTTTGCACACGTGGTTACCGGATGCACACGTGGAAGCCCCTACGCCTATTTCAGTTTTATTGGCTGGTGTCTTATTGAAAATTGGGGCTTATGGTTGGTTACGTATGGCCATTCCATTCTTTCCTACGGAGGCCGTTGACGCAGCGAGCATCATGGCGGGATTAGGCGTTTTGTCCATCATTTATGGGGCATACAATGCCTTAGCGATGACGGATTTGAAGAAATTAGTTGCTTATTCATCCGTATCACACATGGGATTTGTGTTGGTCGGAATCGCATCCTTCACCCCTGAAGGCTGGCAGGGTGCCATCTTCCAATTATTATCCCATGGGATTTTATCATCCTTATTATTCTTGATGGTAGGCGTGTTGTACAGTCGGACAGGCAATCGCCAAATCGACAATTTCTCAGGCCTAGCAAGTAAAATGCCTTGGTTCACGGTCGTATCCGGAATTGCGATTTTCGCATCCTTAGGCTTACCGGGATTCTCTGGGTTTATCGGCGAATTTTTCAGTTTAATGGGAGCCTTTACGAGCACGCATTTAACACCCATTTATGCCATCCTAGGTGGATTGGGCATCTTATTAGGCGCAGGCTATTTATTATGGACCTTCCAAAAGATATATTTAGGCAATTATTTTGTTCGCGAAAGCACTTGGGAATTACCTGATTTGACCTTACTCGAGAAGTTCAGCCTTTTCGGATTAGGCATCCTAAGTATCATTTTCGGAATTTTCCCGGGAATCATTTTTGAGCTAAGTGAAATTTTCGTAACTAACAGCTTGAATCTGATTTTTCACTGATGAACTCGAACATCCTTCCCCAATTGGCAAGTTTAGATTTGGCAGAAGCCAATGGCCTTACGCCGATTTTACAGGGGATGTCAGAGGAGCAACAATCACAATTCATGTCGATTTACCTGAGCAAGCGCCGCGATCCGGTCTTGATTTTGGTTTGTACGTTGGCCGGATTTGTGTGTTTTGCAGGGCTTCAACGTTTCATCACGGATCGAATCGGTTTGGGATTGCTCTATTTTTTTACGGGTGGATTTTTATTGATTGGTACCATCATTGATCTCTTTCGTTACAAATCCATCGCGCGCGCTTACAATGAAAAGATTGCTTACCAAACGGCGAGCATGCTTGCAAATTTCAATTAAACCTATCAAACAAAGACTATGAAAAACAATTTGAGTCGGAGAGAAATCCTTAAAAGCTCGGCAGGATTAGCCGGTTTGGGATTATTCGGTTCGTCCATGGAGGACCGTTTCAAGAAAGCGGATATCGCCGTGGGTGCAGACCTTAAAGGCAAAGTACAGCATTCGGCCTGTCGCTGGTGTTATGATAAAATCCCGTTTGAGGAATTAATCGTGAATGCCAAACGCATTGGCTTATCTTCCATCGAATTAACGGGTCCTGAGGAATGGGACATCTTGAAAAAATACGACATGACCGCGGCAATCGGTTGGGGTAAATACCCAGCGGGCATGAATATCCCGAACTTCTTTAACAAAGTCAAAAACCACGATGCTTTGGTCGGTTTCTACGAAGATATCATACCAAAAGCTGCGAAAGCCGGCGTAAAAAACATCATCACATTCTCGGGAAACCGCGATGGCATGAGTGATGAGGATGGTTTGATCAATTGCAAGAAAGGCTTACAGCGTGTCATGAAAACCGCGGAACGTTACGATGTGACGATTTCGATGGAATTATTGAACTCCAAAGTCAATCATAAAGACTACCAAGCTGATACGACCGAATGGGGCGCAGCACTTTGTGAAATGGTGGGTTCAGATAAATTCAAATTGCTTTACGACATCTACCACATGCAAATCATGGAAGGGGACGTAATTGCGACAATTAAGAAATACTATCCGTACATCTCCCACTACCATACCGGTGGTGTTCCCGGACGTAATGAGATTGATGACACGCAAGAATTGAATTACCGCGCGATCATCAAAGCGATTTACGACACAGGATATAAAGGATACATTGGCCAGGAATTCATTCCGGCTCGCGAAGACAAAATGGCTTCCCTTGCTCAGGCCGTTGGCATTTGCGATATCTAAAATTATCATCTTATTGATTTTCCTGCCAGCCTCCGATGATCGGGGGCTGGCTTTTTTTATCGTTAAGTTGATAATCGCAGGTGGGATTCCATTTCCGCATAAGGTAAAACGAATTCTCAAATTATCTTCCCAAACGAATGTAGAGACGCGATACCTCGCGTCTAATTTTAACCCTAGGCTTTAGCCTAGGGAGCGCCGAAGGCGAACAAAACATATATTGAGTGTAGAGACGCGATACCTCGCGTCTAATTATAACCCTAGGCTTTAGCCTAGGGAAACGCCGAAGGCGAATAACACCTAACCCTAGACTCCGGACTTCGGACTCTTTTAAGTCTGGGGCTATAAAACCTAACCCTAATAAAATGAAATACTTACTTATTCTCCTCCTCCCCTTCCTCGCATTCTCCCAATGCCCCACCATAAGCCAGCAACCCCAGTCGCAGGCCGACTGCGATGGCAACTCGATACGGATGATCGTGGCGAGTAATGGAACATCTTTCCAATGGGAGAAGAAAAGACCTCAGGATGTGAATTTCACAGCAATCTCAGGGGCAACGCAAGCGAATTACCAAATCATGCCCACGGGAAATACTGCAAATCCAACAGGAACGCAATACCGCGTGAAAGTGGGCATCGGGAGCTGTTTCGTTTATTCAAATCCGGCTAGCATACAACTACGCAAAATCAATTCCATCCTGAACCCCGCAATTTGCGAACGAGGAAATGGAGTTTTGGAATCCGTCCAAACCGAAGGTTCAACGCAATTTCAATGGATGCGCTCAGTCAATGGAGGTGCGTTCATCGATTTGGTGGATGATAACCAATTTCAAGGGAGCCAACTAAATCAATTACGCATCACGCAGGCCACCGCGAATCTCGATGGACAGAAATTCAAAATACGCATTGACTTTACCGTCAGCCCGAATAACGATAATGAAGGTTCAACGAGTAATCAAAATCAAACCTTAACATGTCCACGCACTTCAACTGAAATCACCTTACAAATCAAACTTAGCCCTATACCCCGACATGCCGCAAACACCTATTCAGGGTGTATCAACCAGGCCTTTTCCGTCAATGCCTCTGGCTGTTCGCCCTATACAACGCAATGGTATGATGCCCAGCGAAACCCCATCGGATCGGGCGCGCGCTTACTCGTAACACATCCCGACGAAAATCCACGAACGTACTTCGCCGCATGCAACAACGCCGGATGCGAAAGTCCGCTTTCAACAGGAACGCAAGCACAAGCATTTCCAAAGCCAGCCCCACCCGAAAATGCTGGAACTGTCACAGAAATTTGCCCAGGTCTTACGATTACTTTTAAAGCAAGTGGAGGGGTTAATAATATTTGGTATCAGAATGCCACGAGTACTAGCCCATTGAGTACCGCAACGACCTATTCCTCCACCGCAAATCCTGAAAATAGCACCTTAACTCGCTATGTATCTCAAAAAATCAATGGATGCGAAAGTGATCGAACGGCCATAGCTGTCCGAATTCGTTCAGCCGCTGCATGCAACCCCGTAGATACTACAAATTCAAATCCGCCGCCAATTGTTAATCCACCTCCGGTTGACACAACATCGAAGCCCTTACCTCGCATCCAAATAAGTTACCAACTCCGCCAAAACTGCGGAGAGGCAACATATAATTTACATGTAAGCGGCTGCCCCGTTAGAACGCAAATCACTATAAACCGACAAACAACCTTAGTAAGCAATGATTTCGAATCCTACATTCCCGAAAACACGGAACTCTATATCACCTGTCCTGAGAGCATCAGCGAACCGCTAACTATTTTACTTCCCGGACTTAATCCTCCTGAAATAAACATACAGACCAACTACCAAAATTTCGTTTGTGAGGGCGATAAAACAAGCCTAGGTATTCAATTACCGAACGGCGCCAACATGATTGGATGGGAATATAATGGCCATCTTTTTACACAGCAAAACAATCTAAACGAAGTACTCGCACCGGGCAATTACCAAGCCATCATTCAGCGAAATGCTTGCACCTATCGAAGCGAATCCATTTATATCGAAGTGCATCCCAAACCTGCACCGCCAACACTCGTCAGTACTGCAAGGCATATTTGTGTTGGGGATTCCGCCCTGGTCCGTACGATTGATTCACATCCCTTCTATTTATGGAACAGACAAAATATTGATTCAACATTCATCGTGTTTGGCAAACAAGCCGGCAATATTGAGGTTCATGCCCAAGTGTCAGATGATGGAACTTGTTGGTCAAATCCCAGCAAAACATTAAGTATCCAAGTGAACCCAACACCCGAGATACCTAAGATCCTTTTACTAAAAAACGGAGGATTTTGTCGGGGTGACTCGACAAAATTGACCCTAAATAAAACCGGCATCAACTACCGATGGTCTACCCATGAAACGAAGCACAATATTTACTCCCTCCGTCCTGCCTCCTACGAAGTAGCTTGGCAGGATTCAATGGGTTGTTGGTCTCCATTTAGCGAATCCATGACAACATACCACTTCCCCGACGAACAGCAACCTATCATCCATGCAACAAATCGGCAATTTTGTTTAGGTGAATACATTATTGTTCAAGCAACACCGGCATTTGAATACCATTGGAGCACCGGCGCAAAAAGCGATTCAATCATTGTCGCTACGAGTGATGTCATCTACCTAAAAACACAGAACGAATATGGTTGTTGGTCCCCACCTAGCCTTCCCATTCGAGTCATCGCCCAAGAAAACCCTTGGATGCCCAAACTCATTCGATCGGGTGTATACTTTATTGTTGCATCCAACCAGGAACCCATTTCTAGGTATGAATGGATTTTAAATAAGAATAGCTTACTCGACACGACAGCTCAAATCAAAATGAGACAAACCGGATTATTTCAGGTGAGAGCCATTCGAAAATATGAAATGGCAGACGCCAAACCCATTCAATGTTATTCCCCCTTTCAAGTAGCGAGTTTCGGGATTCCTCCAGACGACCCTGGCGTACATGTATATCCGAATCCAAACAAAGGAGAAAAAATGCAAATCGAAATACAGGAATCCCTTCAAAACATTGAGGTCGAATTATATAATCTACAAGGTACAAGTATCAAACATTGGCAACTGAGTGACTCCATGCAAATTCAGCGCATTGAACTCGCAGATGTCATATCAGGCACGTACATGTTGAAGATGTTTACGGAAAAATGGTCAAGTGTTAGACGAATATTCATTGTTTCAGATTGACAAAAATTACCGAAACATACCATTACATAAAATCGGATTGAAGCGCTGTCCGGTGCGTACACTTCTGGACGGCTTTTGGTCGCAGGTTAACATGTCATCTCAACCAACAAAAAAGGCCTGCAAATGCAGGCCCTTTGACTTATTCATAAATCCCTTTGGCGACTTTTTCGCTAATGGCTTTAGGTGCGACCCAAGCTAAGAATGCCCCTAATTTATTGACCATCCCAGTAATTACCTCAATCTTCTTCGCAAACATCCCATCCACCGCTAATTTAGCTACAGCAGCAGGTGTCATTGTCACCTTTTCAGCAGCCTTGCGTGCCTTATCTTGTAAATTAGCACGATCATTGAAGTTGGTCGTTGTAGCACCTGGACTAACCACCGTAACCGAAATACCTTTTTCTTTCCACTCGTGAAATAAACCACGCGAGAAGTTCAAGACAAACACTTTCGTTGCAGCATATAAACTCATATTGGGAATCGCTTGGTAAGCTGTCGAACTCGCAATATTCAATACATAGGCTTGACCTTTCCCAACCAAATAAGGGTAAAACTTTTGGCACATCTCAACCAATGCTTGCATATTAACCTGCATCATTTTTTGATTCTCTTCGAACGTATATTTTTCGAATTGACCTACCAAGCCATAACCTGCGTTATTGACTAAGATGCGTAAATCAACTTGCTTTTCTTCGACCCAAGTAACGATACGATCGACAGAACCCACTTCCGATAAATCGGCGACTAGGTAATCCACCTTCAAGCCATACTTCTTTTCAAATTCCTCCTTGACCATTTGAAGTTCATAGGAATTTCGTGCGATGAGCAATAAATCATATCCTTTGATCGCTAGCTCATTTGCGATCTCTTTCCCAATGCCTTTACTTGCTCCTGTAATTAATGCGTAAGCCATAATTCATGTTCGTTAAAAAAAAGAAGCCCATTGCTGGGCTTCTTAAAATCTTATTTTTTAGGTGCAACTGGAGCACCCGCTGGGGTCGGATTAAAGTAAGCTTTGATGTCGGCATCGTCAGGCTTAATCTCTTGCGCTTTCGTGAACAACTCTTTCACTTTGGCTTCATCCTTTGTTACCGATAAATGATAACCACCTAAGAACTTATACGCCTCAAATAATTGGTTTTTATCTTCTTTGTATTGTCCTTTTTCAGCACGTTGTGTTTCCACCGCAGCTAAGAATTTCTCATAATAAGGAGCACCTAACCATTTTGTACCTGTGTAATCAATTAGGTTATTGGCACGTGCACGGTTGATATAGAATGGAGGCCATTTGTCATTGATTTCAATCGCCTTCGCAAACATTGTATCAGCACGCATCGCCATCGCTGGACGAGCAATCGTATCCGCCTTATTGATAAATGCAGATGTCAAGTAGTAATCCATGGCAACTTTGAAATAATCACCAGAACCAACAGTCTGTGACTTTTTCACTTTCCATTGAATTGCATTCATTCCTGCTGCTGCTGCGTCCGCATAACGCTTTTGCTTGTAACGCACATCATGAATGATTGAATAAACGTTATTGTTCGTATCCAATGGTGCAGCACGCTCAAGGTAAACTAATGCCAATGAATCTTTTCCTAATCCTTGGTATCCTTTTCCAAAATACAAATCATCCATGAAATAAGGCTTAACACCTTTCTTCACCATACCGTCTAGGTTGTCGATACCTTGTTGGAAATTACCCATCTCCACATTCGAATATCCACGCATACGGTAGATGTCATTATCTTGAACACCTTTCTTATCAGCTTCATCCGTAAATTTCATTGCTCCTTCGTAATCTTTCGACAAGAACAATAATTTTGCGGTTTCTAAAGTAACCTGAGGAGTAGCTTCAGCTTTTTCCAAATAACGACGGAAATAACGAGAAGCATTTTTGTATTGGCTACCTACGATCAAATACTCACCATACTTACGCAATGCTGGTGCATAGTTAGAATCCAAATCAATCGCCTCTTTGTAGCGAGCTTGAGTTTCCTTGTAGTTTTTACCACGTATGTAAACCGTACCGATTTTCACTTTTGCCTTGATGTTGCGTGGCTCTTGTGCGATTGCATTTTCGTAAGCAGTTACCGCATTTCCACCATCATTCTTGATCAAATAAGCATCTCCTTTTACGATGTAATGATCGGCTGTAGGTAATTTCTTATCCTTCATCATACGATCCTGAATCAAATCGATCAAACGAATTGCCTCAGCAGGATCATTGTTGTTCGCATTGAATGAATCTTCTTTACCCAAAATATAATACATCGAATATGCTTCAGCAATTCGGTACATCACATCAACGTTTTTATTCTTAGTCTCCGCCAAAATACGATCAAACTCAGGTTTTGCCTCATTAACCTTATTTTGACCTACCAAGATCGAAGCCAAACCTACTTGATTTAAATAGTTCTTAGGATCAGCCGCTTTACCTGCTTCAAATGCCTTACGAGCATTATCCCAATCGCGTTGATTCAAGAAATAATATCCTAAATAAAAATAATTTTCACCTGTAGGTTGAGCAGCAACTAAACCCTCAAAAACCTGTTTCGCACGGCTCGGTTGATGGCGATCCATCATATGCAAACCATCTTGAACTGTCTGCCCGAAAGCCAAATTGGTCAACAACAAACCAACTCCCAAAAGCCATGATTTCATTTTCATCATTGTTAATTAAAATTTTGTTTAAATAGTATTTTTCTTAGGCGTAAACATTGAAATAATTCAACTAATTACTTTAAAAGTTTAATAATTTTAGAATCACAAATATACTAATAATTCTCCTAAAAATTCAAAATTCAAGGCCATAAATTAGCCATTATTGACTGATTTGATACTGTCGAATCGTGATAGGTCGGGTCAAAGGAATTAAGCCTGATTTCAAAACAATCAGCTGCCCCATGTCACCACAGACATAATTGACAAATCCAGTCCCTAAACCTAAATAAGATTCCTTTAATATAATCTTCACTTCACGACGTAAAGGATATTTCTTTAATGCCAAATTATAGCCAAAGGGTTGATAAAATTCAGCCTTGGGTAACGAAGATTCCTTCGCGACCGACATCACATTGACCGAACGAATAAACCCAAGGGAAGTAGGATTATCCCCATCACTAATCCAATTCGACCCAATAATTCCCATTGCATTCGGATGTGATTTAACATATTCGATTACCTCTTTGTTGGAACCCGCAGCAGATACCGACAATCCTTTATTCCCTAATCCAAACAGGTCAACAAGAAACTTAATGTTACTCGAATTCGCCTTATCTACCACTAATTCAACATCCCCTCCGCGCGAAGAACCGATGGATTTCCATGATTTTTGTTGGCCTGAAAGCAATGCCTTCAATTGATCTAAACCAATTAAGGTGTCTTTATTTGAAGGATGAACCAATAAGGCAATACCATCTGCCGCAAACTTAAAACTACGGTAGGTAATTTTCTCGCGTGTAAACACAGCCTTCTCAGCATCAGTCAATTCCCGCGTCACAACAACACCTCGAACCTTGTCATTGAGTAAATCGGCAATCGCTTCATTCTCAGGCTTGAATTGCAAATTGATATTCGCAAAATGGTAGTTGTCGCGAAAAGCCACTTTTTCTGCTTCCACTACCCGTTGGAAAGACTCATCTACCCCAAGACTTATCGTCCCAGTTGTAGGACCATCTTTCACTTCATTTTTTTTCGTACCGCAGCCCATCATGACAATTGCAGTCAATAAGCCGGCCATTAATTTAGTCTTCATATTCAGCATAATTAGATGATTCATCAGCTTCTCGAAAATACAAATAAGCGCGCCAAATCCGAAACAATCCATACAACATAAATAGGATTCCTAAGAAAAGGGTAATCTGCACGCCCCCCCATTCACCTAAATCGAATGAAGACCAAAAGGCAACATAAGCACCTAATAAAGTATATGCTAAGGCGACAAAAACACGAAAAGAAATATTAACCCAAATGGCCATGGAACGTTTCATAATGGAATTTAAACAATCAGACCTGCCAAATAACATTTAGCAGGTCTGACATGAATCTTCAAATAAAAATTACTCAGATAACACGAACGTGATCGGCTGTGTAAAGCGAGAACGCACTGGGCGACCCGATTGCTTACCAGGAGTCCATCTTGGTACCGATTTAATTACACGTACGGCTTCTTCGTCGCAACCGAAACCTACAGATTTCAAAACTTGAACGTCTTGGATAGTACCGTCTGTGTTCACAACGAACTGAACGTATACTTTACCTCCCACGTTTGCACGTTGTGCAGCAGATGGGTAACGTAAGTTTTTCTGCAAGAAGGATCCGAATGCACGGGGTCCTCCAGGGAATTCTGCTTGCTGCTCAACCGCTGTAAAGATTTCATCTTCAGCTGGTTTAGGCGGCTCAACTGGCTCAGTTCCTTTAGCATCTGGATCCACTGGTGGTTCATACGTTTCCGATTCACCTTTAACAGATTCAGCTGCCGTGTTACCACGAACTTCTTCAGGTGGCGGCTCAGGCTTCGTCACTTCCTCATCATGCTTGATTTCAGGAGGTAAGAATTTCGTCGTTGTCACCTTAGGAATTTCTTTGGGTGGTGGCGGCGGTGGCGGTGGAGGCAACTCAACCTTCTTGGTTGGAGCTGGCTTATCCAGTTTCATTACTTCAGCAGTCACCTCAGTCTTTTCTTCTGATTCTGCAGTCAACTGTTTCCAGAAAGCTGCGATTAAAAGAGCACCGACAAAGAGTGCAGAGCCTAGTAATACCGACCGCTTCATTACTTTGGGATACGTCTTACGAAGAACAAAAGCACCGAATTCACGGTTTTTGTCTTTGAAGATAATATCGTCCAAAGTAGCATTTTGGCTTATTACTTGTGACATAATATTCGTTTAATTTAAAATTAATTTAATAGGTCTATTTACCTGATCGTTTAATCAAAGCTTCCGTATCCGGATCAATCTCCAACAAAGCATAACGCTTGTTGTTGGTAATCGCACACTCATCAAGCATATCAATCATATTACGATATTTTGCTTTTTTCGTAGGCTTAATTACGATGGTAAAATTAGAACCAACCTTCGCCTTAAGATCCGCAATCACTTTGCGAATGCCTGTCTCAGAATAGTTGGTCACCTGCATTACTGTACCTGCTTCAGTAGGAATACCTTGGTAGTAATACACCTTGTCAACATCTGGACACACAGTAAGTGTTTCCGATAATTTAACAGGTGAAGTTTCCTTCGTATCCGTTTTATCAGGCATGTTTAATTGCATGGTAACGGGTTTTGCTAACGTAGTCGTTAACATAAAGAAAGTAATCAACAAGAAGCCTAAGTCCACCATAGGTGTCATGTCGATTTTGGTCGACATCTTTTTACTTCGCTTCTTCCCGCCTTTCTTCCCGCCGCCGGAGCTATCTATTTCTGCCATTTCTGTTTGTAATTAAAAATGAAAACTTATTTCGGTTTATTTTCCGGACCAGTTACCAATTGAAAGATATTGATGTTCTGAGCTTGCAAAGTACCGATGATATCAGCAAACACTTTGTAATTAGACTCCTTATCTCCTTTAATAGCAACCTTTAACTCTGGATTAGACAATTTCGCATAACCCACCCAATACGATAACTCGTTATTAGCTGAATCAATTGGAATTCCCTTGCTTAGCTTTTTAGCTTCTGAAGGTTTCATATTCAACACCTGACGCATAGCTCCAAGAGGATAGCCTACAATTTCCGAAGCCATAAAGTTCTTCTTCATTTCAGCCGTTACAGCGATACCATAGCGATTAGCCATACGCTCTAACATAAACTCTCTTGCCATTTGATCATCAGTTGCCAAATAAACGCCTCCTTCTGGTGAAACACTAACCATCAGCATACCATCTTTCGTATTCAAAGGTTTCTCTGAGATAGATGATGGTGGCGTGATTGTAACTGCCTCTTCTGGACGGAACTTCGCGGTTAACATGAAGAACGTCAAAAGAAGGAAAGCCACATCACACATCGCTGTCATGTCGAGTGAGACACTATGTCGTTTAGCTTTAACTTTTGGCATAACAATTATTTTTTTGAACAGTGAATAAAATTGAATGAAAGGGCAAAGCCCCTAAATCAGTTCAAATATTAATTGTGATGTGTAGCGTAGTTTTGGTTAACACTTAAGCCGATTTCATCAATGCTGTAAGTTAACTCATCAATTTTCGCTGTAAATACGTTGTATGCAATGATACAGATCGCTGAAGTACCGATACCTAACGCAGTGTTAATAAGGGCCTCAGAGATACCATTCGCTAACGCTGATGAATCTGTAGATCCACCTGAGTTACCTAATGAAGCAAAGGCCTTGATCATACCAACTACCGTTCCTAATAGACCGATCAAAGTAGATACTGATGCCAATGTTGCAATGATAGTCAAGTTTTTCTCTAACATTGGTAATTCCAATGAAGTAGCTTCTTCAACTTCTTTGCTCAATGCAGCTAATTTTTGCTCTTTGTCTAAAGAAGACTCAGAAATTAACGCTTTGTATTTTTTGATAGCAGATAAAGTAACGTTACCTACTGAACCTTTTTGCTTATCACAAGCTTTCAAAGCTCCTTCAACATCGTCTTTGTCTAAAGCCGCTTGTACTGAACGTACGAATGCGTTAACATCACCAGTACCTTTTGCTTTACCGATTGTGAATAAACGCTCAATAGAAAATGTTAATGCAGTTAAGAAACAAGTCATCAAAACTGGCACAATTACTCCACCTTTGTAAACGACACCAAAGTAATCGCCTGGTAGTGGGTGTCCTTCTGTAGTACCTCCTTCAAAGTGAGAAGGATCTCCCATTACAAAGTTGTAAATAGCTAATGCAATGGCAAAAAGAACAATTAGAATTAAACCGGCAGAAATTCCACCTGATTTTTTTTCAGTTGCAGCTGGCTTAGCAGCTGGCTTTGGTTGTTGTGTACTCATTAGTTTGGTAATTTGGGGTTAAAGAATTATTTTTTTGTTAATAAAACTTGTTGAAAAATGCGGGAGTAGTTTTCATAGGTTTTGCCTCCACAACTTTTTTCGGTAAAGGCAAAAGTAATAGAATTCTCAATTAATTTGCACACCTGCATTTATCCTCCCTTACCAAAATACCCCCCTATCCCACATCGCTATTGTATTATCTTGATATTTTAACCAAAAATCCCCCCATTATTAGGTACTTTTTTGAGAATTATTTTTTTAAAAAATTTTCAAAAAAAATTAATTTAAACCTATTTACACGCCATAAAGTACCAAAATACTGTACATTTGTCTTCCCAAATTTGTTTCCATGGACTCGCCATTTAGCCCCAAAGGACCCCGAGCTGCAACGCGTAAAAACGATAGCCAACCGCTGAAAGAC
The DNA here is from genome assembly GCF_054558675.1 of Aquirufa sp. TARAVU-A1A. Lineage (NCBI taxonomy): Bacteria > Pseudomonadati > Bacteroidota > Cytophagia > Cytophagales > Flectobacillaceae > Aquirufa > Aquirufa sp. TARAVU-A1A. The sequence goes on from NZ_JBPXKP010000003.1 coordinate 354,577, forward strand.
GCGATTGACGCACTCCTACGTGTCTATAAACTCCAGAACCAGTTCGACGAAACCTCGATCGAAGCGAATTGGGCCGAAATTATGGGCAAACCCATCGCCGCCAGAACCACCAAAGTCTACGCGAAAAACCAGAAATTATACCTGCAAATCGACTCAGCCCCCCTGAAAAAGGAACTGGTCATGGCGAAACAAAAAATGATTGAATTAATTAATAAACATGCCGGCAAAACCGTCATCCAAGAAGTAATCTTCCTTTAATCCTCCTGCAAAGGCTTGCGCAAATCCCACAACAAGCTCAGCCACACAACAAATAGAGGCAATATCATCAACGCATAGCGATTCACATAGGCCTCACGCAAAAACCTCGGGAACAAATCTGTCGGAGAAAAACTCGAAATCAACAGAGTGATTACAAACAATATCCAGCGCCCACGCGATTTTTCGCCCAAAACAAACCAAAGTCCTACACCCGGAAAGGCCATAATTAAAGTTGGAGATTCTGTGCCTGTACTGGCCAACATTAAATAAATCAACACCAGGGCCATCAATCGCAACTGAAAATCCACATGAAACCATTTCTTCGGCTGAAAATATACCCAAGCCGAAAGCAACATAGAGGGAATCAAAAACCACATATTCGACAAAGTCCCATCCCCCGTAATCCGTCGGAACACGCCCATCACACATACATCCGTCCTTAAATTTCGTATATCTACATTCAAGGTGTTTTTATGCGACAAAACCTCCATCCATTCCTGGTAACATTGCCAGGTATAATCCCAGCCGCCAAATAGAAACGGAAAAAGAAATACCACCACAAACCAAAACAGTAAATAGGCCGCATAGCGAAAACGCTCTTTGGTGAAAAAGAAAAATGCTAAACCTACAATGCCATAAAACTTAATGAATACGCCCAAGGCAATCAATAAGGCCGACCAGCCTAATTTGCCTCTTTGCATAAAGATATAACTCCACAAGATCATCGCCACACACAAAGCATGAAACTGCGTATTTAACAGTGCTGTAATCGTGGAATTCAGAATAATCCATAATATCCATGCACGCTGCTTTTGGCCTACAGGTAAATTCCAAACCGCCCAAAACAACATCCCCGCATTCAACGCATTCCACACAACCACACTCCAGCCTAAAGGCAAATAAGCAAAGGGTGCCATCAAAATAGCAAAGGCTGGACCATATAGATACAAGTCAAAATACTCCCGAGGATACAAGGGATACAAATGCATGCCTTGAACAAAATGCCCAAAACTCGCCCGGAAAATCTGAAAATTATTAATGTGTGAGTTTACCTCCGAAAGCGAATACTGCTTCCAACCTGTAAAGATTCCCGCCCCTATCCAAATGAAGAGTAAGACATAGAATCGCGCATACCAAGGATTACGATTTGCTGATTTGACCGACATAAGTATCCATTGTTATAAAATCCCCTAAGTCCTCCGACTTCAACCAGCGTAAATATCGCTCCATTTTCTCCAATAATCCACCCTCATGTCCACGCTTCACATGCCCCGGCAAAGGATAGGCATCCAAATTCGTGAATTCCCAAGGATGGAAATATAAATTCAAAAAGCCATTTCGCATCGAAGCGCACGTGAAGTACTTATATAGAATGAGTGGGAAGTTCTTGAAGGCCAACCAAAACAATGGTATTCGGAAACGTGGCGTGACCGAAGCCGGAACCTGCCAAAGCCCCTTTTCAAAAAAGGCTTTCATAGGCTTATCGCGGTGATCATAACGACCTGGAATCCAAGTCGGATTTAAGGAAGAATGGTAGGTATAGCCAGCCTTCACAATTTCTTCCTCTGGAACATATTGCATGCGCGCCATCCGAAAACCGCAAATAGGCTTTCCACTAAGCTTTTCCAATAAATCTTTGGACGATTTTAAATCCGTCTTCGGATCAAAATGCCCATGGTAATACCCATGTGATGCTAAAGCATGTCGGGGATGTAATGCCTTAATCCAATCCGAATTCGCCTCCGCATAAACGCCTGTACAAAATATCGTAACCGGGATTTCATATCTATCCATCAAATTCATGAAAGATTCTACCCCTTTGCGCGAAACCGATAATTGTTCCTCCAAAGGCAAATCATAGCCATACTCTGTGGGGATATCGCACTCCTCTACATCCAAGGTAATCATGATTTGCGGGCGCATAGACTTAGATTAATCGGCGAATTAAGATCGATGTAAAATTGAATAACTCGGTCAAAATCGTCTTGAATTTCATGCTCGAAAACTGAATCCCATCTCGCAACTGGACATAAATCCATTCAAAACGAATGTCTTTGGAACGGCTAACCAAAACCAAGAATTCCATATCAAACAGAAAAGCGGAGATTTGGGTCTTCAAAAACAATTCCTTTCCACGCTGGTTGAAGCCTTTCAAACCGGATTGGGTATCCTTGACTTTCAAGCGAGGGAAAAACAAGTAATTCATCAACTTCAAACTCAAGGAAAAAATCTTCCTACGAAGCGGCAATGAGTCATAATATTGCTCATCACGCACACCCACAACAACATCCACATTTCCTGTAGCTAAGCGGCGATACATTTCAAGTGCGTTTTCCATTTTATATGGGTAATCTGCATCGGTATAAATGATCAAATCGCCTGTTGTTTGCTTAACGGCCTCACGCAATGCAGCACCCTTACCTACATTTTTAGGTAAATCGATGAAGTGAAACGAAGCGATACCTGCCTCAAGCAAGGACAAATCAGAAGCTTGAATTCCCTGCGAACTCCCATCATTGACGAGATACACAGATACCTGCAAATCTGCAGGCAATTGATCACGAAATTGCTGAAAATAGTATAGCAAATCCTCCGCCCAGCCCGTATGTGGGTTGTAACAAGGATGTACCAAATCTAAAGATCTTGAGGAAGCCAAGCCGTTTTTTTTACAATAATACGAAATTTCAGGCTTTCCTTTGACGAAAAAAAAGGACATATTTGTAGCTCAACCCAATAAACCCTCATGCAGATTCCCGCGCTATTAAAAAAAGGTGACCGCGTAGCCATCGTTTCACCCGCTTCTCCGCCTAGCTCCGAACAATGGAAAAAGGGCATTGAAGTATTGGAATCCTGGGGTTTGGAGGTCGTATTTGCGGAAAATTTTTTAGCTAAACACTTTGGCCTGGCGGGTACCGACGAGCAACGTCGGGCCGACATGCAACAGGCCTTAGATGACCCCAGCATTAAAGCTATTTTCCCTTTACGCGGGGGCTATGGCAGCAGTCGTTTTTTAGACGCCTTGGACTTTTCTCATTTTGTAGAATCGCCCAAATGGATGGTCGGCTTTTCAGATATCACGGCTTTAATATGCCACATTGACAACTTGCAAATTGCGGGCATTCACGGCCCAATGCCAAATAATTTCTGCCAAAAAGGGGGCGATGAGGCCTTAGAATCCTTACACAAACTCCTTTTTGCAGGAGAAACGCATATTCAAATTCCATCCCATGAAGCCAATCGTGCGGGTGAAACAATATCCACACTTGTAGGTGGAAATTTATCGTTGCTGGCCCACCTCATCGGCTCGGAAAGCTTCCCAAATCCTGAAGGTAAAATTCTATTTATAGAGGAGGTCGGAGAACGCTTATACCACGTCGACAGAATGCTAGTTCAACTGAAACGTGCTGGTTACCTTGCTAAACTGAAAGGTTTAATCATAGGAGGATTTACTGATTGCGAAGAGGCCAAATTAGAAATAGGAAAAACTGTTGAAGAACTTGTCCTAGAACATTGCGCAGGGACCAATTATCCCATCGCATTTGATTTCCCTGCAGGTCATATCCCCAACAATTTCGCCTTGCCGTTTGGCACAAAAATCAAGTTCTTGGTAAATAATGAAAATGTCCAAGTTCTTGGACAGATTTAAGCCTTTTCAATATTGAAATCAGCTAGTTTTGGTCAAAAAAAACCATGCTAGCAAAAACCTTTGGCTGTTCCGTTTTTGGCGTAAACGCAGCGCTCATTACGATTGAAACCCATGTGGGACAAGGAAGTAAATGCCATTTGGTGGGACTCCCCGACTCCACCATTAAAGAAGCCATTTTGCGTGTGGAATCTTCCATGAAACAAATGGGCTGTTTCTTCCCGCGAAGGAAAGTCGTCATCAACCTGGCACCCGCCAATGTGCGAAAAGAAGGCTCATCCTATGACGTAGCCATTGCGCTCTCCATCATCCAAGCATCTGAGCAAATCTACCTTCCCGATTTAGATCAATATGTCATCATGGGTGAATTGGCGTTGGATGGAATCATTCGTCCAATCAAGGGGGCCTTACCAATCGCGATGGAAGCCCGTAAAAATGGAATTCGCAAAATTATCCTGCCTTTGGAAAATGCGCATGAGGCCGCTTATGTTGAAGACATGGAGGTTTTTGGGATGGAGACCCTGCAAGAAACCGTCCAATTTTTACGCGGAAAATCCTTTCACAAACCCATACAAGTTAAACCGCACGAGCGCGAATCTAGCGTTCACAAGCTCGACTTTTCACAAGTTCAGGGGCAAGATATGGCCAAAAGGGCGCTCGAAATCGCTGCCGCGGGAGGACACAACCTGATTCTGATTGGCCCACCAGGTGCCGGAAAAACCATGCTTGCAAAGCGTATACCTAGTATCCTACCCCCGCTAAGTCTTCAAGAAGCGATGGAAAGTACGATCATACATTCCATTGCCGGGAAATTAGGAGTCCAACAATCCTTAATAAACCAGCGCCCTTTTCGTGCACCGCATCATACAATTTCATCCACGGCCTTAATCGGCGGCGGATCGAATCCGCAACCCGGCGAAATTACCTTAGCACATCATGGCGTTTTATTCCTCGACGAACTTCCTGAATTTTCCAAACATGCCTTGGAAGTGATGCGCCAACCTTTAGAAGACCGCATTGTCCATATTTCTCGAGCGCGCTATGCCGTTGAGTTCCCCGCTAATTTTATGCTCATGGCGAGTATGAACCCTTGTCCGTGCGGCTATTACAATCACCCGTCGAAAGATTGTACTTGCGGGCCTGAAATAGTCCAACGCTACTTAAATAAAATTTCAGGACCCTTACTCGACCGCATTGACCTTCATATTGAAATTCTTCCAATCCAATTTGAAGAAATGCGCAAACAGAGCACTAATGAATCAAGCCAACACATATATGAACGGGTAATTCGTGCGCGGAAAATTCAAGAAAATCGCTTTGAGAAATTCCCGATGGTACGAACAAATGCCATGATGGATGGAGGCATGATTCGAGAAATGTGCCCATTGGATGAGCATTCAGAAATACGTTTAAAATCCGCCATGAACCGATTATCCCTCTCCGCGCGCGCTTATGATCGCATTATTAAAGTTGCCCGGACCATTGCTGATTTAGCTGAAAGTGACAAAATAGCATTGGAACATTTAAGTGAAGCCATCGCGTATCGAAGTTTAGATAGGGAAAATTGGGGAGGATAATGTATTTTTGAAAAAAAGAACCTGTATGAGAATTTTATTCGCCTTTGTATTAAGCACATTCATTGCTTTTTTTGCTAATGCACAGAACCCTTCATTTAAAACGTTGGAAAGTTTTGATGCCATTTTTGCCCGTGCGAAAAAAGAAAACAAACCCATATTCTTCGAGGCCTATCTACCCAATTGCTCCCATTGCATGGCTTATGATGTGACCTTGAAAAACCCAAAAATCAAACAATTTCTTGACAAGAACGTCTTGGCTTACCAACTAGACATTAGCAAGCGTGAAAATGGAATGTTCTTGCGCAAACAAAAAGTGTATATTCCCTCCACACCGAGCTTCATTGTGCTGGGTCCAGATGGAAAACCATGGGATATTCAAAACATGGGCGATGAATTAAATTCAGTCAGTGGAATTCTTGCCACATTACAAAAAGCGATAGATCCTCAAAAAAGAGATGAGGCAACTTTAAAAAAATACTTACAAGGCGCACGCGAATTTAATGAGATGATTGGCTTGGCCAATTTCACTCGGATGACCTTGGACACCGTTCAAAACATTGAAATCGTTCAACAGCTCGCAGAGGCTTTACCCAAAGACAAATACGAATCAGAATTGGGGTTTTTATTAATTCGGAAAGTGATGCTCGACAATAACAATCCCTTGTTTGATCATTTTATCAACAACTTGGCCACCTACCGAAAGTCCAATGACTCGGTTATAGTCAGACAAGCAGCCGAAAATACCCTCATGTCGACTTTATTTTCTAGTCGGGCACGTAAATTCAGCCCCGATCGTATCGCGGGAATCAAATATGGCTTACAAAAAATCGGTTTGACTGATGCGCAAATAGCGAATCGATGCATCGTTTTAGAAGTGCTGATTGACTTAGACAAAGACCAATTGGCCATTGCCACGGAACGAATCAAATCTTATTATCAGGGCAAGGAAATTCCAGCAAAAGAAAAGGAATTTTGGTGCAAATGGTTAAGTCAAAAGTCGGACTCTAAAAATCCTTGTCCGCTTCCTTAAAACTTCTTGTTTAATTCTGTAAAATCGAGTAATTTTCAGGATAACATACGCCGTACAAACCATCAACAATGAAAAAAACCTTACTATTCTGTTTAACTGCTTTAACGCTTGTCGGATTTACAAACGCCATCCCTTTGGTAGGTGAAGAATCGTTAGAATCCGTATTCAAGCGGATCAAAGAGGAAGTAGATGCTAACTCTCAGGCATATTCCAGTCTGGGTACGGCGTGTTCAACCATTGGTCACCGATTAACCGGTAGCGAAAATGGCAAAAAAGCAGAAGAGTTTGCTTTTCAATTATTTAAGAAATATGGCTTTCGGGATACCAAATACCAGGGTTTTCAAGTAGAAGCTTGGGCTCGTGATACGGTAACTTTATCGGTGGCACCTCCCAAATCGGATGACTTCCGTGAGATCCCTGTCGTTTCTCTCGCGTTAACGCCCGTGGAATCGAAAATTCAAGGACAAATTGTGGATTGCGGCAATGGATTAGATGCAGATTTCGCAGCGAAAAAAGAATTAGTCAAAGGTAAAATTGCCCTTGCAAATATCGGATTAATCGACGCCCCATCTGGAAGCAAAAACCTACACCGTTCCGAAAAAACAGCTTTAGCCATCAAATACGGTGCAGCTGGCGTTATTTTCGTTAATACAGTAAAAGGCCAAGTTTTATTAACGGGTACGGCGTCAGTAACGGGAAATTTAATTTCGATTCCGGCGGTTTGTATCTCCTTGGAAAGCGGTACCGAAATCAGAAAATGGCTTGTTGATCAACCGGGCTTATTGAGTATGATTGAAATGCATAATGTAAGCCAACCGATCAAAGCGCGCAATGTAGTCGCAACCCTGAAAGGAGAAAGCAGACATTTACGTCATGAGAAAATTATCATCGGTGGCCACTTAGATTCTTGGGATTTAGCGACAGGGGCAATCGATAATGGAATCGGATCATTTTCAGTGATTGATATTGCTCGCACATTCAAAGCCTTAGGACTAAAGAGCAAGCGTACAATCGAGTTTGTGGCATTCATGGGCGAAGAAGAAGGACTTTTAGGTTCAAAAGCCTATATCGAACGTGCGAAAAAAACGGGCGAGATAGATGAGATTGTTTACATGATCAATTTAGACATGGCGAACAATGTACATGGATTTAATGGAGGAGGTCGCGATGAGATGATGCCTTTATTAAAAGAGATTGGCGATAAAATCAAATCCATCGATCCAAGTTTTGCGAATGATTTACACAACGCAGCAGGTTTACACTCAGACAATCAAGCCTTTTTGATGGAAGGAATTCCAGCGGCGGATCCGATGGGTAAATTAAGTAAATCGGTACTTGATTGTTATCATGCGAACTGCGACGTGTTTAGTTTGGTGAATAAAAAAGAGATGGAAAATAATGTCAAATATACCTCGATGCTCTTATATGCCTTAGGGAATGCTAACGCAATTCCGGCGAAGAAATTAGACTTTTATTCGACACGCGATTTCTTTATCAAACAAAACCTGCGCCACGAATTAGAGCTCGGAAATGAATGGCGCTGGGGAAATAATTAAATTCTCAGCATTTTGATTATTTTTGCAACAAATTGATTTTTTCTATACCCTTATGAATACGACTAATCCTTCTTTTTACGATCACGACATGGAAATGATTCCCGAAAATACCTTCAAATCAATTATCAAAGTCGTAGGTATCGGTGGCGGCGGATCCAATGCGGTGAAGCACATGCAAGAGATGGATATTAAAGGTGCCGATCTGGTTATTTGCAATACCGATTCACAGGCTTTGGCTTCAAATCCGGTGCAGACGAAGATTAAGTTAGGCCAACAAGGATTAGGAGCGGGTACAGACCCCGAAGTAGGCCGTTTGGCAGCGATGGAAAGTCGGGAAAAAATCCAACACATGTTGTCGAATGAAACCCAAATGGTTTTCATTACAGCTGGTATGGGCGGTGGTACAGGAACGGGAGCAGCGCCAGTTATTGCTGAAATTGCAAGAGAACGCAATTTGTTAACCGTTGCCGTAGTAACTGCACCCTACAATTGGGAAGGACGCGATAAAATCCAATATGCCCTGAACGGGGTAGAATCTTTGAAAAAATATTGTGACACGGTCATCGTGGTCATGAATGATAAATTAGCTGAGCATTACGAAAACTTGCCGATGTCGGAGGCTTTCTCAAAAGCAGATGATGTTTTAGCTAAAGCGGTTAAATCCGTTGTGGACGTAATTGCGAAACCTGGCGATATCAATACCGACTTCATGGACGTGAAGAAAGTTTTGACGAATGCTGGTCGGGCGATGATGAGTTCCGCATACGGAATCGGCGACAACCGAGCATTTGATGCCATCGCAGAAGCATTGACTTCTCCATTATTGAACTCACAACAGATCAATGGCGCAAAACGCATCTTGGTAACGGTTTCTACAGGAAGCGGTAATCCGCTGAAGATGAAGGAACAAAACATCATTATCAATTACCTGAACGAGCGTATCAAATTACAAGCAGATATGGTCAAATTCGGATTCTCAACAGATGAAGAATTAGGAGATAGTTTGTACTTGACGGTTATTGCAGCTGGATTTGAGCATGAAGGCGATGAGTTCAGTACTTATTTCGAAGGCAATGAGGTGAATTATGAAACAGCGGATGATTCTGGTCAACGAGAGTTTACACCTGGCAGCACGATTACCTTGGATGCAGAGTCAACGAATAACCCGATGAATGAGGAGGAGCGTTTCAGCTATATGGTGGATGTTTACACAAACGGAGGCCTGAGCGAAACAGAATTCGAAGTTCCTACGTATCGCCGTAATTCTGTGAAGTTATATGCGTTGAATAGACTTCCAGAGGAAGAGTGGGTAACAACTGATTTGTACTAATCCAACCGAACTTGTTGTATTGTTTCGCGAATTAATGCTTCGCTGGCGTACGCTATTTCAAATTCGGATACTTCCGTCAATCCACCCATCGAAATACCCGGTCTGCGATAATCCATGGCTGAATCGCGCACGGTTCGTGCACTTGTATGCACGGCGTCAACTCCTATGTCGATAAATTGTCGGCAATTCTGTGGATTCACACCACTCCCCGCCATGATTTCGATTCGACCAGCAGACTTAGCAACTAATTGGGCAATGTTTTCAATTCCCTCAAGCGCCTTGTTCTTTTGTCCGGAGGTCAGAATGCGTTGGAATTTTAATTCGATCAATTGCTCTAAAACGACTTCTGGCTCCCGACTCACATCAATTGCCCGATGGCAAGTCAAGGGAAAATTCCCTACTCGGTTTCGTAAGTCCTGAAGAAATGGAACATCCAAATCCCCATTTGGCAGAAGAGCCCCAACAACCAATCCATGAACACCCGAACGAATGAGTTCATTAGCATCCTCAAGCATCGTTTGCTTCTCGAAATCATCATAACAAAAATCGCCACCCCGAGGTCGCAACATCACATGAACCTCTAAACTCGTTCCAGCTATTACTGCTTTAACAAGCCCGGCCGACGGCGTACATCCGCCTTCATATGGGGAAGCACATAGCTCAACACGATCCGCACCTGCACGATCAGCCGCCAAACAGGATTCCAATGAATAAGCACAAACTTCTACTGCGAGCCTTGAATTTCTTTTCATAAAAATAGGCCTAAATAGGCCGTTAAATAGCTTTTTTGATAATTAACGAAAATTTAAGAAATAAATCTTTTATAAATATTTTTTTATTTTACTTTTGCACACAGATCAAAATGAAATAATAAAATTACTTAAAATATGTATTGGACATTAGAACTTGCCTCCTACCTAGAAGATGCGCCTTGGCCAGCTTCAAAAGATGAATTAATCGACTTCGCGATCCGTACGGGATCTCCTTTAGAAGTTGTTGAAAACTTACAAGAATTAGAAGACGATGGTCAACCCTTCGAAAGCATCGAAGAAATTTGGCCAGATTATCCGACAAAGGATGACTTCTTCTTCAACGAAGACGAATATTAATTAAGAGGCGAAAGCCTCTTTTTTTATGGCCTTAATTTCCTCACTTAGGCCCTGGTTACGTAAAGCAATCCCCCAGCGACGAAGCAAGACATCGTCCCAACAAGTCACCATTTCATGTTGCTTCAAATAATCAATTTCAGATTGAATATAAGGCAAGTCAGGATGCAACAATTGGGTATCCCCTTGAAGCAAAGCAAAACTGTTTGAGCCATAGGTTTCCCATAAATGTTGTTGTGTAGATTCTGATAATGTAGAGGCATCTTGCAAAAATTGTTCGCGCAAAGATTCGTTACCTCCCGACAAAACATGATTGGCCGTCAAACAAGGTTGGGGAACTTGGTTCAATACCTCTCGTTCTAAGACGTCCATCGTATCAGCAGCCATCACCCGGTAAGTGGTCCATTTACCACCCATGATGCTGACCAATTTACTCCGGCCATCCACTTCAACTTCGTGATCACGTACCAATGATTTGGTATCAGACGCCATAGCAGCATCTAAGGCAGCTTGTAGCAAAGGCCTTTGGCCCACAAACGTAGAAGTCACATCCGATCGAGAGGCTTTTCCCGAAGCGTAGCGATTAAAATAATCGAGCAGGTAATCGATTTCCTCCGACAAAATTGGCGGGTTTTCACGTAAGGTATCAGGCTCGTCGGTGGTTCCCACCAACACATAGTTTCGCCATGGAATCACAAAAATCACCCGACCATCATCTGTTTTTGGAATCAATAAGGCTGTTTTACCAGGCCAAAAAGTTGCCGGTAACACAATATGTGCACCCCGACTCACCTTCATGCGAGGTTTTAATTTCGGATTCGCCATGGCACGAATCGCATCCGTAAAGGGCCCAGTTGCATTGACAACGGCCTTCACAGCTATTTGATAAGCTTCCCCAGAAATGACATCCTGAAAACAAACCTCCTTGACTTTTAAACTTTTGGGAGAATGCACAAAACTTGTAAGTTCCGCATAGTTCAACACACAAGCGCCTGCCGCTTCCGCAGATTGGAGAATTGCCAGTGCATAACGTGCATCGTTCAATTGGCCGTCATAATACAATACACCTCCACGCACATGCTCCAACGAAATGGCAGGACTTAATTCGCGCATTTGTTTTGGGCCTAAACCTCGACTGGGTTCTAAATTTGTGTGACCTGCAATTTGATCATATAACCACATACCAATGCGGTAATAAACTCGATCAAACCAAGTATAACAAGGCGTCAATAAAGCTAATGGATGGGCCAAAAAGGGCGCATTTTGCAATAAAATTTTACGTTCATGCAAGGCTTTGTAAACCATTTTGAATTGTTGCCAATCCAATTTTTTGACAGCTTGTTCTAGATAACGAACGCCGCCATGGACCAACTTCGTTGATTTGGAGGAAGTTTGCGATGCAAAATCACCTTTTTCGATTAATAGCACTCGGTAACCGCGCAATGTAGCATCCAATGCCACACCAGCACCCGTCGCGCCACCTCCGATGATACACAAATCAAAAGGCTCTGATAATTTCTTTATTTGGTCCGCGCGATTAAAGGCCATCCGTTTAAATTAGGTTTACAAAGGATAAAGTACGATTTACTTCAATTTACTCAACAAATTCTAAAATAAAACGCAAAAGATTCATTTAAAATTGATAAAAATAGAAGAGATTTTATAATTTTGCAGTCCTTTGGCTAGCAACATATAGTCAAAGTATCAAAGCATTATAATTTTATGGCAAAGAAGAAAGACGTTAACGAATCCATTGAAATCATTGAAAGCCCGGAGGCACTTCAACACGAATTAGAAAAAGTCACTGGATTTTTCGATCAAAATAAATCAACCGTTATTGGTGCTGCAGTGCTTGTCGTTGCGATCATCGTGGGATACTTTGGTTTCCACTGGTACCAAAACACACAAGATGCTGAAGGTGAGAAGAAATTATACAAAGCGGTTTACGCATTTGAATCAGATTCATTAGCAGCTGCATCGAAAGATTTAGCGAAAGTTTCGGATGAATTTGGTGGCAACACACAAAATTTAGCTGACTTGTATTTGGGTATTACTTTGTTGAAACAAGGTAAATACGATAACGCAATTGAGAAATTGAAAAATTTCAGCAGCGGCGATTTATTAGTTCAAGCACGTGCTTATTCATTAATTGGCGATGCATATTCTGAAAAGAAATCCTATGCTGAAGCAATCGAATATTATACAAAAGCAGCTGATTACAAATCAAACAAGTTCTTTTCGCCAGGTTATTTGTTGAAACTTGCAAACGCATACGAAGCAAATAAACAATCGAAAGAGGCATTGGATACTTACACAGCAATCACGGAAAAATATCCAGAAGCTGCTGAAGCAATTCCAGCGAAGAAATATAAAGCGCTATTAGAAAGCTCTATCTCTGAATAATAAAGTTTACGAAATTGTCATGAGGGGATAAGAGCATCAGCTTTTATCCCTTCTTGTTTTAGCCCCATCACCATGTCATCTGCCTTAAAAAACTTAAGTGATTTTAGTACTGCCAACTTGCCGGATGTTTCCCAAAAGAGATTCGCGATTGTAGTCGCAGAATGGAACACAGAAGTCACGGGCGCCTTATATACAGGAGCTTATGATACACTATTGAAATACGGCGCTCAAGAATCAAACATCGTCAGCGTTCAAGTTCCAGGCAGTTTTGAATTAAGCTTAGGAGCACAAAAGATGGCTGTGAAAGCAGACATCGATGCGGTGATTTGTTTAGGCTGTGTCATTCAAGGCGAAACACGTCACTTTGATTTCATTTGCCAAGCCGTAGCTGATGGCATTACAAATGTGAGTTTGAAATACAATAAACCGGTTATTTTTGGCGTATTAACACCAAATAACCAAGAACAAGCCATGGATCGCGCAGGCGGCAAACATGGCAACAAAGGAGATGAGGCAGCCATTACTGCCATTAAAATGTTAGCAATAAATTAAGATATACTATTATGCAAGTTTGGAAATTTGGCGGCACATCCGTAGGAAAGCCAGAAAGAATGCAATCGATTCGTCAACTTATCACAGAAGACGGAAAACCTAAAATTGTTGTTTTATCTGCATTATCAGGTAGCACGAACGCATTGTTATCCATTTCAGAATCATTAATCGCACAAAATCAAACGGAGGCGAAAACCAAAGCGTCTGATTTACGTGCGCATTACGATGCCTTTTTAACCGAGCTTTACCAAACGCCTGCGGGTCTTGCGAAAGGTCAAGCAATCGTTACGAAGGAATTTACGTTCATCGACAGCCTGATCGCTACGGTACCTTATACCGTCAAACAAGCGAAGGAAATGGTCGCTTTGGGCGAATTGTTATCGACGCAAATTTTCGAAGCCTATTTGCAAGAAGAAGGGGTAAATTCAACATTATTACCTGCTTTGGATTTTATGGTGATCGATGAGGACAATGAGCCAATCATGGCTGAAATCGAAACGAAATTAGCGGCAACCTTAGCCCCAGTAAAAGACAAGCAAATCTTCATCACACAAGGTTTCATTTGCCGCAATCCAGCGGGCGAAGTTGATAACCTGAAACGTGGAGGTTCCGATTACACCGCTTCGTTAATTGGTGGTGCCATTCAAGCCGAAGAAATTCAAATCTGGACGGACATCGACGGGATGCACAACAATGACCCGCGCATCGTGAAAAACACCTTCCCGATTCGTGAATTATCTTTCGCTGAGGCAGCGGAATTGGCCTACTTTGGCGCAAAGATTTTGCACCCAAGCACCATAACTCCAGCCAAAATCAAAGGTGTTCCTGTACGTTTGAAAAACACGATGGAACCAAGCGCCTTTGGTACCTTGATTTCGGAAAAATCGACAGATGTGGAAATCAAAGCCATCGCTGCCAAAGACAATATCACGGCTATTTACATTCACTCGACTCGGATGTTGAATGCCTATGGATTCTTGAAGCGTGTGTTTGAGATTTTCGAAAAATACAAAACACCCGTGGACATGATCACAACATCCGAAGTTTCAGTTTCGGTAACGATTGATCAAACCGCGAATTTGGATGCCATCATGCGTGAATTGCGTGAATTTGCCGAGTTAGAAGATCCGGATAAAGACCAAGTAATTATCTGCATCGTGGGTAATTTCTGGGCTGACAAAGAAGGCATTGCGATCAAGGTTTTGGATGCCATCAAAAACATCCCAATCCGCATGATCTCTTACGGAGCTTCTGAGCATAACATCTCACTTTTGGTCGATGCCAAACATAAAAATGATGCATTAAACGCATTAAACGAAGGACTTTTTTAAACAAACACCATGTTAACGATTCCATTTATCCGGACAAACACGGAACTTACGATTGCCGGTTTAACGAAAAAACACGTAGCAAATGCTGCTGATATCGTAGGCCAACTCATCGCTATGGATGACAAACGGAAGTCTTTACTCCAACAAGCAGAGCAAGCTTTGGAAAAATCCAATGCCGCTGCCAAGGAAATTGGGGCGCTGATGCAATCTGGACAAAAGGAGTTAGCCGAAGGCAAGCGTGCAGAAACTGCCGCGCTAAAAGGTGATATCAAAGTCATGGAAGAAGCGGCGCGTGTCGCAGAGAAAGAATTAACCGACTTACTCGTTACGCTTCCGAACCTTCCACACAGTTCTGTTCCGGAAGGAAAAGTTGCAGAAGATAATGAAGTCGTTTTAAACTGGGGGACTATCCCTACCTTAAACGAAGGAGCCAAACCCCACTGGGATTTGATCAAAGATTATGACATCATCGACTTTGATTTAGGCAACAAAATTACGGGTGCAGGATTTCCGGTATATAAAGGGAAAGGAGCTCGTTTGCAGCGTGCATTGATCAACTTCTTCTTGGATGAAGCAATCAAGGCTGGCTATTATGAGATCCAACCTCCTATCTTGATCAATGAAGATTCGGGATTTGGTACTGGCCAATTGCCTGACAAAGAAGGTCAAATGTATGTAACCCAAGCGGAAGGATTGTATTTAATCCCAACGGCCGAGGTACCTATTACCAACTTATACCGTGACGTGATTGTCAACGAGAAAGAATTGCCCATCAAAAACGTAGGCCATACGCCGTGTTTCCGTCGGGAAGCGGGTTCATGGGGAGCCCACGTACGTGGCTTGAATCGCTTACATCAATTCGACAAAATCGAAATTGTACAGATTCAAAAACCGGAAAATTCATACGCTGCCTTAGAAGAAATGTCCTTGCATGTGCAAAGCATTCTACAAAAATTAGAATTGCCTTACCGTGTATTAAGACTATGTGGTGGTGATATGGGCTTTACATCTGCGTTGACCTACGACATGGAAGTATGGTCGGCGGCACAAGGACGCTGGCTGGAAGTGAGTTCGGTTTCCAACTTTGAAACGTACCAAGCAAATCGCTTGAAATTGCGTACGAAGATCGAGGGAAAATCCATTCTATGCCACACCTTGAACGGTTCGGCATTAGCATTGCCTCGTATCGTGGCTGCAATTTTGGAAAACAACCAAGGGCCGGATGGCATTAAGATTCCAGCTGTTTTGGTTCCATATACGGGCTATACGCACATCAACTAGTCCACACTCAATCGGAAACCCTCGCCGTGCAAATTCAATAATTGTACGCGAGGGTCTTCTTTTAACAACTTGCGTAGCTTCGTCATGTATACATCCATGCTGCGCGCATTGAAATAGGTATCATCTCCCCAAATCAATTTCAGTGCATAGGACCTACTTACCGGTCGGCCTAAGTTCTCACACAATAACTTCATGAGCTCGTTTTCCTTTGGGGTAAACTTTTGTTCGTTCCCTTGAAAAACCAGGCGCATTTTCGCTGGATAGTATGTAAAATCGCCTAATTGAATTTCATCTGCCAAAGCCGGTAAAGATTTATCCGAATGGGCCCGACGCAGAATGGCTTCCATGCGCGCAACGAGTACGTCCATAGAAAATGGTTTGGTTAGGTAATCATCCGCACCCACTTTAAAACCTTGCAAGGTATCTTCTTCCATGGATTTGGCCGTCAAAAAAATAATGGGCACATCTAAATGAGTCGCGCGAATATCTTTGGCCAAAGAGAATCCGTCTTTCTTGGGCATCATGACATCAAAAACGCAGAGATCAAAAGTCCCCTTAACGAAAAAGTCCAAGGCCTGATCTCCATCTTGCGCCCAAACTACTTCATAGCCCTTTTTCTTTAAAAATTCGCTCAACAATAGCCCCAAATTAGGGTCATCTTCTGCCAATAAAATTTGTGGATTAATTGCCATAAGGTATCGTAATTTCAAATGTACTTCCTTTTCCTAATTGACTTTTCACTTGGACATTCCCTCCATGTGCTTCAACAATTTTCTTCACATAACTCAATCCCAAGCCAAAGCCTTTGACATTGTGCACATTGCCCGTAGGAACCCGGTAAAAGGGCTCAAACACCTGGGTTAACACATCTTTTTGCATCCCGATTCCCTTGTCAGTAACTAAGATCGTAAATGTCGAATCAATGACTTTCGTTTCAATCGTAATCTCAGGAGCTTCAGCGCTGTATTTAACTGCATTGTCAATCAGATTGTTTATCACATTACTCATGTGAACTTCATCAATCAATAATTCTGCCGGTAGGTCTGAAAATACCGTATGAATCACCCCATTTTTGGCCATCAACATCGGTTGGTTCATCTCAATAACCTGCTGAATCAGCTCATGCATATTAATCTGTTTCTTCTTCAACACAATTTCTTCCCGTTCCATTTGAGCTGTTTGCAAAACTCGCTCAACTTGTTGGCCTAAGCGCACATTCTCATCCTTAATAATCCCCAAATAGCGTTGGATACTTCCATTGTCATGCACACTAGCATCTTCCTGAATTAGTTGGGTAGCAAGAGAAATTGTTGAAATAGGGGTCTTGAATTCATGCGTCATGTTATTGATGAAATCATTTTTTATTTCGGCCAATTTCTTTTGCTTGAGAATGGTCATCATGGCAATGTAAAAACAGCCGACCATGATAAAAAGCAAGATTGCGGAGCCTAATAAATTTACCCCCATCGTTTGCCAAATGAAGCCCATCGAGTCAGGGAAGTACACATGCAAGAATTGACCCGAGGCATGCAAGTCATTCGGAAAAAGTGCCGCCATGAATTGTGGCGTATGTTTTTTGATGCTTGTATTAGAAGCAAAAATCCAATCTTTCGCTTGTTTGGGCGCTTGTGGAGCAATCCCAAAGGCATAATTCAATTGAATATGTTTCGCGGCTAATTCCTTTCGCAACATACTATCGATGTAATGCGGTTCAACGCGTTGCGGAATTGGGCGCTCTTTGAACAAATAATCAGAAAATACTTCTTTCGCTAAAGCTGTTTTTTGGATCACTTTTTCATCATCTTTGGGAGCAACATCAGCTGCAGATGGTTTCAAAGGGATTTCGTCCTTTTTAACATGCATTTTAGTATCCCTTTTGATAAACTGGCGATGCCGAATTGCCCGCTGGCGTTTTTGAACTCGGGGAGATAACAAATCAGCAATTTGCTGGTCTTCTTGCAAGCGCCGTTGGATATCTTGTTCCGGATCCACATCAACTTGATACTCCTCCGTAATTTCGGCAATCTGTCCATTGGGAAGCAAAAATGATTTTCGAACATACATGATGTCGGATCGAACTTCATTATGAATCGCACCTCGCTGATTATGAGTCCCACCTTCGGAACTAATAAAATTATCCGCGGAACGAACGTCCACCGTCATTTCGAAGTCCTTCGATTTAGGTTTCTTTTGCGGTTTTACCGCAAGTTTTTTTGACAAAGCCTTGAGCTTTTGTTGTTGACTTTCATACGATTGCTGCCTTTGGGCGAGCATCACCAGCTCCTGTTTCTCGAGTTTCCGAACCACCTGTGCCAAGCCATCTTGTACGTCGGATGCGAACTGTTCCTTTTTGGTTTCGAGCATGAACCCAAGCCAATATGCCTGAAAAGCAATGAGCCCCAGCAATGCGAGGGTCATCAAGCCAATAATCAAGCGTATTTTCTTTTGAGTCATTTTATTATAAAAATCGAAAGCACAAATTTATCAAAATGCAGGGAGGATAAAAGAGCTCTTAACACTTCTTAACAAACAAGATTCAAAGGCATTTCGTAAGTTTGCTCCGCATTAAAAAAATAACGTATGAAATATTTAATCCTAACGGCCGTTTTGGCCTTCGCGAGTACAACAGCTTGGGCTCAAGAAAAACAAGAAGCAACGATCAAAATTGTTGTTGATGACAACGGTAAGCAAAAAGTTATCGAGCGTCACTTTTCCGACATCAGCAAAGCGGAAGGTGAAATCAAAAAGCTTTCGGACTCGCTTGATTTAGAAGTGAAAATCTCTGGAGATGTAAAGAAAATCATTCGCATGGATGTGAATAAAAAAGAACTAAAAGGCGGCGATGTTGTCATGGAACGCCATGCCGGTTCCCCCACTCCTGGTCAAGAAAAACGTGTCATGATTATTCGAAAAGGCGATAAAGATGGCAATATCATTTCAGAAGATATCCAAGGTCCTCGTGAATTCAAGTTTGAATTTGATGGCCCAGGTGATCGCATGAAAGCCTTCCGTAAAATCCATAAAGACGTTCTAGGTGAAGGATCCAAAACCATTCATGGCTTAAAAGCAACGCCCAACAAACCGTTCAATGGAAAAATTAGCGTAAAGTTTAACGCCCCTGAAAAAGGAAATGTGTCGATTTCAATCCTTGATGTCAACGGCAAAGAATTAGCCAATGAGCAAATCAAAGATTTCCAAGGTGATTACTTGGGACAAATCGATATCAAAAAAGCAGGTGCAGGTGTCTATTTCATCCGTGTTAGCCAAGGCACCGACGGAGCTGTAAGACGAGTTAAGGTTGATTAGTTCATTTCCCCAGGCTAAAGCCTGGGGTTTTAATTTCCGCCTAAGATAAAACCCTGAACGTACGTTCGGGGTTTTTTATTTACCCATATTCGCCCAAGCAAAGGCGTACATATCCGCAGTCAATTCAATCAACTTCGCCGTATTACTCGACCCATGTCCACTGTTCATATCAATCCGAATAATCACCGGATTCTTACTTGTATTCTTCGCTTGCAAAGTTGCCGCATACTTAAATGAGTGCGCAGGAACCACCCGATCATCGTGATCCGCTGTGGTAATCAAAGTCGCAGGATAGGCTTTTGCTTCAATGTTGTGTAATGGAGAATAGCTATACAACACCTTAAATTCTTCCGCATTATCACTCGAGCCGTAATCGGCGATCCAGTTCCAACCGATCGTGAATTTTTGGAAGCGCAACATATCCATTACCCCTACGCCTGGCAATGCCACGCCGAATAATTCAGGATGTTGGTTGATAACCGCCCCCACCAGCAATCCTCCATTTGACCGACCCGAAGCGGCTAAATACGACGCATTAGTATATTTTTGTTTGATTAAATACTTCGCTGCATAAATAAAATCATCAAAGACATTTTGCTTGTTGAGCTTCATGCCTGCCTGATGCCATTTCTCTCCATACTCACTTCCGCCGCGTAAATTTGCCAATACATAGACTCCGCCTTTTTCCAACCAGGCCATTAAGCTTGCTGTGAAACTTGGTGTCGAACTAATATTAAATCCACCATATCCGTGTAAAATAGTTGGATTTTTCCCATTCAATACCAATCCTTTTTTGCTCACAATGAACATCGGAACACGTGTCCCATCTTTGCTCATATAGAACTTTTGAATCACTTGGAAATCTTCGGGCTTAAAGGCCAAATGAGGCTTTTGAAATATTTTACTCGTGTTTTGAGCAATTTCATATTTGTAAACCGTTGGCGGGAAGTTGAACGACGAATAAGTAAAAAAGCTAAACTTGTCCTCCTTCTCCCCGTGAAAACCACTCACATTCCCTAAACCAGGCAATTTCACGGACCCGATGCCAACGCCGTTATAATTGTAAATCAACGTACGGGAAGTAACATCTTTCAAATACGTCAAATACAATCGGTGACCCGCACTTGCAACAGCCTGCAATGGCTCCGCACGTTCAGGTACCAAGGGTTTCCAATTCGACTTTTCCGGCTTTGCCAAAGTCAACTCCATCAATTTCCCATTCGGAGCGCCATCGTTTGTTTCTAAAATAATACGATCACCTTCATTGTCCACGACCGAATAATGAAAGGCACCCGGTTCGCGGACGATTGGTCGGAAGACATCGCCAACCACATCCGTACGAATAAACCATAATGCATTGCCATCCAAGCCTTTACCCCGATCGCTAATCGTCAAATAGGCTAAGGTTTCATCATCCGATGTACTCATTGTATGAAAGCGCTGTGGGTTTTTCTTGTCTTCGTAGACCAAGCGGTCTTGACTTTGCGAAGTGGCTACTTGATGAAACCAAACTTGGTGGTTTTCATTTTTCGTACTTAGTTCCTTGCCTTCAGCGGGTGCTGGATAGCGCGAATAATAAAAACCATCCCCTTTCCAGGCAACGCCACTAACCTTTACCCAATTCAATTGATCCGGCAAATCTTGACCCGTTTCCATATCCCTTACGCCAAAAACCTGCCAATCGCTCCCGCCTTTACTCAAGCCGATGCAAGCATAGCGGCCATTTTTGCTCAGGCTGAAAACAGTCAAGCGCGTCGTAGCATCCGTGGATAATTTGTTGGGATCCAAAACTTCCTCCGGAGTACCTGTTAATCCTTTTTGGCGATACAAGACCGATTGATTTTGCAAGCCCGAGTTCTTGTAAAAATAAAACCAATCGCCTCGTTTGAACGGTGCAGAAATTTTCTCGTAATCACTTAATTGCTCGATCCGTTTCTTGAAAGTTTCGCGTAAGGGTAAGGTTTCTAGGTAGCCAAAACTCACTTTGTTCTGAGCCTTCACCCATTCCTTAGTTTCGGCACTGTTATCATCCTCCAGCCAGCGGTAAGGATCCGCCACGGTGACACCATGATAAACATCCGTATGTTCCACCTGGCGGGTTTTCGGATAAACCAATTGTGACCATGCGGCCGAATTTACGAGCATTCCCATGAGTAAAATCAAATACTTTTTCATACTTATTTATTTTTGGGTAACCATAATACGGCATCTGCAACCAGAAGGCCATTGGCCCCGCGTTGAGAAACCAATACGTCCCCCGTTGTGTTATCTTCAAAATGATAAGTCCCTACTGGAACCCATGTTTCCGTTGTATCAGGCGCTATATGTACACTTGCCACATGGCGAACTTTGGCAACATACACCTCTAAATTAATCACGGTAGTTCCTCCTCTTACGGCAGGAATGTAATAGTAAAGTTGGTAATCACCTTTCAACGGTGTTTTAGAGGTAAATCGTATGCGAGACCCCAAATCATCCAAAGGATTTGTTTGCAAATATGTTCCGCCAAACGTACCTGGCTGATTTTTGATTTTATTCCAATGACCTATAATCTCCATGTTCGCCGCCTCCGCATCATCGACGATTAATTCAGGACGAGAACCATCCATCCAGGGATTGTATTTATAGTAACGCTCCACTTCTTCGGAAGAAATTTTAGCGACAGGAATATCGCGCAAAATGGACTCCACGGCTTTGATGGCCGCCGACTGCCCTAATTGCATGTTGATTACGTCGACCCCTTTCCCGGCAATCAAAACAGGCGCTTGCATATTTGTCCAGGTAGGTTCCGCATAGATCAAACGTGAAGTAGAACCGCCCATACCATCTTCTTCCAATTCTTTGGTGGCTTGATAACCGGTTTTCAACAACATATCTCCGTTATAAGAACAATCAATATAGGATTTAGCCTTCACTAACTTCACTCCTTCCTCAGCTTGCAAACTCAATTGCTTAACCTCATTTCCTTCCACCAAACTTGCGATCACCTGATGTCCTGGCCAAACAACGATTTTAGCGTCATCTAAATAAGACTGCAAAACCTCATATCCCGTGGAGGAGTCAAATTCAAAGGCTTGAAATTTCCCTAGCTTCCCTCCTACCTTACGAAAAAAATCCCGAGGTAATCCATGAATTTGGGCAGGATTCAATTCAAATTTCATCCCAAAGCCTTGTTGGGCATAGGGTAACGTTGTCGAAGCATCAATCAGCAAAGTCTTTTTCCCGGCCGCTTTTGCCGCATAAGCTGCCATCACACCAGCTGGTGTAGCGCCATAGACGATGACATCAAAAGATTGCACCTTTTGGCCAAAACAGGTGGAGGCCAACAATAAAAAACAGATAATATAGCGCATTAAAATAAAGATCCGGTTTGAGCTTTGGGTTCAATACCCACGTGACGATAGGCTTTTTCGGTTGCTTCTCTTCCGCGTGAGGTCCGTTTCAGAAATCCTTCTTGAATCAAAAAGGGCTCATATACTTCCTCGATCGTTTCGGCTTCCTCACCGCAAGCCGTAGCAATGGTTGTTAGTCCCACAGGCCCACCTTTGAACTTCTCGATAATCGTCATCAAAATACGATTATCCATTTCATCCAAGCCATTTTGATCTACATCCAAGGCATCCAAAGCGATTTGTGCGATGCGCACATCAATCTCTCCATTGCCTTTTACTTGGGCAAAATCACGGGTGCGACGCAATAAATTATTCGCAATACGTGGAGTTCCTCGACTCCGGCGCGCAATTTCAAATGCCCCCGACTCTTCGATCGGCATCTTTAAAATTTGTGCGGAACGCTTGACGATACCCGTTAATAATTTGGCATCGTAATATTCTAAACGTGCATTAATCCCGAAACGGGCACGTAATGGCGAAGTCAACAGACCCGCACGCGTGGTGGCACCGATTAAAGTAAAAGGATTCAAACTAATCTGGATGCTCCGGGCATTCGGGCCGGAATCCAACATAATATCAATCTTATAATCCTCCATGGCCGAGTACAAATACTCTTCCACAATCGGATTCAAGCGATGAATTTCATCAATAAATAACACATCAAAAGGTTGCAAATTCGTCAATAAACCGGCTAAATCAGAGGGTTTATCCAAGACAGGACCTGAAGTAATTTTCAAGGTAGAGCCTAACTCATTGGCAATAATATGCGAAAGGGTTGTCTTGCCTAAACCAGGAGGGCCGTGCAACAAGACATGATCCAAGGCTTCCTCGCGGGCTTTAGCAGCCCCTACGAAAATTTTGAGATTATCAACGATTTTTCCTTGACCGGTAAAATCGAAAAAACTCAACGGACGTAAGGCTTTATCGATCTCACGTTCCTGTGGATTCAATGCTTCCGCATCCCCTGTTAAATAATCTTCCCGCATAGGACTCTGTTGATTCAAAATTGAACTCAAAGATAATTTTTTTATTGCGAAGATTTTATAGTTTTGATAAACCAACAAGAATATCTAAACCTATGAGCTCTATTTTTATCGGCGAGTTAGCCGGAACAGCTACCCTTTTATACCTCGGAAATGGCGTCGTTGCCAATGTCCTCTTAAAAAATACCAAAGGAAACGGAACCGGATTATTAGCCATCGCAGCAGCCTGGGCATTTGCCGTAACGGTTGCGATCTTCGTTTCCACCTATTTCGGAAGTTCAGGAGCTCATTTAAATCCGATTGTTACGATAGCTGGTTGTGTTAAATCAGGCGATTGGAGTCTATTCCCTACGTTTATTGGGGCCCAATTATTGGGAGCCATGCTAGGCCAATTACTCGTTTGGATTCATTACAAACCTCATTATGATATCACAGAAGATGCCGGAGCAATTAAAGCCACTTTCTCCACGGACCCTGCCATCCGCAATACGCCATTCAACTTTATTTCTGAAGCCTTTGCCTCTGCCGTTGCAGTCTTAGCATTAGGAACTTTTAGTACGATTGAAACAGGATTAGGACCATTTATGGTTGGCATTTTAGTTTGGGTCGTAGGTCTAGCCTTAGGAGGCACCACTGGATATGCCATTAATCCTGCGCGTGATTTAGGTCCTCGCATCATGCATGCCATCTTACCGATTCCAAACAAAGGAAATTCCGATTGGGGATATGCCTGGATTCCAGTCTTGGGGCCAGCTGCTGGTGCTGTTTTAGGCGCATATTTGTTGACATTAAATTAATACGAACATGTACATCGGATCGATTGACCAAGGAACCACCAGTTCGCGTTTCATTATTTTCAACAAAGGCGGTGAAATTATTTCCGTAGGCCAAAAAGAGCATAAACAAATTTATCCGCAAGCCGGTTGGGTCGAACATGATCCCGCCGAAATCTGGAAAAATACACAAGAAGTGATTGGTTTAGCCTTAGGGAAGGCCAACCTTTCAGCGAAAGATATTGCTGCGGTGGGAATTACCAACCAACGGGAAACAACCGTTGCCTGGAACAAACACACAGGAAAAGCCTATTACAATGCCTTGGTTTGGCAGGATACACGTGTCGGGAATGAATTAGCTGAACTTGCCAAAGATGGTGGCATGGATCGTTTTCGAGCGAAAACAGGTTTGCCTTTGGCCACGTATTTTAGTGGCTTAAAATTACGCTGGTTACTTAATAACATCGAAGGCCTCCGAGCAGATGCTGAAAAAGGCGATGCTCTTTTTGGCAACATGGATACTTTTATCGCATGGCACCTAACTGGGGGAACAGCAGGGGGAATTCACATCACGGATGTGACCAATGCCAGCAGAACCCAATTAATGGACTTAGCAACTTGCCAATGGGACGATGAGATCCTTGAAGTCCTGAATATCCCCAAAAAGATGCTTCCTGAAATCAAATCGAGTTCCATGGTTTATGGCCATGCGAAAGGGGTCTTAGGAGGTGTGCCGTTGGCGGGGATTTTGGGGGACCAACAAGCTGCTTTGGTGGGTCAAACCTGCTTTAATCCAGGTCAGGGGAAGAATACCTATGGCACAGGATGCTTCTTATTAATGAATACGGGTTTAAAGCCGGTACCGTCCCAACATGGTTTATTAACAACAGTAGCCTATCAATTAGGAAATGAACCTGTACACTATGCGCTTGAAGGATCCGTTGCGATTACGGGAGCACTCGTTCAATGGCTGCGTGATAATTTGGGAATCATCAAAAACAGTCCCGATATCGAAAAACTCGCGAAACTTGTAGATGATAATGGCGGATGCTATTTTGTCCCAGCATTTTCGGGTCTTTACGCGCCCTATTGGAAATCAGATGCGCGCGGGGTACTTGTAGGATTAACACGTTACATCAATAAATCGCACATTGCACGCGCGGCCTTGGAGGCAACAGCTTTCCAAACCTGGGAAGTATTAGAAGCCATGGAAAAAGATGCGGGAATCGCAATTAGTTCCTTGCGCGTAGATGGGGGTATGGTTGTCAACCAATTACTGATGCAATTTCAATCAGATATTTTGGGTGAAGAAGTTATTTGCCCAAAAATCATCGAGACAACAGCCTTAGGTGCTGCGTACGCCGCTGGACTAGCCGTGGGCTATTGGGAAAACTTAGATGACTTACGGAAAAACTGGGCAATTGCCCATACCTGGAAGCCAAACATGCCGGCCGAAAGCAGAGATAAGCTTCGGAAGCAATGGAAAAAAGCCGTTACGAAAAGTTTCGACTGGGCGGAGGACTAAGCTCTTTTTACCTTAGGAGCATCCGCACGCGTTGTACCATAAGCTGGGCAGTTGGCTTGTTGAGAGCATGAGCTCAAAATCATACCTGCCAAAACACTCATTGCGATAATTTTTTTCATGATATATTGAGTTAAACAGAAGCTAATTTCTTTGGATTGCCTTTTGATACTTCATTATTTGCATCGATCGCAACGGTCTTATCCGCAGGATTGTTGTAACCTAAAATATGTAACATTGAACCACTCGCTTGCTCCTCCTGGAATAAACGCGTAGTAATCGTCCCATCTTCCAATCGGTCCACGATCACGTGCTTCGGCGCAGGAATCAAACAATGTTGAATTCCACCATATCCACCCAGTGACTCTTGATAAGCTCCTGTATGGAAAAAACCTACGTATTGACGCTCTTGATCCTCTTCGAAAATCGGTAAGTATAAATCGGAGCTATGCGCTTCCGTGTTATAAAAATCCATGGAATCACAGGTCAATCCACCTAAGTTTACCTTTTGATAAGGCGAGCTCCAGTTGTTGACCGGCAACATGATGTATTTCTGGTTCATGCCCCATGAATCTGGCAATTGTGTAATGAAAGAACCATCAATCATGTACCACAATTCTTTATCATTTTGCAATTTTTGGTCAATAATTTCATACAAAACCGCGCCACTCTCCCCTACGGTATAAGAACCGAATTCCGTGAAGATATTCGGTACGGGCACATTGTTTTTATTGCAAATCCATGAGATTGATTCCACAATTTCATCTACCATCGCTTGGTAATCATAGTTGAACTGAAGCGACGTTTGAATAGGTAAACCACCCCCCAAATCAATAGAATCCAATTCAGGGCAAACCTTCTTTAATTCACAGTATTTGTAAATGAAGCGGCTTAGCTCCGACCAATAATAGGCTGAATCTTTAATACCGGTATTGATGAAGAAGTGTAACATCTTCAATTTAAACTTCGAATTTGGCTTGATTTTTTCCTCATACAAGGAAATAACATCCGAATAACGAACTCCTAAACGCGAGGTATAGAATGCAAAATCAGGCTCCTCATCTGTTGCGATGCGAATGGCTAGGTTGGCCTTTTCAGCAGTAACCGACTTCTCGTAAAAGTCAATTTCTTTTAAATTATCTAAGACCGGGATGCAATTGAATCCATCGTTGATCAATTCCGAAATGTATTGCGTATACAAGGGCTGCTTGTAGCCATTGCAAAGAATATAGGTCGATTTCGTGATTTTTCCTTGGTTGTACATATCCCGGATAATGGGAATATCAAACGCGCTAGACGTTTCTAAATGTACATGTTGCTTCAACACTTCTTCTAAGATGAAAGAAAAATGGGAAGACTTCGTGCAATAGCAATAGGTATAATTTCCCTTGTAATTGTATTTCTTAATCGCATTACGAAAAAGCAATTTGGCATTTTCGATGTGCTCTGAGATCTTAGGTAAATAGGAAACTTTTAACGGCGTACCATATTGTTTGATGATTTCCATCAAGGGTACGTTGTTAAATAACAACTCATTATTCTCATTGATATTGAATTCACGTGTAGGGAATTCAATGGTTTGATCAATTAGATCGACGTAATTTTTCATTCAGTCAGATGAATTGTACCCAAGCGCACTTGAGTTTGTGGAAAAACGTGCAAAACTGCAATAAAAGTATGTACTTTGCAAACGAATTACAGATTAAGTTATTATGCCCAAAATACATTTTATCGCAATCGGCGGCGCTGCCATGCACAATTTAGCATTAGCATTGAAAACAAAAGGCTACGAAATCAGTGGCTCCGACGATGAGATTTATGAGCCTTCCAAAAGTTTATTGGCCCAACATGGCATCTTACCTGAGGAATTTGGTTGGTTCCCAGAAAAAATAACAACAGATTTGGAGGCGGTTATCGTGGGCATGCACGCGCGTCCCGATAATCCAGAATTACTGAAAGCCCAGGAATTGGGTATTCCCGTAGAATCCTATCCATCCTTTTTATATAAGCAAAGCCTTAATAAGCAACGCATCGTTATTGCAGGAAGTCACGGCAAAACGAGCATTACCTCCATGGTATTGCACGTACTCAAAACCTTAGGACGCAAATTTGACTATTTAGTTGGCGCCCGCATCGAAGGCTTTGAACTCATGGCCTCCCTATCCGATGCACCCATCATCATCATCGAAGGAGACGAATACCTGGCTTCGCCAATTGACCGTCGGGCGAAATTTTTATTATACCAGCCACACATTTGTTTGATTTCAGGAATAGCCTGGGATCATATCAATGTCTATCCAACCTTTGAATCCTACACAGACTCATTCAAAACCTTGATTGCCGGATTACCCAAAGCAGGAAGTTTGTTCTTTGACCAAACCGATTCGGTATTGAATGATTTAACGGCCGACTGTCCTGAACATTGCGAAAAAACGGGATACGAGGCGCACCCGGCGAAAATCGAACATGGCCAAACCATTCTAAGAGGCGAAGATGGGAAGTCCTATCCGATTCAAGTTTTTGGGGAACATACACTGAAAAACTTGAATGGTGCGCGCTTAATCTGTGAGCAAATTGGAGTTAGCCCAACAGATTTTTATGAAGCTATTGCTACATTCAAAGGCGCTGCAAAGCGTTTAGAATTAGTCGCTTCTTCAGAAACGAGTTTGCTATATAAGGATTTTGCACATGCTCCATCAAAAGTAAAAGCGACAACGCAAGCGTTAAAGAATCAATTTCCTAGCCGAAAACTCGTTGCCTGTTTAGAACTGCATACGTTTAGCAGTTTGAATCCAGCCTTTTTACCGGAATATGCGGGAACCTTAGATTTGGCGGATGAAGCAATTGTGTATTTAAGTGAACATGCGCGGGAAATCAAACGCATGGATCGCATGGAAGAATCCGTTGTGCAAACCTATTTCAAACATCCGAATCTGAAAGTCATCCGTGATTCGGAAACACTGAAACAGGCAATTTTGGCCCAAACCTGGTCAAATGCGAACCTCCTGATGATGTCATCCGGAACATTTGATGGTTTGGACCTTCCTGTTTTGGGAAAAGAAATGGGACTATTAAGCGTTTAGCAGCGCGTCAAGTTCTGTTTTGAAGCCGGTCAAAAGCAATTCCTTCATGCTAATCTTACGCTTCTGCGTATTGATTTTACTGATGACAGGCTTCTCTTCCATTTGACGGTCACGTTCGGCTTGGGCAATGAAATCCTCTAATTCGCCACGCTCTTTTTTGGTCATGTAATCCATTTGATTAATCATGATTTTCAATTGCTCGATACGAGGCTTTTCATTCAAAGCTGGATGGCGATAGGAAATAACGCGTAACAAATAATTCATTTCGAAAATCTTGTCGCAAACATTGCGGAAACGTTCGGCCATTTGACGGTCTATCGACTTGATTTGTGCGGTAATTTCTTTCCATTTAACCAAATAAGCCTTAGCTAAATCAGCAGTCGCAGCCATATTCGGTTGGTCATGCAGCTTCAACTCAAGCTCCCCAGTCATTGTGGTCAATTCTTGAATGCGTGGATCGACACGCGGTTTGTATTCAATTCCTTTAACCCGGTTATATTTTTCAAAGAACATGTCATTCGCCTTCTTGAAATTCTTCCATAACATGGATTGTTTCTTTGGTGGCAAACCGATGACATTCTTCCATTCTTTTTGCAATTCTTTTACTTTGATGATTGAGTCATCCAAATCTTCCGCTTTACGTAATTGGTGCACAGCATCGATGTAGCCTTGTAACAAAGCAATCTTTTCATCAATCTGCCGATTTTTCTCTTCAAAATACGCACGACGACGTAAGAAGAAATCATCCATCACCGCTTGAAAACTTTCCGTTAAGCTATCTTGAAACTGTTTATCTACGGGACCTGTCTTCACCCATTTGGCCTTCAACTCCATCAAATCTTCCGTCGCTTGCAAGACATCTTCTTGACCCGCAATGGCTTTCGCATCCTCAATAAGGGCACGTTTGATTTCGAGATTTTTAATTTGATTGTTTTGGATCAAATCGCGCAAGAACACTTCCAATGAATCCAGCTGCTTAAAGAGCGGAACAAAATCACCAAGGCCATCAAATTCAGCCAAATAGGCCTTCATCTGTACGACTTTGGTCAAATAAGATCCTTTATTTTGGACATCATTAATTTCGGATGCTAACTGAATTACTTTGGTTTTGGCTAATTCAAAGCGATTAACAAAGTAATCTAAAGCTTCTTGTTCAGTGTTTCGAACAAATCCAATTTCGCGTTGAGGGAAGTTTAAATAGGCATTGATGTACACTTTGCCATCTTGGCAAAATCCGTACTCATTTTTAACGAGGTGGTTCATATAAGGTTTTAAATAAAGAGTTTCGCGCAAGCGCACTAACTCAAGGGCTTAACATTGAGATTTATTCAAATAAAATCCTGACACAATTTATCTAATTTTTTATGAATAAATAAAGAATTCCATCCCCGAAATTCATTTTTTTACACAAATTTCACATTCTTTGCAGGTTCTTTTCAAATTTTAAGCAAATAACATGAGTAACGAGACGATTATCTTTTCCATGGAACGGGTTTCCAAAGTCATCCCACCACAGAAAACGATTATTAAAAACATCTATCTTTCCTTCTTTTACGGAGCTAAAATCGGGGTATTAGGTCTCAATGGATCTGGTAAGTCGACTTTACTTCGGATCATCGCGGGACTAGATAAATCCTACACGGGAGATGTGGTTTGGTCTCCGGGTTACAGTGTTGGTTTGCTTGAACAAGAGCCCCAATTAGATCCCAATAAAACGGTTTTAGAAGTTGTGGAGGAAGCCGTGGTTGAAATCAAAAACTTGTTAAAAGAGTTTGATGAAATCAATGAAGCTTTTGCAGATCCGGATGCCGATTTCGATAAATTATTAGCCCGACAAGGGGAAGTACAAGAAAAACTTGACCACTGCAATGCATGGGAATTAGATACGCGTTTAGAAAAAGCGATGGATGCCTTGCGTTGTCCCGATTCAGATGCGCTAGTTAGCACGCTCTCAGGAGGAGAAAAACGTCGCGTGGCACTTTGCCGCTTGTTGTTGCAGGAGCCAGATGTTTTATTGCTTGATGAGCCGACCAACCACTTGGATGCGGAATCTGTGGATTGGTTAGAACAACATTTACGTCAATACAAAGGAACGGTTATTGCCGTTACCCACGACCGTTATTTCTTGGATAACGTGGCAGGATGGATTTTAGAATTAGATCGTGGCGAGGGAATTCCTTGGAAAGGAAATTACTCTTCTTGGTTAGAGCAAAAACAAAATCGTTTAGCACAAGAAGAGAAGACAGAATCACGTCGTCAAAAAACCTTACAACGCGAGTTGGAATGGGTTCGCATGGCACCTAAAGCACGCCAAGCCAAGTCCAAAGCACGTATCGGCGCTTACGAGAAATTATTATCCGAAGAGAATCGCCAGAAAGAAGACAAGTTGGAATTATTCATTCCAGCAGGTCCTCGTTTGGGCAATAAGGTTATTGAAGTTCAAGGAGTTTCTAAATCCTTTGGCGACAAATTATTGTATGAAAACGTAAGCTTTTCATTACCACCAGCAGGGATCGTAGGAATTATTGGGCCAAACGGTGCCGGTAAAACAACGATGTTTAAATTAATTACGGGCCAATTACAGCCGGATTCAGGTAGTTTTGAGGTGGGTGAAACGGTGAAGTTAGCCTATGTAGATCAGGAGCACAATCAACTCCAAGCAGAAAAATCGGTCTACGAAACCATTGCCGAAGGGAACGATTGGATCATGTTAGGCGGTAAGCAATCGAATGCGCGCGCTTATGTAAGTAAATTCAACTTCAACGGAGCAGATCAAGAGAAGAAAATTGGCAATTTATCTGGAGGGGAGCGTAACCGTGTTCACTTGGCTATGATGCTAAAAGAAGGTGCGAATGTGTTATTGCTGGATGAGCCAACCAATGACTTGGATGTTAATACCTTGCGTGCTTTAGAAGAAGGCCTTGAAAATTTTGCGGGATGTGCTGTCGTTATTTCCCACGACAGATGGTTTTTGGATCGTATTGCTACGCATATTTTGGCATTTGAAGGCGATTCGCAGGTGACTTATTTTGAAGGTAACTATTCTGAATATGAGGAAGCGCGCAAGAAACGCTTAGGCGACGCGGCACCGAAACGTATTCGTTACAAGAAATTGCAATAGATGAGAGGATTGATTACGATCATCTTGTTGGCCCTTTCCAATTTGTTTATGACCATCGCTTGGTATGGACATTTGCAATGGAAAGAAACCTCATGGTTAAAACATGCGGGGATTTGGAGTATTATTTTCTTCAGCTGGGGACTCGCGTTCTTTGAATATGTACTGCAAGTTCCCGCCAACAAACTAGGATTTAAAGCAAACGGAGGACCGTTTACTTTCTTCGAATTGAAAACGATTCAAGAGGCATTATCCCTGATAGTGTTCACACTTTTTCTTATTTTCGTAGTCAAGTCCGAAAAATTAGCTTGGAATCACTTCGTCGGCTTTGGATTAATCATCCTGGCGGTCATCGTGATTTTTAAAAAATGGTAATATGAATTCGAGAGAAAAAATTCAAGCAGTCATTGACGAAATGGGTAAAGTGGTTGTTGGGCAAGAGCGCCTCATCAACCGTTTGCTTGTTGGCCTTTTTACCGGTGGGCACGTCTTATTAGAAGGTGTTCCGGGTTTAGCCAAAACATTGACGATCAATACGCTTGCCAAAATCTTGGATTTACATTTCCAACGGATTCAATTTACACCGGATTTGCTTCCTTCCGACTTGGTGGGAACCATGATTTACAATCCCTTAAAAAACGAGTTTGAAGTCAAAAAAGGGCCTATTTTCGCACAAATTATCTTGGCGGATGAGATCAACCGTGCCCCTGCGAAAGTGCAATCAGCTTTGTTGGAGGCCATGGCGGAAAAGCAGGTGACGATTGGCGAAACAACCTATCCGTTGGACAAGCCATTTTTGGTATTAGCAACACAAAATCCCGTGGAGCAAGAAGGAACTTTCCCTTTACCAGAGGCACAAGTCGATCGTTTCATGATGAAGGTCTTCTTGAATTATTTGGACAAGGATCAGGAACTAGAGGTCATGCGAAAGATGTCCAACATGGACTTCAAGTATGAACCCAAATCTGTTTTGAGTTTAAAAGATATCCAAGCGATTCGGAAAGAGATTAATGAGATTACGATATCGGAAACCTTGGAGCGCTACATCATTGAATTGATTTTTGCGACGCGTAATCCGGCGGATTATGGTTTAACGAAGGAGGCGGATTACATTCAATTTGGTGCATCTCCGCGTGCGAGTATTCATTTAAATTTAGCGGCCAAAGTGATGGCTTATTTGGCTGGCCGTGATTATGTCTTGCCAGAAGACATCAAGGAAATGACACCGGATGTGTTAAATCACCGGATTATTTTGACTTACGAGGCAGAGGCGGATAACATCACGAGTTTACAAATCATTCAGACGATTTTGAGTTCGGTGGCGATTAATCGCTAATTCATCAGTAAATCAGCCACATTAAATGCTTTTAAGGTCAAATTATGACCTTATGAAACTTCGTTTTGCGCTGATCATCAGCACGTTCTTACTTTTCAGCTTCTCAGCTACTGAACCACTCCGTGTATTTTTAATCGGCGATTCAACGATGGCCGACAAAATCCCCGCAGATTTTCCTGAAACCGGTTGGGGTATGCCATTTGCCAAATTGTTCAACGAGGCAGTCGAGGTTCAAAACCATGCATATAATGGTCGGAGCACCAAAAGTTTCCGACGCGAAGGTCGCTGGGCGAAAGTACAAGCCCAATTAAAAAAAGGGGATTATGTGTTTATTCAATTTGGCCATAACGATGCCAAAGCAAGTGATACATCGCGCTTTGCGCCTGCTCAAACGGATTTCCGCGCAAACTTGATTCGTTATGTAAAAGAAACGCGTGCTGCTGGAGCAACGCCTATTTTATTAACCCCAACACAGCGTCGTAAATTTGATTCGACGGGCGTGTTTCTGGATCAGCATGCCGACTACCCGAGTGTCGTTCGCGAAGTGGCTGCACAGGAAAAGGTGATGTTAATCGATGTTGAAAAAGCGAGCAAAACAATCATTCAGCAAGAAGGGCCTGAAGGAGCAAAAAAACTATTCCTTCATTATCCAGTGGGTATTTTTAAGAAATTCATGAAAGGCGTAGCTGATGATACGCATTTCTCGCCTTATGGGGCAACGCGTATGGCTAATTTGGTAGCAGATGCATTAAATAACTCGACGGAGCACTTAAAAAGCTTTCTGAAGAAATCCGATTTTACGCAAAAATACGCCTTCGAATTACCCAATGTAGCAGGTACGGCATTTAAAAAAGACACGTTTAATATCGTACAATATGGCGCTAAAAGTTCCATTGGATTATTGAATACTGCCGCAATCCAACAAGCCATTCAGGTGGCGAATGAACAAGGTGGTGGCGTGGTACTTATTCCGGCAGGTTTATGGATTAGTGGTCCGGTGCGAATTTTGTCCAATGTGAATTTACATTTGGCTCAAGGTGCGGTTTTGCAGTTTAGTAATAATCCCAAAGATTATCCATTGGTGCGAACAAACTGGGAGGGTGTAGATGCCATTCGAGCACAATCACCCATTTCGGCTTTGGGTGCACATAACATTGCCATTACGGGACAAGGTATCATTGATGGTGCAGGAGAAGCTTGGCGACCGGTTAAAAAAGGCAAATTAACTGCGGGTGAATGGGAAAAACTGGTTCGTTCGGGAGGTGTTTTAGATCCAAAAAAAGAAACCTGGTATCCTTCAGCAGGTGCATTGAAGGCTTCCGCGATGGACCAACCCGGCGTGGTAGCGGCTGGATTTACAGAAGCGAACACCGAAGAAATCAAGGAATTTGTTCGTCCGAACATGATCAGTTTACGGGAATGTGAGCAAGTATTATTGGAAGGCGTAACCTTTCAAAATTCCCCAGCGTGGAACGTGCATCCTTTGCTTTGCAAGCATTTAACCGTAGAGAATATTACGGTAAAAAATCCATGGTATGCGCAAAATGGAGATGGAATCGATATCGAATCCTGTGAATATGTGTCATTACGTAATTCGCGGTTCGATGTGGGAGATGACGGAATTTGTATCAAATCAGGTAAGGATGCTGAAGGTCGGAAACGCGGAAGACCAAGTGCCCATATTTTGATTGAAAATTGTGTCGTGTTCCATGGACACGGGGGTTTTGTTGTGGGAAGTGAAATGTCGGGCGGCGTGCATGACTTATTTGTCCGCAATTGTCAGTTCTTAGGAACGGATGTGGGATTGCGATTTAAGACAGCACGCGGTCGGGGTGGCATCGTGGAAAACGTATTCATCCGTGATATATCCATGAAAAATATTGCCGGGGAGGCGATTCTCTTCGACATGTATTACCAAGGCAAGGATCCTGTGGCGACGTTTGGAAATGGAGGCGAGGCTCCAAAAATCGAATTGCTTCCGGTGAATGAAGGTACGCCGCAATTCAAAAACATTTTTGTAGATAACGTGGTAGCGAAAGGGGCTGAAACAGGTTTATTAATTCGTGGCTTACCTGAAATGCCGATTCATCATATTCAGTTGAGCAATTTAGATATTGAGAGTGTGCAAGGATATCGCGTGATTGAAGCGAAAGATATTACGATTAATCAAGCTAAATTCACGGAAACAGGTACGAAGAAATCGGAATTGTATCACGTGAAGAACTGGAAGTTAAATTAACCCTTACCTTTGGCAATCCTCAAACCAGGTTTGCCAAAGGTACGCAGAAATAAGTTCAAGAAATCGATAAAATTATGGCGTATCCATCTATTTACCTCGCAAAAACGACGGAAGATTTGTTCGGTCGGATTGATCAATTAAATGAGCATAGTCAAGGAATTTGGGGAAAGATGACAGTAGGTCAAATGCTTTCGCATTGTGCGGTTCCTTATGAACAAATCCTTGGTATTAATAAGGAGCAACCTCCTTTATTGATGCGCATCATTTTGACTCTATTTTTAAAGAGATCGATGGTGAATGAGACGCCATATAAACAAAATTTGCCAACTGCCCCCAGCTTCATTCGAACAGAGCAATATGATGTAGAGAAAGAAAAAGAGCGTTTGAAAAGTTTAATCAAAACCATCCAAGAAATGGGGGCGGAAAAACTAGCAAATACACCATCCCTAAGTTTAGGAAAACTCTCAGCGTTGGAGTGGAATAACCTACTATACAAACATATAGATCATCACCTTACGCAATTCGGCGTTTAATACCCCCTTACCTTTGGCAATCCTCAAACCAGGTTTGCCAAAGGTACAAGGGAAAAAGTTCAAGTAGTTGATAATCTTACTTCCGCAAAATCAAGATACTCGGATCTGTCACATAACGACCAGATTGATCGCCATAAAGCGCCAAGCCACCCCGAGTCGATTCAAAACGAAGCACCAATTTTCCTGTTTTTAAAGCCGCCTGCCACGCAGCTGGTGGAATTATACCTTGCACTAAATAGCCATAGGTTCCCGCTTCATCCAATTTATTATTTCGAGCCTGGTAATGCCACGACAAGATTCCTTGGTGATCCGCAGGGTCATCTGCTAATACAGTTTCTAACGCCGTAATTCCATTCACCGAAACCCGCATGGAGGAAGCTGAAGGATACACATCCGTTTGCGGATATGCATTCGGATTCACTCCCGGATCAAAAGTGCCTTTGCCAAGCATGTAATCCCCATCCATTTTACCTGCATCTGAACGATCTTTCCCTAAAACAGGTTTGGACGACGCCTCCACCATAAAACGAACTTCAGCAATATCAGTCCCGAAAATAGGAAACTCATATTCAAAATAACCGGCTCCTGCCCCGTTCAACTTATGCCCTAAAACCCCTGACCATTGCTTCTCAGGAAATTGCGCGGCGCTAAAACGCTCTACGGGAACCGAAATAAATTCCAATTTAGGATTCGATGGTTTTATGTTCCCTTCTTCTACGATGATGTGCGCAAAGTTTCTGTGCAAAACTTTGCCCGCTGAATTCGTTAAGATAAAAGATAGGGTATTCACCGACTTGTCTTTTGGCAGTACAACTGCCAAAGAATCCAAGGCTTTCACATCCCAAGGCGCAAATTTTAGCGGCAATTCTTTGGTCCAATGGCTTTGCTTTTCACCCCATGCAGTAACGCCTGCGAATGAAATCTTCAGACGTAAGTCCCCCGACAAATCCGTCATGGAAGACAAATGCAAAGGTATTTTTACCGTTTGGCCAGCCTTCCCTGCCCAGGTTATTTCCTGGCCCGTCGAAATATAAAATGGCCCATGCAAATCCTTCAAGGTCATGCCTGGCACGATAGCACCCAATCCCGTTTCTTTCTCCGTACGGTCAAATTTATAATAGCCATTCCACTCATTAATCACATCGTGATGCTCCGTGTACAACCAGCCCGCCATCTTTGGATGATTCCGAAATGAATTCATCGCCTTGTGATAATCAAATGTATAATCCACATCGCCCGTACTTCCCTGATATCCCCAAACATTCCCAAACTCCGAATTAATCATCGGTTGGGCCCCTTGCACATATCCCTTTTCAAAATTCCATTGGCTTCCTGGAAATAAATTTTTCGACTGATCATCCATCAATTTATCCCACTCATAACCCGCCTGATAGGCATGCCATGAGTGAATATCCGTCTCCGTATGCCCGCGTCCACAACAAACCGAATTATCTTCTACTAAACGCGTAGGATCCAAGGATTTGGCCAATCGATAAACCGATGCCACCCACTTTTGGGTTTCAGGGGTATAAACCGATTTCTTATCAATGTGCGTAAACAAACCCCAGGTCTCATTAAAGGTAATCCAAGAAAAAATCGCAGGATGATTGAAATCACGCTTCAACATCTCACGCAAGGTATATTCCGACTCCCGTTGCATATCCGCATCTGGCTCTCCCCAGGAATTTGGCAAATCCGACATGACCAATAATCCCAATTTGTCTGCCCAATACAATTTACGCGGAATATCCACTTTGATGTGTGTACGAATCCCATTCAAACCAATTCGCTTACTCCGAATGATCTCATCCTTCATAAATGCATCGGATGGAAACGTATAAAATCCATCTGGATGATAACTTTGATCCAGGGCCAATTGCACATAAATGGGCTTATTATTCAAGGCGATGTAGGGAATCTTTGATCCCGGAAGTGGCGTCACTGAAATCTTACGCAATCCAAAATAGCCATGCACTTCATCCGTCCCTAATCTTAAAGTCAAATCATACAAATATGGATCTTCCAAAGACCACAAATGTGCTTTATTCAATTGTAATGAGAGTTCCGCAACGGACGAGCCCTTTTTCACAAGTGCAGCAGCTGATTGTCCATTCGAAAGCTTAAGACTCAACCGCGTATCTTTCGAGGCCTCACCCCCCAAATAAGCTTTGACAAGCACCGAGCCCTTGTCTATATCCGGATAAACGGCATAATGATCAATGTAATCTGAACCACGTGCATCTAAATAAACGGTTTGCCAAAGTCCACGCGCATTTCCATAGCCTTGTTTTCCATATAAGGTAAACATCCGACGTTTATCATCGACACGAATATCCACGCGCTGAGCTTGACCTGGCTTCATCAATGAGGTCACATCGAAATCAAACGGGGTATATCCGCCCTTGTGTTCCCCCACAAATTGACCATTCACATATACTGAAGTATGCCAATCAGAGGCTCCAATATTCAAGAATACTCGTTTCGATCCCCATGCAGCTGGCACCTGAAATGTCCGGTGATACCAAGCCACATCGGCTTCGTCCTTCACACCCGAAAGTTTAGAACCCCATGGAAATGGAACTTGAATTTTATAAGCGAATTTGGAAGGAATGGCAAAAGTTGAATCAAACGTAAAATCCCAAGATCCATTCAAATTTAACCATTGTGTTCGCATTAAATCGGGCCGAGGATGTTCAGGAAGCGCTTGATTTGATTTTTGAGCATAGCCAAGAAAGCTAGCTCCTAGCAATAGGATAGCAAATAGTTTTTTCATAGGTTTAGATTTGTGCTTGGCATTAAGCAAAGCGAAAACAAATTCGGCAAAATTTCTGATTGTTTCAGCTAAATTTTAATTTAATAGGTAATTTTACGGCCATGAGTCAATTAGAAGAATTAAAAAAGAAGATTCCCACACAGGTTGCTGTGATTGGTGGAGGTAGTTGGGCAACAGCACTTGTTAAAATTTTATCCGAAAATCAGGTAAAAATCAAGTGGTGGATTCGCCGGAAATCAGACGTTGACTTCATACGTAAATACAATCACAATCCGAGTTACCTAACGGATGTGGCCATCAATCCCCGCAAAGTTAAGACCTATAGCAAGATGTCGGAAGCCCTATCCGGCGTCGAATACATCATCTTAGCCGTACCTGCTGCATTTATTCCGGAGACATTGAAGGACCTCAACAGTAAACATTTTGAGGGAAAGAAAATCGTTTCAGCGATCAAGGGGATGATTCCGGAGGAGAATTTATTGGTCACCGACTGGATGGAAAAAGCATTTAATGTACCCATCAACCAGACCTGTGTAATTGCAGGACCTTGCCATGCGGAAGAAGTTGCGCTTGAAAAACAATCGTATTTGACCATCGCATCTCCGTCTTTGACGGTTGCGCAATCCTTCTCGAACTTATTAAATAGTCGTTTCTTGCAAGCACATGCGATCGAAGATTTATATGGCGTAGAGTATTGTGCCGTTATCAAAAACATCATCGCCATGGCTTGTGGTATTACACGCGGCTTGGGTTTTGGAGATAACTTCCAGGCTGTGTTGGTGAGCAACGCCATGCAAGAAATCAAAATCTTCCTGGATGCGGTTTATCCAGAAACGAATCGTGACTTGAACAGTTCGGGTTATTTAGGTGATTTACTGGTGACAGCCTATTCGCAATTCTCTCGGAATAGAACCTTTGGTAATATGATTGGTCGGGGATATTCCGTCAAATCCGCTCAAATCGAAATGAACATGATTGCGGAAGGTTATTATGCAGTACGCAGTATTTATTCGATTTCGCGCCAACACAATATTCACCTTCCGATTATCGAAGCTGTTTACAACATCGTTTATCAGAAGGCGAATCCACAAGTGGAAATGAATAAACTCAAAGGTTTCTTAAAGTAAAAAAGACCGAATCTTCTCAGCTGTAGCGGCCAAAGATTCTTGACTTGGCTTCAGTTTTTCTTGCGAAAAATTGATGTCCAACATGCGGTTCATCGGCACTAAGTGCACATGTGCATGGGGTACTTCCAATCCAATGACGGCAACACCCACCCGCTTACAAGGAATCGCTTTTTTAATGGCGGGTGCAACCTTTTGGGCAAACTTCATCAAGTCCCCCAATAATTCTGGTTCCAAATCGAAAATGTAATCAACCTCTTGTTTGGGAATTACTAACACATGACCCTCCACAAGTGGCATAACATCCAAGAATGCCATGAAACGATCGTCTTCTGCGATCAAGTGACAAGGAATCTCACGATTCACAATTTTGGTAAATATCGTCGCCATATTAGTCGATCCGTCTAAGATTACATTTCGTAATCGGTTTGATAATTAGAGGCACTTTTTCCAATTTCACCGCATCACTATCTAGGCCAAAATACTTGTCCTCCGAATGCGTAAACTGCTTCACAAAGAAGTGAGCTTTCATCACCAAACGATCTAATAATGGCATTTCATTATCGTAAGACAAGAATTTCTCCAAAACGACGAATCGGAAATCACCAATCACATTTTGCTCGTTCAATGACTTGTAACGAGAGGTAATATCCACCTCTCCGCGTGCCACCATTTCTTCCACAACCTTACGGAAATACAAGTTGATGCGTTGCTCCACCCGGAATCCCAATTTGAAATTCACCTTGATGATATCATCCGGCTCAATCACAGTTACCTTATAATCCATGGTATAGGGATCATCCATCGTGTCTACGTGTACGAACCAATAGATATCAGCCTTCTTCGGACGGCGTTGGAAAATGGAATAAATAATCTTTGATTCAATATCCGTCACGCGTGCAGCATTCGACATAAATACCAAATGGGTCGCATATTTCGGAATCGTTTCATCCTTACTCAACTCCTTCAATGGCTCAATGTAATCAGCCAATTTTTCATACTCGGTTAATTTCTTTTTGATACGCGTCGCACGGAACCACACCCACATCAACAGCACAATGACACCCGCAATAAAGAGTGAGACATAACCTCCATGCCAGAATTTCTGCAAGTTGGCCACTAAAAATGCACCCTCCAGCGAAACATAAACGACTAAGAAGAGTAGGATCCACCACATATCGATTTTCTTGATATGTAAATAATAAGCCATTAATGACGTGGTCATCAACATGGTCATTGTAATCGCCAAACCATAGGCTGCTTCCATATTCGCTGATTCACGGAACCACAATACAACCCCGATGCAACCCATCCAAAGCAATAAATTAATAGAAGGAACATATAATTGACCCTTTTGATCCGAAGGGTAAATCAAACGAACGCGAGGCCAAAAGTTCAAGCGAATCGCTTCCGAAATCAGGGTAAAGGAACCTGAAATCAAGGCTTGCGAAGCAATAACGGCTGCCAAGGTAGCAAGCATGATGCCAGAGAACAGAAACTGAACCCCTAATTCAGATTTCAACAATTCAAAAATCGGTTTTTTAACGCCTAGTAAAGCTCCATTTTGCGACAATAACCAAGCACCTTGGCCGAAATACTGCAACAATAATGCGACTTTGACAAACATCCAGGATACACGAATATTCTCACGACCGCAATGTCCTAAATCCGAATACAAGGCTTCGGCTCCTGTTGTACAAAGGAAAACGGCTCCTAAACTCCAGAATCCGGCGGTTCCCGCTTGATGCGTTGTTAATAAATCCCATGCATACGTTGGATTCACGGCACGTAAAATCGACCAATCATTTTCGATACCTAAAAGCCCTGTTAAGGCCAACATAGAAAACCAGGCTAACATGACCGGTCCAAAAAACTTGCCGACAATCTTGGTACCCAAGATTTGAAACAAAAACAATCCCGTAAGAATCATGATCACCAACGGAACGGTATCCGTAACAAACGGTCGGCCATCAGCATGATGCAACATGCGAAGCCCTTCTACCGCCGAGGAAACCGAGATTGGTGGCGTAATAATTCCATCGGCCAACAAGGTCGCGCCACCGATAATTGCGGGTAGCGTAAGCCATTTGGCATGCCGACGAACTAAAGCAAAAAGGGCAAAGATTCCTCCTTCACCCTTATTATCAGCTCGTAAAATTAAAATAACGTATTTCAAGGTTGTTTGAAGTGTCAAGGTCCAGAAAATACAGGACAAGCCACCTAATACCGTTAGTTCGTTAATGGGATTGTCGCCAATGATGGCTTGCATTACGTAGAGCGGAGAAGTTCCGATATCCCCGTAGATAATTCCCATGGCTACCAAAAGACCAGCAGCCGTCATTTTATTCTTGTGTTTATGTTCCATTTTAACCTAGGGGAGTAAAAGTCTATCCAAGCAGAATTGTTTATGGTTAGAATGCAAAAATTGCAGAAAATTGTACTATTTAGGTGTTATTTCTTGAAATATTTCAAGAAGCGGAGGCAAATATAATTCAATGTTTTAGATATCAAATAGCTTTCAAAAACTTTTCGACAAAAGCCTGAAAGCTTGTGAATTACCGCTCGTAATAATAGCCAAAAATGATGTCCATTTCGTCTTCCGAAGTAAGGCCAAAACCAAGGACTTTATTTGTATCATTTAAATATGTCGCCACAGAAGTTAAACCCTCGCCCGCTTGCAGCAAAATGGGGCTATCGTAGTTAATGACCTTCGGATGAGCCCAATCCGTATTCTCATATACCACTTCACCATCACGTGCTCCTCCTTTTATCTTTATTTGAAATAGTTTTCCTCTGGCATGGTAATGGGAAGTCAAGGAAACAATTGCCACAGGTTTATCAAATTTGAAATCCGTAGTAATAGTCGTTTTCTGGTTGGCAGGCAACGTAAAACTCGTCACATTAAAATCAATCATTTTGACAACCTGCTTAACCTGATCGGCAGGAACCGTATACAAATTCACATAATTTTCGCCATATAAATTATCCGTCGTCTTATTAAAGTAGTGGGGATTTAAATCAATCGAAGCATTTGCAGGTAATTGCAATGCCATTCCCGCAGGGAATCGATAATCAGAATTTGGATCCGTTCCCCCACCTAAAAAAATGTGATTAGACATTTGAAGAACGGTCGGAATATTTAAAGAGTTGTCTAAATTTCTTAAATCACGCACTTCGTCGGTATTGGGCAACAAGGTTTTCGACCGAAAATCGTACAATACCATGTGATGGCTGTTGGCCCGTGATTTCAATTTAATTCGAGCAACATAAACGGGTGCTGTGTTGTTCAGTGGCCGACGAACAAACAATTCGCGTTCGAAGTTGGGGGGAACCACGAAACGATCTACTTTCAACTGTATCCCCGACTGCCCTTCTTCTGATGGGCTGGCCAAAGGACTAAAGTTCGTGTCTTCCACATAACTTGGAGTCGTGTCGTCAAGCAAACTAGCATCAGCGACCTCCCCGGCGGCAGGTGCACCCGCATCAATCCATTTCTGTACAAAGGCTAATTGGCCTTTTGAAATCGGCTTTCCGCCTAAAGGCATCGGAGCTCCGTAGCTTACAAGTCCATGATGACTTAAATCCCAATTCAATTTATGAAACAACAAACTCTCTCCCGAAGCAAATTTCCGAACCCGAATAACCGAATTTTTCAACGCGACTGGGTTAACAGAAGCTACTCCCACCAAATTAGCATAAGCACTCCCCTTCGTTAATACCAAACCATGTTGGGCAAAACTTGCATCCTTCGACGAAAAATGACAACCCGAACTCGCACAACTGGGCGTCAACAATTTATCCTGCAATAAGTCAAATGATGATACAGTTACTGCTTGCGGCGTTGGAGTAACACCCGGATCGTTCGCGACTTTGGAACACGCAAATGGAATAATCACTAGAAATAAAAACCATTTTTTCATCGCAAGAAATAATGATCCTGATTTTCACCAGGCTCTATTTTTAAGACACGACTTAACACAAGCAATACCAATTTCCGAGAGGCCAACCACGCAGGCAGTTGACATTTCAACGCAAAGTCGGCCAAAGTAATCTGCTCATTTGCCCGAAGATATTCCATCAACCAGCGCTCCGCATCTCCATAGGCAAAAGAAAGGCCTTCTTCGTTTTCCCGACGCAATATTTGCTTCATCTCTTTGCTTGCCTTAATCGTTCGGTCTTTAACACGAACATAACAAACCGGATTCGGGTCCGTTTCCAATTGGACAAAATGGGGTTTATCGATGCTCTCAAATACCCGAAAAACTAATACGGACCGCCCATTTTCCAATGCAATTCGATACACGTGGTAGGTAAATGCAGGAAAACAATACTGGGATATAGCCTTTTCCAACAAAAATTCATCCTCATCTACAAACTTTGATCCTTCAATCTGCCCATCGTCCGAGACACCCACGAACAGATGCCCGCCATCTGAATTTGCAAAGGCAACCAACTCCTTGATGATTTTTTCAGGAAACTTGACTTTCATTTTAAACTCCAGCCGTTGCCCTTCCCCATGACGCACCAAATGCTTAAGATTTCGCAAATCTAAGTGCATTTCAGTCTCGTCTCCCGTAGCTTGATCCAACAAAATTTCGTTCCCTGTTCGCATAGCTTATAAACCCCGACTAAATTAAAAAGTTTTCAAACAAATCCGTTTATTTTTTTACTTAGTATAGCAATTCAATAGGCTTTATATATCTTTGTGAAAATTTTGTCAAAATGATTCC
Organism: Aquirufa sp. TARAVU-A1A; assembly: GCF_054558675.1. Taxonomy (NCBI): domain Bacteria; kingdom Pseudomonadati; phylum Bacteroidota; class Cytophagia; order Cytophagales; family Flectobacillaceae; genus Aquirufa; species Aquirufa sp. TARAVU-A1A. Next base: position 399,556 of record NZ_JBPXKP010000003.1, read on the forward strand.
AGAAAATTTCGAAAAATCGCTTGAGACGCTTTCCTTATTGGAACGCATGCAGCAGATTACAACGCTTTTTGCGGGCAAAAAAATCGTCTTCTCTACCTCATTTGGGCAAGAAGACCAAGCCATTACCCATGCGATTGCATCCCAAAAACTGGCCATCGAAATTTTCACTTTGGATACAGGCCGACAATTTCAAGAGTCCTACGAACTCATCGATTTAACCGTAAAAAAGTTGGGCTTCAATCTGAAAACCTACTTTCCACAAACATCAGCTGTTGAAAAACTTGTTGAAACGAAAGGCTTTAATTCCTTTTATAGCTCGGTGGAAAACCGGAAAGAATGTTGCTTTATCCGGAAGATCGAGCCCTTAAATCGTGCATTACAAGGAGCGGATGTTTGGATTACCGGCTTACGTGCTGAGCAATCGGAGAATCGCGCTGATATGCCGATGATCGAATGGGATGCTCAAAAGAATTTATATAAGATCAATCCATTGATTGATTGGTCATTTGAGACCTTAGAAAATTATTTAGCTGAATATAAAATACCCCAAAACCCATTACACAAAAAGGGCTTCATTTCCATTGGTTGCGCCCCTTGTACGCGGGCCATTGCGGAAGGAGAACATCCCCGCGCGGGCCGTTGGTGGTGGGAAAATTCACAAAAAGAATGCGGTTTACACGCCTAATAGCAGAATATGAATAAGTTAAACGATAAAATCGGACATTTTCCTCGCCAGTTGGAGGACGAATCCATTTACATCATGCGCGAAGTGGCGGCTCAGTTCGAGCGTCCAGCTTTGTTATTTTCTGGTGGAAAAGATTCCATTACCTTAGTTCGTTTGGCCCAAAAAGCCTTCTATCCAGGTAAAATCCCTTTCCCACTCGTACACATTGATACGGGACATAATTTCCCGGAGACCATTGAGTTTAGAGATTGGTTAGCCAAAGAAACCGGCGCAGAATTAATCGTTCGTTATGTCCAAGATTCGATTGACCAAGGGAAAGCAAAAGAAGAATCCGGTAAATACGCTTCTCGCAATGTTTTGCAAACAGTGACTTTGTTGGACACGATCGAGGAATTTAAATTCGATGCCTGCATCGGAGGGGCTCGTCGGGATGAGGAAAAAGCACGAGCTAAAGAGCGAATCTTCTCGGTTCGTGATGACTTCGGTCAATGGGATGCGAAACGCCAGCGCCCAGAATTATTTGATATGTTGAACGGCCGCATTGCCGTAGGCGAAAATGTCCGCGTTTTCCCTATTTCCAATTGGACAGAATTAGACGTTTGGAATTACATCAAAGAGGAAAACATGGAAATTCCATCCATCTATTTCTCGCATAAACGCCAAGTTATTGAGCGCGATGGCATGCTTTGGGCGGATTCAGAACACTTGAACAAAGAGGCTGATGAAATCCCATTTGAGGCAACTGTTCGATTCCGCACGGTGGGTGACATGACTTGTACAGCTGCAGTTGCATCCGAAGCAACGGAAATCGATGTCATCATCGAAGAGATTTTATCTGCAGAAATTTCGGAACGGGGTGCGCGTATCGACGATAAACGCTCCGAAGCCGCCATGGAAAAACGGAAACAACAAGGGTATTTTTAATCAAGCGAAGAAAGACAATGGATATATTACGCATAGCAACAGCCGGTTCCGTAGATGACGGAAAAAGTACCTTGATCGGTCGCTTATTATACGAGACAAATTCGATTACCAAAGATAAAATTGAAGCACTTGAAACAGCTTCGAAACGCAAAGGATTGGACTTCTTAGACCTATCCCTTTTGACTGATGGCCTGATCGCAGAACGCGAACAAGGAATTACCATCGACGTTGCCCATATCTATTTTTCTACCCCTAGCCGCAAATACATCATTGCGGATACACCCGGTCACGTAGAATACACACGAAACATGGTTACAGGAGCATCCAATGCGAAAGTTTCCTTGATTTTGGTGGATGCTCGCCAAGGAATGGTCGAACAAACGGCTCGTCACTTATCTATCGCAGCCATGTTGCGCATTCCCAAAGTGATCATTTGTGTAAACAAAATGGACTTGGTTCAATACCAAGAATCGACTTTTGAAGAAATAAAAGCGAGCCTAACGGAACTCGTTAAACAAACGACTTTTGAAGGACAAGAAATTAGCTTCTTACCTATCTCGTCACTTTATGGGCAAAACATCACAACGAAAGCGGAGCAAATGCCTTGGTTTACAGGCAACACGCTTTTGGGTGAATTGGAGGCTTTTGAATACGCAGAAACATTAGCGCACGCTCCTGCACGTTTCCCTGTGCAATTTGTTGTTCGTCCCATGACGGAGGCCTACCACGATTTCCGTGGATATGCGGGCAAAATAAGCTCGGGTACATTTCAGGTGGGTGATGCGATTCGGGTTTTACCGACAGGTCAAGAAAGTACAATCGCAACGATTGAGAAATTTGAATCGAAATTAACCCATGCCAAAGCGGGCGATTCTGTCGTGATTACCTTATCCACCGACATCGATATTTCACGCGGCAACACGATTGTGCTAGCTTCGGAAGCGAACGCTCCGCAGTTAAAAGATTTTTCCGCGCAGGTTTGTTGGCTTGATCACCAAGCCCTTACTCCTGGAAAAACCTATTTGTTGCAACACGGCATCAACATCACCAAAGCGAAGATTTCTCAGATTACTGAGCGCTTAGATGTCGTTGCACAAACTGCAACAGAAGGTGTAGATTCGTTGAAACTAAACGAAATCGGGCGTATTGCCTTACGTACCGCGCAGCCAATTAGCGCGGATGTGTACGCAAACAATCCTTCGAACGGAGCATTTATTTTAATTGATGAATTTTCTAACTCGACGGTAGGCGTAGGATTCGTTCAATAGAACTATTGATATTTTTTAGGGGCGTAGAGGAAACCAAAAGCCTCTGCGCCTTTTTTTGTATGTACCTCATGATGCACATAATGTGCCTTCATGATGCGTTTCATATAGGCTGATCCCGCTTTGTATTTGATTTTAATTCTTCGGTGTACGATGATGTCGTGGAAGATGAAATAAAATATTCCATACGTCGCAATGCCTAGGCCGATGTAAAACAAGGGCCAGTATTCCGGAATTTCTGCGCCCACAATGATCGTGAGCGTGGATGAAATCCCAAAAACCACGGAGAACAAATCATTTTTTTCCAAGGCATTTTTGTGATGCACATGGTGGGATTCGTGCCAGTTCCACATAATTCCATGCATGATGTATTTGTGTGTAAACCAAGCGACACCTTCCATTCCTAAAAATGTCCCCAACCAAAGTAGAATTCCCATTATTTGCATTTTGGATTTTAACCAAAATTACAGCGAATTGTTTTAATAATCCACCCGCTCCTTTGACTGAAATCAATTATCTTTGTAGGCTATAAATACTCATACCCTTTTATGATTGATAAGAATTACGCCCCGCAGGAAATTGAACAGAAATGGTACGCCTATTGGTTAGAGCAAAAAGTCTTTGCTTCGAAGCCTAACCCAAATAAAGAAGCGTATTCCATCGTCATCCCTCCACCCAATGTGACGGGCGTATTGCACATGGGGCACATGCTCAACAATACCATCCAAGACGTGCTGATTCGTAAAGCGCGCATGGAAGGAAAAGAGGCATGTTGGGTTCCGGGCACCGACCACGCTTCAATCGCTACAGAAGCGAAAGTTGTAGCGATGTTGAAGGAAAAAGGCATTGAGAAAAAAGACATTACACGCGAGGAATTCCTAAAACATGCCTTCGAATGGAAGGACAAATACGGCGGAATTATTCTCGATCAATTAAAAAAATTAGGCGCTTCATGTGATTGGGATCGTACCCGTTTCACGATGGAACCTTCCTTATATCAAGCGGTGATTGACACCTTTGTTCGTTTATACAACAAGGGTTTGATCTACCGAGGCGTGCGCATGGTAAACTGGGATCCGCAAGGAAAAACGGCTTTGTCGGACGAAGAAGTAATCTACAAAGATGTTCAGGCCAAATTATTTCACATCCAATATCCACTCGTGGATGGTTCTGGATATGTGACAATCGCCACGACCCGACCAGAAACCATCATGGCGGATGCAGCAATTTGTGTGAATCCTGCGGATGAGCGCTATCTACATTTGCATGGCAAAAAGGTTCGTATTCCTTTGATTGACCGTGAAATCAGCATCATTCCTGATGAATATGTGACCTTGGATTTTGGAACAGGTTGTTTGAAAGTTACACCTGCCCACGATTTAAATGACTACGAATTAGGCTTGAAACACAAATTGCCGGTCATTGACATTTTAAATGACGATGGCACTTTGAATGAAAAAGCTATATTATTTGTAGGTGTTGATCGTTTCGAAGCACGTAAACGCATTGTGAAGCAATTAACCGAGGAAGGGTATTTAGTCAAAATAGATGAATACAAATCGACCGTGGGTACTTCTGAACGAACAGGTGCAGTGATCGAACCGAAATTGTCTTTGCAATGGTTCATGAAAATGGAGGAGTTGGCCAAGCCCGCTTTAGACAATGTCATGAATGATACCATTCAATTGCACCCGGCTAAGTTTAAGAATACCTATCGTTCTTGGATGGAAAATGTTCGCGACTGGTGTATTTCGCGTCAGTTGTGGTGGGGCCAACAAATCCCAGCGTTCTACATGGAAGATGGCACAGTGATTGTGGCGAAAGATAAGCAGGAAGCCTTGCGAATTGCACGCGATAAGTATCAGTTATTTGCCTTGGTGGAAGATGATTTAACACAAGATCCGGATGTATTAGATACGTGGTTCTCGTCATGGTTATGGCCTATTTCGGTATTTGATGGCATTGAAAATCCGGATAATGAGGAAATTAATTATTACTACCCAACCAATGATTTAGTTACGGGACCCGATATTCTATTCTTCTGGGTAGCTCGTATGATCATGGCAGGTTATGAGTGGCGTGATGAATTGCCATTTAAGAATGTGTATTTGACCGGAATTGTACGTGATAAGCAAGGCCGTAAGATGTCCAAATCATTGGGTAACTCACCTGATCCATTGGAATTAATTGAGCGATTTGGCGCAGATGGTGTACGTTCGGGATTATTGTTTTCAGCACCCGCTGGCAATGACTTATTATTTGACGATAAGTTATGTGAACAAGGACGTAATTTCTCAAATAAAATTTGGAATGCGTTCCGCTTGTTAAAAGGCTTAGAGGTAGTTCCAGGAACATCATTACCAGAACATGTGCTAGCAACGGCTTGGTTTGAGTCGAAGTTAAGCCAAACGATTACAGAAGTTCAAGATCACTTTAGCAAGTTCCGGATATCGGATGCCTTGTTGAGCATTTATAATTTGGTTTGGGATGATTTCTGTGGCAAATACTTGGAGATTATTAAGCCCGCATATCAAAGTCCGATTCATGCGGACACCTTGAATTCAGCCTTAGGATTATTCGATTCCTTGATGCGCTTGATGCACCCATACATGCCGTTTATCACAGAAGAAATTTGGCAAGCAATTGATACGCGTGCTGAAAATGCCACAATTTGTACGGCTGAATTTCCAAAAGCTGGCGCTGTGAATGAAGCATTAATTGCGCAATTTGATGCGATGTTCGAGGTAGTGACGAAGGTACGTGAGATTCGTAACTCGAAACAATTGTCTCCGAAGTTGGCATTGCCCCTTTGCATTAAGTCGGAGCAACCAACAGCCTATGCAGCAGTGGAGGCAATCATGCAAAAATTAGCGAATTTAGAATCAATCACGTTTATCAACGAACCGATCGTAGACGCACAAACCTTTGTGGTGAAGTCGGACCAATTCTTTGTTCCAATGGCAAACGATGAAGATCCTGAGGTCCTTAAAGCGGAATCCGCGAAGGAGTTGGAATATCTATTAGGTTTCAAAAAGTCGGTAGAGGCCAAATTAGCAAACGAAAAATTCGTTCAAAATGCGAAAGCGGATCTAGTGGAGCGTGAGCGTCAAAAGCTTTCAGATGCGGAAAATAAAATCAAATCATTGCAAGAATTATTAGCTCGATTGGGATAATGAAAAGGATACTAATCGTCTTCTTGGCTTTGTTTTTTTGGCAGTGTAGTAAATCTGACAAAGAAAAAAGCGCACCCAAAATCAAATGGGACATGCAGCGATTAGACCGGACATTAGCGGAGGCCAACTCCGCCGAGGCAATTGATTCCATCCTGAAGAAACACCCGGAAATTGGGATTGGCTATTTCAGTTGTCCGCCCGAAAAGACTCCATTTTTAGCGCGCGACTTATACCAATTGTATCAAAACCCCTCCTTAAAAGCTTTTTACAAGCAGAGCCAAGATTCAGCATTTTTCGGGGGAGATCGTTTAGAGAAAGAATTACGTTTGGCATTTGAGCGCATTCAGCAGGAATTCCCAGGATTAAAAACCCCTAAAATTCGTACGGTATTCTCGGGTTTTGGAGGCGTTGGGGGTGAATTCACGGCCCAACATTTGCAAGTTTCCGACAGCTTAATCGTCATCGGTCTAGATTTTTTCATGGGCAAAAAAGGTTTATACCTTCCTCCAGGCGTATATGATTATCAATTACGCCGTTTGGAACCTCAGGCTTTGGTGGGTCAGGTTATCTTACAATATTCGGCCTTTGTCAATCGTCAAAACGAGGAAGACCATACCTTGTTAAGTGATATGATTTGGTATGGTAAAGGTTTTGTGTTCACGAAGAAGATATTGCCTGAATTAGCCGATTCATTATTATTTGGCTACACGACACAAGAATTAGCTGAGACAAATGCATTCCAAAAGGAAGTTTGGGAACATTTCATCGACAAAAAACTGTTGTTCAATCAAGAAGAACTAACAAAAAATAAATACTTGGGTGAGCGCCCCAAAACCCCTGAAATAGGTCCGGCATGTCCAGGATCTATCGGAAGATGGTTAGGATGGCGCATTGTAGACCAATATTGGAAACAAAATCCTAAAGTATCGCTTACTAAGTTAATGACAGACCCCGACTATAACTCTTTATTTCTAAAGTCGGGCTATCGAGGTGAGCCAGACAAAGAATAAAACCAATGGCAAAAAGACATGAGAGTTTTGGTTCAGGGCCTGAACCGAAAGATAAGGTAAAAGTGGATAAGCAAGGTTTGAAGAAAGCTTTGAAAATTTTCCAATTTGTCATTCCATACAAGTGGACCTTCATTACGGGGATGGTGTTTTTATTGTTGTCAAACTTGACGACGATGAGTTTTCCCTTATTAATTGGCCAAATGACGAAGGTCATCGAGGGCAAATCGAATTACCACATCAATGAAGTCACGCTATTCTTTTTCGCGGTATTAATCATTCAAGCAATTTTATCGTTTTTACGTATTTACACCTTTGCGCAGGTATCTGAAAAGGCCATGCGGGATGTTCGTAAAACCTTATATGCCAAAATTATCACCATGCCTATTTTTCATTTTGAAAAGCGGCGCGTGGGGGAATTGATGAGTCGGATCACGTCTGACATTACGCAACTACAAGATGTCCTATCGATTACATTGGCGGAGTTTTTCCGACAAGTATTTACACTCGTAGGAGGAATTGCGTTGATCACTTATTTATCGTGGAAGTTGACACTATTTATGTTGGCCACTTTCCCCGTACTTGTTGTGGCGGCAATTGTATTTGGGAAGTTCATCCGGAAAATATCGAAGAAATCGCAAGATGAATTGGCGGCGACGAATATCATTGTAGAGGAAACGTTTCAATCGATTCAAGCGGTTAAATCGTTCACGAATGAATCCTATGAAGTCAATCGCTATACGAGCTCATTAAATCGTGTGATTGAAGCGGCATTAAAGGCTGCGACGATGCGAGGGGCCTTTGTGAGCTTTGTGATTTTTGCCTTGTTTGGAGGAATTGTGGGGGTTGTATGGTATGGGGCGGCATTGGTTGCGCAGGGCGATATGATTTTGGCGGATTTATTGACCTTTATCTTCTATACGGCGTTCATTGGAGGATCGGTAGGAGGATTGGGTGATATCTATGCACAATTACAGAAGACGATTGGATCGTCGGATCGAATTTTGGAGATCTTGCAAGATCCATCGGAAATTGATTTAGTTAGCCAAACATCTTCAAAAGCGATTGAATTTGGAAAGATTAGCATCGAAGATCTACACTTTTCATATCCGAGTAGACCCTCGGTGGAGATTTTAAAAGGTATATCAATTGATATTGAGCCAGGCCAAAAGATTGCGATTGTGGGGACATCAGGTACGGGTAAATCCACCTTGGCCCAATTGATGATGCGCTTTTATGAACCTAATGCGGGACAGATCAAATTAAACGGTCGGAGTATTCAGGAATATTCCGTTAGCGACTGGAGAAGCATGTTGGCCTTAGTACCCCAAGAAGTCTTGTTGTTTGGAGGAACTATTCGTGAGAACATAGCATATGGCAAGCCGGGAGCAAGTCAAGAAGAGATTGAATTTGCAGCTGAGCAGGCATTTGCCAAAGAATTTATTGAGTCATTCCCGGAGAAGTGGGATACCTTGGTCGGAGAACGCGGAGTAAAATTATCGGGAGGCCAGCGCCAACGAATAGCTATTGCACGAGCGATATTACGTGATCCGAAGTTTTTAATTTTGGATGAGGCGACAAGTGCGTTGGATTCGGAATCTGAAAAATGGGTGCAATCGGCCTTGGAGGAATTGATGAAGAATCGGACGAGTTTGATTATTGCGCACCGTTTATCGACGATTCGTTCGGCAGATCAAATCATCGTGATGGAAGAAGGGAAGATATTAGAGCAGGGGAATCATGAATCTTTGATGAAGATTAAAAATGGTGTTTACCGGAATATGGTCGCATTACAAACAGAGCATTTGCAGGCATAGCTATGGCGGCAAAACCCGAAATAAAATTGGATCAATTTGGCTTGCGGTCGACGGGCAGTCGGCAAGCCGTACTCGCTGCATTCCAACAAGCTGGATACGCATTGAGTCAAGGAGATATTGAACAAGCCTTATCCAGTCAATTTGATCGAGTTACGATTTATCGAACATTAAAGTCCTTTTTAGCCAGTGGATTATTGCATAAAGTATTAGATGACCAAGGTGGTATAAAATATGCTTTGTGCAAGGAAACGTGTCATCATGATTCCAATCATCAACATCAGCATGATCATGTACATTTCAAATGTACGCAATGCGGCCAAACGACATGTTTGGAAACCGTTCATATTCCTCAGATCATATTACCCGAACATTTCGTCAAGCAAGAGAGTAATTTATTGATTCAGGGAGTTTGTAGGGGGTGTAATAGTTAGTTTAGAGCTAAGAATTAAGAGTGAAGAGATTAGACGTTAGACGTTAGTCATTGGACCTTGACTATAGAGACTCGATATTTCGAAATTGAATTAAGAATTAAGAACGAAGAGATAAGAGCTAAGAGTTAAGGGTTAATCTTCCAAACTGACGACTAGCAACTGACTACTGATAACCCCTCCGAACTTCGGACTATTTCCCTTCGGACTGCCGACTGATGACTAGTGACTAGCGACTGTTTTCCCTCCGGACTCAGGACTACATTCCAGTTAAGAACGAAGAGTGAAGAGTGAAGAACTAAGAGGAAAGAATGAAGAATTAAGAGTGATGAGAACACCCTCCATCCTCCGGACTTCACGCCAGGTAAGAGTTAAGAATGAAGAGTGAAGAACTTACAATCCCTCCGGACTCCGGACTATTTCCCTCCGGACTGACCACAGACACCTGACGACAAGCGACAATTTCCCTTCGAACTCCGGACTAATTCCCTCCGGACTGACAACTGCCGACTAGTGACTAGCGACTGACGACTATTTAGGCCAAAAAAAAAGACCCACACTTTCGGTGCAGGTCTTCTATAATAACTTGGAGCTTACTTACTTTCCCGGGTTTGATCCCAGTATCATCAGCGGTGCGGGGCTTAACTTCTCTGTTCGAGATGGGAAGAGGTGAACACCCGTCCTATCGGCTCCATACTTTTTACAAGGTCATAGCCTTTTTCCATATTGTGAGATAAAATAAACAGCAGTGTGTAAATTAATAAAAGGTAAGCTTTCGGGTAATTAGTACTACTCGACTTTGACATTACTGCCTTTACATCTGTAGCCTATCGACCGTGTCGTCTACACGGACCCTTCATGGAATACTCATCTTCAGGTCAGTTTCGCACTTAGATGCTTTCAGCGCTTATCTGGTCCCGACGTGGCTACTCAGCTATGCCCTTGGCAGAACAACTGATATACCAGCGGTCAGTCCAACTCGGTCCTCTCGTACTAAAGTCAGAACCTGTCAATATTCCTACGCCCACAACAGATAGGGACCGAACTGTCTCACGACGTTCTGAACCCAGCTCGCGTGCCACTTTAATCGGCGAACAGCCGAACCCTTGGGACCTTCTCCAGCCCCAGGATGTGACGAGCCGACATCGAGGTGCCAAACCTCCCCGTCGATGTGAGCTCTTGGGGGAGATCAGCCTGTTATCCCCAGAGTACCTTTTATCCTTTGAGCGATGGCTGTTCCATACTAAACCACCGGATCACTATATCCTACTTTCGTACCTGATCGACTTGTCGGTCTCACAGTCAAGCTCCCTTTTGCTATTGCACTCTACGCACGGTTACCAAGCGTGCTGAGGGAACCTTTGAAAGCCTCCGTTACTCTTTTGGAGGCGACCACCCCAGTCAAACTACCCACCAAGCAATGTCTCCCCTTTGGGGATTAGAATTCCAGTACAAGAAGGGTGGTATTTCAACGTTGGCTCCCCGATGCCTAGCGACACCGGCTCACAGCCTCCCACCTATCCTACACATCCAGTACCAAAACTCAATGCTAAGCTATAGTAAAGGTTCATGGGGTCTTTCCGTCCCGTTGCGGGTAAACGGCATCTTCACCGTTACTACAATTTCACCGAGCTCACGGCTGAGACAGTGCCCAGATCGTTACACCATTCGTGCAGGTCGGAACTTACCCGACAAGGAATTTCGCTACCTTAGGACCGTTATAGTTACGGCCGCCGTTTACTGGGGCTTCAGTTCAATGCTTCGCCTTGCGGCTAACATCCCCCCTTAACCTTCCAGCACCGGGCAGGTGTCAGGCCTTATACGTCATCTTTCGATTTAGCAAAGCCATGTGTTTTTGTTAAACAGTCGCCTGGGCCATTTCTCTGCGGCCTCGATTGCTCGAGGCTCCCTTTATCCCGAAGTTACAGGGTTAATTTGCCGAGTTCCTTAGCCGTGATTCACTCGAGCGCCTTAGAATATTCTTCTCGACCACCTGTGTCGGTTTACGGTACGGGTTACTTATCAGTTATACACGCCTAGACTTTTCTTGGAAGTTTACTCACTACACTCGTTTTGGCATTGCTGCCGCCTCTCAAAGACACTATTCCGTCAGTATCTGGTAACCTGTAATCTCCGTCATCTATTTGCCCAATAAGTAAGTGCAGGAATATTAACCTGCTGTGCATTAGGTTGTCGCTTTCGCTAGACCCTTAGCCCCCGACTAACCCTCAGTTGATTAGCATAGCTGAGGAAACCTTAGTCTTTCGGCGTGAGGGTTTCTCGCCCTCATTATCGTTACTCATGCCTACATTTGCTTTTCTGAACGCTCCAGCCAAGCTCGTCGCTCAACCTTCACCGCAGATCAGAATGCTCCCCTACCAGTATATAAATATAATCCAAAGCTTCGGTACTTTACTTGATGCCCGTTTATTATCGATGCCCGCCTCGCTCGACCAGTGAGCTGTTACGCACTCTTTAAATGAATAGCTGCTTCCAAGCTAACATCCTGGCTGTCACTGCAATCAGACTTCCTTAGTTCAACTTAGTAAAGATTTTGGGACCTTAGCTGTTGGTCTGGGTTCTTTCCCTCTCGGATTGGGACCTTAGCACCCCAACCCTCACTCCCGGGTATATTTTAAGCCATTCAGAGTTCATCAGGATTTGGTAGGATTTGACTCCCCCTAGTCCTATTGGTAGCTTTACCTGCTTAAAACTTAACCCCGAGGCTGTTCCTAAAAACATTTCGGGGAGTACGAGCTATTTCTCAGTTTGATTGGCCTTTCACCCCTACCCACAAGTCATCCAAATACTTTTCAACGTAAACTGGTTCGGTCCTCCACTCCGTGTTATCGGAGCTTCAACCTGCTCATGGGTAGATCACAAAGTTTCGCGTCTACTCCCACTGACTAAGCGCCCTATTCAGACTCGCTTTCGCTCCGGCTGCTCACATCTATATGATTAACCTCGCCAGTGAAAGTAACTCGTAGGCTCATTATGCAAAAGGCACGCCGTCACCCCAATAAGGGCTCCGACCGCTTGTAAGCGTATGGTTTCAGGGTCTTTTCACCCCCTTACTCAGGGTACTTTTCACCTTTCCTTCACAGTACTCGTTCACTATCGGTCTCTTGGTAGTATTTAGCCTTACCGGATGGTGCCGGCAGATTCAAAGGGGATTTCTCCAGTCCCCCCCTACTCAGGATACCACTACAATTACATAAGCTTACCAATACAGGGCTCTCACCTTCTACGGCCTGCCTTCCCAGACAGTTCTTGTTCCTTTATATAATCGATGTCGTGGTCCTACAACCCCAGTCTTGCCGCAACAACACTGGTTTGGGCTAATCCGCGTTCGCTCGCCACTACTTACGGAATCACTTTTGTTTTCTCTTCCTCTGCTTACTTAGATGTTTCAGTTCAGCAGGTTCGCCTTCTATCTTAAATAGAATAATAGATCTTCAATCTACTGGGTTGCCCCATTCGGAAATCTTCGGATTAAAGGTCTTGTGCACCTCCCCGAAGCTTATCGCAGCTTAACACGTCCTTCATCGCCTCCAAGAGCCTAGGCATCCCCCATACGCCCTTAATTCACTTACTCTTTTATAAAATATCTTCATCCCGAAGGATTCAATAATTCTAATTTGCTCTTACTCTTTACTTTATTCTCACAATATGTCAAAGAACCTTGTGTGAATTTTGATAGATCATTCCATCGCATTCACAGCGCTCCCGCTTCTTGCTTCCCACATTTGGAAAGGGTAGGGGTGGTGTTTTTAGTCGCTAGTCACTAGTCGTTAGTCGCTAGTCATTAGTTACTCCTTCAATCTGTTGATTAAACTCGTTCGCTTAATCTGTAACTCTTAACTCTTAACTCTAA